>WVSL01000014.1 GCA_015689685.1 Rhodobacterales bacterium HKCCE2091 | reverse complement strand
ATCGCGGCGGCGTCGAGGGCGGCGGTCTCGGTTTCGGACATCAGCTTCGGTCTCCGTTTTCAGATATTCGGGATGTATCCGCCGTCGATGCGGATTTGCGACCCGGTGATGTAGCCCGCGCGGTCGGAAGCGAGGAAGCTCACCATGTCAGCGTATTCCTTCGGATCTCCGTAGCGCCCCATCGGGATCATGGCGAGGCTTTCGGCCCGCACCTCCTCTACGCTGCGGCCCTCGCGTTCGGCCTTCTTTTCGTCGAGGAAGGTGATCCGCCCGGTCGCGATCCGGCCGGGCATGACGATATTGCAGGTAACGCCATCCTTACCAACTTCGGCGGCCAAGGTCTTCGACCAGCCGACGAGCGACATGCGGAGGGCGTTGGAGATCCCTAGGTTCGGGATCGGTGCGACCACGCCCGACGAGGTTGAGGTCACGATCCGGCCCCATCCGCGATCGCGCATCCCAGGAAGGACCCGGTCGGCGATGGTCATCACCGAGACGATCATGGAATCGAAGAACTTGCGCCAGGTTTCCGGCAACTGGCCCGCGGCCCCGCCGGGCGGCGGGCCGCCAGTGATCGCGATCAGCACGTCGACCGGCCCGAGCGCGCTTTCGACCGAGGCCACCTTCGCATCGACCGCATCAATGTCCGCGAGGTCCCATTGAAGCGACACCGCCTTTCCGCCGGCCGCGGTGATCGCGTCTGCGACCCCGGACGCCGCGTCCTCGTTCAGATCGGCCACAGCGACGGATGCGCCTTCGGCCCCGAGCCCCCGCGCGATCGCGCCGCCGAGCCCGCCTCCGCCACCAAGCACCAGGGCGGTTCGGCCGGTCAGTCCCAAATCCATCTTTCTCTCCTCGTTCTTTCTCGGCTCCTCCGCCGGTCCCTTGACGGGATCGGCGATACCGGCCGCATTCGGGTACGTCCGGCGGGCGCCGGAGCGCGCCGCCGAAGGATCATTCGGTTCCCGATCCGCTTCCCGCCTTCGCTTCCAAGTTCGGGGCGCGACGGCCCATCCGGAACAGCTTTCCGATCAGCGGACCGAAGAGCCCGAGACACGTCATGACGAAAAACAGAACGAAGATCGGCCGTCCGAAGAACCCGAACCAGTCGCCGCCGAAGATCAGGAGCGACTGCTTCAGGCTGTTCTCCACGATCTCGCCCAGAACGAGCCCCATGATGATCGGCGCGGGCGAGAAGCCCCATCGCCGCAGCAGAAAGCCCAAGAACCCGGCGATCAGCATGATCCAGACATCGGTCATGCCCTGTTCCAGCGAATAGGCGCCGACCACAGAGAACACGAAGACCGAGGTCCAAAGGAACCCGACCGGGATCAGCGTGATCCGTGCGAAAACCTTCGCCCCGAGCAGGCCGATGCCGAAGAACAGGATGTTTGCGAGCAGCATCGCCCCGAAGATCGAGTAGAGGAACGTCGGCTGCTCGATGAACAGGATCGGGCCGGGTCGCAGGCCGTGCAGCATCAGCGCGCCGATCATGACCGCCGTGGTCGAACTGCCGGGAATGCCGAGCGCCAGGGTCGGTACCATCGCCCCGCCGGTCGCCGCGTTGTTGGCCGATTCCGGCGCCGCGACGCCTTCTATCACGCCGGTTCCGAAGTCCTCGGGCCGCTTGCTGAACCGCCGTTCCTGCGAATAGGCGATGAGCGATCCCACGGTCCCGCCCTCGGCCGGAAGAACCCCGATCAAAGTGCCGATCCCTGTGCCGCGGAGGATGGTCTTCCACACCCGCCGGAAGTCGTCCCGGCTAGGCAGCCGCGCGGCGTCGGAGGCGATGATGAAGCGCTTCTGGAATGCGTTGGAGCACTGCACCAGCAACTCGGAGATGCTGAAGAGGCCGATCATCACCGGGATGAAGTCAATCCCGTCGAGCAGGTGATGGGAACCGAAGGTGAAGCGCTGAACACCGGTCGTGAAGTCCGAGCCGACCGTGGCTATAAGGAGGCCGAGCACACCGCCGAGCAGGTTCTTCACCGTGGACTTGCCGCTGATCGCCGACAACATGGACAGCCCGAAGAGCGCGAGGCCGAAGTATTCGGGCGGGCCGAAGTCGTAGGCGAGTTCCGCAAGCGCCGGCGCCGCGAGCAGCAGCACGAAGAGGCTCAGGATGCCGCCGATGGTGCTGGCCACCGTCGCGATGCCGAGCGCGCGGCCGGCTTCCCCCTTCTGCGCCATCGGGTAGCCGTCGAGCGCGGTGGCGGTCGCGGCGGGCGTGCCAGGAGAGTTGATGAGGATCGCGGTGATCGACCCCCCATAGGTCGCCGCGCAATAGAGTGCTGCAAGCATCCCGATGGCGGGGACAAGCTCCATCGACGCGGTGAAGGGCAGCAGGAGGGCGACCGCCATGGTCGCACTGAGCCCCGGAAGCGAGCCGATGGCGACGCCGATCAGGGTTCCGACGACGACCGCGATGATCGCGGCGGGTTGGGTCATGACCTGAAGGCCGAGCAGAATGTTGTCCATGATGATGCCTCAGAGGATCCCGGACAGGATGCCGGCGGGAAAGCGCACGCCGAGCAATCCGCCGAACAGGCCGTAGACGATGAGCGGGAAGATCACCGCGAAGGCACCGATGGCGATCGGGTTGCGCTGGCCCCAGAGCACCGGCAGCACGGCGCAGAAGAGCACCAGAACCGGAAGGAGACCGAGCGTCGGCAGAAGCGCCACCGTCGCCACGAGCGCGATCGCGGTATAGAGCGTCAGGATCGGCGGCGCGGGCTGCCAGGTGTCGGTGCCGCGGCGGCGCCAGGCCGCGAAGGCCAGAATCAGGGCGAGCACCACCATCGCCCCGACCAGGAACCGGGGATACACCGCCGGCTGCATCCCGCGCACCAGCGCCCGGGGAACGGTGTGGAACGTGGTGGTCACGTAGTAGACCGCCCCCGCGAACACCAGAACGCCGATGGCGATCAGGAAGTCCGGTCCGATCGGAAAACGAGCCGGGGTCTCCGGCTCGTTCCCTTCGGAGGGATCGGTCAATGGTCCCTCGTTCGTCATGTCTTGGTCTCCTCCCCCGGACCGGTGTGCCTATTCGATGAAGCCGATGGCTTCGAGCGCATCCGCCGTGTCGGTGTACATGCTCGACAGCTGCTCGTTGCAGGCATCGGCATCGCCGATTGTGCTCGGCGGCAGGCCGATATCCGCGAGATACGTGGTGTAGGCCTCGGTCTCCATGCCGGCGAGGAACGCGTCGGACAGGAGCGCCTGACGATCCTCGGGCACCGCGCTCAGGGTGGCGATGGCGCGCAGCGACGAGAAGATCGACTCGATCCCGACCTCGCGCGCGGTGGGAACGTCAGGAAGCGCCTCCTGCCGGTCGGCGGCGAGAACCAGGACCGGCTCGATCCGTCCCGCGTCGATCATCGAGCGGGCCTCTGAGTAGTTGATGGTTGCGAAGTCGATATCGCCGTTCACCAGCGCGGCGCCGGTGGCCGGCGCGGCGTCGAAGGGCACGTAGGTATAGTCGAAGCCCTCGCCCAGGCGACGTGCGAAGGAGGCCACCGCGATATGGTCGGTCCCACCGATCTCGGCGCCGCCGATCCGCACCGGACGCGAGGTCACGTCCTCGATCATCGCCTCGGCGCTCTCGTAGCGGCCGGCGGCGGTCATCAGGTATTGCGGGTCGTCGGTCATCCGCGCGAGGCAGGTGATGTCATCCATGGTGAACTCGGTCTCGCCGCGAGCGATGGCGGCGAGGTGGCTCGCGGTCAGCGTCATCACCGTGTAGCCGTCCGGCTCAACCGTCTCCATGTAGCTGAGCGCGACGATGCCGTTGCCGCCCTGCTTGGGCAGGATCTCGAACCCTTGCCCGAAGGCTTCGCTGGCGCCCGGAAGGACCTGGCGGGTGGTGATGTCGGTGCCGCCCCCCGATCCCGCGTGCAGCACGACATCGACGCCGCGCTCCGGGAAATCCTGCGCCCAGGCGGCGCCGCCGAGGGCCGCTGCGGGCAATGCCAGCCCGAAGCAGGCCCTTTTCATGGTGGTTCCGAACATAGTGACTCCTCCTCCTGTCAGTTGGTCCGGTTGTCGGGTGCTCCGCGTCAGCGGATCAGGTACCCGTGTGCATCGCGCGGCCCGGTGAGGTTCATGTCCTCGGGCGAATTCACGCGGGCGTCGGCGAGTTGCTCGTAGTTGGGCTCGTATCCGAGACCCGGTTTCGACGAGAGCTCCATCCGTCCCTCGGACGGATCGGGCGTGCCGTGGAAGAACCGCTTGCCCGTCTGCCACATTCCGTAGTGGAATTCGACCGGGCCGCCGTTCGACATGCCGCAGAGCAGGTGGGCGTTGAAGATCGGCCAGCCGCCGCCGTTCGACATGGTCAGGTTGAAGGCCTGGGCCATGTGCGCGACCTTCACCGCCTCGGTGTAGCCGCCGCAATAAAGGACGTTCGGCTGGATCACGTCGACGGCCTGGTAGGTGATCAGGTCGCGGTGGCTGAACCGGTGGCCGTTGTTCTGGCCCGACGAGATCGGGACGCGGACCTGGCTTCGAAGATCGGCGAGCGAACGGGCGTCGTTGGCCTTTATCGGCTCCTCGAACCAGTGGACGTTGCATTCCTCGATCGCCTGGGCGAGCAGCCGTGCGTCATGGGGCGCGAACCAGCAGTTCGCGTCGATCATCAGCGGGATGTCGGGGCCGATCGCGTCGCGCGCGGCGCGGACGCGGGCGACATCGTCGCGCCAGGTCCGCTTGGGCTCGCTGCCGACGACCATCTTGAGCATCTTGTGCCCCTCGCCGACGAACTTGCGGCCGTATTCCGCGATCTGGTCGGCATCGAAGAACGGGTAGCCGAAGGTGGCGTAGGTCAGCGCCGAGTTCGAGTAGCCGCCGACCAGCTCTGCCACGGTGCGGCCCTCGGCCTTCCCGCGCAGGTCCCAGAGTGCGATGTCGATGGCCGACAGGGCATGCGAAATGATGCCGGTATAGGCGCGGTTGTTCAGGCGGTTCCAGACCAGCGCGTGGATCGCCTCGGTATGGACCGGGTCCATGCCCTTGATCGCCGGCGCGATGTGATCCTCGATGCACGAGATGATCGCCCATGGCAGGAACTGCCCGGTCACACCGAAGCCCTTCTGCCCGTCCTCGCACTCGATCTCGCAGAACACGAACATCCGCGTCTCGATGGAGTCGCCGATGCCCGGCAGGTCGATGTCGTGCCGGTGCAGGCTGGCCTTGATGTTGGCGATCTTCATGCGGTGTCCTCCGATCCTTCGCCGCCCGGAGCCCCGCCCGTCGTTCGACGGAGCGGGCCCGATGCGTATCCCTCGCCGGTCTCTCAGCCGGCCTCGAGAATCGGGGTAAGCGGATTCGTGTCGAATGTCGACAACTTTCTACCTATTGGGCTTGTTTGTCGAAAAAGCGGAGAACCTGCGCCTTGCCGCGATGTGCGTGAAATTCCATGGCGTCGCCAAGCCGCGTGGGATCGCGCGACGCCATCGCCTCGACGATGGCGCGATGCTCGCTCGTGGACTGGCTCAACTCGGACGCCGCCCGCTCGCGGGTCTGCCGGCTCAGGTGCCGCGCGAGGAAGACTTCCTTCTCGATTCCCTCCAGCATGTCGCGAAGCCGCTCGCTACCGCTCGCCTCGATCAGCTTGCGGTGAAACTCGTCGTTCAGGCGCGAGAATTCCTCTGGGCGCAGCGGGTCGAGCGTCGCCTCCATCTGCGCCAGGTAATCCCTGAGATCGTGGATCTGCGCGTTGGAAACATGGCTGGCCGCGAGCCTTCCCGCTAAGCGATACAAGGCGCAACGGATGTCGCACAGCTCCGTCGCCCGCTTCCGGTCGAGCGTGCGGACAAAGACGCCCTTGTTGGTCCTGATCTCCACGAGACCGGCCTGTTCGAGCCGCCGAAGCGCCTCGCGGACCGGGCTGCGGCTGATGCTCAGGCGTTCGGCGATGGCCTTCTCGTTGATGCGCGATCCCGGCTCCAGCTCCTCGCTCAGGATCATGGTTTCGAGCTCGGCCAGCACCCGCGTGGCCAGCGACTGGTTTTCGACCGGACCGAGGTCCATGGCGATTTCGGCTTTCATGGCGCGCCTCCCTGATGCGTCCTCGATCTCCCCCGGCCGAGCCTACCCGGCCTGCCGACCCGAGGGAAGGCGATACGGCATCGTGTCGACAATAATTGACAGTTAGACGAGATCTGAATACATCACGCCGCGCCACCAAGGGAGGACTCATGTCGGCAATTCGAGAAATCAGCCTGTGTCTTGCGGATTGTCCGCTCGCGCAGCCCGCCGTCTTCGCCACCCGCTCGGTGGCGTCCCGGCAATACCTACTCGTCCGGGTCCGGACCTCGGACGGCGTCACGGGGATCGGGGCGGCCTATTGCGGCAACGCGCTCGGAGAGATCGCCTTCGGCGCGGCGGAACGGCTCTTGGCCCGCATGCTGCTCGGGCGCGACGCCCACGCCACCGAGGCGCTCTGGCACGAGATGTATCGCGAGGCGCTGTTGCAGGGCCGCGCCGGCTCGGTGATCCGGGCGATTTCCGCGCTCGACATGGCGCTCTGGGACCGGAACGCACGCGCCGCCGGCCTGCCCCTGTGGCGCTACCTCGGCGCGATGCACGAGGGCCGCGTCCCGGCCTATGCCAGCGGCGGCTACTACTACGACACCGACGAGTTCGCCCGTCTCCAGTCGGAAATGCAGGGCTATCTCGATACCGGCTTCCGCGCCGTGAAGATGAAGGTCGGTCGCGCGGAGCTGTCCCACGACCGCCGCCGCGTCGCCGCCGTGCGCGAGGTTGTCGGCGAGGACGTGCTCCTGATGCTCGACGCGAACAACGCCTGGTCCAACGTGGCCGAGGCGGACCAGTTCCTTTCCTCGGTCGAGGAGTTCCGGCCGTTCTGGATCGAGGAACCGTTCAGCCCCGACGCGATCGACGCCCATGCGCGCCTGGCCGAGCGGGCGCGGATACCGATCGCCAGCGGCGAGGTGGAGGCCGGGCGGTGGCGGTTCCGCGATCTCGTCGATCGCAAGGCCGCGCAGATACTGCAACCCGACGTGGCGGCCTGCGGAGGCGTCACCGAATGGCGCCGCATCGCCGCCCATGCCGCGGCCTGCGACATGCCGGTCTGCACCCATGCCTGGCAGGACTTCCACGCCCCGCTAATGGCCGCCACGCCGAACGCGATGCGCGTCGAGGTCTTCACCGACGACCGGATCGTGAACCTTCAGAACCTGCTGGATGCGCCCCTGGTATTCGAAGGCGGCTATATCGTCCTGTCCGAACAGCCCGGCTTCGGCTTCGAGTTCGATGAAGCCCGCGTGGCCGAGACCGCCACCATCGGCTGGACGGAGGTTCGCGCATGACCCGGATCGAACAGCCGAACGAAGCCCGCAGCCACGTCGCCGGCGATCTCACCGGTCACGTCGCGCGGTACATCCTGTCGCGGCGCTATGAAAGCTGGTCGGCGGACGCGGTGGAGAAGATCCGCGTCCATCTCTACGACACGCTGCTCGCCATCGTCAGCGGCCATGACCTGCCCGCCGGAAAGCACGCCGCGACCTATGTCGAGGAGTACGGGACCACAGACCGGCCCGGCGGCCGCGTCCTCGGGACCGACGCGACCCTGCCGCCCGAAGTCGCGGCGATGGTCAACGGGACCCTCGCCCATGCCGACGAGACCGACGACACGAGCGAACTGGCCCGCATGCATCCGGGCGCGTCGATCATTCCCGCCGCGCTCGCAGTTGCCGGCCCTGCCGGCGCGACCGGCCGAGAGGTGCTCAACGCCATTCTGACCGGCTACCAGGTCGGCATTGCCTTCCCGCTCGCGATCTGGGCCGAGCCGCACGAGCGGATGCATTGCAGCCGCACCAGCCACAACGCCGGACAGGTGATGGGCGCCGTCGCCGCGGCGGGTGTGCTGATGGGGCTCGACGAGACTCGGATGCGCTACGCGCTGTCCTATGCGGCGCAGCAATCGTCGGGCATCAATTCGCTCTACCGAGACAGCCACCACGTGGAGAAGGCCTATGTCTTCGGCGGGCTGCCCGCCGCCCAGGGGGTGCAGGCCGCGACCCTAGCGCGGCTCGGGTTCACCGGGGTCGTGGATATTCTCGACCGGTCGGTGAATCTGTTCGACTCCTACGAGGGCCGCAGCAACCCCGCCGCCTTGCCCGGCCTGCTCGAGGACCCAGCAGGTGGCGTCTTTGCAGCTGACATAAAGCTCTACCCGGTGGGACTGCCGATCCAAGCCGCAGCGCAAGCGATGGGCCAACTCCTCGCCCAAAGTCCCATCGACCCATCGAAGATTGCCTCGGTGACCTGTCACCTGCCGTCTCAAAAGGCGTTCGTGGTGGACGACCGGGACATGCCGGCGATCTGCCTTCAGTACATTCTCGCTGCGATGATAGAGGATGGCGGACTCACGTTCGAGAATTCACACGATCAGATACGCCTGAACCACTCCCGGGGCACAGGATTGATGTCGCGCGTCGCGCTCGTGCACGACGCGGCGCTCGACCCGGTCGAGCGCACCGGCAGCCGGAACCGGGCCGTCGTTCGGATCACATTCAATGACGGCAGCGAACAAGTTGCCCGGGTTGACGCGTTGAGCGGGACGAGGTTTGCCCCGGCTACGTGGGACGACATGGAAAGGAAGACCACGATGGTGTTCGGCCGAAACCATGCTACTAGGCTGAACCCACTTCGCGAACGCGTGTTAGGGTTCGAGTCCGTCGAGTTCGCCCAAGACGGAGCCGCCCCGTTCTACGAGGCCCTGATCCTAGGACGAAACCCCTAGCCGGTTTCCAGTGAAGCACGCCTCACCAGCCAATCCCGCGCTCTCGCCTCGTCCCGTGAGGCGCGGCAAGCCGTTCGGTTCGCGAGATAGAAGGCTTCGGTTCCTTCGAGGGACAGACCGGGGACGCACTGCACGAGGCAGAGCATAGACTGGATGCTGGATTCGCCTAACGTCGGACGACCAGCACGACCCGCAGCTTCATCCTCGACAGGCACCGCAACAGGTCATCGGTATTCGCCTCGACGGGCCGCCTCCGTTGTCGCCTACGTGGCGGAATAGGGTCCGCTCGGACCGGAACAGGGAAATCCAGTTCCCTGTTATGCGGGAAAAATTCCCTGTTCCGCCGAGTAGGGAATTCGCCCGCCAAGCCATTGGAATCGCTCCGGGTTTGACTGCGAAATCTCTCCCCTGGCCCCTGGATCCGCACCAATTCCCTGTAGATTTCCTGGTATCAGGGAATTTGCAGACCGGATGCCCGGGAACTGCCGGCACAGCCACGCACTTCCCCTTCCTTCACGAAGTCCCGGGCTGAGCTGAGCTCCTCTGGCATGCGTGGTGCGACTGCCTTCTCCGGGGGAGTGGTCGCGCCTCCCATTCCGTCGCGCAGATGCCGCGGACCTGGCGGCGGAGCCAGCGGTGCGCGGCGTCTCCGTCCATGCGTGGGTGCCAGAGCATCGAGACGGTGAAGGGCGCGGTCTCGAACGGCAGGTCGAAGGCGTGCAGACCGTTGCGGAGGCCGATTGTGTGACGCTCCGGAACCGTCGCGACCAGGTCGGTTTCCCGCACCAGTGCCAGTGCCGTCGCGAAGCCGCTGACTTCGGCCGAGATCCGGCGCTCCAACCCCGCCCTGCCCGCAGCGTCGTCGATCTCGCTGCTGTGCAGGCCGCGACGCTGCACCTGAACGTGACCCGCTTCGGCGAAACTCTCGGCTGTCACGGGGCCTGCCGACAACGGGTGACCGGCGCGGACCACCCCGATCCAGCGGTCGCGGAACAAGGGGACGGCGCGCAGTTCCGGCGCGGTCGCTTCGTCGATCACGCCGGTCTCCAGGTCGACCGCGCCTTCGCGCAAGGGGCTGCTTTCCTTGTCGGGCTTGGTCAGGAACCGGAGCGTCACACCGGGCGCCTGGTCCGCGATCACGGAGAGGAGTTTCGGCCCGAAGGTCTCGGCGAAGCCTTCGCTGGATCGCAGGACGAACCGGCGTGACAGGCGGCCCAGGTCGAGCGCCTCCGCCGGGCGGAGGATCGCCTGCGCACTTTCCACGATTGGACCAACCTGCGCGCGGAGTTCGAGCGCCCGCGGCGTCGGCACGAGACCGCGCCCGGCCCGCACCAGCAGCGGGTCGCCCGTCACGTCCCGCAGCCGCGCCAGCGCCCGGCTCATGGCGGAGGGACTGAGCCGCAATCGTCGCGCAGCCCCCGCGACGCTGCCCTCCGACAGGAGGACATCGAGCGTCACCAGAAGATTCAGGTCGGGCATTTCCACCCTCGGAACATGGCGTCGGATGCAACTACAAGATGCCTCCGCTGCGCGTTCCGCAATGGTCATCTGCCGTCTAGCTCTCCTCCAGACACCCAAAGGAGACCCAAGATGTCACCCCGTTACGCCCCCATCCTGTTCGGCTTCGTCCTCTCGGCCCTGATGTCGCTCATCGTGTCCGGCATCGCGACCCTTCGAACGGCAGGACTTGCCGAGGACTTTCCGAGCCTCTGGCTCGCCGCCTGGCTTCCGTCCTGGTTCATCGCCTTCCCGACCGTCCTCGTCGTCGCCCCGTTCGCGCGGCGGCTCGTCGGGATGATCGTCCGGGCGCCCGCGGGCGAGGTGCGATGATGACCGACACCGTTCTCGTGGGCGCGGGGCGTTACGGACCCCGGCTCGCCGCGCTCTCGCTTGTGATGCTGCTTCCCTCGCTCGGGACCAGCATCACCAACGTCGCCCTCCCTACGCTTGCGGCTTCGTTCGGCGCGAACATGCCGGCGGCGCAATGGGTGGTGATCGCCTATCTCCTCGCGGTCACGAGCCTGATCGTCGGCGCGGGCCGGCTGGGCGATCTCGTCGGCCGCCGCCGCTTGCTCGTGTCCGGCGTCGTGCTCTTCTCCGTCGCGTCTGCCGTTTGCGCCGTCTCGCTCGGCCTGCCGATGCTGATCGCCGCGCGGGCCGTGCAGGGGGCCGGCGGCGCGGTGATGATGAGCCTTGCCGTCGCGATGGTCGGTGACGCCGTGCCGAAGGGGCGGACCGGCCGGGCGATGGGACTGCTCGGGACCGTGTCCGCGGTCGGAACGGCGCTCGGCCCGGCCGTGGGCGGCGCACTGATCGCGGCGTCCGGCTGGCCATCGGTGTTCGCCCTGCTCGCGGGTCTCGGCGTCCTGGCCGTCCTGGCGATCGTCGCGTTCGCGCCGGCGGAGGTGCGGTCCCCGGCACCGCGACCCGGCTTCGAACTTCCCGGCGTTCTGCTGCTGGCGGTGTCCCTCGCCGCGTTCTCGGCGGCTGTCACCCTAGGCGGCCATATGTCCGGACGAACCCTGATCGGTCTCGGCATTGCATCCGCACTTGGCTTCGGGGCGTTCGTGCTGACCGAGACGCGCGCGGCGGCGCCGCTCGTGAGGCTCGACCTCCTGCGCGAACGCGGGCTCGCGGCAGGGTTGGTGTCGCTCCTGATGGTCTCCGCGGTGGTCATGGCGACGCTCGTCGTCGGGCCGTTCTACCTGGGCGAAGTCCACGGGCTCGACCCGGTTCGGACCGGGATGGTCATGTCGGTCGGGCCGCTGGTCGCCGCCGCGACGGGCCTTCCGGCGGGTCGGCTCGTGGATCGGGCGGGGTCTTTTCCCGTCACGATTGCCGGTCTTCTGGCCGTCATGGCCGGGGCGCTCATGCTGGCCGCTCTGCCGGCGATGTCGGGGGTCGGGGGCTACCTAGCCGGCATCGTTGTGCTGACCGCGGGTTACGCGTCGTTCCAGGCGGCCAACCTGACCGCCGTCATGCGAGGCGCGGCCGGGGGTCAGCGGGGTACGATCTCCGCCCTGCTCGGCCTGTCCCGCAATCTCGGGCTCATCTGCGGCGCGTCGGTGATGGCGTCGGTCTATGCCGCCGGGCCGTGGCTGGCCGAGACGTTCGGACTCCGCGGCGCGGGCACGGCAGGGATCGGAACGACCTTCCTGCTCGCGGCCGTTCTCGCGGGACTATCGCTAGCCGCCACTGTCTGGGCCCGTGGCGGGAAAGGTGGTGTCGCGCCGTGAGCACGGCAGGAATGGACGTAGCGATCCAGGAGCATCGAGCTCGCTCAAAAGGTGACGACCCGGCCTGCGCCGGGTCGTCTTCCGTTCAGGCAGCGTGCGCCTGGAAGCAGCAGTCGGCCATCGCCTCGATATGGCGATGATCGGTGCCGCAGCACCCGCCGTAGACGCGGAGGTTCGGCAGCATCCGCTTGAGCCGGGCGTAGTCCTGCCCCAGTTCAGCCGGGTTGCCGGGGTCGAGCTCCTCCGCCTCATCGAGTTCCGCGTGGCTGAGCCGCGAGGCATTCGCGCGAACGCCCCAGATGCGATTCAGCCACCCCGCGTCGGATTCGAGCGCCGCCCGGAAGTGATCGGGATGCGCGCAATTGACCATGTAGTAGGCCGCCGCGCCGCCGGTCAGCATGTCGGTGCGTTCCAGCGCCTCGCCGAGCGGCGTGCCGTCGGGCAGCCTGCCATCCGTTTCCGTGGTGTAGGACAGGACTGCCGGCATACCCGCCTCTGTCGCCGCGCGCACGAAGCCGACGCCCTCGTTGACCGTCGAGATCGTGAAGGCGCTGACCATGTCGGCCTCGGTCTCCACGAACCAGCCGACCTGCTCGGCGTGGAACGCCTCCGCCTCGTCGGCGGACATTGCGGTGTCAGGCTGGTAGCCGTCCCCGCGCGGCCCGACGTTGCCCGAGATGACGATGGGCGAAACCGCCGACGCCTCGCGCCGCACCTCGGCCAGCAACTCGATCGCGCGCCGGTTGAGGCGGGCGAGGTCCGACGGCGCGTGTCCGAGATCGCGGCCCCAGTCACGGCTCGCCCGCCAGGTGGGCGATTCCAGGATGAAGCCGAGGCCATGATCCGCCGCGATGGCGAGGTGCCGCTCGAAGTAGGTCCTGAGGGTCTGCCGGCCCTCGGCGCTGTCGAGCAGCGGGTAGGACGCGAAGCTCGGCAGGTCGATGCCCTCCAGGAAGATCAGGGTGGTCTCCAGCCCGGAATCCGTCAGGAACTGCGTGCCGTCGATCTGCGGCAGGCGATTTCGATGAAGCGCGCGCATCAGACCCACCCCCGAAATTGCTCGAGGAAAGTGGAAGACCGGCCATCGGGAAACGGCAGACCGATATCGTGATAGAGGCGGGGTTGCAGCTGGACGCCGGACGCGCGTCGGTTTCGGCGTGATCGGGAAGATTGCTTGAACATGGAGTGTGCCTTTCGATTTGACACCTCCCCTATGTTCGCTCGCCGTTTCCCCCCGCGGTGGTCAGCCGTTACAACGCCGTTAAATCGCGCCGGAACCGGGTGAAGGGCGTTTACCCCCCGGCCGTGCGCGGCTCAAAATGGCGCGCATCGCCGGATTCGTTACGCACGCCATTCGTTGAAGCCATGAAACACGGGATCTCGATCAACCTCTTCGGTCATTTCGAGGTGCGCCTCGAAGGTGTGCCGGTCCGGATGCCGACGCGAAAGGTCGAACTCATCCTCGCGCTCATGTCTCTGGAACCCGGCGTGGCGCTGAGCCGGTCGACGCTGGCGGGACTGATATGGCCGGGGCAGCCGGACGCGCAGGCCCGGGCGTCGCTCCGACAAGCGATCTTTCGTCTCAGGACGGCGCTGGAACCTTCGGACGCGCTGGAAGTCACTTCCGGCTGGATCAGGCTCCGCCGAGATCGGCTGGAGCGGGACATCGACGTGCTGGATACCGGCGCGGCTGCGGACGGTCTTCCATCAGGCACGCCGCTCGAAGGCATGAACGGCTTCGAGGCCGAGATCGAGGAGCGGCTGGACGGCGCGCGGTCGGAGCTTCGCGCCCGGCTGATTCACTGGCTGGAAACGGCCGAGGCAAGCGCGCTGGAGGCTCGGCGGTTCACCGAGCTTGAAACCCTCGCCCGGCGGCACCTCCTTCTGGACGGCTACGACGAAGGCGCGCTTCGGATGCTGATGACCGCGCTCTGGCGGCAGGGCCGGAGAAACGCCGCGCTGGATCTGTTCCACGACGCGAGCCGACGTATCCTGGCCGATCTTTCGGTCCCCGTCGAACCCGCAACGACCGCGCTGTTCCACGAGATCCGTGCGCACCCCACCGCGGTGTCCGAGGCCCGGCACATCCCCGCCCCGGCCGTGACCCCGGTCGCGCCGGACGGCTCCGACGCCGAAGCCGACATTCCCCATCTCCGCCATCTCGCGGTCATGCATGTCGTGTCAGACCGCCTGCTGGCCGCCCTGCGGAACCGCGACCCGGAGGATGCTGAAGCCGCCGGCCGTGCCGCCTGCGCCGCCATCGAACGGATCGTGCGGCGGGAAGGCGGGCGGATCGCTGGGCGCGCCGGCCATCGCCTGTCGTGCATCTTCGGCGCGGATCGCCCGGACGAAAGCCCGTCGCTTTCCGCCGCGCTGGCCGCCTTCGACATCGCCCGCATGGACTGCGCGATCGGTATCGACGCGGGCCGCGCATTGATCGGCGGCGAGACGCAGGCCTACCCCGCCGCCCATCTCGCGGAGCAGCTTTCCGAGGACGCGGGGACGGGGGAGGTTCGCCTGACCGGCCGAGTCGCGAAAGCCTGCCTCGGAGCCTTCACTCTCGAACGCATCGACGCCGCCGGACCGGACGACGTGAGCGAGGAGGAGACGTGGCGCCTCTCCGGCGAGATCCTCTCCCGCGGCGGCTTCGACATCCGCAAGGCGCGCGGGCTCAGCCCCTTCGTCGGTCGGGAGGCCGAGATGGGTGCGCTCCTTTCCTTGTCGGCCACCGAGGGGCCGCGCGCGATTGCCGCCACCGGAGAGGCCGGGATCGGAAAATCCCGGCTCGTGCACGAATTCCTGTCCGGGGCGGGACGCGAGCGCATCCTGCGCGTGCAGTTCCTGCCGAGCGAAACCGGCGGGGGCATCGGACGGTTCGCCCCGGTGATCGAGGCGCTGTTCGAAGGCGGCATGGTCGGTCCGGGGCACTCCCTCGAAACCGCGATACCCGATGACGGCCTGCGCCGCCGTATCGCCCCGGCGGAGGCCGTCCTATCGGGGCACGCGCCTTCGGGGACGGAGGCCAACGCCCCGCGCGGCCCGAGGCTCCAGGCGATCGCCGAGGCCCTGCTGCTCGCGGCACAGCTTGGCGCGGGGCGGGACGCGGTCCTACTGGTCGAGGATGCCCACTGGGCGGATGAAGACGGCGCGCTGCTGCTCGAACGGATGCTGCGCTCGCTCGACCCCGGTTGCCCATTGGTCATCGTCACGTCCCGCCCCGGCCGCGGTCTCGATTTCGCGGGAATCCCGGGGCTTCGCAGGGTGGACCTGGGACCACTGGCCGAGACCGAGGCGATCCGGCTTCTGGCGCTGCTCGACCGCGACGACCCCGCCGGCATCGTGTCCCGCGCGGGCGGCGTTCCGTTGTTCCTCGAGGAAGTCGCGCGGGCCGGCGGGCAGGCCGATCCGCCGGGATCGCCTTCGGTTCCGGAAACGCTCGCGGGCCTCCTGTCACGCCGCATCGACGCCCTGCCCGCCCATCTCAGGCGCATGATAGAGGCGGCGGCGGTGATCGGGGCGGAACCGTCGGACGACCTCCTCCGGCCGCTGTCGGATCTGGGCGCAGAGGCCTACGACGCCGCCGTAGCCGAACTCGCGGACGGCGATCTCCTGTTCCGGATCAGGTCGGTGCCGCGGCGGGTCTACGGGTTCAAGCACGCGCTGGTGCAGGAGGCCGCCTACCAGGCCATCCCGACGCGCCGCCGAAAGTACCTCCACGCCCGCGTCGTCGAGTTGTGCGAACCCGACTGGCGTGCGGGCGACGAAAGCCTGGGCGCCATGCTCGCCCGCCACGCGCTGGCCAGCGGCGACTACGCCAAGGCGGTTGCATTCGCCCTGTCGGCGACCGAACAGGCGGTCGCGCAGTCCTACTATCCGCTGGCCGACAGGATGCTGACCATAGCCTCGGAGGCCGTGCAGTCGCTGCCGCCGTCGCCGGAGACCAAGCGCGCGGAGGCCCGGATCCTGAAGTCGCGGCGACCAGTGTCGTGGCTTCTGTCGAAGGACGACATCGAGGCCGGGCTGGAGCGGTCGGAAACCCTTGCGGTCGAACTGGGCGATGACGGGCTCCTGGCCGATGTCTGCGTCCACCGCGCCTACCTGCACTCCGATGACGGGCAACTCCGCAAGGCATTGGCCTATTGCGAACGCGCCGAGCAGGCCGCGCGCCGGGCCGGACTTGCGGAGTTCGAGGCGGAGGCCGCGCTGGCCAGGTGCCAGGCCCTGTCGCTCCACGGTCACATGCGCGCCGCCATCGCGGCCGCTTGTCCCTGCCTCGGCACCTGGCGGAATCGCAGGTCCGAGCGGGGCGAGTTCATCGTCACCCGCTTCGTGATGCTGCAATTTCTTCTGGCCCGGTCCGAGGCCTCCATCGGCAACGGCACGGAAGCGCTGGTGTCCCTGCGCGACGCGACAGCCGCGGCACTCGCGACAGGGCGTCCCGTGGACCGCTACATGGCGCTGCGCGGGCTGGCCGAGGTGCTGGGATTCGCCGGGCAGACGGGAATGTCCGCGACCGTGTTCGAGGCGACCGTGAGATACGCGCGGGAAGCGGAGCTGGATACCTACGCGTCGTGGTCCGAGGCCGACCTGCTGGCGCTGAGGCTTTCACCGGACCACGCGGACGCCCGCGCCAACCGCGCCCGTCTCGAAACCGTGGCGGAGGCCAGGCTCTACCCGATTGCGCGGCTGAAGGCGCGGATCGCCCTCGCCCGCACCGACCCGAACGGCGGTATCCCGGCCCTGAGGGCGCTGCTGCGGGAATGCAAGCGGCTCGATCTCGACCTGTTGAGGTTCGAGATCCTCGGCGACCTGTCGGCGCGCGGCGTTCCCGGCGCGGATGCTGACCGGAGGGCGATCCAGGAGGAGCAGGGATACGCGCCTTGCGCCATCGAGCCTGCGGAGGTTCGCGACCTGCTGACCTTGCTCGAATGCGGGGTCGAGATTTGAACGGCAGCGGGCCGAAGCACGAATGGCTCGACATCTCCGGCGCGAGGCTTGCCCTTCGCTCGGTCGGTACCGGATTGCCGGTGTTGCTGGTGCACGGAGTGCCGGGGGACATGGAGACGCTGGCGCCGGTCGCGGACGCGCTCGCCCATGCCCGCCGGGCCATCACGGTCTCCATGAGGCATGCCGGGGACGGGCCCCACGGCGACAGGCCCTTCGGAACCACGCAGCAGCGGGACGACCTCGCGGACATCGTGCGGTCCATCGGCGGGCCGGTCGATATCGTGGCATGGTCCTTTGCCGCGCACGGGGCGTTGGGGCTCGCCATCGAACGACCCGATCCCGTGCGGAGCCTCTATCTCTGCGAACCCGGGTTCCCGACCTTCGTCACCGACCAGGCCGCCCTCGACCGGATCGAGGCCGACACGCGCGACGCCTTCGGCCCGGTCTTCGCCGCGCTCGCGGCCGGCGACAGCGACGCCGCCCTTCGCCTTGCCATCGACAACGCCGCCGGGGTTCCGGGCTGGTTCGACGCTCAACCGGAGGCGATCCGCCGGATACATCGACGGAATGCCGCGATGATACCGCTCCTGCTCCGGCAGACACCGCCGTTGCCCTTGACCGACGAGGATCTGCGGCGTGTCCGCTGCCCGACGACCGTCGCCTGGGGGACGGAAACGCGGGTCTGCTACCGCCTCGTCTCGGAAACCGCCGCACACCTGATCCCGGGCGCGCGTGCCGTACGGCTACCCGGCAACCACCTGCTCCCCGAAGCCGCGCCCGACCTGTTCGCGGAGGATATTTTCGTGCATCTCCGCACCCTTGCGCGCTGAGGCCGTTTTCAGCCGGAACGGGACACCGGGAATGGGCTGGGGCCGCACCGGCGGTGCCATTCGCGGCCCCGCGTCGAACACCCCGAGGGACGTGATGAGACATTGTAAAAACAGGGCGAACCTGCGAAACCAATCTCGTGCGGGGGTGCATTACGATGGTTGATTTCCGACGAGTTAAGACGACGCTGGCCTATGCCCGCCTCGGCCTTGTTTCGCTGACCGCTGCGGTCATGCCGATCACCGCGACGGCGCAGGAGCTTTGCGGGACCGACCTGTTCGAGGGCGAGCCCGATGCGGCCGACCTGATGGCGCAGACGCTGGAGTTCCTCGACCTGCTCGAGACGAGCGGCGTGGTCGCGTTCGAAGGGGTCGAGGGGCGCATGTCCATCGGCGCCGCCCGGCAGGCATTGCAGGACGGGGTAGGCAGCGCAAGCCTGCTTGCCTGCGTCGTCGACGCCGAGAGCATCGAGTTCGCCGTCGACGGGCAGGACCTCATCGTGGGCTGCGACGCGGGCGGCATGCCGTCCGTGCTCGGGTCCGGCGGCGCCAGCCCCGACCCGACCACCGGCGCGCTCTTCTGCACCACCGAGGTCGCCACGGTCTCGCAATATCTCGGCTCCCAAGCCTGAGCCGCGTGGCGGGCAAGGAAGGCGGCGCATGATCTCGGCAATCATCCCTTTCCGCGACTGGTCCCTGGAAAGGCTCGAACGCTGTATCGGCTGCCTGCGCGGGCTTGCCTCCGTCACCGAGATCATCGTCATCGACTTCGGATCCTCCGAACCGCTCGGGCCGGTCGGGGATTGCCGGGTGGTAAGGGTCGGGGCCGACCGCTGGTGCCTGTCGGAGGCCAACAACATCGGCATCGCAGAGGCCACCAACGACGTGGTCCTGAAGCTCGACGCCGACGTGCAACTGCTGGTCGAGGATGCCGCGCTCGCCGACATGGCCGCGCAGATCGCCCGGGGCGAGGTCTCGTTCCACGTCCTGCAACCGACCGACTTCGACTACGTGGACGGAAGGCCTGCCCGCAAGCGCCTGCGGCCGGGATGGGGCGAAGGTTGCGGCAACCTGTTCAGCCGCGCTGACGTGGTGGAGATCGGCGGGTTCGACACCCGCTACTTCGACTACGGCGGCGAGGACAACGACCTCTGCCAGCGGCTCCGTCGTTACGGCAAGCGGGTTGAGCTGTTCCAATCCGACCGGGTCCTGCACGAACGGCACCCGCCATCCGAGGCGCGTATCCGCGGCCAGTTCACCGACAGTCACAAGAAGACGTTGCTGGCCGACTGCTCAATCTTTCGCCCGGAACCGTTCCGCTACTCCGACTACCGTCGGTCCGACGTGTTCGGGCCCGCGATCACCGTCGCCATCGCGACCACCGACCGGCCGAACCGCGCGGATCACCTGGCCTTCTGCCTCGATGGCCTCGCCGCGCAGACGGTCCAGGATTTCGAAGTCCTGATCTGCGAGAACGGCTCGCCCGAAGGCGCGCATCTCGATCTCGCCGCGCTCCGGACGGCCTTCCCGACCCTCGACATCCGGCTTCTCACGCTCGACGAGCCCTCGATCCCGAAGGCGCGGAACCTGATCACCGACCATGCGCGCGGCTTCTACATCGCTGTCCACGACGACGACGACTTCTCGTTTCCCGCGCGGTTCGAGGAACAGCTCGACTGCATCGCGCGGCAGGACGGCGCACATGGCTGCCATTCGGGCTGGATCGAGTTCGACGAGGAAACCGGGCAGCTCAAGTCGTATTTCGGCCAGCCGCGGGACATCAACGAACTGCTGCGACGGCCCGGCAAGGTGACGCTTCACGGCACCGGGTTCTACCGCCGCGACGCCCTGTCCCGGATGCGATACGACGAGAGCCTGACGCTCAGCTCGGATCACCAGCTGCACGTCCGGATGATGCTGGCCGGCCTCGAGATACCGCATACCGGGCGGTTCCACTGCCTTCGGCGGCTTCACGGTTCGAGCGTGTCGCGCACCGGGACGGCCGAGCAGCGCGACATCGCGGACCGCACCACCCGCGCCTACAAGTACTTCGTCGGCGAACCCTTCCTCGCCGCGGTCCGGGCGAACCGGGACGACGATCTTTGGGTCAGCGGCTTTCCGACGATCCGCGAGATGCTGACCTACCTTCCGGCCGGGTTCGGCGCGTTCCGCATCGACCTCAGCATGGAGGCGGCGCTCTCGCTCGGGTTCGATCCCGTATTCGGGGCCTCGGGCGACGGCGACGACTGCCGCTTCGAAGGACTGGAGTTCGCCCCGGCGTCGCAGGGCTACGGCTACAACACGCGGCTCGTGATGCGCTCGGTCGGGCCACTGACGGCCGGCGAGGTGATGGCGAAACTGCCCGCTTTCAGCGAACTGCGCGGGGTCGACATCGTGTCGGACGCGGAGATCTCGGCCCATCCGACGCTGCAGAGCCTCGACGCGCTGAGGGTCGAACAGGGCCACCGAAGGGTGATTTCGCGCTGTTACCCCGACATGGCCGCGGCGCTGCGGGCTATCCCAGAGCCGCTTCTGGCCGCGGGGTTGGGCCGGATCGAGTTCTTCGCCGTCAACCACCCTGCCGAGGGCGTCCACGTCCTCCTCGGCGTATTCGACAACCCCGGGGAGCTGGATTACGCGCTCAGCCTCGCCAACGGGGGGACCACCGGGGATTTCATCGCCGTTTCCAACATGGGCCGACGCGGGGGCTTTCATGGAACTTAGGTTCGACCACCTGCCCGGCCGGCAGTTCCTCGCGCTGCGCTTCGTTCCCGGCCCCTACGAAACCGTGCCGTTCATCCGCGAACTGCGGTTCTGGGGCGTGGACCGCGCGCCTTGCCCGCAACTCGGGACGCTGGCCGCGCTGATCGCGCTCGGCCGCCACCCGGTCGCATCGCTGACCCTGCCCGACACGGCGATCACCCCGCCGGTCTGCTCCGCCCTGTCGGACCATTTCGGGGTCGAGCTTCATCCCTCGGGCTACGACCCGGAGCGGCGCGAACTGGCGGGCGGCGACAAGGTGGTGGCCCCGGTCCGTTTCCCCCGCGCAGGGGAGCCGTGCTGGCGGATCGCGGGCGCGGAGGTGCTGACATGGATCAGCCTCGACGACCTGCGCGGCCCCTTTGGCGGCCACATCAGGACAAACATCGACGCCTTCGACCTGCCGGAGCGGGAAAAGAGCCTGATCGTCGCCCTGTGCTGCGCCGGGAAGGATCTCGGGCGGATCATCCTCGATGGCGCCGACCCGGACCTGGGCCGGATCATCCACCGGATCGGGCTGGAACTGGTCGACGTCTCCGATGCGGCCTGAGCCGCCGACCTACCTCGACATCGCGTCGCGCAACGACGACAGGACCCGGTCCCGCAGGTCGTCGGCTTCGGTCGGCTCCTCCGGCGGCGGGGCGATGTCCCTGGCGACGGGGCGGGACGCGGGGATGACCTCCGCCTCGCCCGACAGGTAGATCTCGACCGTGCCGGGAAGCGCGGCGATGCCGGACCGGGTGAAATCGCGCGAGATCGCCCCGATCTCGGCCGCGATCCGTTCGGCGGCCTCGGCTGACGCGGCATCGTAGTAGCGGATCTGGCTTTCGGTGATCTGGTATCCCACCCGGTTGACCGACCGCACGTCGAGGTCGAAATCCTCCGCCCGCGCCCGCACCGCGTCGAGGATTTCGTCGCCGACGCCAGTCGCGGCGAAGATGAAGAGCGCGAGGTCCTCCGCGCCCGAGATCGGCATCTCGGGCGGGTTCGGCTGCGCGACGGGCCGCGGATCCGGTGTCGGCGCGGCGGCCAGCGGATCGGGTTCGGGTTCCGACGACGGGGCGCTCGCGATCCCGGCGAGGGCGATGCCGCTTTCGTCCTCCGGTGCATCGGCACCCGGAACCGCGCCGAGCGACGGCAGCAGGGCGGGCCGGACCGGGACGGTCGCGGACGAATTGCCGCCTGCCGCGTCCGGGCCGGTGGACAGGGTCGTTCGCAGCGCCTCGCGCAACTGGACGCCGATGCCGGGCGTCGTCCGCAGGGGTCCGCTGCCCGGTGCCAATGCGCCCCGGCCGAGCATCGTTCCGATATCGTCGAGCCCGTAGGGCATCAGGGTGGCGACGGAATCCTGCAAGGCGCTGGCGAATTCGCGGAACGGCGCGATGGTCTTGTCATCGGTCGGAAGCGCCGGGTCGCCGAGGGGCGGCTGGGCGACGGGCGGCGGTGCATGAAGCGCCAGGTCTTCCGCGGGGTCCGTTTCAACGGTCCCGGCTGCTTCCGGCACCCGCGCGGGATCGGCGATGTCCGGCGCAAGAAGCCCGTCGCCCAGTTCCGCCTGGACGACGGGGGCCTCGGGCATCGGCTCGGGCGGTGCCCCTTCCGGTGCCGCTTCCGGCGCCGCGATTGCCTGCGAAGTCGGCAGTTCCGCGTCGGGCGCCGCCTGTTCCGCCGCGGCGGGCGCTTCGGCCACCGGGCCCGCGACGGGCGATTCGCGGGTCGGCGTCCAGACCAGCGCCATGACCCCGATGCCGACGCCGAGCCCGATGCAGAAGCCGACCCCGATCTGGATCGCGCGCCGGGTGGAGGATCGCGGGACGGCAGCCGGGAGCACGTCCTCCGTCACGGTCTCGGCTTCGGCCGCCTGCTCCGGAGGCTCATCGACCACCAGGGTTTCGGCCCAGGGCGGGCGTGGCGGCGCCTCGGACGGCTTGCCCTTCCCCGATTTCGCGCGCAGCACCGCTTCCCGCCGGGCACGGGCCTTTTCCAGCCGTTCTTCCCATGTCAGGCCGGCATCGCCGGTCGGCGGGGCAGCCTCCGCGCCACCGGGATCGGACGGCGGTTCAGCCTCCGGTCCGGCCGGTGCGGGCGGTTCGGCGGCGGCGTCCCGTGACCGGGCGCGCAGGACGGCTTCCCGCTGGGCCCGCGCCTTTTTCAGGCGCTCCTCCCAGTCCATGTCGGCAAGCGCCTTCTGGCTCTCGTACGGGCTGTTCTCCACCGATCACTCTCCAACACCGGACCCCGTCAGCGGCGCACCGGAACCCTCGCGGGATCGCGCGCCATCATCGCACGCGCAGCGATGGGAACGCAAACCTGAGGGTGCTTCTGCGCGCGGCCAATCGCCGCCCGAACCGCGCCGGCAGGACAAGTCGAAAGCGCCGGACCCGCAGGATGACTGCGGGGTCGGGATCGGACCCGCCCCGCGCGAAGGCGGCCGAAAAAGCTTTGCGCAGCCCGAAGCCTGTGCAAGCGTTACGAAATATTTGATGAAGTGCAGTTTGCCCGGGGGGGGGGAGATCATGGCCGAACGTCATGGCGAGGAGCATCACAAGACCGAGCCGGAACACCACCGGGAACCCCACGAACACCGCAAGCCGCACGAACATCCCGAACACGGGAGCCACGACGGCCCGCTGGATCCGAAGAAGATCGCAGGCGGGGACCACGGCTCCGAGGTTCCGACCACGATCGACGACCCGGTGATCCACCGCGACGGGGGCGGGTCGGCGGCGTCGAAGCCCGGTGTCCCCGAATACCGGCTCGAGGTGGTTCCGGGCCCGAGCGAGCCCGCCGTCGAGGCCGCGCGGCTGCTGGGCCGCTCGGATGTCCGCCCGATCGAGGCCGCGGTCCAGGATCCGGTTCCGCTGCAGGCGATGAACAATCCCAACTACGGCGTCATCCCTCCGCCCGCGACTTACGCGCTCGCCCCGCCGCCGGCGGTGATGCAGGGGGTCGGCATCGGCCAGGGACACGTCGGCGGTGGCGGCGGCGGGGGCGGCGCCAACCAGAACGCCGGTGGCAATGCGGGTGGCGGCGGCAATGCCGGGGGTGGCGGCAACCCCGGAGGCGGCGGCAACCCGGCGCAGCGCACCATGCGCGACCGGGTGAAGGACAACTGGGGCAAGATCGCGATCGGCTCGGTTGGGTTGCTGCTCGGGTCGGTCGCCATCGGCCTGTGGCAGGGCGGCGTCTTCGGCGGCACGCCCGAGGATCCCGACGCCCCTAGGCTCGGCAACGTGCCGACCGGCACGCAGGACTTCACCGGGGGCACGCGCGGCCCGGTGACGCTGACGATCCTGCCCGATCACGGAACCGACGGCACCGACGCCATCGACGCAGGCTCCCTCACGCTCTACGCGAGCCGCGAGGACGCGCAGATGCACGTTCGCGGCGACACGTCCCTTACCCAGCCCGGCGTCGGGACCTGGACCGTCCTGACCGGCGGCGACCAGGGCAAGGTGCGGTTCGTTCCGGACCCGTCGCTGGATGGCGATCCGGCCCCGGTCTACGCGTCCGTGCAGGACCTCGCGGGCCTGTGGTCGAACGTCATCGAACTTACCGTGCGTTACACCGAAACCGTGACGCCGACCGCCACGCCGAGCCCGATCACGCTGGCGCCGCTGACGGCGAAGATCACCCAGTTCGTTCCGGGCGCCGAGATCGACCCGAAGCCCGCCGTGACCGCGAACGGCGCCACGCCGGACTATTCGCGGCTGAAGCTGATCGACACGACCGGGGCGGAGACCGAGAGCATCGTCGTCGACAGCGGCGGAGAGATGCATTCCTTCCGCGTCACCGGCGACGGCGACAGGACCATCGCGTTCGAACGCAGATCCGGGTCCGCCCCGATCACGCTGACGGCGCAATTCACGATCTACGACACCGACGGCAACCGCGCCGCGCCGGCGAACCTGACCATCGACATCGTCCGCGCCCCGCGCGGCGCGATGGTCGTGGTCGACAGCTTCCAGCAACTGCCGACGGCGCCGAACCAGAAGCTCGTGGTATCCACGAACCCGATCGACATCGACGTGGTCGCGAAGGTCGCGGCCATGCCCGAGAACCAGGGCCTTGCCGTGAAGCCGGACAGCCTCCTGCTAAAGAGCGCGTCGGACATGAACGGGGGCATGCCGAAGATCTCCTTCGACCAGGCGGACAGGGTGAACCAGTCCTCGCCCGCGCGCTGGGGCTACACCCGCGGCACCGTCGCGGGCGAAGGCACGTGGGAAATCGTCGACGACAACGGCACCAGCATCCTGCGGTTCACCGGGGATCCGGGCTTCGTCGGCTATCCCGCAGCGATCAACGTCACCGTGACCGACGCCCAGGGCTACGAATCGAACCTCATCAGCGTCCTTCTCGACGCCGAGGTGGAGGCGCTGGCGAGCCAGATCCGCAGCGTGGCCTACGGGCCGGCCGCCCCGTTCTGGCAATCCTTCGATGCCGTGCTCGCCCCGTCCATCGCGACGCCCGGCGCGACGAACCCGCCGTTCGAGGATTTCTACAACATCCTCGTCTTCCTGGAGACCGCGCTCTACGCCAGCTTCGACACCCCGGCCGACCAGTCGAAGGCGGTGGCGACGCTGGTGCTCGGCTCCACCGTGACCTCGGTCAACAACACCTGGGGGCTGTCCGGCGATACCGGGGTGCTGATCCAGCTCGTCCGAAGCACGGTGACACCGGCCTCGACCGGCGAGGGCGACGACAGCCTGTTCCTCCGCTACGCGCAGATCAACCTGATGCGGCGGGTGGCGCGCTACTACTTCGTGACGCTGAACATGACGAACAGCATGGGCTAGCGACGGGCGGTACGCGTGGTCCGCGACGGGCCGCGCGCGCCGGAACACTTTCCGAACGAACGACTTCGAGGGGCATTCGACATGGGCGACGATACCGGCATCAGCAAACCCATCGAGACCACCATCGTGGATTCCGTCACCGCCGGGATGCTGGTGACCTGCGCGCATAACGGCGCGGTGACGATCGACGGCACGACAGCCTGCAGTTCAGCCATCCTCCTCGAGAGCTTCGCGCCGGATCGCTACACGGTCTGGCCGCCAGAGCAGAACCCGCAGGATGCCGATGACGCGGCGCAGGGCGTGCTTATCATCATGAACCAGTTCCCCGACCCGCTGACCCTGCATTCCAACAGCTTCGCGGGGGGCGAGCACACTGGCGGGCAGACCGATCATCCTAGCGGCACGACCGGGGGCAAGCGCTGGCGCGACAGAATCCCGGCACGGGGCAACGGCGACATGATGGCCGCCGGGATCGGCATCTACCGGTTCCGTGGACGGGTCGACATCTTCCATTCCCACACCATCTCGGGCGCGCTGTCCTTCGACTGCGCCTCCTTCGACTCGCGGATCGCCGTCGGGTTCCGGGTTCCGGGCAACAGGACCGATCCCGCCTGCGTCGCAGTCTCGGCCAATCTGGTCGCCGCATACGGCGACACCGATGCCTTCTACGACGCCAAGATCGACGACAAGCATCGCACGAAGGCGAGCGACACGTCGGGCGGTGTCGCGCTTCATGCCTCCATCACGACCCGGACGGGGGTCTGGGTCGGCGAACGGGGCGAGAACCTGAACCAGGTCGTGACGCTGGTGGTGCTGCCGGCGTGACACGCGAAACCGGAAAGGAACGGGGATGAGCGATACCGACGACGCCAAACCGGTCGCGGTGACATACCTCGATGCGGCCAGCGCGGACCTGGTCGTGGACGCGGCAAAGAACCGGGTCGCATCGCTTGGCGGCACAGACATCGCCACCTCCGCCGGTATCCTGCAGACCCTCAACCCGCTCGTCGTCACCGACTTCGCCCCCTCGCAGATCGAGGACGGCACCCTGAACGGCTGGGACTACGTCTTCGGGAACGCGGGGCTGGCGACACAGGCCAGCCTCGTGATCGTGAACAAGCTCGACACCGCGATCCGGCTCATCTGCAACGGCTGGGACCACGCCGACAGGTCCGGCTACCAGGAGTTCTACCCGGCAAGCGCTTCCGGCATTTCCTTCGTCGATGCCAACGTGATCCCGGGCAAGGCGCAGGGCCAGCCCCCGCAATACGCCATCGGCATCTACAAGTTCACGGGACGTCTCGGGGTGTTCCACCGCCACGACATCTTCGGCACGCTCCAGTTCAGCGTGGACGGCGACACCGCCCAGATCGCGATCGGGTTCCGCGTCACCTACGACGATCACTGCGTCGCCGTGACCGCGGATTTCGGGAGCCACTACACCTCTCTCGACGACTTCTATTCGAAGACCGTGGACGGCGCGAACCGCGACCTGAGCAGTTCCACCGGCCCGAGCTTCGACGCCCATGCCTCGATCACCACGTGGTCCGGCGTCTACACCGGCGGGGACGATGCGCGCGAGCAAAACGCCAACCAGGTCGTGACGCTCGCCGTCGTTCCGAAACCGTGACCGCGGCGCCCCCGCATCGCCGCGGCAAGACCCGGCCACGCCCCGCCTGAAGGAACCCGAGAATGGCCCAGGACACCAAGTCAGTCGTCACAGAGATCGCGAACGCCGCGATGATGATCACGCCCGAGATCCCGACCATCGGCCCGGTGCTGACCGGGGTCATCGCGGCGGGAACGGCGGTCTGGGACATCTTCTTTCCCGACGACACCTCCATCGTCGACCAGCCGCCCATCACCGCGGACGACCTCGACAACGCGGTGAACGAACTCAAGTCCTACATCAAGGCGAACAACATCCAGCTCATCATCGACCAGAAACAGGTCGAGGTGGCGAGCCTCGACACGTCGCTGACGCGAGACTGGCATTTCGTCACCGGGGCGGTGTCGGACAGCACGGGCACGATGTCCGAGGACGACAAGCGGATCGCACAGTACAAGGAATTCCTGCAGGACGTGACCGGATCGGTCCTGACCTGGCGCAACGCGGCGGCGAAGCCGGTGGTGGAGAACGACTCCAACCTCAACGTCGCGATCGAGGTGTTCCGGTCGTATCCAGATGCGCGGCACCTGTCGCTGCCGCTGTTCCTCTACGCCACCAACATCGCGATCCTCTATTACAAGCTGAACGTGATGTGGGACTACCGGCAGGCGATCGCGGACGACGACGATTACCAGCCGCTGCACGACCTGCTGAAGGCGCAGATCCTGTCCACGGACAAGACCATGCTCCTGAACATGCAGAAATGGGCGCGGGGTGGTCGCAAGGGCACCAATCCGCTGGATGCGAAGATCAAGTCCATCGTCTTCTGCAACTCCCCCTACGTGGAACAGCTCAACCTGTTTCTCACCGACAAGAACGGCTGCGTGCCGCTCCTGTCGGGTTACATCACCGATATCGAGAACGCCTACGCCACGCGGGACAAGCGCATCGCGGCCCGGGAGGCGCAGGTGGTCGTTCGCAAGAAGGGGTCATCCTACGAGGTCGTGGATACGGCGAACGGCAACAAGGTGGTGGCGACCCAGTCGATCCAGAAGCTCGCTCAGCTGAACGCGCGAAGCTACGCGGGGACGGTGACCGCCGAAATCAACAAGGAAGAGATCGTGGACAAGCACTTCGACCTTTACGACGCCGATTTCATCAAGACGCTGAAGCAGATCCGCGACCACTGGTCGGAGATCAACAAGGGCGCGCTGGCCTTCATCACCAGCTACTCCCGGAACGTGCAGTCCTGATCAGGCGATCGCGGCAAATTCTCCGGTTCCGCTTTCGAACTCCACCAGGTCCAGCCCGCCCGCGTCGGCGGCGAGGGCCGTGTCGAGCGCGTCGAAGATCGTCCTGGCCACGTCGTCGACATCGACCGACGGGTGCCGGAACTGTCCTCCGCTGAACAGGCAGGTGCGCAGGTCGGTCAACGGTTCCATCCCGGCATAGGCGGAATCGCCCCGGGCCACCGCGGCGTTGTAGGCGGCGACCGAGGCGGCGACGTTGGCCGTGGCCGTCGCGACGGCGGCAAGGAAGTCCTTCGGATCGGGGATCGTCGCGCCGTTCGGCGGCACGAGGTAGACCATCGCGGCGTTTTCCGCGACGCCGTGGGGCGGGCTGGCGAAGACGTCGAGAAAGACGGTGCCCGCCCCCACGCCCCCGCGCGCCGGGTCGGTCGCGCCGCGCGTCACCTGTACGAGCCGCACCGGCGCGGTCGCCGGAAACCCGGTCTTGGGACCATGCCCGAGCCGCGCGGACATCAGCGCCTGCTTGTGGATCAGCGTGTAGGCGTCGGGATCATCGATCTCGCCGGAGAAGGCCAGGTTGATCGTTCCGCCGCCGACATAGAGCCCCGGATCGCCCGCGTTCACCGACGCCATCCGCGAGGCCGGCCGGTCCGTTGCCGCGTGTCGCAGGATCGAGCTGAAGCGGAGACTGGGCGGTCCGGCGCCGAGCAGCGTGTAGGTCAGCCCGGATTTCGGGAAGGTCTTGCTCTGCATCGCGCTCCGCCCCTGCAACTCCGGGGACGATCTTCGCCCAGGCGGCGCGGCGGGTCCACTCCTGAGGCGCTGCGCGCCGCTCGGCAACGAAAACGGCCCGCACCATCAGCGCGGGCGGGTCAGTCATATGGGCCGCGACTCAGAGCGAGCCGTTCGCCGTGTAGGCCGCGTGCATCTCCGCGTAGGTCATGTTCGTGCCGGTCTCGATCGTCGCGCCATCGGCGGCGGCGAGCGCTTCGAACGCACCGAAGTCGTCGATCGACTCGCCGTCCGAGTAGGTCATGTTCATCGCCTGCCGGTAGAGCTGGTCATAGGCCGCCTGATAGTCGTCGCCGTTGTAGGCCAGCACAGACGCCGCGTAGGACTCTGCGCCTTCCGCCGACTGGCGGGGGGAGAAGATGCCGAGCTCGCCCCAGCCGCTGTTGATCATCGGCCCGGCCGGCGCCCAGTCGTAGAGGCTGCCCGGATCGAGGCTGGCGATCTCCACCGCGGTGTCGTCGGACAGATCGGCGACGCCACCGGAAACCACGGTCATCGTCGCGAGGCCCAGTCCCACGATCGCGGCGGTCAGCACGACCCAGTCGACGGTGATCGCACCGGATTCAGACTTGAGAAAGCGTTCGACGTACATTTGACCCAACTCCGAGAGATTTGAACCGATTGAGGCTAAAGTTCCCGAAGCACTGGGGCACGACGATGGCACGATACCGGTCTCAAGGCGGCTGGTCCGGGACGAATCCGGGAAAGTTTCCCGTCAAAATCCGCATTCGGAAACAATGACTTCCCGACGCGCCGAACGTCTCGAAGACCGGGGCTAAAGCAGGCCGGGCGGACGGGGCGGCCAGTGGTTCAGTCTGGCCCGCGCGCCCTCCGGCCATGCGCGGCGAGGACGTCGGGAAGATACCGCTCCGTGTCCACCCCCACGTCGAAGAGGGTATCGGGCCGCTCGTTCCCCGGCCTTTGCAGCAGGAACCCGATGGTTCGGCCGTGTTCGTCCTCGACCGCCATGAGGCCCACGGTACCGCCGCGAAACCGTTGTCTTTCCATGAACCGGACGGGCGCCTCGCCGCCTCCATCGGGCCATACCGCGTCGGGGCTGTGAGGGGACAGCATCCGTGACAGGGCCGGCATGTCCTTCGACATGGCCGGGCGAAGTGCTCCCTTTCCCGCCGGGATCCGCGCGGGGTTCAACAGGTGCCACTGCCCGGCCGTCATGACGTAGTCGATGCATGCCCGCGCGCCACCGAGGCTGCGGAAGTGCATCCGCCGCGTCACCGGGCCGGCGGCGAAACCCAGGGCGGACAGCAGCGCACGAGAGGGGGCGTTGTCTTCGCGGCAGGTCGCCACGAGCGGCGATGCGAGCTCCCTCTCGAAATGGGCACCAATGGCCGCACGAAGCGCCGCGCGCATCACCCCCTGCCCGCGCATCGCGGGGTCGAGCCAGTACCACGTCGCGGGTCCGACGCAGACACAGCCCGCGACCCGCCCGTCCCGTTCGATGACGCGGATGGCGTCGGGCGCGCTGGTCGCATGATCCAGAAACTCAACCGCGTCGTCCGGTCCGAACGGGTGCGGCACCGCCGCCAGCCACTCCGCCGTGCCGGCATCGCCGAGCTGGCTGGATACCTCCGCCATGTCGGAGGCCGCGACCGGGCGCAGGCACAGGTCGCCGATGTGAATGATCTCTGGAAGGTCTCCCATTTCCACCTCCGGGGGACAGCGGCGCGGGCAAGGGTTTCCCATCGCCCCGGCCGAATCAACCCGGGTGATTCGCCCCTCTGCCCTGCAGCGAGGTCGTGCCGCGTTGCAGCGGAGAATCCCTTTTGAAATGGAACGTTACGGTCTGCCCCGACCGGTCGTAACGCAACTTTACACATCGCCCCGTGCCATGCGCCGGAAGCCGCAAAGACCAGCGATTCTAGGCCGAAACGATTGCGTCAATGTGTCCCTGCGATACCCTGCCTGCCACTCGGAAGAACCGGCAGCTCATGGGGAGGTGGGGCCGATGTTCGAACACCCGGATCACCATCGCCGCGCCTGCGAGGTGGTCGCGTCAGTTGGGCCGCTGCCGACCCGGCGCGGTGCCCATCATGTCCCAGATCGCCGACAGGTCGGTCGCCATCGCCTGGTGCGTGCGGTGCAAGATAGCGTCGCGCACCCCGTCGTCGAGGGCATCGAGGCAGAGCCGCGCTTCCCGCATGTCCAGCGGGTCGCCGGTCTCGGCCGCGGTGTCGATCGCCGCGCGGCACTCGTCACCGAGACCGTCCACACCTTTGCAGGCGACCTGAAGCGCGCGGAAGAAACGGGAGTCGGCGGGATCCGGCATTGCCTTTGCCTTTCGGGTCATCGGGCGGCCCCGGTCTACAGGTGCCCGGCATGAGCGGTCAATCTCGGAAGATCCAGGCGATCCTGACCGAGCGGCTCCGCACGACCCAGGAGATCGCGGCGGCGAACGTGGAGCACCTGCGCCTCAGCCAGATCGCGGGCGGGTTGATGATCCTCGACATGAAGGCCGAACGCGACGCCGACGAGGACGCGAGGGACGACGCCGAGCGGGTGCGGAACTTCTGCGCGCTCGAAGACTGCATGGAGCGGATCCAGGACCTCGAAGGCGAGCTCTCGAAGCTCGACGAGGAACTCGAAGCCGCAACGAAGGGAACCGAGGAATGAACCAGTACAAACCCCCGCAGGCCGTGTCGCTGTTCGACCTGATCGCGCGGACGTGGTCGCTTGAAACCGAGGTCAGACAGGTCCTGTTAAATGCCGACGGGTCAGGCGCGGCCGCGATGCTGGCGGACGGGACGCTTGCCTTCGTCGCGACGGAGGACGCAGAACATCCGGAGAAGCGGATGCGGCTGGAACTGGAAACCGGACGCCAGACGATCCGTCCCCGCGAGGCCGCGCTTCCGACCCCGCAGCGGAGCGATGGTTCGGTCGCCGACGCCGGGGTTCCGCTCCGGCGCCTCGGCGGACGGGACTTCGCCTTCTTGCACAAGAGCAGAACCGAGATCTGGCGGGCGACACCGCGCGGAACGGTCCTTCGGGTCGCCGCCGCACCCGGCCCGGTATCCGCCTTCTGCACCCTCGAAGGTCCCGGTCGCGTCATCGACGCGCGGGGCACGCGCATCACCGCCTGGTCCGCCGACAAGGGGAAGGAACTGCAGAGCGTCTTCCTCGACCACGATGTCCGTCAGGTAGCCGCCAGTGCCGATGGCACGCTGCTGGCCTGCTGGGGCCCGGGGCATGTCACCATCCTGTCGGCCGAAACGCTGGAGCCGCGCCTGTCGCTCGATTCCGAGGGCGACGTCTCGCGACTGTCATGGGCGCCCGGCAACCGCTGGCTTGCCGGCGGATGCGAGGACAAGTGCATCCTTCTCGTCGACGTGGAGGCCGGGACGTGCGACCGCCTGGTTGATTTTCCCGCCCCCGTCGCCGACGCCACCTTCAGCGGCCCGGCCCGCGCGCTCCTCGCCTCCGGCGCGTTCCGCGCGGTCGGCTGGGCCCTGCCCGACCTTCCGTTCGGCGACCACGTCGGCACCCCCGTCGAAAGCGGACGGCCGGGGCTTACCATCGTCGATCACGTCGCGCCGCATCCCGGACGCCCGATCGCGGCCGTCGCCTATGCCAACGGGCTCGTGACGATCTGCCAGGTCGGCCAGCGGGACGAGTTGATGCTGCGCGAGGGCTCGGGCTCCACCGTCACCGCGCTCGACTGGAGCACCGATGGCGCACACCTCGCGATCGGCGGGGCCGACGGAACGGTCTCGATCGTCACGTTCCCGAAATCGATGTTCAAATGACACCCCGTACGGAGGAAGGCCCCATGACCCAGGCACTGTCCAGCGAAGAGCAGAGCAAGGATCGCTACTTCGAGTCGCTTGCCAAGATCGCCGAGGAGATGGTCGACGACCACGGCAAGGATTTCGCCGCAGGCGCGCTGATCCTGGCCGCCCGCTGGGTCGCCGAGAACCGGATCGGCAAGAAGGGCGAGGCGACCCACTAGGTGTGGGCGGCGGTGCGTCGCGTCTCGGGTGCCGATGCCGGGCTCATCGGGCTCGGGATCTGGTTGATGAGGATCAGCCCGAGCGGCGCGGCAAGCCGGGCCAGTGCGGGCGCCGTGTCGCCCCCTGCCCCGTCCAGCACCTCCCCGAGATCGGGCCTGACCAGAAGCGAGTAGGCGCAGAGTTCATGAAGCCGGAACGTCGCGAAATGCAGACTGTCGTTGTTCAGGAGAACCGCGCCCTCGCGGCGTTCCGGCAGCCGCACGCTGAGCGCGTTGCTGTGAACCGCCGCCCCGAGGATGGTCAGGACATGACGCCGCCATTTCGCGTACTCGGTGTCCGAGGTGTGGTCTATCCCGACGGTGTAGAGCTTTTCGGAGATCGCCCGGAACGCACGGCCCCCCGCGATATGGCGGCGCCAGAACTCGTTCGCGTCGGTGACCGTCCGGCACTCCGCGAAGCGCCGTGCGAGCTTCGGCCGGATCAGCACGACCAGCGCCATGTCCACGTCCTCGGACAACGACCGGGCGATCTGCATCGCGGGCATCGGAAGATCGGCCAGTGCGAGAAGGCGCAGGGCGGTCAACTGCTCGGTCAGCCGGGCCGAGATCGCGGCGAGCGCGTGCCACTGTGCGGGTTCGAGCCCCTCGGCCCCTGCCGAGAGGCCTGTCGTCCCCGCGGCATGCAGGGCACGCGACCAGATCAGGCACTGGTCGAACAGGAATACCAGGTCGACCTCGGCACTATCGACGGAATTCTCGATCCGCGGCAGGGACCGGAAACTGGGGATCTTCCGCAGGGCGTGGTGCCAGTGGAATTCAAGATCCAGCCCTTGCGCCGACCACAATTGCGTCACCCGCGCAAGAAGCTGCGGCGAGAGACCGGGGTAGAAGCTTTCCAGCCGCGGGGCGGTGGAGGCAATTGCGCCGATGAAATGGTCGCCGTGATCCATTTTCCGCGATCCGTGTGCGATTACCGAAACATAATACCCATTCCAACCCTTCGTTGGCCAGAAAAAACCGGATCGATTCATTCCGAGATTCCGAAATGAAACTCGGGCTGAATACGCGCACCCGGCAGGCGCAGGTGTTCAAGCTTGGCCAGGTCATCGGTGTCTTGCAGATGTCGGCGGCGGAGCTGGACGAACATCTCGCAGAGCAGGCGCAGGACAACCCGTTCCTCGCGGTCGCGCGGCGACCCTGGGCCGGCCGCGCCGCCGCCTGCGCCACCGACCTGCTCGAGACGATGGCGGGGGACGATTGCCCGGGGTTACACGAACACGTCATGCGCGAACTGGCCGGGCTGATCCTCCAGGGCGGGCTAGTGGAACGCCTCGTCCTGGGCCTCGTCGCGGAGCTCGAACCCTCCGGCTGGCTGGCCCGGCCCGTGGTCGAGATCGCGGACGATCTCGGGGTGTCCGAGGAGGTGCTGGAGATCGCGCTAGCGCTGGTGCAGAAGCGCGTCTCGCCGACCGGCCTCTTCGCCCGGAGTCTCGCCGATTGCCTCCGGCTCCAACTGGTTGAGAACGGCCAACTCTGCGACCGGATGGCGCTGGTGCTGGACCATCTTCCGGCGCTCTCCGGCGGCAGCGCCGTTCTCGCCGCTGCGACCGGTCTCGACGAGGACGAAATCGCCCGATGCCTCGGCGTCCTGAAACGCCTCAACCCCAAGCCCGGAAGCGATTTTTCCCGCGATCTGGCGTTGATGCGCGAACCAGATGTCAGGGTGATCCCGACCGACGACGGCTGCGAGATCGAGTTCTCCAACGACCGTCTTGACGCCATCGCGATCAGGGACATCCCGGGCGCGGAATCCGCTGAATCTCGCGAGGCCATCTGCCGGGCGAAGTCGCTGAAACGCGCGCTCGACCTTCGCCGGTCCGCGGTCGAGAAGGTGGTCCGCGCGCTGGTCGAACGGCAACGCGACTATTTCCGCGTCGGGGACCGTGCGCTCGCACCCCTGAGCCTCTCGGATTTGGCGGCGGAGACGGGCTTCCATCTCAGCACGGTCAGCCGCGTCCTCGCCGGATTGCTGATCGAGGGTCCGGGCGGCATCGTGACCGCGCGGGCGCTCTGCCCCGGCGCGGCTTGCACCGGCAGCGGACCTTCCAAGCCGCAGGTCGTGGCCTGGATCAGGTCGCTGATCGGGGCGGAGGATGCGGACTGCCCGCTGTCCGACGCGCGGCTTGCCGAACGGCTCGCGACCGAGGGTGTCCGGGTGTCGCGCCGTGTCGTGTCGAAATACCGGGAAGAGCTCGGGATACCTGCGGCACCGCTCCGCCGACGCCGGGTTTCGGCGATGTCCCAATTTCCGACCAATCCGCGCAGCCAATCCGCGCGCTGATTTACGGAAAGCTGAAACGGACCGGGATTTCATCCGGCCCGGGACCGCGTTCTTCCGCAATTCCATATTAGCAGCATACTGCCTCCCGCGACTTTCTGCGTCCGCGAAAAATTCGCTGCGTCCGCAAATCGTAAAGAAATCGTAAAATTACGTAACGGAATTGCCATGTCGCACAATTTTACACCTGCCCCGGCCGTACCGTGCACAAAAATTGGCGTGAAAAAGATTCATCGAGATTCAAAAGGTTAACAGAAATCCTGCCCCGCTCCGCCCCGTTTCGACCCGTTCGGGAACGCCGCTTGCATCAATAGAGGGACAAGACGCGGTCGGCCGGACGAATGGCCGGCACGAAGAACGAAGGGGAGGAAGATGTTCCGTCGGTCCGAAATTTCACTGCCACCGCGCGTGCCCAGTTCGGCCGGGACAGAGCTTTTCAACCTTTGCCGGAACCGGCGTCCGGAGGTCGAGGGACCGACGGCGCCTCATCGTAACGGCGAACATCGCCAAGGCGCGGCCGCACCCGTGGCCGCAGAGCTCTAAGGAGGCTCATGGCATGACTTTGACGTTGAACAAGATCACGTCTCAGCGTGGCATTTCAGTCGGGGAGGCTACGAAGAAGATCTCCGACCTCGGCTGGAATCCCACCTACGTCCAGGAAGCGGCGACCTTCCCCACGGACTACAAGATCGCGAAGGCGCCTCGCGACCCGATGAAGCAGGTGCTTCGGTCCTACTTCCCCATGCAGGAGGAAAAGGACAACCGGGTCTACGGCGCGCTCGACGCCGCGCTCCGGGGCGACATGTTCCGCAACGTGGAGCCGCGCTGGGTCGAGTGGATGAAGCTGTTCCTGGCGATCATCCCGTTCCCCGAGATCTCCGCCGCGCGGTCGATGGCGATGGTCGCCCGGCTGGCCCCGGGCGAGGATCTTCGCACCGGCTTCACCATGCAGATGGTCGACGAGTTCCGCCATTCCACGATCCAGATGAACCTGAAGAAGTGGTACATGGAGAACTATATCGACCCGGCCGGGTTCGATATCACCGAGGAGGCCTTCGGCAAGTGCTACGCCACGACGATCGGCCGCCAGTTCGGTGAAGGCTTCATCACCGGCGACACCATGACCGCCGCGTGCATGTACCTGACCGTCGTCGCCGAGACCGCGTTCACCAACACGCTGTTCGTCGCCATGCCGTCTGAGGCCGCCCGCAACGGCGACTACGCGCTTCCGACGGTGTTCCTCTCGGTGCAGTCGGACGAAAGCCGGCACATCGGCAACGGCCACTCGCTCCTGATGGCCGCGCTGAAGGAGCCGGAGAACCACCTGCTCCTGGAACGCGACCTGCGTTATGCGTTCTGGCAGAACCACGCCATCGTCGACGCGGCCATCGGCACGTTCATCGAGTACGGCACCACCAACCGCGACAAGGACAAGGAGTCCTACGCGGAGATGTGGCACCGCTGGATCTTCGAGGACTACTACCGGACCTACATGCTGCCGCTCGAGAAGTACGGCGTGAAGGTCCACCACGACGACGTCCAGGAAGCCTGGAAGCGGATCACCGAGAAGAACTACGTCCACAAGGTCGCCCAGTTCTTCGCCGTCGGCTGGCCCGTCAACTTCTGGCGCATCGAGGCGCAGAACGAGAAGGACTTCGAGTGGTTCGAGCACAAGTACCCGGGCTGGTACGCGGAGTTCGGCGACTTCTGGAAGTGGTACGCGAAGCTGTCGAAGCCGGGCGAGAAGGTCATCACCTTCAACGAGGAAACCGGCTACGTCTATCCGCACCGCTGCTGGTCCTGCCTGGTGCCGTGCCTCATCCGCGAGGACATGGTCGTCGACGAGATCGACGGGCAGCTCCACACCTTCGCGCACGAGCTCGACCGCTGGACCGCCGTCGAGGCCTTCGCGGACGAGTACCAGGGCCGGCCGACCCCGGCGATGGGCAAGTTCTCGGGCAAGCGGGAGTGGGAGACCGTCTATGACGGGTGGGATCTCGCCGACGCGATCAAGGATCTCAACTTCGTCCGCGACGACGGCGAGACCCTGATCCCGCAGCCGCACCTGCGCTTCGACGACAAGGACATGTGGAAGCTGGAGCACGTCCGCGGCCACACCCTCGCCTCGCCGCTGAACGCGCTCCGGGCGATGTCCGACGCCGACCGCGAGGCCCACATCGCGGAGTACCGCGCGGGCTTCACCATCAATCCCTGCAACTGACCGCAGGCACGCGGGGGCCGGTCCCGGCCCCCGCACCGCGGGCGCGCGCACGGTGCGCGGCCCGGAGAGGGAGGAAGAGATGACGGAAGTCCACACCGTTCGGTTGGAACCGGTAGGCGTCGAGTTCGAGGTCGAGGAAGGCGAGACCATCCTCAACGCCGCGTTCCGCCAGGGGATCGCCCTGCCGCACGGCTGCAAGGAAGGCCAGTGTTCGGCCTGCAAGTGCATCCAGCTCGAGGGAGAGACCGAGCTTCTGAAGTATTCCACCTTCGCGCTGAACGACATGGAGCGCGACGACGGCCACGTGCTGATGTGCCGGACGCTGGCCTACAGCGACGTCGAGATCGAGCTGCTCAACTACGACGAGGAAGTCCTGTCGAAGTCCATCCCGGTGAAGACCTACGCCGGCCGGATCGTCGAGTTCGAGAAGCTGACCCACGACATCCGGAGCGTCCGGATCGAGCTGGATTCGCCGATCAAATTCTGGGCGGGCCAATATGTCGACATCACCGTCAGGACCGAAAAGGGGGAGGAGATTACACGCTCGTTCTCCATGGCAAATCCGCCGAGCGAAACCCAAAAACTCGGGTTCATCATCAAGAAGTACCCAGACGGGAAGTTCTCCAACGAGCTCGACGAAGGCGGCATCCGGGCCGGAGCCGAAGTCAGCATCGAAGGACCCTACGGAATGTGCTTCCGACGGGAGGAACGGGAAGGACCCGTGATCCTCGTCGGCGCCGGGTCCGGCATGTCGCCGGTCTGGTCGATCCTGAACGACCAGGTCGCCAGCGGCGAGGACCGCCCGGTCTACTTCTTCTACGGCGCGCGCACGCAGGCCGACCTGTTCAAGCTCGACGAGATCGCCGCGCTGACCGAGGCCCATCCGAATGTGGAGTTCATCCCGGTCCTCAGCCACGCCGACGACGACGCCGACTGGACCGGCGAACGCGGCTTCGTCCACGAATGCGTCGACCGCCGGCTGAGGGCGCTCGGGATCGAGGGCGAGGGCGACGTCTACGCCTGCGGCCCGCCGCCGATGATCGACGCCCTGACCCCGGTCCTGTTCATGTGCGACTTCGATACCGATCGCATCTTCTACGACAAGTTCACGCCCACTTCCGGTTCTTCGGGCCACTGAGACCGGCCCGAACGCTAGTGACGTGACACAACCCAAGGGAGGCAAGACATGCCAGCAATCTCCAGCTCGGTCGGATCGGGCGCGGCAGGCGCCGCGACCTTCGTCGGCTCCAGCAGCCGGAAGTACAACTACTTCGAGCCGCGCGGGCGGCGGGCGACGCATTACGAGGACGTCACCGTCGACGTGCAGCCCGACCCCGAACGCTACCTGATCCAGAACTGGATCATCGAGTTCGAGGGCGGCAAGGCCGGCGGCGCCTACCAGAAGGACTACACCGCCATCAAGTCGAGCAACTGGCACGCCTTCCGCGCCCCCGACCAGGAATGGGAGCGGACCCACTACCAGCGCCAGTCCAAGATCGAGACGATGGTCCAGAGCGTCATCGCCAACGCCCGCAAGGCCGGCGCGCCGGCGGCGTTCGACAAGGCCTGGGCGACGATCCTGCAGAAGCACCTGGGCGCGTGGAAGCACGCGGAGTTCGGGCTCGGCACCGCGCTGATGCAGGCGCAGCGCTACGGCTACACCCAGATGATCAACAACGCGACGCTGACCAACTCGTCGTACAAGATGCGCCTGACCCAGGACATCACCCTCTACCTCGCCGAGATCGGCATGGACATCGAGGGATGGGACGACGAGCTCGGCAAGAAGACCTGGCTCGAGGACCCGATCTGGCAGCCGACGCGCGAGGCGATCGAGACCATCATGGGCTCGTCCGACTACCTCGAGCAGTACTTCGCGATCAACATCGTGTTCGAGCCGCTGGTGGGCGAACTGTTCCGCTCCGGCTTCCTGATGCAGGCGGCGGCGGCGAACAACGACTTCGTCACGCCCCCGGTGATCTCGGCGGCCGAGGCCGACTACGAGCGCAACCTCGCGAACACGATCGACCTGATCTACCTGCTCGTGAACGACGAGACCCACGCCAAGGAAAACCGCGCGGTGTTCCAGGCATGGCTCTCGAAGCACGCCGACCTCGCCGACAAGGCCGCGGCCGCGCTTCAGCCGATCTGGTCGCAGCCGCACTCCAAGCCGGTGTCGTTCGAACAGGTCAAGACCGTGTCGCACGAGCGCTTCGCCCAGATCCTGGGCGAGCTCGGGCTCAGCCGTTAATCGAGGGAGAAGTCGAAATGTCTACAGTATCGCGCAGCGCGACACAGAAGAACATCTTCAAGTCCATGAAGGACATCAAGTTCGAGCAGACGATCTCGGATGAATGCGGTGTCACCATGAACGACAGCGTCGAGGCCCGGGCCATCGCCGAGTTCATGGAAGAGAAGGACCCGAACGTCACCGTCACCTACAACCCGGCCCTGATCCGGATCGACGGCAAGGGCAAGCTGGTCTTCAAGATGGACGAGATCAGCGAGTATCTCGGCCGCGACATGACCGCCGAGATCTTCGAGGTGAACACCTCGACGCACTACGGCCGGATGGTCCGCGTCGACGACAACACCGTCATCCTGTTCGGGAACATGGATGACGTGATGGAATACATCTGACGGTTCCGCACCGGTGATTTTCCGGGGGCGGACCGCCCGCCCCCGGATCTCTCTCAGACATCGAAGCCAGGGAGGCATCCAAATGTACAAGACACCCGACGGCAGGGAGATCTTCGTGATCGACGGCCACACCCATTTCTGGGACGGCAGCCCCGAGAACCAGTCGAACATCCACGGCAAGCAGTTCATCGACTGCTTCTACGCCTACCACGCCAACCTCAGCCCGCCCGAGGAGCTGTGGGAGAAGTCGAAGTTCGAGAAGTACTCGGAGGACGACGTCTACCGCGATCTCTTCGTCGACGGCCCCGACGACATGGCGATCATCCAGACCACCGTGCTCGGCGACTTCTACAAGACCGGCTTCGGCTGCATCGAGCGGTCGACCCAGATGGCCAAGCGACATCCGGAGCGGTTCATCGTCAACGGCTCGTTCGACCCGCGCGACGGCGAGAAGGCGCTGGAATACATCCACTACATGAAGGAAACCTACGACATCCAGGGCGTGAAGATGTACACGGCCGAGTGGAACGGCGACAGCAAGGGCTGGTCGCTGAACGATCCCGCGGCCTACAAGTGCTTCGAGCTCTGCGACAAGCTCGGGATCCGGAACATCCACGTCCACAAGGGCCCGACGATCATCCCGCTCAACAAGGACGCCTTCGACGTCCATGACGTGGACTACGCCGCCACCGACTTCCAGAACCTCAACTGGATCATCGAGCATTGCGGCCTGCCGCGGCTCGACGACTTCTGCTGGATCGCGGTGCAGGAAACCAACGTCTACGGCGGGCTCGCCGTCGCGCTGCCCTTCATCCACACCCGGCCCCGCTACTTCGCCGAGGTGATGGCGGAGCTCCTGTTCTGGGTCGGCGAGGACAAGATCCTGTTCGGCTCTGACTACGCGATCTGGACGCCCCAGTGGCTGGTCGACCGGTTCTGGAACTTCGAGATCCCCGAGGACATCGCCAAGGAACGCGGCGTGCAGCTGACCGACGAGATCAAGGAGAAGATCCTTGGCCTGAACGCGGCCCGGCTCTACGGCGTCGACGTCGAGGCGAAGAAGAAGCAGCTCGCTGGCGCGCCGGTGCAGATCGCGGCGGAGTGAGGCGATGCTGACGGACATCATCAGGGCCGACCTCGAAAGCGACGTCTGGGAACGCCTCGAACTGGTGACCGATCCGGAGCTCGACGAACCCATCACCGAGATGGGCTTCGTCGAGCACCTGGAGATCGTCGACTCCGGGCGGGTGGAAGTCGGGTTCCGGCTTCCCACCTACTGGTGCTCGCCGAACTTCGCGTTCCTGATGGCCTTCGGCATCAGGCGCGAGGTCTCGGCCCTGCCCTGGGTCCGCGGCCTGACCGTGACGCTTCACGACCATTGCTTCGGCGACGAAGTCAACGAGGGCGTCAACAGCGGCCGGGCCTTCGGAGAGGTCTTCGCCAAGTACTGCGACGGCGCCGATCTCGACGAGGTGACGGCGAAGTTCGAGGCCAAGGCCTTCGACCGGCGGCAGGAGGTCATGCTCCTGGCGCTGCAGGAACGCGGGCTCACGGCGGAGCAGATCGTCGGCATGACGCTCGGCGACTTCGACCGGCTCGCGTTCACCGGCGAGGAGGAGACGCGTCAGAAGCCCCGGTACCGGGCGCTGCTGGTGTCGCAGGGTTTGGCGGAACACCCGGATGATCCGGCATTTCCGACCTGGGACAAGCAGCGCATCGACCCCGCGGCCCTGGCCCGGCACCTCGAACGTCTCCGCGGCACCCGGATCAACATGGAGTTCAACGGGGCTCTGTGCCGGGGGCTGGCCTCGGCCCGCTACAAGGAGGTCGAGATCGGGCCGGATGGACCCACGCTCGTGGATTTCATCGCCGGCCGCGTTCCACCGAAAGGGAGATCCGCGGCAACCGGATAACCCGACCAAACGCAATGCAAGTCCAGGAGGCACCCGCAGAACCCCTGCGCGGTGAAGGAGGAAGACATGGCTAAACTGCTCGTCCACGGGAAACTCGCCCGCAAGGCCCTCGCCCGGGGCGTCGCGCGCCTCGCCGCGGCGGTCGAACCGACCCTCGGGCCGAAGGGCCTCAACGCGATGGTCGACCGCCCGGTCGGCACCCCGCTCGTCACCCGCGACGGCGTGTCGATCGCGTCAGAAATCGAACTGACCGACCGCTTCGAGAACATGGGGGCGCAGGTCGTCCGCGAGGTCTCGATGCAGACCAACGAGGTCGCGGGCGACGGCACCACGACCGCGATCGTGCTGGCCAACGCGCTGATCCAGAAGGGCGTCGCGCTGACCGACAACGGCGTCCGCCCGGTCGATCTCTGCCGCGGCATCGAGATGGCGGTGGAGCGCGTGATCGCGGCCATCGACGAAAGCTCGCGCGATTGCGAGTCCAACCCCGAATACCTCAAGGCCGTCGCCCGCGTCTCCGCCACCGATCCCGAACTCGGCGACCTCGTGGCCGAGGCCTACGGGCGGGTCGGGCGCGAGGGCGTCATCTCGGCCGATTTCGGCGTCACCATCGAGACCACGATGGAGGTGATGGAGGGCATGTCGTTCGAGCGCGGCTACATCTCGCATCACATGGTCACCGACCGCGAGCACATGGAAGCGGTGCTGCGCAATCCGCTGATCCTGATGACGGACCAGAAGATCCTTCATCCCTCCATGCTTGACGCGGCGATCGCGATCGCCGACGGCGAGAACCGTCCGCTCCTGATCATCGCGGAGGAAATCGCGCCCGACGTGGTGGTGCGACTGCTCGACCAGGGCGGCGCCGGCAGGTTCCTCGTCGTCCACCCACCGGAATACGGCCATTGGCGCACGGCGATGATGGACGACCTCGCGATCATCACCGGCGGCCAGGTCCTCGCCCGCGACCTCGGCAAGAAGCTGGAGAACGTGACCCGCGACCAGCTCGGCGGGGCCGAGATGGTGCGTGCGACGGCCTCGACCACCAGCGTCCTCCGGGGCGAGGGCGATCCGGCCGCGGTTGTCGCGCGCCGCAACCAGGTGCAGCGCATGTACGACGTCGCCCCGCCGAACATCGAGCAGGACAAGCTGCGCGAGCGGCTGGCGAAACTCTCGGGCGGCAGCGCGATCATCTACGCCGGCGGCTTCACCCCGGTCGAACAGAAGCGCAAGATCCAGCTGATCGAGGACGCGCTCTGCGCCGTCCGCGCGGCGGCCGAGGACGGCGTGGTCGCCGGCGGCGGCACCGCCCTCGCGCAGGTGGCGCCGGTGCTCGACAACCTCACCGCGATGGGGGACGTCGGCAAGGGCATCGCGCTGGTCCGCTCGGTGCTCACGCAGCCGGTCTGGCGGATCGCGACCAATGCCGGCGCGGACGCCGAGACCGTGGTCGAGAAGGTCGCCGGGGGCGCCGCGGGTCAGGGCTACGACGCCGCCGCGGGCAACTACGCCGACATGTTCGAGGCCGGGATCATAGACCCCGCCCGCGTTCCGGCCAGCGCGCTCGTCAACGCCGCGTCGGTCGCCACCCTGATCCTGACCACCGAGACCCTCGTCGGAGACCTCGAGGAAGGCGAGGCCGATCCCACCGAGGGCCCCGCGCTCGGCGGCGGCGCGGAACGTCTCGGACGCCAGTAACCACACGCGCCGGTCGCGCCGCCGGATGGGGCGCGCGGCCGGTCCCTGCCCAGAGGAGAACGCCCGATGAAGGCTGCAAGACTATACGAATACGATCCCGCGATGAACGTGGAGCTGAAGATCGAAGACGTCCGTCCCCCCATGATCACGGCCCCGAACGAGGTGATCGTCAAGGTCGGTGCGGCCGGCCTGTGCCGCACCGACCTGCACATCATCGAAGGTGTCTGGAAGGACATCATGGACGGCGAAGGCTCGCTCCTGCCCTACATCATGGGCCACGAGAACGCCGGTTGGGTCGAGGACGTCGGCAGCGCCGTGACCTCGGTGAAGCCCGGCGACGCGGTGATCTGCCACCCGTTCCGGAGCTGCGGCATCTGCCTCAACTGCCGCTACGGCCATGACATGTACTGCGACCACGGCCTGTTCCCCGGCCTCGGCCTCGACGGCGGCTTCGCGGAGTACTTCAAGACCAGCGAGCAGTCGGTCATCAAGCTGAACACCGGGATCACGCCGCTTCAGGTCGCGCCGATGGCAGATGCCGGCATCACCGCCTACCGCGCCGCGAAGAAGGCGGCGAAGCTGCTCAATCCCGGCGGCTACGTCCTGTTGCTCGGGATCGGCGGGCTCGGGCACATCGCGCTCCAGGTGCTCAAGCACACGAGCGGCGCGCGGGTGATCGCGGTCGACAGGGAACCGGCCGCCCGGCAGCTGGCGAAGGAGCTCGGCGCGGACATAGTCCTCGACGGCGGCGACAACCTGATCGAGGAGGTCGCGGACCTGACCGGCGGCGGCGCCCACGTCGTGATCGACTTCGTCGGCGAACACGGCACCGAGAACCTGTGCTGGAAGCTGCTCCGCCAGGGCGGCGAGCTGATCATGATCGGCTACGGCGGCACGGTGGAGATCCCGACGCTGGAACTGGTGGCGCGCGAGATCAAGATCGGCGGCAGCCTCGTGGGCGACTACATCGAACTGGTGGAGTTGATGGAGATGAACGCCGACGGCAAGGTGAAGATGCACCAGACCGAGTACAAGCTCAGCGACATCAACACCGCGATCTCCGACTTCAAGAACCGCAAGTTCACCGGGCGGGGCGTCATCGTCCCCTGATCCCGGCCGGACCTCCCTGTCGGTAGCGGGTTTCCCGTCCCGCCCGACGATGCCCCGCGGCCCCTGTCCCAGTCGGAGGCCGCGGGGCCCCTGCCCCGAAACGACACGAGGACCGACATGGCCAAGGCAATCCACTCGATGATCCGCGTCCTCGACGGCGCGCGCTCCGAAGCCTTCTACCGCGAGGCGTTCGGACTGACCCATGTCGAGCGGCTCGACTTCGAGTCCTTCACCCTGATCTACCTCTGGGGCGACGAGACCCCGTTCGAAGTCGAACTGACCGTCAACAAGGACCGGACCGAACCCTACGACCTGGGCGACGGCTACGGCCATCTCGCCGTCAGCGTCACCGACCTGGATGCCGAGCACGCGCGCTTCGTCGCCGCGGGCTTCGAACCGCGCAACATCGTCGACTTCAAGCATGACGGCGAAACGCTGGCGCGGTTCTTCTTCGTGCAGGATCCCGACGGCTACCAGATCGAGGTGCTGGAACGCGGGGGCCGCTACAAGTGACCGCCCGCCCGCGTCCGGCGGCGCGGGCCGCAGCGCCCGACAGCTAGAGCGATGGAAACACGCGCGGAATCGGTCGGCTAACCCGCAGGGAAAGTCAATCTGTTCACGCACTTAACCAATTCCGCGCCACGCGGAGCCGGCGCTTTGTCGTGGCAATGCACGTAACAACTTGATAACTTCAACTCGGAGGGAGGCTGAGAATATGGACATATTCTCGAAACGCGACGGCGCGCGGCAGGAGGATGTGCGCGCCAAACGACTGATCTCGGAGAATGCTCCGGTCATCCGCAGGCTTGCCGATCAGATCAGCAACGGCGGTTTCTCGAGGATGCGTGCCGAACAGGCCGCGCGGCGCGAGGAACCCAAGCCCGACGGGCTCATCATCCACGATCTCAAGGCGCGTCCCGCCAGCGACGCGCCGGCCCCCTACGTGAGAGTGAGCGTCAACAATCGTGTTGTGCTCGCCGACAGCAACAACGGACGCCAGCTCCAGCTGCTTGGAGAGCTCCGTGGCAACTTCATGGGCAGGACATTCGTTCCGGCGACCAGCGAAAACGGGTTCATCTCTCCGATCGACGACGAAATCCGCGCGGCGATCGCGGATCTCGATGGTGTCGCGATCACTCCCGACTTCTCCGAGAAGGACCTCGCCGCCGCGCTGGAGGAACGACTGGGCCTGACATGACCGACCGCCACGGAACAGCCCCGGCGCCTGAACTGGAATGGAAAGGTTCATACCGGCTATGCCTAGGCGCAGCTATTTCGACAACCCAGGGGTCGCCGTGAGCCCGGCGGTCGGCAGCGGTGAATACTCGGAGTCGCGTACAAGACGCGCGTGGGAACGGTTCGTCACCGCGCGGCAGACGGACGAGGCCGGCCCGGAGAGCGTCCGCGACGTGATCGCGGATTCCTGGCGCCGAAGCATCGAATCCGGCGTCGACGCAGCCCGCCACGGGTCCCGGCGGATCACCGACGAGAACGACGTCTGGCGCCGACAGCAGCTCAACTCGCAGCTTCGCGACGCCGCGCAGCAGGCGTTCGAGCGGCTGGCCCCGCACCTCAAGAACGCGCGCACGATCCTGATCCTCGCCGACGAATTGGGCGTCATCATCGACGCCATCGGCGACCAGTCGGTGCTGGAACAGGGCCACGACATCCATCTCGAGATCGGCGGCATCTGGAGCGAGAACGCCATCGGCACCAACGGCATCGGCACCGCGCTCAAGACCGGGCAGCCGACCTACGTTCACGCCGCCGAGCACTTCGTCGAAGGGGTGCAGAACTGGACCTGCGCGGGCGTGCCGATCCACGACCCGATCGACCAGTCGGTCATCGGCGTGGTCGACCTGTCCGGCCCGCCGCAGATCTTCCGCGAACACAACCTCGCGCTGGTCATGGCCGCCGCGCGCGAGATCGAGATCGCCCTGGCCGAGCAGCAGCGCAAGGAACGCACGCAGCTGCTCGAAGCCTTCCTGATGTCGGAGTTCAGCCGCGCCGAGGACGGCGTGATCCTGCTCGACAAGACCGGCCGGATCCAGTTCCGCCGCGGACTCGACGAACGGCTTCAACTGCCGTTCGAGAAACTCGCCGTCGGCAAGAAGCTCCTGTCCCAGAACCAGGAGCTTTCGGGCACCGACATCGGGAAGATCCTGCCGCCGGAGTTCCAGCCGAAGGGGCTCGAGCGGCTGAGCTTCGAAGGCACCTATCGCGGCGCGGCGCTGTTCATCGACAACCACCGCGCCCGGACCCGCCCGGCGGCGGAGCCGCGTCGGATCAGGCCGCGCCCGGGCGTGTCGGAGGCCGAGGTGGTGATCGTGGGCGAGGCCCCGCGGATGCTCGACGCGATCGAACTGGCCGAACGCGCGGCGGCGGCGAACGTCACGGTGCTGATCCAGGGCGAAACCGGCGTCGGCAAGGAGCTCTTCGCCCGCCTCATCCACGGCCGCAGCAAGAAGCCCGATGCGCCCTACGTCACGGTCAACTGCGCGGCGATCTCCGGCGACCTGATCGGGGCGGAGCTCTTCGGCTACGTCGAAGGCGCCTTCACCGGCGCGGTGCGCGGCGGGCGCGAGGGCAAGTTCGAGCTCGCCGACGGCGGCGTCCTCTGTCTCGACGAGGTCGGCGACATGCCGATCGAGTTGCAACCCTACCTGCTGCGGGCGCTCGAACAGCGCGCGGTCTACCGGATCGGCGACAGCAAGCGGCGCCCGGTCGACGTGCGGCTGGTGGCCATGACCAACCGCGATCTCCGCAAGGAAATCGCCAACGGAAAGTTCCGCCGCGACCTGTTCTACCGGATCGGCGTCATCACCATCGAGGTTCCGCCCCTGCGCGAGCGCGGCAACGACCTCGTACTCCTGCTGGAACACTTCACCCGCACCCTTGCCGAGGAAGCCGGGCGCGAGCCGCTCGGCTACAGCGACGGCGCGCTGAACCACCTCCGCGCCTACCGGTGGCCTGGCAACGTCCGCGAGTTGCGCAACGTCGTGCAGCGGCTGATCCTGCTGAAGACCGACACGCTCGTCCGCGCCGAGGACCTGCCGCCCGAGATCCGCGACGACTTCGCCGACGGCGACGACACCGGCGACGATTCCATCGGCAACATCCTCAGCGGCTATTCCGGCGATCTCGAAAGCATCGAGGCCTCCGCGATCCGGCGGGCGCTGGTGGCCGAGAAGGGCAACCTGACCCGCGTCGCCGCCAAGCTCGGGATCTCGCGGCCGACACTCTACCGCAAGCTCAAGCAGTACCACATCGAGAAGCCCTGACCGACTGTCGGTCAGCGCAGGCGGGCGAACTGGTCCTTCACGCGGCGGATCGGGATCGAGGATTCGATCGACGCGACGCCCGCGATCTTCGTCAGCGTTCCGGTCAGGAACGTCTCGAACTCGTGCAGATCCGCGACGGCGACCCGCAGGAGGTAGTCGAAGCTGCCGGTCATCAGCCAGCAATCGACGACCTGCGAGCAGACCCGCACCTGCCGCTCGAAGGTGTCGAGCCTGCTGTCGACCTGCTGATCCAGCCGGACCGAAACGAAGACGCTGAACCCGAAACCCATCTTCGCCTCGTTGATCCGCGCGCTGTAGCCGGTGATGATGCCGTCCGCCTCCAGCTTGCGGATCCGGCGCGCGCAGGGCGAGGGCGACAGCCCGACACGCTCCGCCAGGTCCTGGTGCGACAGCCGCGCGTCCGACTGGAGGTGATGGAGGATTCTCTCGTCGATCGCGTCCATGCCCGGCACCAACTTGGCTGTTTCCATCAAGCTTTCGAGGAATCTTGCCGGAAGCCGGCGCATCTTTCCAGTTTCTCTAGTGCCTTTGACGGAAACCGACATGCACCTTGCGGTAAACTCGCGCGAGGGAGGCCCGCCATGACCACCGATCGCGAATATCTCAAGACCATCGAGCAGCGGCTTCTGTGGCTGTCGCACTGGATGATCCACAACGCCAACCACCTTCGGCCCAAGGTCGACGGGATCAAGGTGGGCGGGCACCAGGCGTCCTCCGCCTCGATGGTGTCGATCATGACCGCGCTCTACTTCTCCGCGCTGAGGCCGGAGGATCGGGTCGCGGTCAAGCCTCATGCCTCGCCGGTCTTTCACGCGATCCAGTACCTGATGGGCCGCCAGAGCCGGGAGAAACTCGAAGCCTTCCGCGGGCTCGGCGGCGCGCAGAGCTATCCCTCCCGCACGAAGGACAGCGACGACGTCGATTTCTCCACCGGCTCGGTCGGGCTCGGCGTCGCGATCACCGCCTTCGCCTCGCTGGTGCAGGACTACGTGACCGCGAAAACCTGGGGTGCCGGGGTGACGCCGGGCCGGATGGTGGCGCTGGTCGGCGACGCGGAGCTCGACGAGGGCAACGTCTACGAGGCGCTCCAGGAGGGCTGGAAGAACGACCTGCGCAACTGCTGGTGGATCATAGACTACAACCGCCAGTCGCTGGACGGGATCGTGCGCGAAGGGCTGTTCGACCGGATCGAGAAGATCTTCGGCGCCTTCGGATGGGATGTCGTCCGGGTCAAGTACGGCGCGCTGCAACGCGCGGCTTTCGCGGAGCCGGGTGGCGACCGGCTGCGCGACTGGATCGACCGCTGCTCGAACCAGGAATACGCCGCGCTCACCTACCAAGGCGGCGCGGTCTGGCGGCAGCGGCTGATGGAGGATCTCGGCGACCAGGGCGAGGTCTCGGCGTTGATCGACCGCCGCGACGACACCGAACTCGCCGCGCTGATGGAGAACCTGGGCGGCAACTGCGTGGAGACGATGGCCGACACCTTCGCCGCGATCGACCACGACCGCCCGACTTGCTTCCTCGCCTACACGATCAAGGGGTGGGGCACGCCGATCGCCGGTCACAAGGACAATCACGGCGGGCTGATGACCACCCGGCAGATGACGGACTGGCAGGCGCGCATGGGCGTGGCCGAGGGCGCGGAGTGGGAACCTTTCGCGACCGTTGCGGACCCTCCCGCACTGCGCGCCTTCCTCGACCGCGTGCCGTTCTTCGCGGGCGGATCGCGCCGCCGCGACGACGCCCGGTTGAGCCCGCCCGCGATCACCGCCGCCACGGATCGGGAGACATCGACCCAGACCGCCTTCGGCCGCATTCTCGACTACATCGCCCGCGGCGACAGCGCCTTCGCAGACCGGATCCTGACCACGTCGCCCGACGTGACCGGCACCACCTCGCTCGGCCCCTGGGTCAACCGCCGCAAGCTCTTCGCGCGCGAGACCGTGGCGGACGTGTTCATCGAACAGCGCATCCCCTCGACCGCGAAATGGGAATTCACGCCGGCCGGCCAGCATCTCGAACTGGGCATCGCGGAGATGAACCTGTTCCTCCTGCTCGGCGCGGCGGGGCTGTCCCACAGCCTGTTCGGCAAACGCCTGATCCCGATCGGCACGGTGTACGATCCCTTCGTTCACCGGGGCCTCGATGCGCTCAACTACGCCTGCTACCAGGACGCGCGTTTCATCATCGCGGGCACGCCCTCGGGCGTCACGCTGGCGCCCGAGGGCGGCGCGCACCAGTCCATCGGCACGCCGCTGACCGGCATGGCGCAGGACGGGCTGGCGAGCTTCGAGCCCGCCTTCGCGGACGAACTCGCGGTGATCCTGCAATGGGCCTTCGACTACCTCCAGCGCGACGGCGGGGGCGACCCCGACGAACGCACTTGGCTCAGGGACGAGACCGGGGGGTCGGTCTACCTGCGCCTGTCGACCAAGCCGCTGGAACAGCCCGGACGGCGGCGGGACGACGCCTTTGTCCAGGGCGCGGTCGACGGCGCCTACTGGCTGCGCCCGCCGGGGCCGAACTGTGACGTGGTGATCGCCTACCAGGGCGCGGTCGCGGACGAGGCCATCGCCGCGGCCGGCCGGATCGCGGAGGGCCGGCGCGACATCGGCGTCCTGGCCGTCACCTCCGCCGACCGGCTCAACGCCGGCTGGACGGCAGCGCAGCGGGAAAGGGCGCGCGGCAATCCCTGCGCCCGCGCCCATGTCGAACGCCTGCTCGCGCCGCTGCCGCGAACGTGCAGCCTTGTGACGGTGATCGACGGCCACCCGGCCACGCTGGCCTGGCTCGGCAGCGTCGCGGGGCACCGGACCATCGCCCACGGCGTCGAGCATTTCGGCCAGACCGGCACCATCGGCGACCTCTATCGCCACTTCCGCATCGACCGCGACGCGCTGGTGCAGTCGGTCGATCAACTCACCCTCGGGCGTCCCCTGCCCGTCCGCTGAGGCCGCCCCTTCGGCCTCAGCCCGGCTTCCGCTCCCGCTCCGCAACCGGCTTGCCGGACCGCTTCCAGTCGCCGAACCCGCCCGACATGCTGGCGGACCGGAGCCCCATACGCTGCGCGACCTGCGCCGCCAGCAGGGACCGCCAGCCGGACGCACAGTAGAACAGGAAGGTCCTGTCCTCTGCGAAGAACGGCTTGTGATAGGGGCTCTCGGGGTCGATCCAGAACTCCAGCATCCCGCGCGGGGCGTGGCGGGAGCCGGGGACCATACCCTCGCGGTCCAGCTCGCGCACGTCGCGGATATCGACGAAGACCACGCCCGCGTCCTCCAGCAACGCCAGCGCGTCGTCGCCCGTGACGGACTGCACCTCCGCCTCGGCCTCGGCGAGCAACTCCTTGTACCCGACCGGCATCCGCGTCTCCTTCGTTTCCGTTCCCGCTGCCCGCAGTCTGACCACGCCCGCCGCGAAAAGTCCCGGTGAAAGGGCGGCAGCGGTCGACGGCGGCGGCGGCAAGACTCCGCCTGTCGCGGAAATTGCCGCCGGGTCAACGCGCTGCCGGCGCGCAGACCGCTGGACTATCGACGAACTTGTCCCGATCATGCGGGATCAGTTGCCAGGGCTCCGTCACAGAGACGCCCGGACACGCCAATCAACAGGGGAGACGAACCATGACCCGCACATTCCTTCTGACAGCGTCCTCGGCGCTGGCGCTCGCCGTATCCGCCGGCCATCTCGCCGCGCAGGAGGTCCATCCCGAGACCGGCGAGACGCTGGCCGAGAACCAGAGCTTCAGCTACCGCCTGCTCGACCAGTTCCCGACCATCGACCCGCAGCTGATCGAGGAAACTGCCGGCGGCCACGTCGCCCGGCAGGTATTCGAAGGCCTCCTGACCCAGAACTCCGACGGCACCCTGCGCCCCGGCGTCGCCACCGACTGGTCGAGCGACGACAACCAGACCTGGACCTTCACCCTGCGTGACGACGCCCGCTGGTCGAACGGCGACCCGGTGACGGCGCACGATTTCGTCTATGCCTGGCAGCGCGCCGCCGACCCGGCGACCGCGTCGGAATACGCCTGGTACGTCGAGCTGACCCAGATGGTGAACGCGGGCGCGATCATCGCCGGCGAGATGGACCCGTCCGAGCTCGGCGTCCGCGCCATCGACGACCACACGCTGGAAGTCTCGCTCGACGCGCCGCTGCCCTACTTCCCGCAGATGACCGTCCACTATACGCTGATGCCCGCGCACCAGGCCACGATCGAGGAATTCGGCGCCGACTGGACCGACCCCGAGAACATCGTCGCCAACGGCGCCTACATCCTCGACGAGATCGCGGTGAACGAGTACTTCCACCTGTCGCGCAACCCCGAGTACTGGGGCGCCGACGACGTCATCATCGACGAGGTGACGGGCTACGTCATCAACGACGCCAACCAGGCGCTGAGCCGCTTCCAGGCCGGCGAGTTCGACATGATGGACGACCTGCCCGCGGGCTCCTATCCCGACCTCGAGGCCGAGAACCCCGATGTCGCCCACGCGGTGCCGCGGCTCTGCAGCTACTACTACACGATCAACCAGTCCGGCAGCGGCCACGAGGCGCTGTCCGACCCCCGCGTCCGCACCGCGCTCAGCTACGCCGTGCGCCGCGACGTGGTGACCGACCAGATCCTGCAGGCCGGGCAGGCGCCCGCCTACAGCTTCACCCACTGGGCCACGGCGGACTTCGAGCTTCCGACCATCGCCTACTCGGAGCTGACCCAGGACGAGCGCAACGAGCAGGCCGCCGCGCTGCTGGCCGAGGCCGGCTACGGCCCCGACAACCCGCTCGAGCTGAACCTGATCTACAACACCTCCGACAACCACCGGCAGATCGCCATCGCACTCAGCCAGATGTGGGCGCCGCTCGGGGTGGAGATCACGCTCAACAACTACGAGTGGCAGTCCTACCTCGATATCCGCGGCAACCAGCAGTTCGACCTCGCGCGGTCGGGCTGGTGCGCGGACTACAACGAGGCGTCGACCTTCCTCGATCTCCTGACCTCGAACAACGCCAACAACGACGGCAAGTATGTCAACGAGGACTACGACGCGCTTCTCGCCGAGGCCGCGCGTGCGGACGACCCGCAGCCGCTCTACACCCAGGCCGAGGAGATCCTGGCCCAGGACATGGCGATCATCCCGATCTACCACTACACCCAGAACTTCGTTCTCGACGAGACCATCCACAACTGGCCGTTCAACAACGCCGAGAACAACTGGTACGTGCGCGACATCTACCGCGTCGCGTCCGAGTAAGACCCGGACGCCGGGGCGGGCCGTGCCGCCCGCCCCGGCCCCCGGTTCCGCTCCATGTTCGCCTACATACTCCGCCGCCTCCTGCTCGCGATCCCGGTCCTGCTGATCCTGGTCGTGGTCACCTTCGCGCTGATGTACGCCGCCCCCGGCAGCCCGTTCGCCTCCGAACGCGCGGTTCCGGCCGCCGTCATCGCCAACATCGAACGCGCCTACGGGCTCGACCGGCCCTTCATTGTCCAGATTGGGTCCTACATCTGGAACGTGGTCGTCCATTTCGATTTCGGGCCGTCGTTCCAGTACCGGGACCAGGACGTCAACGACCTGATCGAACAGGGTTTTCCGGTCACGCTCACCTACGGGTTCTGGAGCTTCGTGGTCGCCGTCATCGTCGGCGGGGCGCTCGGCATCGCGGCGGCGATCCGGCACAACACCTGGCTCGACTACCTCGCCGTCGGGGTGTCGATCGGGGCGCAGGTCCTGCCGAACTTCGTGCTCGCGCCGATCCTCGTGCTCGTCTTCACGCTCTGGCTCGGCTGGTTGCCGGGCGGCGGCTGGCAGGGCGGCCAGATCGAGTACGTCATCCTGCCCGTCATCGCGCTGTCCACCAGCTTCATGGCATCCATCGCGCGGATCGCGCGGGCCTCGATGCTCGAAGTGATGACATCGAACTTCATCCGCACCGCGCGGGCCAAGGGCCTGCCCGGGCGCACCATCGTCTTCCGCCACGCGCTGAAGCCCGCGCTGCTGCCGGTCCTGTCCTATCTCGGCCCCGCCTTCGTCGGCATGATCACCGGCTCGGTCGTGATCGACCTCTATTTCTCCACCGGCGGGATCGGGCAGTTCTTCGTCGCCTCCGCGCTCAACCGGGACTACGGCGTGATGATGGGCATCACCGTCCTGCTCGGGGCGCTGACGATCCTGTTCAACCTCGTGGTCGATATCCTCTACGCATGGATCGACCCGAAGATCCGGTACTGACATGGCCATGTTCGCAACCGGAACCGCGGCCGAGACCCTGGCCCAGTCCGCGCCGATGGGGCCGCCCCGGTCGCTCTGGGCCGACGCCCGCGCGCGGTTCTTCCGCAACCGCGCCGCCGTCGCCTCGCTGATCGTGCTCGGCCTCGTCGCCGCCTTCGCGCTGTTCGGGCCGCTGGTCGCGCGGCACTCCATCGAGACGATCGACTGGGCCATCCTCGGAAACGTCGACGAGGCCGGCGGCCCCTGCTTCCTGTCCGGCCCCGACAACGAGATCCCGCCCTGCTCGGACTCCGGCCACTACTTCGGCACCGACGCGCAGGCCCGCGACCTCTTCGCCCGCACGGTGCAGGGCACGCAGATCAGTCTGATGGTCGGGGTCGTGGGCGCGCTGATCGCGGTCGTGGTCGGCACGCTCTACGGCGCGATCTCCGGCTATTTCGGCGGCCGGCTCGACAACGTGATGATGCGGATCGTCGATATCCTGATGTCGATCCCGTACATGTTCGTCCTGATCCTGCTGCTCGTCGTGTTCGGCCGGTCGATCCTGATGCTGTTCGTCGGCATCGGCCTGATCTCGTGGCTCGACATGGCCCGGATCGCGCGCGGCCAGACCCTGTCGCTGCGCGAGAAGGAATTCGTCGAGGCCGCCATCGCCACAGGCGTCCACCCGTTCCGCATCATCCTGCGCCATATCGTGCCGAACCTGCTCGGCGTGGTGATCGTCTACGCCACGCTGCTGGTGCCCTCGATGATCATCTACGAGTCGTTCATCTCGTTCCTCGGCCTCGGCGTGCAGGAGCCGCTGACCTCCTGGGGCGCGCTCATCAACGAGGGCGCCGATCAGATGCGGCAGGGGCTCTGGATGCTGCTGGTGCCGCTGTTCTTCTTCGTCGTCTCGCTGTTCTCGTTCTTCTTCCTCGGTGACGGCCTGCGCGACGCGCTCGACCCCAAGGATCGCTGAGATGACGGACGCGAAACCGCTTCTCCGGGTCCGCGACCTGAAGGTGACCTTCGACACGCCCGACGGCGCGCTTGGCGCGGTCAACGGGATCTCGCTCGATGTCGGCGCGGGCGACACGCTGGCGGTGGTGGGCGAAAGCGGCTCGGGCAAGACGCAGCTCGCCTTCGCCATGCTCGGGCTCCTGGCGAAGAACGGGCGGGCCGAGGGGTCGGTGATGCTCGACGGGTCCGAGATCCTGAATTTGCCGGACTCGAAGTTGAACAAGGTCCGGGCACAGCGGGTCTCGATGATCTTCCAGGACCCGATGACCTCGCTGAACCCCTACCTCCGCGTCGGAACGCAGATGGCCGAGGTCCTGCAACTGCACCGGGGCATGTCCCGGCGCGAGGCGATGAAGGAATCCGCCGCGATGCTGGACGCGGTGCGCATTCCCGACGCCGCCAGCCGGCTGGCGATGTACCCGCACGAGTTTTCGGGCGGGATGCGCCAGCGGATCATGATCGCCATGTCGCTCCTGTGCCGCCCCGCGCTCCTGATCGCGGACGAGCCCACCACTGCGCTCGACGTGACGGTGCAGGCGCAGATCATGGAGCTGCTGTCGGAGATCCGCGCGGAGTTCGGCACCGCGATCATCCTCATCACCCACGATCTCGGCATCGTCGCGGGTGCCTGCGAACGCACGATGGTCATGTACGGCGGCCGGGTGATGGAGGCCGGGCCGACCGAGAAGCTGTTCGAGGCCCCGTCGCATCCCTACACGCTCGGCCTCTTGGCCGCCGTGCCCCGGCTCGACGTGGCGCAGGACGAATTGCGGACGATCCCCGGCGATCCTCCGGACCTCCTGAGCCTGCCGCCCGGCTGTCCCTTCGCCCCGCGCTGCCCACTTGCCCACCCGCCGTGCCGCGAGACGATGCCGCCGCTGGTGCCCTTCGACGGCGACCGGGTCCGCGCCTGTCACGCGCCGACGGAGGAGGTGAAGCCATGAGCGAGACGCTGCTCCGGGTCGAGAAGCTCGACGTCACCTTCGCGATCCCGAAACGCGGCGCACTGCCGTGGACGAAGCCGCATTACCTGCAGGCCGTGTCGAAGGCCGACCTGACGCTCGCGCGGGGCGAGACGCTCGGCCTCGTGGGGGAAAGCGGCTCCGGCAAGTCGACGCTCGCACGCGCCATCGTCGGCACGATCCGCCCGGCGGGCGGCCGCGTCCTGTGGCGCGGGCAGGACCTGACCCAGTACACCCCGGCGCAGCGCCGCGCCCACGGCCGGCATGTCCAGATGATCTTCCAGGACCCGCTCGCGGCGCTGAACCCGCGGATGAACGTGGGCCAGATCATCGCCGAGCCGCTGGCGACCCACCGCCCCGAGATCGGCGCCACCGACCGCCGCCGCCGCGTGGGCGAAATGATGGAACGGGTGGGCCTCCTGCCGAACCTGCAGAACCGCTACCCGCACGAGTTCTCCGGCGGCCAGTGCCAGCGCATCGGCATCGCCCGCGCGCTCATCACCGAGCCGGAGCTGGTGATCTGCGACGAGCCGGTGTCGGCGCTCGACGTGTCGGTGCAGGCGCAGGTGGTGAACCTGCTCGGCGCGCTGCAGAAGGAGATGGGCCTCAGCCTGATCTTCATCGCCCATGACCTGTCGGTGGTGCGCCACGTCTCGAACCGGATCTCGGTCATGTACCTGGGGCGGATCATGGAAACCGGACCCGCGGCGGCAGTGACGGCCACGCCCGCGCATCCCTATACGCGGGCGCTGATCTCCTCGGTGCCGATCCCCGATCCGAAGCTGGAGAAGTCGCGCCACCGGCCGATCCTGAAAGGCGAGTTGCCGTCGCCGATGAACCCGCCCTCGGGCTGCGTCTTCCGCACCCGCTGCCCGATCGCCCGTGAAAGCTGCGCCGAAGCCCGCCCGCCACTGGAACCGGCGGGGCCGAAGCATGACGTGGCCTGCCCGTATCATGACGAGGTGGAGGCGGTAGAAACGGCGAAGTAGCCGCATCCATCCAGACCCGAAGCCGCGCATCGACGGGCCGCGGCACGGCGATCCGAACCGTCCCGCTATGGCACTTTATGCCTGCCAAATCCGACGATCCTCACCGCTGTGCCCAGACGCCAGCCAAATCGCCGGGCCGGGGGGCGGCCCGACGATGCGCGGCTGCCTTCGGCCTTGTTCCGCGCTGCCCGACAATGCCCGGCGCCGCGCACACCTACCGGGTCGTGATCCGGTGGAACAGGCTCAGCGGCAGCAGCAGACGTCCCCAGGTGAACAGCCACGCGAACGGCTTCGGGAAATCCGCCTTGAACCGGTCCGTCCGCATCAGCGCCATGACGTGGCCCGCAGCTTCCTCCGGTTCCATGATCTGCGGCATCCGGAAGTCGTTCTTCTCGGTCAGGCGGGTGCGGATGAAGCCGGGATTGGCCAGCTGCACCTTGACCCCGGACCCGTCGGTATCGGCGCGCAGGGTCTCGGCGAGGCTCATGATCGCGGCCTTGCTGGCGCCGTAGGCCACCGTGCCGGAGATGCCGCGATAGCCCGACAGGGAGCCGACCAGCACGACATGGCCGCGACCGCGCCGCACCATCCGGGGCACCACCCGGCCAAGGAGGCGCATCGCGCCCATGAAGTTCACATCGACGATCGCGGTGCCTTCCTCCGCATCCCAGCTACCGGCGCTCATCGGCTCGTAGCGGCCCACGGTCCAGACGACCCCGTCCGCGTCGCCCGCGATCTCGACCCCCGCTTCGACGGATTCGGTGTCGGTCACGTCGACCGGCAGGGCGTGGGCGTCGTCCAGTTCGTCGGCAAGCGCGTTCAGCTTGTCCGCGCTGCGGGCCGAGAGGATCAGCGTCGCGCCCTCGCGGGACAGCGCCCGCGCGATTTCGGCGCCAAGACCGTCGCTCGCGCCCACGATCCACCAGGTCTGGCCGGCGAACCCGCTCATGCCACCGGCCTGATCGTGGCGACGAGTTCCGCCACGACGACACCGAACTTTCGCATCTCGGACCGGTTCATCACGGTGCCGTTCTCCATCAGGTACATCCAGTCGGTCACGTCGAGCACATGGCCCCCCGCGCCCTCGGCGAGCCTGAGACGGTAGCGCATCCGGACGGCCCCGCCAGCCTGCCGCCCCCGGCCCGGCCCCACGAGATCGTCGGCCTCGGCTGTGAAACCCGCGCCGCCGTCATGGCTGATCCGCCATTCCCGCGCCTGCGTGCCCCCGTCGGCGTAGCTGAATTCCTCGGTCAGAACGCCGGTGTTGCCCTCCCACGTCCCTTCCATCTCGGCCACGAAGCGCGAGGCGACGCGGCCGTCGGGGCCGTAGATCACGCCCTCGGAAATCATCCTGCCTGCCAGGACCTCGCGGATGTCGAAGGCCGGGCCGGTTCTGGTCCAGTCGTCGATCCGCTGCGCGGCGAAGCTGAACCTCAGCCGCCGGACCAGCAGCAGGGCGAGGACGGCCAGCGCGGCGATGGCAACCCAGGTCATCCGCTTACCTCCTCGACCGGCGGGGCGGGGCGGCTGCGGTAGGGGACGCGCTTGAGCTTCAGCCTCAGCGCCTGCCAGTAGATCAGCGCCACCACCCGCGCGGCGCCGAACGGGCGGCGGATCGCGGACCACAGGATCGCGCCGGACGTTAGCCGCCGCCGCGGGCCGGTCAGCGTGGCGTGCAGCCCGCCGTCTCCGTCGCGCAGGCCGATGGCGATGGCGATACGGTCATCGTTTACCCGGAACGCGAACCGGTACCGCCCCGCGATGTCCTGGAACGGCGAGACGTGGAACACCTTCGCGGCGGAAACCCTGTCGCCCGGCCCGATGGGCTCGAAATCATCGCGCGCGCAGAGGTAGGAATGCCGGTCGCCGAAGGTGTTGTTGACCTCCGCGATCGCCGCGAGCAGGTCGTCCCCGCGCAGGAGCAGCCAGAAACTGACCGGGTTGAACCCGATGCCGAGGAAACGCGGCTGCGTCAGCAGGAGCACGCGGTCGGACGCCTCCGGTGCGATACCGCGCGCGACGAAGACCTCCCGCGCCCAGGACGCGCCCCGGCCGTCGCCGCGGGGTCCGCCGTGGTCGCGGTCGTGGATGGCGAAGAGGTTGAACCGGTTGCGGGAGAAGAACCACGGGCCCCTGTCGCTGTCGGGGTCGATCAGCAGGTAGTCCACCCCGTAACGGAAGGCGTTCGAGACCGATCCGCGCCTCGCGTGGACGGTCTGGCCAGGGACATGTTCTGGCCAGCCGCTCATGCCGGGACCCGTTCCATCGCACGGGCGATCCGGACCGCGCTGGCGAAACCGTCCTCGTGAAAGCCGTTGCCGGTCCAGGCCCCTGCGAACCATGTCCGGTTCAGCCCCTGCATCTCCTCGATCTCGCCCTGCGCCGCGAAGGCGGCGGTGTCGTAGACCGGGTGGCTGAAAGTTGTGTCGTCGTAGATCATCTCGTCGGGGATGTCGCGGGACGGGTTCAGCGACACGAACAGGGGGTCGGTTTCGGGGATGTTCTGAAGCCGGTTCATCCAGTAGGTCACCCCGATCCGCGACTGCGCGGCGCCGGTATCGGCCTGGTAGACCCAGCTCGACCAGCAGCCGCGGCGGCGCGGCATCAGCGCGGGGTCGCGGTGCAGGACGACGCGGTTGTCCTGGTAGCGGATGCGCGACAGCGCCCGTCGCTCCCACGGGCCGGCATCCGCGAGCAGGCGCAGGGTCTGGTCGGAATGGGTGGCGAAGATGACCTCGTCGAAAACTTCCGCCTCGCCGCCCACGGGCCGAACCGTCACGCCGCCGGGATGCCGGGTGACCGACGCCACGGGCGCCCCGGTGCGCAGGTCGCATCCGGCCGATCGCAGCCGCGCCTCCAGCCGGCGGACATACTCGATGCTGCCGCCATCGACCGTCCACCACTGGTGCTGGCCGTACGTGCTAAGCAGCGCGTGGTTGCGGAAGAACTGCACCAGTGCACGGGCCGGGAAGCGGCCGACCTGTTCCGCGGGCGTCGACCAGATCGCCCCGCAAAGCGGCATCAGGTAATAGTTGCGGAACCACCGGCCAAGCCTCAGCCGGTCGACGAGATCCTCGACCGTCATCCGGTCGTCCGACACCACTGTTTCCGCCCGTGCGTTGAAGTGCAGGATGTCGCGCAGCATCCTCAGGAACCCGGGCCGAAGTGCGTTCCGCCGTTGGACCATCAGCGTCGACAGGTCGCGCAGGCCGTATTCCACCCGGCCGTCGTCGATCGAGGCGCCGAAGCTCATGCAGCTTTTCGCGACCGGGACGCCGAGATCGTCGAACATCGCCGTCAGGTGCGGGTAGTTCTGGTAGTTGAACACGATGAAGCCGGTATCCACCGGGGTCTCCCCGTGTCGCCCCGCCAGCACCGTCCGCGCGTGACCTCCGAGCCGCGGCTCCGCCTCGAACAGCGTGACGCGGTTGCGCGGCGACAAGAGGTAGGCGGCGGCGAGGCCGGATATGCCGCCACCGATGACGGCGATCCGCTTGGCCCCGCCCGGGGCGGCGTCGAAGGACATGGAAACACTCCTGTTTGGGAGGGGTTACGCCCCCCGCGCCCGGCCGGATCATTTTATTTGATCCGGCTGCGCGCGCGGCGCGTAGACCTCACATGTTGATCGACACGTCCATCGCTGAAACAGTCGAATCCGCGGCGCCCGCGGGCGGGCAGCCGCCGTGGTACGGGTCGTGCGGCCCGGGTGGGGCACGGATGGACGACGATACCGACAACCCGACGAAGTGGATGCTCGCGGTACGCGACAAGCGCGACCGCGTGGCCTTCGGGCGGCTCTTCGACCACTACGCCCCGCGCCTCAAGGCGGCGGTCCGGCGTGGCGGGGCCAGCGCCGCCGAGGCCGAGGACATCGTTCAGGACGTGATGCTGTCCGTCTGGCAGAAGGCCGCCCAGTTCGACCCGGCCCGTGCGCCGGTTTCGGGCTGGATCTACCGCATCGCGCGCAACCGCCAGATCGACCTGCACCGGCGCAAGTCCCGGCCCGAGCCCGAGCCGCTGGACCTCGAGGGGGAGGCCCCGCCGGACGCGTCGCAGGTGCTGGCACTTGAACAGGAAACAGCCGAACTCCGCCGTGCGCTCCAGGCGCTCGGGCCGGACCAGCGGCAGATCATCGAGACCGCCTATTTCGGCGAGCTGACCCATGCAGAGATCCAGGCCGCGACCGGTTTGCCCCTCGGCACCATCAAGTCACGGCTTCGGCTCGGCATCGAGCGGCTCCGCCACGAGTTGAAGGAGTTGAGAAGACCATGACCGGGATCGGCCATCATGTTCCCGAGGCGATGCTGCGCGACTACGCGACCGGCGCGCTGCCCTACCCGTTCGAGCTGGTCGTCGCGACCCATGTCTCGATGTGCGATACCTGCCGCGCCGCGCTGGGTGCCGAAGAGGCGCTCGGCGGCGCCGCGCTCGACGGCGCGGGGCCCGAGGACCTGACACCGGGCCTGCGCGACGCCGTGCTTTCTCGGCTGGACGACACCGTGATCGCGCCGCCCCGCCCCGCCCGGCGTGGCATCTATCCCGGCCCGTTGGCGGAGCTCATCGGCGACCGCGATCCGCGCTGGCGCTCGGTCGGGCCGGGCGTGCGGCAGAGCATCCTGCACGACGACGCGGACGGCAGCGCACGGCTCCTGTTCATCCCGCCGGGCGAGGCGGTGCCGGAACACGGGCATAACGGGCTGGAACTGACTCTCGTGCTTCAAGGGAGCTTCCACGACGAAAGCGACAGCTTCGGCGTCGGGGATCTCGAGGTCGCGGATGCCGACATGGTGCACCTGCCGATTGCGGGCGACGGCTTGCCCTGCATCTGCCTCGCCGCCACCGACGCGCCGCTGCGGTTCAAGAGCCTCGTGCCGCGCCTCGCGCAGCGGTTCTTTCGCATCTAGCGGATGACGAGCCACTCCTCGTCCGGGTCTAGGTCGGCGTAGTCGAGCCCTTCCCGGTCGAGCCAGTTCCCGAGATATCGCAGGAAGTCCCCCGCCCCGGCCTGCACCGGGCGGAAGCGGGGGGACCATCGGCCCGAAGCCCAGTCGTCCCACGGGCGGGCAGGATCGACGTGCCCGCCGATCCGGCAGCCGACCAGCATGACCTTTCCGACCGCTTCCAAAGTCGCGCGGCTGATCCGTCCCTCGGGCGGGCGGTACACGTTTCGGTCCGCGGCGCGGGCGACGTACCCCGGCACATCGGGTGTGCCGTAGGGCGTGGCGCGCACCCCTTCGAACCACTGGCGGCCAAGGAAGAAGCCGCCGTCGCGGCCCGCCTCGGCACCGTCATGGATGAAGCGGCAGGCGCACAGGACGAAGCCGTGCGGCGCGCGGATGTTCGTTGACGGGGCCAGCGCCCAGGATGGCGCCCCGCGCAGACCCCGGCTCCGGATCTCGCAATCCTCGAACCACGCCGTGCCGCCGCCGAAGATGAAGTCGACATCGCCCTCGATCTCGCAGGTCTCGACCAGCGTCCGGCCCGGCGCCTGAAGGTAGAGCGTGTCCTGGAACGACGACAGCCGCAGCCCCGTCAGCCTTACCCGGTCCGCGCCCGCGACATGGACGGCGACCGCCTGGTGCTGGCCCTCCGCGTAGCGGCCATCCGCGTCCGGCACCGCGCCGGCAGGGGCGGCTTCCGGCCGGTCGCAGGCGTAGTCGTTGCGGATGGTCAGCCCCGAGACGACGGTACCGTCCCGCTCGATCCGCAGGACGGCGGCGTTCCCGGTGGTCAGCCGTTCCCGCGCGGCGATGCGGGCAAAGAGGTCGCGGGTGGCGGGGGCCGCGCGGTCGAACGCCGCGCCGTAGCGGGCGGCGTATTCCAGGCCCGGCATCTGCGCCTCGACCCGTGCCGCCAGCGCGGCACGACCGGCGCCGGGGCCGCGGATCGTCAGCTTCGGGCCGTCGGGGGGGACAAGGACCGGGCCCGCGTGGTGGCCGGGCGGAACCTGGATCACGACGCGGGACTTCGGCATGTCGCCCGCCGCGTCGACCGCCGCCTGTAGGGTCGGAACATCGTCCCCCACCCGCAGGTCCGGCGCACCGTCCGCGCCGTCCCACCCGTCCCCGAGAACCGCCGCACGGTGAGGCGGCGCGGCGGTCCCCGGCGCGGGACGCGGGAGGCCGCCGGTCATTCCCCGGCGAGCGCCCGCGCGCGGTCCCCGGCCCGGCCCGTCGACGTCGCGGCGGCCATCATCAGAGGGCCGACCCCCTTCGCGTCGTCGGCGACCCGGGCTTCGGAGATGTAGTAGTCGGCAGTTCCGTCGCGGAACCGGTTCCCGTACATGCCCAGGCCCGCGACATGGCAGATCTCGGCCATTTCCGGCGTGCCGTCGGGCCGGGGGCGGAGCACCCGCGCCTCCAGCGTGTCGAACAGCCCTGCCGGAACCGGCGCCTTCAACCCGGCGTCCCGCGCACCGAGAAGGGCGTAGACGAACATCGCCGAGGCGGAACTTTCCTCGTAATTGCCCTGCAGGTCCGGCTGGTCGATGACCTGAAACCACAGCCCGTCCGGCCGCCGCAGGGCTGCGATGTCTGACAGAAGCCGCTCGGTCCGCGCCCGAAGCGGGGCGAAACGCGCGGGGCCGACCAGCGCCGCGACATCGACGAGCGCCATCGCCAGCCAGCCGAGCGCGCGGGCCCAGTGCGCCCGCGACTGCCCGGTTTCCGGGTCCGCCCAGGGCTGGCGCTTCACCTCGTCGACTGCATGGGCATAGAGCCCGGTCTCGGGCACGTAGGTCATGGTCAGCGCCGCGTCGATCTGCGCCAGCGCGTCCGCCACCAGCGCGTCGTCGCCGGTGCGCTGGCCGTATCCGATCTGGAACGGCGGCCCCATGTAGAGCCCGTCCAGCCAGACCTGCCAAGGATACCGCAGCTTGTGCCAGTAGACCCCGGTACGCGTGCGCGGGTGGGTTTCGAGCTGCGCGGCGAGCAGCCCGGCGGCCTCCAGCCAGCGGTCCTCGCCGGTCTGCTCGTGCAGGTAGAGAAGCGCGCGGCCGGACAGGATGTTGTCGATGTTGTACTCGTTCGGATCGTATCCCGACAGCGTCGGTCCCGGCCCGACCTGCGCGGAGGCGAGCCGCAGGATGTGGTCGAACCACCGGTCCTCGCCCGTCGCGCGGTGCAGCAGTTCGAGCCCGCGGTAGACGCAGCCGTCCTCGTAGCAGAACGCCCCGTCCTTGTAGGGCCGGTAGCCACGGGCGTAGCCGTCGAAATACGACATCAGCATCTGATGGCCTCCTCGGTCTCGTTCATGTCCTCGGGCGCACCCTCGACGTCTGCGTTCTCCTCGATCAGGCCCGCTCCCGAGACCGGCGCGACGCCGAGCGCCATCAGGGGCGGTTCCGGGTCGGCGGCGGGGGCGTAACTGACGCGGAAATCCCGCATCGCCACCCCGCGCACCGGCGCTTCCGGCAGGCCGAGGATTGCCGCGGCCGCGACCGACACGCCGCGCGCGGTAACCCGCTCGAACGAGATGCCGCAGATCTCGGGCGTGGTGGCGTCGACCGGCGCCGGGGCGCGGTCCTGCACCCAGTCGTCGCGGCCATCGGGATCGCAGAAGTAGAACGCGTTGACGGCGAGCGGCGTGGCGACGTCGTCCATCTCGACGCCGTGCAGGCGGATGTCCCGGACATGCCCGCCGCGCCCGCGGCGGGTCTTGATGCGGAGGCCGCGGTCGGTGCCGTGGAATTCGCAGTTCTCGACGGTGACATCGGAAATGCCCCCCGACATCTCCGATCCGATCACGACCGCGCCGTGCCCGCGCCGCATCCGGCAATGGGCGATCCGGACGCCGCGCGTGGGGGCGAGGTGATCGACCTGGTCCGGCGCGCGCTTGCCCGCCTTGATCGCGATGCAATCGTCCCCGACCGAGAAGTCGACCCCGGTGATCGTCACGTTATCGCACGATTCCGGGTTGAAACCGTCGGTATTGGGGCTGTCGGGCGGGTTCGCGATGGTCAGCGCGGCGGCTGTGAGGCGGCGGCAGCGGTAGGGGTGCAGCGTCCAGGACGGCGCGTTGCGGATCGTGATGCCGGACAGCACCACGTCGTCGGAATGGATGATCTGGACCGCGCGGGGGCGGCGGGCGCCGTCGCGGGTTTCCTTGGGCCAGGTCCACCAGTCGCCGCGGTCACCACCGGCGTCGATGGTGCCGCGCCCGGTGATCTTCAGGCCTGGACAGTCGATCGCGGTGACGGGGGCGGCGAAGCTGGCCTCGGGCAATCCTTCCCATGTCCCGGTCACCCGGCCCGCGCCGTCGCGCGCGGGAAGCTGCGGCCAGCCGGTCCGGTCGCCCGGCGCCGCGATCACGGCGCCGGGGTCGAGATGCAGGGTCATGCGCGGTTTCAGGAACACGGGCCGCGTCACGAAGCGGCCCGGGGGCACGCGCAGGGTGCCGCCTTCGGGCACCGCGGCGACGGCGCGGGCGAAGGCGTCGGTGTTGTCGCGGGAATGGGGCGAGGCCCCGAACATCCCGAGATCCATCAGCCCGGTACAGGGCGGTGTCTCGAACCCGATCTCGCCGAAAGGGGTCGCGACGCGGTAGGCGCTGCCGGGGTCGAGCCGGTCGAGGAACAGGACCGCGGTATCGGCCAGACCCTCTGCCCGAACGCCGCCGCCGGGGCCGGTCAGCCGCCACGCGACCGGGCGCGCCTGGCGGAACTTCACGCCGTCCGGGGCAAGAAGAAGGGCGGCGGTTCTCGCGGTCAGCGCGAGAACGTCGAGCTTGGGCATGGGTCCGGGTCCGTTCGGGTCGGGTCGGGGTGCGGACGCCGGGGCGGAACCCGGCGTCCGAGGTTCCGTCAGGCGGTCAGCTGTCGATTTCCGACAGGACTTCCTCGATGGCGTAGATCATCTCCTCGGCGGCGGTGGCCGCGTCGATCTCGCCGTAGGCGAACAGTTCCAGGTTCTCCTCCATCGCGCCGCGCACGTCGGGATGCTCCATGAAGGAGTGGATCGCGGGACCGTCGGCCTCCAGCACCTGGCTCTGCGCGGTGATCTGGATCGGCTCGATCGCCTCGGCCTCCAGCAGCATGCCGCGCGCCGCGTCGGACGCGGGCACGCCGCGCGTCGCGCCGAGCGCCATGACGCCGGCTTCCTCGTTCAGCAGGCAGTTCAGGATCTCCGCCGCGGCCTCGGGATGTTCCGAGTTGGCCGAGATCGAGAACACCATCGACGCCTTGCGGTAGATGCCCGGCGTCTGCTGGCCGTCCTGCGACAGGATGCCGGCATAGACCAGTTCCTGCCCTTCCTCGAGCGGGTCGGCGATCTTAAAGTAGGTCGAATCCCACTGGTAGGTCCCGGCGATGCGGCCATCGGTCCATTCCGGGTTCTCGTGCAGCGGGATGCCCCCGGCGGCGGCGCGGTCCTGCCATCCCTCGATGACGTGGTTGTCGACGAGGGTCTGGTAGAATTCGATCGCCTCGGCCAGCTCCTCCTGGCTCCAGGCGATCTCGTTCGTGGCGGGGTCGATCAGCGGACGGCCGGTGCGCTGCGTGCCGTAGAGCGTGACGATGAGCGAGGCGTCGAGCCCCATCGCCTCGAACGGGTAGTAGTCCTCGCCGAGGGTCTCGGCGAAGATCGGCCCCGCCGCGATCAGCTCGTCCCAGGTCGTCGGGATCTCGAGCCCCGCCGCGTCCCACGTCGTCGCGTTGAACACGAACAGGCGCCCGGTGGTCGACACCGACAGGCCGTTCAGCGCGCCGTTCATGGTGCCGTCGGCGATCTGGGCCTCGGACCAGTTCGACAGGTCGATGATGTCGGAATACTGGTTGAGGTCGGCGAAACCGCTGCCATCGGGCGAGTAGATCGGCAGCCAGGGCCAGTTCACCTGCATGATGTCGGCCTCGGTGCCGCCAGCGATCTGCGTGGTCAGGCGTTCGAAGTGGCCGTCCCAGCCGGTGAATTCCGGGCTGATGGTATGGCCGTGAGCCTCGCCGCAGGCCATGAGCGCGGCCTGGGTGGCCTCGTGGCGGCTGTCGCCGCCCCACCAGCTCATCCGGAGCTCTTCGGCCATGGCCGGGCCGGTCAGCGCGGTCGTGGCAAGGGCGATGGCCAGTAGTCTACGCGTCTTCATCTTGGTTCCTCCCTGATGATCAATGCGTACCGAGCGAAATGTTCTCGCCCTCGTCTCCGGGGGCGAAGAGGTGGACCTTTGCGCCGCGCGGCTTCAGCCCGACGCGGTCCCCGCGCCCGAGCGCGGTCGTGGTGTCGTCGGCCGGCGTCACCGCGACCAGCGGTTCCCCCCCGAGCCGGACGTGCAGGTTGACCTCGTGTCCGAGGAATTCGGTCGTCGTGATCTCGCCGGTGAAGGCGTCGGCGGCATCCGGGTCCACGACGTCCAGGTGCTGCGGCCGGATGCCGAGCCGGACCGGCCCGTCGGCGGCGGTGATCCGCCCCGCGAGCCCGTCGCGCACGGCGACGGTCTGCCCCGCGACGGTCAGCTGCGGCACCCCGCCGTCGCGGGTCAGGACCGCGTCCACGAGGTTCATCTCGGGCATCCCGATGAAGCCCGCGACGAAGGCGTTGGCGGGCCGGGCATAGAGCGTCTGCGGGTCGGCGACCTGCATGATCCGGCCGTCCTTCATCACGCAGATGCGGTCGCCCATCGTCATCGCCTCAACCTGGTCGTGGGTGACGTAGACGACGGTGGCCGGGCGGCCCTCGTCGCGCAGGCGCTTGTGCAGGTCGGTGATCCGCACGCGCATCGAGGCGCGGAGCTTGGCGTCGAGGTTAGACAGCGGCTCGTCGAACAGGAAGACATCGGGGCTCTTGATCAGCGCGCGGCCGAGTGCGACGCGCTGCGCCTGCCCGCCCGAAAGCTGTTTCGGAAGCCGGTCGAGAAGCTGTTCGATCTCGAGGATGCCCGAGACCTCGTCCGTCGCCGCCGCGATCCTGGGCTTCGCGACACCCTTGAGCCGCAGCCCGAAGGACAGGTTCTTCGTGACCTTCATGTGCGGGTAGAGCGCGTAGTTCTGGAACACCATCGCGATGCCGCGCTTGCCGGGCACGAGGTCGTTGACCACGGTGTCGCCGATCCGGACTTCGCCCCCGGTGATCGTCTCCAGCCCCGCGATCATCCGGAGCGTGGTGGACTTGGCGCAGCCGGACGGCCCGACCAGCACCATGAACTCGCCTTCCTCCACGTCAAGGTCTATGCCGTGGACGGCCTTGTAGCCATTGCCGTAGGTCTTCTCGACGGATCTGAGTTGAAGCTCGGCCATCAGGTTGCTCCCCCGGCTAGATATTCGTTGAGAAGCCGTCGCGTCGCTGACCCGCGGGGGTTCCGACCGGTCCGCGAAGCGGCGGTCGGTCCAGTGGACCGAGCGAGGACGGAACGGGCGGAGCCCCGGGCAGTCGGGTTTAGCGTGAGCCGCCCCCGGGGGTCCAACGGGTAACTCATCCCTTCACCCCCCCGGTCGCGATGCCCTCGATGAAGTACTTCTGGGCGATGAAGAACACGACGAGCGACGGCGTGAGCGCCAGCACGGTCATCGCCAGGATCTCGTTCCAGTTGAACGCCTCGGTCGTGTCGATGGCGAGCCGGAGCGCGAGCGAGATCGGGTAGTTCTCGACCGACGAGATGTAGATCAGAGGGCCGAGGAAGTCGTTCATCGTCCACATGAACTGGAACAGGCAGACCGAGATGATCGCCGGTTTCAGCATCGGCACGACGATGAAGATCAGCGTCTGCATCGTGTTCGCCCCGTCGACCCGCGCCGCTTCCTCCATCTCGCGCGGGATGGCGCGGAGGAACTGGATCAGCATGAAGACGAAGAACGCCTCCCACGCGAACCACTGCGGCACGAAAAGCGGCAGGAAGGTATCGAGCCAGCCGAGCTCCCGGAACAGGAGGTATTGCGGGATCCGCGTCACCACGTCGGGCAGGAGAAGCGTCGCGATCAGCACCCCGAACAGCAGCTTCTTGCCCGGGAAGTCGAACCGCGCGAAGCCGTAGGCCACCAGCGTCGAGGACACGGCGGTGCCGATGACCTTCGGCACGACGATGCAGAGCGAGTTGAAGAAGAACCGCCCGAACGTGTAGGGCGTCGAGGTCTGCCAGCCGTCGATGTAGCCCTGGAACGTCGGGTTCTGCGGCCAGAACCACGGGGTCGAGAAGATCTCCTGGTTGGTCTTGAAGGACGCGCCGATGAGCCAGAGAAGCGGGTAGATCATCACCAGCCCGACGACGATCAGCAGCCCGTAGCGCACGATGGCGCCGGCCCGGGACGGCCGCTTCTTCTTGGGCGCGAGCATCGTCGCGGGTTCGCGCGAAGCGGCGGTGGCGGGAACCATGTCGGTGGCGTCGACCATCGCGTCAGTTCCTCTTGTCGCCGGCGTAGTAGACCCACTTCTTCGACGACCAGAAGGCCACGAGAGTGAGGGTCATGATGATGAGGAACAGGATCCAGGCGATGGCGCTGGCATAGCCCATGTCGAAGCTCTGGAACGCTTCCTCGTAGATGTAGAGGGGCAGCAGGTAGGTGGACCGGAGCGGACCGCCGTTGGTGATGATGAACGGCCCGTTGAATTCCTGGAACGCCTGCACCGTCTGCATGATCAGGTTGAAGAAGATCACCGGCGTGATGAGCGGCAGTGTGATGTGGCGGAAGATCTTCCACGGCCCCGCCCCGTCGATGGACGCGGCTTCGTAAAGCGACTTGTCGACCGATTGCAGCGCGGCGAGGAAGATCACCATCGCCGACCCGAACTGCCACACGCGCAGCAGCGTGATGGTGAAGAGCGCGTTGCCCGGGTCGCCGAACCAGTTGACCGGCTCGCCGCCGAAGCCGGTGATGATCATGTTCACGAGGCCGGTATCGGCGAAGATGTAGCGCCACAGGACGGCAATGGCGATGGAGCCGCCGAGGATCGAGGGCACGTAGTAGGCGGTGCGGAAGAGGCCGATCCCCTTCAGCCGGTAGTTCAGCACCACCGCGATGAACAGCGCGAAGCAGAGCTTCAGGGGCACGGTGGTGAAGACGTAGGTGAGCGTCACCCGCAGCGATTTCGCGAAGGTCCGGTCGCGGGTCACGAGCCGTTCGTAGTTCTCCAGCCCGACCCATTCCGGCGCGGTCAGCAGGTCGTAGTCCGTGAAGCTCAGGTAGAACGACGCGAGGAACGGGAACATCGTGAACAGGACCAGCCCGATCAGGTAGGGCGAGACGTACCAGAGCCCGAGGAACCTGTTGTCGCCGCCCATCACGCGGCCCCTTTCAGCGCTTCGGGCAGCCAGCGGTCGGTCGCGGCGCGCATCTCGTCCCACATCGCGCGCGCCTCGGCCCCGGACAGCGGACGCACCAGCGGATCGTCGCGGAACAGTTCGAACAGCCCGTCGCTCCGCCCCGCGAGGACCAGGGACAGGAGCGCCGCCTGCCGTTCGGCATGGTCGCGGACGATGGGTTCGAGTGTCTCCGGCAGGCGGCCCGCATGGACCGGCTGGACGCCGAGGCCGGTAAACAGCGCGTTGGTCTCCACGATGACCCCGTGGGGCAGGCCCTCGACCTGTCCCCGGTTCGGGAGATTGACGTTGGAGACGTAGGTGCCACCGCCCATCAGCGCGACGACCTGGTCAACGAGCGCCTCGTCGGACCGTTTCGCCACCGGCGCGGCGCGGCCATCGGCCACGGCTTCCGCCTTCGCGCGTTTCTCGGCCTGCGCTTCCAGCCGGTAGTCCACCGGGGTCAGCGCGAAGCCCCAGGTTTCGGGGTCGGCCAGGTAGTCGGCGGCGGGCATGAACTCCGCCAGGTGCCTGTCGCCGGCCGCGGCGGGGATGCCGAAGCGGCGCAGGAGATCGAAGGCGACACGGTTCTTCGTGCCGAAATAGCGGTCATGCAGCGCGTCGTGGCCGGGTTCGACCTGGCGGAAGCCGTCCGCGTGGTGAGCCTCGGCGAAGGCACGGTAGGCCGGCAGCATGTCCCGCCCGCCGACCGACATCCGGTCGACGAAGGTGAAGTGGTTGATCCCGAGAACGTTCACCTGCACGTCGCGATGGGTGAATGTCCCCTCCCCCGCTTCGGCATTCGCCAGCATGGCGACGAGACGGCGGATCTTGGTGACCTCGTGGCATTCGCCCCAGGCGCGGATGCCGGGGAAGGCCGCGAACAGCGCGCCGGTCAGGACGCTCATCGGGTTCGTGAGGTTGCAGACATGGGCGTTCGGCGCGTGTTCCCCGATCGCCGCGCCGATCTCGGCCAGCATCGGGATCGCGCGGATCGCACGCAGGAAGCCGCCCGGCCCCACGGTGTCGCCCACCGCCTGCGGGATGCCGTAGCGGGCGGGAATGCCGATGTCGTGGGCCATGTCCTCGATCCGGCCAGGCGTGATCGAAATGACCACCACGTCGGCGCCGTCCAGCGCCTCCGCCAGGCTGTCGCAGGCGGTGTAGCGCGCCGGCGTCCCGCGCGAGACGGCGGCGAAGCGCGCGCCCATGCCCGCATTGCGGCGGGCGGCGGCAGCGTCGATGTCGTAGAGCCGAACCTCGGCGGCGAGCCGGGTGTCATGGGCGAGGTCAGCCATCAGGCCCGTCGCCCAGTTGAGGGATCCGCCGCCGACATAGGCGATGCGGACCGGTATCTCCTGTCCGGATTCGTGCATGCTGCATCCGCGAAAGGTACCCCGGCACCCCGGGAACCCCTGCGATTTCCTCCCTGCTTTCGGCCCGGACCCCGCGAATCCGCGGGTATCGGCCTGTTGATCGACAGTAATATGCTAGTCAGCCTCGCAGAATGATGATAACGAAACAAAAGGATGGATAAAACCGAACATCTTCCGCTCAGCCACATCCCGATGCGCGCGCTGTCGCTCAGGCTTGCGCGATCCCCGATCCGGATGAGCCACCCGGCCAACTGGCGGATCGACAAGGTGAACCCGGTCCACGACCTCGTGATCTGCCTGACCGGGCGCGGCGTCTACCAGGTCGGGGAGCCTGCCGAACGCTTGGAACTCGGCCCCGGCGAAGCCATGCTGATCCCGGCCTATACCCGGTTCCGCGGCGCGCACGGCGGCGGCGCGGAGCTTCTGACCGGCGTCGCGCAACACTTCCAGCTGGAACTTTTCGGCCGCGGCGATGTCGTCGGCCAGATGGCGCTGACGCCGAAGGTCCGGCTGTCGGACTGGGACACGCTCGCGCCGCTCGTCGCGGCCTACCGCGACCGGCGGCCGGTTTCGGGGATGACGCTCCAGCAGCATCACCAGTTCATGGTCATGCTCCTGTCCTTCCTCGAGGATGCCTTCACCGGCTGGCACGCGGAAACCGCCGCGCCGGAAAACCATGATCCGCTGTCGATGCACATCATGAACGTGGCCGCGCGGCTGTCCTCGGACCCGCTCGGCGGCGGTCTCGACGATGCCCATGCCGCGGTTCCCTACAACGCCGACTACTTCCGCCGCGCCTTTCGCGACAGGATGGGCATGACGCCGCAGAAGTTCCGCGAACTGAAACGGATGGAATTCGCCGCCAACCGGCTTGGCCAGGGGATGAGCGTGAAGGCCGTCGCGGCGGAACTGGGCTATTCCGACCCCTATTTCTTCAGCCGCATGTTCAAGCGGCACATGGGGGCCAGCCCGTCGAGCTTCCGCGAGCGCCGGGCGCCGGTCCCGGTCACATGACCGCGCCGATCTGCCAGGGCACGAACTCGTTGTCGCCGAGGCCGAGCGCCTCGCTGCGCGTGACCTGCCCGCTGGCAGTCGCCACGATCAGGTCGAGGATCTCCGCGCCTTTGTCGGCGACGGAGACGCCCGCGCTCAGGATGTCGCCGCAGTTCAGGTCCATGTCGTCGGGCATCGCGGCGTAGAGCCGGTCGTTCGTCGCGAGCTTGATCGTCGGCGCGGGTTTCGAGCCGAAGGCCGATCCGCGCCCGGTGGTGAACACGACGATCTGCGCCCCGCCCGCGATCTGGCCGGTGGCCGAGACCGGGTCGTAGCCCGGCGTGTCCATGAAGGTCAGGCCCGGTGTCTTCACCTGCTGCGCGTAGCCCACAACGGCCTCCAGCGGCGTCGATCCCGCCTTCGCGACCGCACCGAGCGACTTTTCGAGGATCGTGGTCAGCCCGCCCGCCTTGTTGCCGGGGGACGGGTTGTTGTCCATCGAGCCGCCGTTCATCTCGGTGTAGCGCTCCCACCAGCGTAGGCGCTCGATCAGCGTGTCGGCGACCTCAGGGCTACGCGCGCGGCGGAGCAGCAGGTCTTCGGCCCCGTAGATCTCGGGCGTCTCCGACAGGATCACGCTGCCGCCGTGGCCCACGATCAGGTCCGATGCCGCGCCGAGCGCGGGGTTCGCGGTGATCCCGGAATAGCCGTCCGACCCGCCGCACTGAAGCGCCACGGTCAGCTTCGACAGCGGCGCTGGTTTGCGCGGTGTCGCATTCACCTCGGGCAGCAGGTCGCGGACGCGGGCGACGATCTTGGCCACCGTTTCCCGCGTGCCGCCGTTCTCCTGGATTGTCAGGCCGTGGAACCGCTCCGCCTCGCCGCCGCCGAAAAGCTGGCGCATCCGGGCGATCTGCATGACCTCGCAGCCGAGCCCGACGAAGACCGCAGCGCCGACGTTCGGGTGGATGGCGTGGCCCCAGAGCACCCGTTGCAGGTTCTCCCACCCCGGCCCGTCCGAGGCCATGCCGCAGCCGGTGCCGTGGGCGAAGGCGGCGACGCCGTCGATGTTGGGGAAGGCGGCCAGCATCCCCGACGCCCGGATCTCGTCCGCCGCGCGCCGGATCACCGTGGCCGAACAGTTCACCGTTGCGATCAGCGCGATGACGTTGCGGGTGCCGACGCGGCCATCGTCGCGGTGGTAGCCGTCGAACGTGCGGTCGGCGGGCTTCGGGACGGCGGCCTCGGCGCGGGCGAGGTCCGCTCCGATCTCGCGTGTGGTTTCATGCGCCCCGAACGCGCAGTTGTGACTGTGAACGTGTGCGCCCTCGGGGATGTCTTCGGTCGCGTAGCCGATGAGTTGCCCGAACTTCAGGATCGGGCCGCCGCCCGCGATGGCGTGCCGCGCGATCTTGTGGCCGGCCTGGACGTTGGCGGTCAGCGGGGTGCCTGAGCAGAGCGGGGTCGACCCCGCCTCCGCCTTCGATGTCAGGATCGCGACGTCGTCCGCGGGGTCGAGGACGATGGTCGCGGTCATGCCAGGTACGCCTCGACGGTAGCGCGCGACCCGTTCGCGACCAGCGACCGGTAGGCCGCCGTCACCGCGTCGCGGAACCGCTGGTCCCGGGGAAGGTCGTCGCCGAACACCGCCTCGATCCCGAGCAGCGAGGCGACCTTGTCCTTGGGGCTGTCGGCCGCATCCAACGCCGCGCGAAGCTCCTTCGCCAGCGGGTCGCGCACGTCGATCTCCTCGCCGTTCTCGTCCACTCCGCCGACATAGCGCATCCAGCCCGCCACCGCGAGGCACAGCCCCTCCGGCACCCGGCCCTCGGCGAGGGTGTCGCGGATCGTGCCGAGAATGCGCTGCGGCAGCTTCTGGCTGCCGTCCATCGCGATCTGCCAGGTGCGGTGGCGGATCGCGGGGTTGCGGTAGCGTTCCAGAAGCGCGGTGCAATAGGCGGGCAGGTCCTCGCCCTCGGGCTGCGGCACGGTCGGCAGGATCTCGTCCCGCCACAGCCGCTGGCACAGCGCGGCGAAGGGCGCGTCGGCCACGGTGTCGGCGATGGTCTGGTGCCCGGCGAGGTAGCCGAGATAGGCCAGCGTCGAATGGGTGCCGTTGAGGCACCGCAGCTTCATCGTCTCGTGCGCCTCGACGCTGTTCACGAACTGCGCGCCGCCGGCGGCCCAGTCGGGGCGGCCCTGCGGGAAATCGTCCTCGATCACCCACTGGATGAACGGCTCGTGCACCACCGGCCCCTCGTCCCGGAACCCGATCATCGTCTCGATCCGGTCGAGATCCTCGCCGGTCGTCGCGGGCGTGATCCGGTCGACCATCGTGGCCGGAAAGCTGACGTTGTCGTCGATCCAGGCCGCGAGTGCGGCATCGCGGGCGTGAGCGAAGTCCAGCACCATCCCGCGGACGAGCGGCCCGTTCGACGGCAGGTTGTCGCAACTCAGGACGGTGAACGGCGGCGTGCCGGCCGCGCGCCGCGCCTCCAGCGCCGCGACGATCATGCCGGGCGCGGATCGCGGCGCGTCCGGCGCCGCGAGATCATGGGCGATGTCGGGGTGGTCGAGGTTCAGCTTCCCGGTCGCCGGGTTGTGGCAATAGCCCTTCTCGGTCACGGTCAGCGACACGATCTTCACGGTTGGGTCGGCCATCGCGGCGACCACGGCCGCAGGGTCTTCGGGCGCGACGAGGACATCCGTCACCGATCCGATCGTGCGCGGCGTCTCACCGTCCGGGCCAAGCTCGACAGCGGTGAAGACACCGCCTTGCGGCCCGAGCTGGTCGCGCGCCGTGGGGCTCTTCAGGCTGACCGCGAGAATGCCCCAGTCCCCCCCCGACGCGGTCATCGCGGCATCGGTGCAGACCGCGATGAACGCGCGGAAGAAGGCACCGGGCCCGAGGTGGACGATGCCGACCTTCGGCGCGTCTCCGTCCCGTTTCAGCCTATCGTGCAAGCCAGCCCCCGTCGACGTTCAGAACCGCCCCGGTGACATAGCGCGAGGCGGGGGTGCAGAGGAAGGCCACCGCCCCCGCGATGTCGGCGGGATCGCCCCACCGCCCCGCCGGGATGCGCCCGAGGATCTCCGCCGACCGCTTCGGGTCGTCGCGCAAGGCTTCGGTGTTGTTGGTTGCGATGTAGCCGGGGGCGACGGCGTTCACGTTGATGCCCTTCGCCGCCCATTCGTTGGCGAGGATCTTCGTCAGCCCCGCGACGCCATGCTTCGACGCGGTGTAGGCCGGCACGCGGATGCCGCCCTGGAAGGACAGGAGCGAGGCGATGTTGACGATCCGTCCGGGCGCGCCGCGGGCGATGACGCCCCGCGCGAACACCTGGCTCAGCAGGAACACGGCCTTCAGGTTCACGTCCATCACGTCGTCCCAGTCGGCGGCGGTGTAGTCCACGCTGTCGGCACGGCGGATGATGCCGGCGTTGTTCACGAGGATGTCGAGATCGCCGGCCTCCGCCAGCCGCGCGGCCCCGGCTTCGGGATCGGCGAGGTCGAGCGCGAACGCCTCGCCGGTGCCGCCCGCCGCCTCGATCATGGCCACTGTCTCGTCGCAGGACGACCGCCCGGCGCCCAGAACGTGCGCGCCGCGCTCAGAGAGCCCGACGGCAATCGCCTGCCCGATCCCGGTATTGGCACCGGTGACCAGCGCGCGCAGGCCGTCGATGCGGAAGGGGTCGCCCAGCAGGGGCGCGACCTCGGAACCGCTCACCGCAGGTCTCCCATCGCGACCATGTCCATGTCGGTGAAATCGACGTTGTCGCCCGCCATCGCCCAGCAGAACGTGTAGGCCCCGGTTCCCGCGCCCGCATGGATCGACCACGGCGGCGAGATCACGGCCTCCTCGTTGGCCATGACGATGTGGCGGGTCTCGTCGGGGCGGCCCATGAAGTGGAACACCCGGCTTTCCTCGGGCAGGTCGAAGTAGAGATACGCCTCCATCCGCCGGTCGTGCAGGTGGGCGGGCATGGTGTTCCAGACCGAACCCTCGGCGAACTGGGTGTACCCCATCAGGAGCTGGCAGCTTTCGCAGACATCCGGGTGCAGGACCTGGATGATGACCCGCTCGTTCGCGGTCTCCTTCGATCCCATCTCAACGCGCCGGGCCTCGGACACCTTGATGAGTTTCGTCGGGCAGATGCGGTGGGCAGGGGCCGACAGGATGTAGTAGCGGCCGGCCCCCTCGAAGGTGACGGGCCCCGCGCCCATGCCGATATAGAGCACCTCGCCGGTGTCGATCTCGTAACTTTCGCCGCCGACGGAGACCGGCCCCGCGGGGCCGATGTTCAGCACCGCCATTTCGCGGCGTTCGAGGATCGTGGCGGTCCCGGCCTCCGCGACGTGATCCAGCACCAGCGACCCGCCGTCCGGGACGGCGGAGCCGAGGATGAGCCGGTCGTAGTGGCTGTAGACCAGCTTGATCTCGCCCGGCCGGAACAGACCGCCGACATGGAAGTGGTCGCGCAGGCCCTGCGTGTCGAGGCCCTTCACGCTGGCCGGATCGATGGCGTAGCGGGTTTCGGCGGCGGTGGTCATGGCGTGTCCCTTTACAAGAAGTCGTCGCGGCGCGGGGTGAAGGTGTCGATCAGGCGGCCGGGTTTCAGGCAGACGCAGCCGTGTTCCGCCCCCGACGGGATCACGAAACTGTCGCCGGGGCCGACCTCGAATTCCTCGCCCGAGATCGAGAACCGGAACCGGCCGCTTTCGACGTAGGTGGATTGCACGTGCGGATGGCTGTGAAGCGCGCCCCTTGCGCCTTCCTCGAAGCCGAAGGACACGACCATCAGCTCGGGACTGTCGGACAGCACGCGGCGCAGGACGCCGGTGTCAGGCGAGACCTCGGGGAAGGTGCGGACAGGGGTCATCGGGCGGGCCTCAGCGGAACAGCGACGGCAGCCAGAGCGATAGCGCCGGGATGTAGGTGACGAGCATCAGGGTGAACACGGCCGCGCCGTAGAACGGCCAGATCGTCCGGATCGCCTGCCCCACGGGCAGACGCCCCACCGCACAGCCGACGAACAGGACCGCGCCCACCGGCGGCGTGCAGAGCCCGATGCCGAGGTTCAGGATCAGGATGATGCCGAAATGCACGGGGTCGACGCCGAAGGCCGTGGCGACCGGCAGGAAGATCGGCGTTGTGATGACGATCAGCGGGCTCATGTCCATGAAGGTGCCGAGGAACAGCAGGAGGATGTTCAGCATCAGCAGGATCACGATTGGGTTCTCCGACACGCCCGAGATCAGCTCCACCAGCGTCGCCGGAACCCGCAGGTAGGCTAGCAGCCATGCGAAGGCGGCGGCCGAGCCGATCACCAGCAGCACCATCGACGCCGTCCGCACCGCGCCGAGCGTGGCCGCGACGAAATCGTTCCACGACAGCGAGCGGTAGACGAGGATGGTGGCGAGGATCGCGTAGACCACCGCGATGCACGAGGATTCGGACGCCGTGAAGATGCCTGACCGGACGCCGCCGAAGATGATCGCCACGAGGATCAGGCCGGGCGTCGCGTTCAGAAGCAGCATCAGGACGGCGCGGCCGCCCGGGAAGGGCTCGGTCGAGTATCCGCGCTTCTTGGCGACGAAATAGGCGACGAACATGAGCGACAGGGCGAGGATCAGGCCCGGCAGGATGCCCGCGGTGAACAGATCCGCGATGGAAATGCGCCCGCCCGCCGAGATCGCGTAGATGATGAGGTTGTGCGACGGCGGCAGCATCAGCGCGATGATCGACGAGACCACCGTGACGTTGACGGCGAAGTCGCGCCCGTAGCCGCGTTCCTCCATCTGCGGGATCATCAGGCCCCCGATGGCCGAGGCGTCGGCGGCGGCGGAGCCCGAGATGCCGCCGAACAGCACCGAGGCCGCGATGTTCACCTGCCCGAGACCCCCGCGCATGTGCCCGACGCCCGCCGCGGCGAGCGCCACGAGCCTTCGGGCGATGTCGCCACGCACCATCAGCTCGCCCGCGTAGATGAAGAACGGGATCGCCATCAGGACGAAGACCGATATGCCTGAGTTCAGGCGCTGGAACACCACCACCGGCGGCAGGCCGATATAGGCGATGGTCGCGAAGGACGCGACGCCAAGGCAGAAGGCGACCGGCGTGCCGATCAGCAGAAGCACCGTGAAGGTGCCGAAGAGGACGAGAAGTTCCATGTCAGGCGCCCCCGTGGATGGCGGCTTCGGTCTCGTCTTCCACGTCGTCGCCGAACCGGTAAGTCGGGAGGCCGACCGCGCGGCGCAGGATCCGCTCAAGCGCGAACAGGACCATCAGGACGCCGCCGCAGATGAGCGCGAGGTAGCCGATGCCGCCCGAGATACCGAGAAGCGGCATGGTGTTCGACCAGGTCTGCGCGGCAAGCTGGATGCCGTAGACGACCATGCCGATGCCGAAGATCGCGACCACGGCATCCGACACCGTGTGCAGGACCCCGTTCACGCCTTTCGGCAGGACGTACAGCAGCACGTCGAAGCTGAGGTGGTTGCCCTCGCGCAGGCCCACGGCCGCGCCGAGCAGGATGAACCAGCCCATCAGCAGGACGGACGTGATCTCGGTCCAGGTGGGGGTGTCGTTCATCACGTAGCGGCCCCAGACCTGCCACGCGATCAGCACCGTCATCGCGACGAGGCCGGCGCCCGAAAGCCAGAGCGAAATGCGGGAAATCACGCCGATCACGGCCGAGATCCGGAGAACCGTTGCTTGCACGTTCAGCCTCGCCAGAGAGAAAGTCGGCCGCCCGCGAGATGCGGGCGGCCGTTGTCGGGGTCAGGAGGTCACTCGGTTTCCTGGATCCGCGTGACCAGTGCGCGCAGGGCGTCGCTGGTGACGTGGCGCTCGTAGACCGGCACCATCGCCTCGATGAACGGGGTCTTGTCGATGTCCTCGATGATCTCGACGCCGGCGGCGCGGACGAGCTCCTCGGAGGCTTCCTCCCGCGCCTGCCACTGCTCGCGCATGAACGGAACGCTGTCCCGCGCGGCCTGGCGGACAAGCTCCTGGTCCTCGGCCGACAGCCGGTTCCAGCTGATCTCAGACATCACCAGGACCTCGGGGACGATCAGGTGCTCGTCGAGCGTGTAGTAGCCCGCGACCTCGTAGTGGCCGGAGGACTCGAAGGACGGCCAGTTGTTCTCCGCGCCGTCGATCGCGCCGGTCTGGATCGAGGTGTAGACCTCGCCGTAGGGCATCGGCGTCGCGTTGCCGCCGAGCGCGTCGACCATGTCCACGAACACGTCCGACTGCATGACGCGGAAGGACATGCCCTCGATGTCCGCGATCGAGGTGATCGGGCGCTGGCTGTTGTAGAACGACCGCGCGCCGCCGTCGTAGTAGGCAAGGCCGATCAGGTCATGATCCGCAAAAGCGTCGAGAATCTCCTGCCCGATCTCGCCGTCGACCACGTTGTGCATGTGCTCGACCGACCGGAAGATGTAGGGCAGCGAGAAGACCTTGGTTTCCTCGATGATGTTGTTGAACGGCCCGAGCGAGACGCGGTTGAGGTCGATCACGCCGAGCTGCGTCTGCTCGATCGTGTCGGCTTCCTCGCCCAGCTGGGCCGAGTGGAACACCTCGACGCAGAGACGGCCGCCGGAACGTTCTTCCAGCAGTTCGCCCATGTACTGCACGGCGGACACGGTCGGGTATCCGTCGGGATGGGTGTCCGATGACCGGAGCGTGACCTCGCAGGCGAATGCGCCCGAGGCGAGTGCGGTGGTCGCTGCGAAGGCGGCCAGCGCGGTCAGGTGTTTCGTCATGTCTTCCTCCCTGAAGAATGCCGTCAAAGTCCGTAGGCGTCCTTTGCCAGCTGGTACGAAAGGTCGCGTGCGACCTCGAAAGCCTCCGCTTCGCGCAGGCGTCCCGTGCCGACGAGCGTCGCGAGGTAGGCGCAATCCGACCGCCGGGCCACGTCGTGGCGGGCGGGGATCGAGCAGAACGCGCGGGTGTCGTCGTTGAATCCGGCCGTGTTGTAGAAACCGCAGGTTTCCGTCGTGGCCTCGCGGAACCGCTTGATGCCCTCGTAGCTGTCGAAGAACCACCACGGCGGCCCCAGCTTCAGCGAGGGATAGGCCCCCGCGAGCGGGGCCAGTTCGCGGCCGTAGACGGTCTCGTCGAGGGTGAACAGGATGATGGTCAGCCCCGGCTCCATCCCGACCGCGTCCAGCATCGGCTTCAGCGCCGCGACGTAGTCGGTGCGCCCGGGGATGTCGAAACCCTTGTCGCGGCCATGCGCGGCGAAGACCTGGGCGGAGTGGTTCCGCCGCGACCCCGCGTGGATCTGCAGCGTCAGCCCGTCATCAAGGCTCATCCGCGCCATCTCGGTCAGCATCTGGCCGCGGAAGAGGTCGGCTTCCTCCGCCGAGCAGGTCCCGGCCCGCGCCTTGTCGAACAACGCCGCGGCCTCCGCCTGCGACAGGTTCGCGGTGCGCGCCGAGGCGTGGCCGTGATCCGATGCGGTCGCGCCGTGGTCCTTGAAGAAGGCCCGCCGCGCCCGGTGCGCGTCGAGGTATCCGGCCCAGGTCGCGGTATCCTCGCCCGTGATCTCGCCGAGCCGCGCGACGTTCTCGGCGAAACCCTCGAACTCCGGGTCGACGACGGCATCGGGCCGGTAGGTCGTGACCACGCGGCCGGTCCAGCCGCTGTCGCGCATCTGCCGGTGCCAGCGCAGGTCGTCGAGCGCGCCCTCGGTCGTCGCCAGCACCTCGATCCCGAAGCTTTCGAACAGCGCGCGGGGCCGGAACGCGGGCTCCGCCAGTTTCGCGTCGATGTGGTCGTAGTACATCTCGGCGGTGGCGGCCGACAGCGGCTCGGTCAGGCCGAAGACATGCTCGAACGAGTGGTTCAGCCACATCTCGGACGGCGTGGCGCGGAACAGCTTCATGTTCTCCGCGAAGCGCCGCCAGATCGCGCGGGGATCGGTCTCGGTCTCGCCGCCGTCCTCGCGCGGAACGCCGAGGTCGGTCAGCTTCACGCCCTGGCTGACGAGCATCCGGAAGACGTAGTGATCTGGGACTACGAACAGTTCGGCGGGGTTCGGGAACCGCTCGTTCTCCGCGAACCAGCGGGGGTCGCAATGGCCATGAGGGCTGACGATCGGCAGGTCCTTCACGCTGTCGTAGAGCGCCCGCGCGCGGTCGCGCAACGACGGCTCCACCGGGAACAGGCGGTCGGGATCGGTCAGGCTCATGCGGTGTTTTCGTCCCTGTTCTGGTAATTTAGTCTGCTAATATGCTAGATGGCTAGTTGAGTCAAAGGGCTTTTCGGACTATTCCGGAAAGGCCATCAGCCGGAGGTGCCATGCCAGAGCTCGCCATTTCGCCGCTTGCGCAGCCCCCGGCGCTCACGGCCACCGACCAGATCTTCCGCTCTCTCTACGACGCGGTCGTGTCGCTGCAGCTGCCGCCCGGCACCAAGGTGTCCGAAACCGACATCGCCCGGCAACTCGACGTGTCGCGGCAGCCTGTGCGCGATGCCTTCTTCCGCCTGTCGAAGCTCGGCTTCGTGTCGATCCGGCCCCAGCGGGCGACGCTCATCACCAAGATCTCCGAACGCGCGGTGCTGGATGCCGCCTTCGTGCGTGTCGCGATCGAGGTCGAATGCCTGCGCCTCGTCGCCGCCAGCGCCGGGCCCGAGGAGGTCGCCCACCTGCGCGAAATCCTCGCCCGGCAGGAAAGCGCGCTCGACAGCAGGGATCCGTCGATCTTCCACGGCTTCGACGAGGAACTCCACGCGAGCTTCTGCGAAATGGCCGGCCAGCCCCATGCCTGGACCCTGATCCAGGAGCAGAAGGCGCACATGGACCGCGTGCGCTACCTGACCCTCTCGACCGCACACCGCCGCCAGGTCCTGTCCGAACATCACGCGATCATCGACGCCATCGAGGCCGGCGACCCGGAACGGACGGAACAGGCCCTGCGGGTCCACCTCGGCGACATCCGCAACGCGCTCGAACGGATCCGCGAGGCGCATAGCGAATACTTCGAGTCCGGGGAATGACCGCGCGCCTGCTGTGCATCGGCGAATGCATGATCGAGATGGCCCCGCAGGCGGATGGCCGCTACGCGATGGGCTTCGCCGGGGACACGTTCAACACCGCGTGGTACGCGCGCCGCGCGGGCGTCGAGGGGCTCGAGGTCGCCTATCTCAGCGCCGTGGGCGATGACGGGCCGTCCCGGGCGATGACGGATTTCATCCGTGACGCGGGCGTGGTGCCGGAACTGAAGGTGCGGCCGGGGCGGACGGTGGGGCTTTACCTGATCTCGCTGAAGGACGGCGAACGCAGCTTCTCCTACTGGCGCAGCACCGCCGCAGCGCGGACGCTGGCCGACGATCTCGACACGCTGCCGGGGATCGGCGCGGGAGATCTTGTATACTTTTCGGGAATCACACTGGCGATCCTGCCCGACGCGGGGCGGGAACGCCTGCTGGCCGCCATCGCCGCCGCGCGATGGGCGGGCGCCTGGGTCGCGTTCGACCCGAACCTCCGCCCCCGGCTCTGGGCCACGGGCGACGAGATGCGGCACTGGGTCATGGAGGGCGCGAAGGCCGCCGACATCGCGCTGCCGTCCTTCGAGGACGAGGCCGACCACTTCGGCGACGCCGACCCCGCCGCCACCGCCGCGCGCTACGCCGAGGCCGGTTGCAGCCGCATCATCGTGAAGAACGGCCCCGGCCAGATGCTGATCCGCGACGGGTCGGAGACAGCTGTCGTCACGCCCGTCCCCGCAGCGGAGGTCGTCGACACCACCGCCGCGGGCGACAGCTTCAACGGCGCCTTCTTCGCGGCGCTGATGGCGGGGCAAAGCGCGGTCGAGGCAGCCGCCGAGGGTACCGCGCTGGCCGCGAAAGTGATCGGGGCGCGGGGGGCGCTGGTGGCGGTGTGACGCCGTCCCGTTGGCAAGGGACGATGACCGGTCCCTTGGCGCGGTGTGTCTGCCCTTCTTCGTCCCCCGAATACCTCCCGCCGGAGGCATCCAAACTCACCACCGGCGCGCCCCCTCAATGAAAATCCCGGCTCGGGAAAAGCTTCTTCGCCTGCTCCCTCGGGTGCATCGCCTGCGCGGGTTTCGGCGGGCGCCTGCCCGTCCCGCCGGCGTCCTCCAGCGGCGAGGCGAGGGCGGAGAGGTGTCCTGACAGGTCCTCGACCTCCTGCGCGATCAGGTGAACGACGATGCCCTCGCGCTGGAGATAGCCGGTGACGCGGATCAGCCGCGCGCCCATCACGATGCGGCGGAAACGTTCGTAGATCTTGGGCCAGACGATCACGTTGGCGACCCCGGTCTCGTCCTCCAGCGTCAGGAACACCACGCCCGACGCGGTGCCGGGGCGCTGGCGGGTGATGACGAGGCCGCAGATCACGGTGCGGGTCAGGGGCGCGGTCATCAGCCGGTCGTTCGGGGTAAGGCCCGTGAGGCCCGGGCGGATCAGCTCCATCGGGTGCGCGCGGAGGGTCAGGCGGGTGGAGACGTAATCCTCCACCACCTCCTGCCCGAGATGCATCGGCGGCAGATCCACCGCCGGCTCGGTGATGCCCTCGCCGTCGATCGGGTCGTCGAAGAGCGGCAGCGGTTTCTCGGCCCGGATCGCGCGGACCTGCCAGAGCGCGTCGCGGCGGGTGAGCCCGAGGTCGGAGAACGCGTCCGCCTCCGCCAGCCGTTCCAGCGCGGGCGGGGCGAGGCCCGCGCGGTGCCAGAGCGCGGCAGGCTCGCGGTAGCCGTTGCCGCGCGCGGCGGTGATCCAGCCCGCGTCCTCCTCGCGGAAGCCCTTGATCTGGCGGAAGCCCAGGCGCAGCGCCAGCCCGCCATCGGCGCGGCGTTCCAGCGTGCAGTCCCACTCGCTCGCGTTGACGCAGATCGGCCGCACCTCGATCCCGTGCTCGCGCGCGTCGCGCACGATCTGCGCGGGCGCGTAGAAGCCCATCGGCTGCGAGTTCAGGAGCGCGCAGGCAAACGCCGCCGGGTGGTGCCGCTTCAGCCAGGCCGAGACATAGGCCAGCATCGCGAAGGCGGCGGCGTGGCTTTCGGGAAAGCCGTAATCGGCGAAGCCCTCGATCTGGCCGAAGCAGCGTTCCGCGGTCTCCATGTCGTAGCCGTTGCCAAGCATCCCCGCGATGAACTTGTCCCGGAACGCGCCGATCGTGCCCATGCGCCGGAACGAGGTGATGGAGCGGCGCAGGTGATCCGCTTCCTCGGCCGAGAACCCCGCGCCGACGACGGCGATCTGCATCGCCTGTTCCTGGAACAGAGGCACACCTAGTGTCCGCCGCGTCACCTCCTCGAGCGCGGGTCCGAGCGGTTCCGGCCGTTCCAGCCCCTGCCGCCGCCGCACGTAGGGCTGCACCATGCCGCCCTGGATCGGGCCGGGGCGCACGATGGCGACCTCGATCACGAGGTCGTAGAAGGTTTCCGGCTTCATCCGCGGCAGGAACGCCATCTGCGCCCGGCTTTCGACCTGGAACACGCCGATGGCGTCGGCCTGTTGCAGCATCGCGTAGGTCTCCGGGTCCTCCTGCGGGACGGACGCGATGGTGAGCGGCCGGTTCTCGTGCCGTTCGGTCAGTTCGAACGCCTTGCGGATGCAGGTGAGCATGCCGAGGCCCAGAACGTCGACCTTGAGGATGCGCAGGGTGTCGATGTCGTCCTTGTCCCACTCGATGACCGTGCGATCCTCCATCGCCGCGTTCTCGATCGGGCAAAGCTCGTCGAGCCGCCCCTTGGTGATGATGAACCCGCCGACATGCTGGCTGAGATGGCGGGGGAAACCGATCACCTCGCCGATCAGCCGGATGGTCTGGGCGAGCCTGCGGTCGGACGGGTCGAGCCCGATCTCGCGGATGCGGTCGGGATCGGCGCCGCGGTTCGACATCCCCCAGATCTGGCCCGCGAGGCTGGCGGTGACGTCCTGGCTGAGGCCCATCACCTTGCCCACCTCGCGGATCGCGGCGCGGGACCGAAAGTGGATCACGGTGGCGCAGAGCCCGGCGCGGTGGCGGCCGTATTTCTCGTAGATCCACTGGATCACCTCCTCCCGCCGCTCGTGTTCGAAATCCACGTCGATGTCCGGCGGCTCGCCCCGGAAGCGCGAGATGAAACGCTCGAACACCATCGCGATCATGTCCGGCGCGACATCGGTGATGCCGAGCAGGTAGCACAGGATCGAGTTCGCGGCCGACCCGCGCCCCTGGCACAGGATGCCGCGAGACCGCGCGAAGGCGACGATGTCGTTGACGGTCAGGAAGTAGGCGGGGAAACCCAGTTCCTCCACCAGCCGCAATTCCTTGGCCACGAGGTCGCGCACCCGTTGCGGCGCGCCGCCGGGATAGCGCCGCCGCATCCCCTCGCGCGTCAGCCGCTCAAGCCGCACCTGCGGCGGCTCGCCGTCGGTGATTTCGTCGGGATACTCGTAGCTGAGTTCCGACAGGGAAAAGGCGCAGCGCGCCGCGATCTGGAGCGTGCGGGCGAGCGCGGCGGGATGGTCGCGGAACAGGCGCGCCATGTCGGCGCGGCCCTTCAGGCGGCGTTCGGCGTTCGGCAGGGCGCGGGTGCCGATCTCGTCGATGGTGATGTGCTCGCGCATGCAGGTCAGCACGTCCGCGAGCTGCCGCCGCGCGGCCCGATGCATCAGCACGTCGCCCACCGCCACCATCGGCGTCGAGGCCGCCATCGCCGCCCGCGCGCAGGCCCTGAGCCAGGCCTGGTCCGACCCGTCGTAGCGCGGCGCGGCGCCAAGGAACACGTTGCCCGGAAACCGCCGCTGCATCCGTTGCAGGTGGTGCGTGGCGGCCCGGAGACCCTGTTGCGGCAGCCCGATCAGGATCATCCCGTCACAGGATTTCAGCACGTCCTGAAGGTCGAGATGGCACTCCCCCTTCTCCGCCCGCCGCTTGCCGGTGGTCAGCAGCCGCGACAGCCGCGCATAGGCCATCCGGTCCATCGGCAGGGCGAGCCAGTGAAGCGGACTGTCGCGCAGCACCAGCCGGCAGCCGACGATCAGCCGCGGCAGGCGCGGCGCGGCGGGCCGGTCGAGATGCACCGGGTCGCCCACCGCCTGGCGCAGGCAGGTGTCGATCTGGGCCTGCGACGCGATCGGGATGCCTCCGCCCGTCTCGCGCTCCAGTTCGCGCAGCGCCCGGTAGCCCCGGACAACGCCCGCGAGCGAATTCCGGTCGGTGATCGCGATGGCTTCCAGCCCCAGTTCGGCGGCGCGCACCACCATCTCCTCGGGGTGCGAGGCGCCGGTGAGGAAGGTGAAGTTGGTGGTGACGCACAGCTCCGCGTAGCCCGGTCCGGGACCGGGACGGGCGGTGGCGCCGAGATCGGCGGCGGTTGGGTCGGAGAGGTCGATTGCCCCGGGGTCGTAGCCCGCCGAAGAGGTGCCCGTGACCGCCTCGGCGGTCTCCGCACCCTCCGCGCCATCCGGCGGCTCCGGATCATCTCCCGGAGCCTCCCACCACGGCGCATCCGCTTCGAACTCCGCATCCTCGGGCCAGTACGGCTCCCCAGACGCCCGGCCCGCAGCACCGCCCGTATCCTCTTCGCCCGGCGCGTCCCGGAACACCGCCGCCGAATGGGCCTGCCGCGTTTGCCCCTCCGCGTCGGGACACCCTTCCCGGTCGTCCGCCCCGCCCGCATCACCGCTCCCGGCAAAGCCCTCCGCGCGGTCTCCCTCGGACCGATCCAACGAAGCCCCGTCGTCGCCTGACTCCGGCCCGCCGCTCTCCAGTCCCACGGCCTCGGCATCGACCCCATCCGCACCCTCTCCCCCGGAGCGGCCCGGCACGGCGCGCGCGCGCGTCCGCACCGCCACCCGCTTCGCACCCTTCGGCCCCGCGACAACCCGCTTCACCGCCCGGCTCATGCGAATTCCCCCTGCACGAACCAGCCCGGCGCCTGCGGGGTGTGGAACAGCCACAGCCGCCGGCCCTGCCGCGTCTCCACCAGCCAGTAGTCGCGCATGCCGCGCCGCCAGGCCTCGTCCTCCAGCCACCATTCCGGCGCGATCCGTTCCGGCCCCGTCGCGCGTTCGGTCGCAAGCTGCATCCGCCGCCAGCGGAAGCGGTCGGGCGGGCGCGGGCCCTCGCCCGCGATGGGTTCGGGCGGGAACAGGCGGATCGGGCGCGGGCGGAGCGCGGTCCAGCCGCCGCCGGGTTCCGACCACGCGGCGGGCGAGACGATAAAGGCGCGTTCGGGAACGTGGCTGTCGGCGGGCAGGTAGCGGCGGATGTTCTCCAGCCCGATCCGCGTGCCGATCCGGGTGATGAGATCGTCGAGCCGGTCGCCGCGGCCCGAGGAGACATGGCTGACCTGCCTGACCGGCAGCGGCTCCACCTCCACCGCCTCCAGCCGCAGCATGTCGATGCCGTAGCCCGCGTCGACCTCGCCCACGGCGCGCTCGAACAGGGGCAGGATGCGCCCCGGATCGCGCAAGGGGCGGGCGAGGCGCAGTTCCACCGTCCGGCTGTCCTGGTCGACCCGGCGAAGGCTCAGCGCAAGCCGCCGCGCGCCCTCCTCCCGCGCGACCAGCCGTTCGCAGAGCCGGTCCAGGAGCCGCGCGGCCCCCGCCATCACGTCGGCGGTCAGCCCGATGGGCTCCGGCAGGGTCATCCGCACGCCGTAATGCGGCGGGTCCGGCAGCGGCGCGACCGATTCCGGCTGCCGCCCGAGCGCCTGGTCGAGCCTGAGCAGCAGGTCCGGCCCGAACCGGCGGGCGAGCGGCGCGCGCGCGGCGGCATCGAGCGCGCCGATGCGTGACAGCCCGAGCCGGTGCAGCGCCGCCACCGTGTCCATCTCCAGCCTCAGTCCCGCCACCGGCACCTCCGCCAGCGCCTCCAGCGCCGCGCCCGGTGCCGCCACGCCCTCGCCGAAGCGGGCCAGCGCCCAGGCCGCGCCGCGCCCGTCGCCGAGCCCGATCCGCGCGGTGATCCCGGCGCGGGACAGCCGCTGGCGCATGTCCGACAGCATCGCCGCCTCGCCGCCGAACAGGTGCGCCGACCCGGTCACGTCCATCACCAGCCCGTCGCCGCCCTCGACCCCCACCCAGGGGCAATAGCGCACCGCCCATCGGCGCAGCACGGTCAGGAACTGCGCCTCCGCGGCGGGGTCGGCGGGGCGGGTCTGCAACTCGGGGCAGAAGGCGCGGGCATCGGCGAAGCTCATGCCCCGCGACAGGCCCTGCCGTTCGGCCGTCGCGTTCAGGCAGTGGATCCGCTCGGCATTCGCCTCCTTCAGCGTGACGGCAAACGGGCCATCGACCGGGCGCAGGCGCAGAACCCGGTCACTCGCGAGCCGGGGAAACCACACGGACACGACGCGACGTGCGATCCCATCGAACATGCCAGGTTCCCAATGTTCCCGATTTGTTCTTGGTAAGATCCCATCGCTGCAGAGTCGAGTCCGAAGCCGCCGCGGCACGGTCGAAAACCGGGGAACAATGCCACCGCGTCTCGGCGGCGTTGCTGCCCATGCCCTCGGGGATCAGGCACAGCCCCACGGACTGTCCCGCCTTCGCCGCAAGCTGCAACCGCCGCCCCGGCGTCAGGCCGAGCGGCTGGCTGGTCTCGATCACGACGAACGGCACGGACCCATCCCTGAGCGCCTCTTCCATCACCGCGAGCCCCTCCGTCTGGTCCGACACCTCCGCGACCAGAAGCCGCGCGGGATCGAGGAATTCCGACAATCCCACCGGGTTCAGAACCTCGGGCCGCCAGCTTTCGCGAATCCAGAACACCGTCTCCGTGCCCGCGCCCGCCATCGCCGCGAATCCGGCCGCGGAGGGGCCGGAGACCTCGTGGACACGGGTCCGGCGCAGGGGGAAGGAGGTGAACAGGTCGGCAGACATGGGGGGCACAATAGGCGCAACCGGCGCGGCGGGAAACCGGGCGAGCGGACCGGCTCAAGGCACCCCGCGAGGCGGCGGCCCAACTCTCTCAAGCCACCCCTGCCTCTTTGCCTGCGAAAATACCTTCGGGGGAGCGCGAGGGGGCAGACGGCCCCCTCGCTCCACCATCGACAGCCGGACCCGGCCTCAGACCCGCAGCCCGGCCTCGTCGAAGAACGACAGCCGCGCGGGATCGAAGATCAGCCCCACGGTCTCGCCGGGCTTCGCGGGCGTGTCCCCGATGGTCCGCACCGTCAGCTTGCCGAGATTGCCGCAATCGACCACCACGAAGCTGTCCGCGCCGAGGTACTCGACCACGTCCACGACCCCGTCGCACTCGCCCTCGCCCGCCGCGCCGAGCGCGATGTGTTCGGGCCGGACACCGACATGCGCCGCCGGCCGGTCGCCGGAAAACGCCCCGCCGCGCGCGCCCTCGAGCGCGTAGCGCCCGCCCTCGGTCCTGCACGGCAGGATGTTCATCTTCGGGCTGCCGATGAACTGCGCCACGAACAGGTTCGCGGGCCGCTCGTAGAGTTCCCGCGGGGGGCCGATCTGGGCGATCTTGCCGAACTCCAGCACCACGATCCGGTCGGCGAGCGTCATCGCCTCGACCTGGTCATGGGTGACGTAGATCATCGTCGCGCCGAGGTTCTGGTGCAGCTTCGCGATCTCGTAGCGCATCTCGACCCGCAGGGCGGCGTCGAGGTTCGACAGGGGCTCGTCGAACAGGAACGCGGTCGGGTCGCGCACGATGCAGCGGCCGATCGCGACGCGCTGGCGCTGGCCGCCCGACAGGTCCTTGGGCCGCCGGTCCAGGTAGGGACCGAGCTTCAGGACGTCGCCCGCGTGGTTCACCTTCTCCGCGATCTCGGCCTTCGGCGCGCCCGCGGTCTTCAGCGGAAACCCCATGTTGTCGCGGACCGACATGTGCGGGTAGAGCGCGTAGGACTGGAACACCATCGCCAGCCCCCGCTTCGACGGCGGCTCGGCGGTGGCGTCGCGGCCATCGACCGTCAGCGTGCCGCGGCTGATGTCCTCGAGCCCGCCGATCATCCGCAAAAGCGTGGACTTGCCGCACCCGGACGGCCCGACGAAGACGATGAACTCGCCGTCCTCGATTTCCAGGTCGACGCCCTTGATGACCTGCGCGTCGCCGTACCACTTCTCGACCCTGTTCAGCGCGATCGAACCCATCGCCTATCCTCCCGCCTTCGCCGAGGGGCTGGCCCAGGCCAGCCAGATCGCGGCCGTCCAGGTGAAATGGTCGCCGCCGCAGGGCGTGCCGTCCACCGGGTCGAAATACTCGAAGAACCCGCCTGCCTCGATCAGTTCCACCGTCTCGCGCCTCAGCCGCGCTTCCTCCTCCGCCCGTCCGGCATCGGCGAAGCCCATCGCGATCAGCGAGTTGACCACCGGCCAGGTCGGCCCGCGCCAGTAGCGGCGCGGGTTGAAGTTCTCCGCCTTCGGATCGTTGGACGGGATGCCGTAGCGGACGCCGTCCCAGACCGCCATCAGCCGCTGCTCCATCTCAGCGTTCTCGATCCCGGCGAGCCAGGCCAGGAACGCGCCGGAGCCGAGGCAGCCGGCGAAGGCCATCGTCCGCAGGTCGCGCGCGTCGTAGGCCTGGATCTCGCTGTTCCACATCAGCGGCAGACCGGCCACGAGCTCGTCGGCCCATTGCTCCAGCTCCGACTCGTCCTCGCCCAGAACGGCCCCGAGCGCGGCGAGATCCCGGTGCGCCCGGATCAGGATGAAGGTCATCGCCGGGTCGGCCATGTAGAACGGCCCGTTCTTCACGATCTCGACCTGGTCCCAGCCACAGGCTTTCCCGAATTGCAGGATCGCGAGGTAGCGGTCGTAATCCTGCTTCGACGGCCGCATCGAGGCGTCGACATGCCCAGTGTCCCGGCGCGTATACTCGCCCACGTTCGACCCGTCGACATTGGCCATTCCCGGATCCCAATCGGCGCAGTTGTCGCGCCCGGATTCCCAGGGATGCGTGATCGCCGCCACGCCCTCGGCGCAGCGATGCTCCCGCCACCAGCGGTGCCAGGCGACCATCTTCGGGTAGAGCGCGCGCATCCGCTCCCGTCCCGCGCCGGGGTCGGATTCGTAGATCTTACGCGCGAGGATCGCGGCCACCGGCGGCTGGCTGATGCCCGAACTTGCCGGATCGGCCCCCGTGCCCCAGACATCGGGGCCGGGGAAGTAGCCCGGGTCCGGCTGCCAGAACACGATGTGCGGGACCATCCCGGTGTCCCACTGCGCCGAGAACAGCGTTTCCAGCTCGGTCCACGCCCGGTCCTTGTCGAAGGTGGAGAACCCCCAGGCGGCGAAGGCGGAATCCCAGTTCCACTGGTAGGGATAGAGCCCCTTGGTCGGGATCGTGTAGCCGCCCCGGTCGTTGCCCCGCAGGATCTCTCTCGCGCGCGCGTCGCGGTCTTCAGTCGTCATCCCGTTCTCCGTCGTCCCGCCCGATCCCCGCGGATCGGGCTTTCGGTCCTCGCGGCCCCGCTGTCGCGACCATCCGTCATCCCTTCACCGACCCCGCCGTCAGGCCCTTGGTCATGAAGCGCTCCAGCCCCAGGAACAGCGCCATGATCGGCACCGTCGCGATCACCGATCCGGCCATCAGGTGCTGGCGCGGGATCTCCGACGAGTTCAGGCTCGCGATGCCGCGGGTCAGGGTGAACTTCGACGGGTCGTCGAGCAGCATGAATGCCAGCAGGAACTCGTTCCACGCGATCATGAAGACATACAGCGACACCGAGGCGAGCGCGGGCAGCGACAGCGGCAGGGTGATCTTCCAGATCACCGCGAGGCGGCTCAGCCCGTCCATCAGCCCGGCCTCCTCGATCTCCGCCGGAAGCCCGCGGAAATAGCCCTGCAGCATGTAGAGCGCGACCGGGATCGTCGTGACCGGGTAGATCATCACGATCCCGATGATCGTGTTCCTCAGGCCGGTGACGGAAAAGGCGATGTAGATCGGCAGCGCCAGCACGATCATCGGCACCATGTAGATCAGGAGGATCGACCGCGACAGCATCGCCTGCCCCCGGAACCGCAGCCGCGCCACCGCGTAGGCGCCGGGGATCGAGAAGGCGAGCGTGATGAGAACCGTGAGCACCGAGACGTAGAACGACGTCCACAGGTAGGACCCGAAATTGAAGTCGCGGATCAGCTCCACGTAGCTGCGGAACAGCCCCAGGCCCTGGCTCAGGTCGATCGAGAAATCGAGCGGGTTCTGCAACAGCTCCGACTGGTTCTTCAGGCTCGTCATCACCATCACGTAGAACGGGATCAGCACGATGGCGGTGAAGAAAATGTAGCCGAAGCCGGTCAGGAAGCGGATCACCGCGGCCTCGAACTCGTGGCGCGACAGGGCGCCCGACGGCAGGTCCTCGAGGATCAGGCCAAAGGACCAGGCGAAGGCCGCGCCAAGGACCAGCCCGGCCGCGCCCCGCGCCACGGCACCGGCCTCGATCGCCATCGGTCCGAACCCCGCGATGGTGGCGACGAAGATCAGCAGTCCCCCGGCCCAGAGCCCGATCCGCCCGCCGAGGCGGTAGACCGCCGCCCCGCCCAGGACCGCGCCCCAGGCCAGCGACAGGAGCACCGCCGGGCGGAACGCCTCGCCGGTCACGAAGGACATCGCGACCGCGACCGTGGTCGCGAGGATCACCATCCAGAGCGCGCCGAGCACCGGCCCCGTGACGTATCCGAACCGAACCGCGCTCATGCCGCCCCCCCTTCTCTGTCCCCGAAATATTCCGGGGGGCCGCCGCAGGCGGCGGGGCAGCGCCCCGGGGGTGCGGGGGCGACGCCCCCGCGCGGGTCGGCGCCGAAGGCGGCGAAACCCCTCACAGCCCTTCCTCCCGGCTCATGAAGCTGAAGAAGAAGATCGAGAACAGGACGAGGCAGCAGAACACCACCACCGCGACGGCCGCGCCCGCGCCGATGTTCGACACCGCGAAGGCCTGCTCGTAGACGTTCACCGTCAGCGTCCGCGTACCCGCGTTGCCGCCCGTCAGCAGGAAGATGTCGTCGAACTTGTTGAAGGTCCAGATGAAGCGCAGCAGGAACAGGACCGACAGGATCCCCAGGAGCTGCGGCATCGACAGGTACCAGAACTGCTGGAACGGGCTGGCCCCGTCCATGTCCGCGGCCTCGTACATATCGCTGTCGATCGACTGCATCCGCGCGAGGATGAACAGGAACGACAGCGGGAAATACCGCCAGATCTCGAACACCGTCACCATGACCAGCGCGAGCGGCCGGTCGCCAAAGAAGTTGATCGCCTCGTCGGTCACGCCCATCTGCACTAGGAGCGCGTTGGCCGAGCCCGAGAACGGGTCGAACAGGATCAGCCAGGAAAACGCCACCGCGATCACCGGCGCGACGTAGGGGAACAGGTAGAGCCCGCGCAGGATCCCCTGCCCGCGGAAGCTCTTGTTCAGGAGCAGCGCCGCGAACAGACCGACCAGCAGGGCGCCGATGGTGCCGAAGACCGTGTAGAACAGGGTCACGCCGAGAACGCCCCAGAACTCGTCGCCGTCGAAGACGCGGGCGAAGTTCTCCAGCGTGAAGGTCGTGTTGGTGAGGATGCTGTTCGCGCTGCCCGTCACCGTGGGCTCGGTCGCCTCGGCGGCATCCTCCAGCGTATCGGGATCGCCCGCGCCGGCCAGCGGCACGATCAGGCGCTCGTTGTAGCCGCCCGCCATCTCGTCGATGCGGCAGGTCAGCACCTGCCCGTCCAGCGCGCATTCCGGCGGCAGGTCGCCCGACGGCATGACCCCGTCCGGCAGGACGTCGGTCAACACGACCCCGGTGATGACCTCCTCCTGGCTCGAGTTCCGCAGCCGGTACTCGACGCGCAGATCTTCGCCCTCGCCGCGTACCTGTTCGCGCGCCACCGGCGCGGGCGGGCGCAGGTCCGCCAGACCGATGGGCTTGAAGCTGATCCAGAAGATCGCGAGCAGCGGCAGGACCACCACCAGCGCGACCGAGATCAGCGTCGGCGCCAGCAGCCCGTAGGCAAGCCGCGCCTCGCGCCGGGCAAGCGCGGTCGTGCCCTTCGGCGGTTCGGGTGTCCCGGTGGTCATGGGCGTCTCTCCTTCCGCCCGCGGATTGTATCGCCCCGGCCGCCGCGTCGCCGCGGCCGGGGCGGGTGAGGCGCGCCTATTCGATGGCGCCGAGTTCCTCGTTCAGTTGCTCGACCGCGGTGGCCGCGTCGATCTCGCCGTCGATGAACTCGCGCACCACGCGGTTCACGGCCTGGCTGTTGATCATGCGGCTGGCGAGCGCAAGCTGGCCGTCGGCCACGCCCCAGCGCTGCGCCACGTCGAGCCCGCCGACGATCTCGTCGATCATTTCCTGCGCGTAGAGATCGCCGAGCGGCGCGCGCCGGTCCACGCCCACGTCGAGCGTCGCCCAGGCGTCGATGTATTCGCTCGGGTTGTCGGCGTTGCCGTTGCGGACCGGGAACTTGCCCTCGGGCGCGATGGCGAGCGTCTCGGCGTAGCCGTCCGACATCGAAAACGCGACGAACTCCTCGGCCACGTCCGTGTTCGCGTCGGCGGTGATGCCGAAGTAGCGGATGTCGGCCCAGGCCGCGCCGTCAGGGTTCGAGGGCCCGGAGAAGTTGGTCACGATGCCCGTGCGGCTCGCCAGGTCGGTCGAGGTCGGGTCGTCGTTGATCGTCGGCGGGTTCGAATCCCGCAGGCCGGCGAGTTCATCGAGGATGAACGGCGACCAGATGATCATCGCCGCGTTGCCCGCGAAGTATACCGACCGCGACTGGTCCCAGTAGAGCTCGCCCGGCGGCGAAGCCTCGGCGATGGCGCGGTAGAATTCCAGCACCTCGGTGGTCGGGCCTTCCTCAAGCGGCTGGAACCCGTCCGGGCCGACCGGCGACACGCCGTTGGCGAGGAAGACATGCTCCAGAACCTGGGACATGAAGTTCTCGTCGACCTTGGTCGCGGCGACGAAGCCGTACATTTCCGGCGGGTTGTGCAGCGCCTCCACGGCGGCCAGCACGTTGGCGTAGCTCGTCGGTGGCTCCAGCCCGGCCTCTTCGAACAGGTCGGCGCGGTAGATGATCATCTGCGTCCAGCCGTCGACCGGGACCGAGGCATAGCCGCCGTCATAGGCCGCCATTTCCAGCGCGCCCGGTGCGAAGGTGTCCGCGCCGAGATCCTCGATCACGTCCGTCGCCGCGTCTGTGTCGAGGATGCCGGCCTCGGCCCAGGGCAGCGCGTATTGCAGCGTGTGGTAGATCACGTCGGGCAGGTCGCCGGCGGCGAAGGCGGCTGTGGCGCGGGTGCCGAGATCGCTTTCGGTGACCGGGATCACCTCGACCTCGTGGCCGGTGGCCTCCTGGAACTGCTCGGCGAGCGCTTCCTGCCGTGCGAGCCGTTCGGGTTGTTCCTCGGTGGTCCAGAATCGGATCGTGTCCGCCTGCGCAGCGACTGCAGTGAGTGCGAATGCCGTTGCGGCCCCCGCGAGCAGATCATGCCGGGTCATATCTCTCTCCCTGTTATCGTTTACACAATGAAAGACCACCCCGGGCCGTCTGGCAACCCTCCGGTGCCCCGGATCGCGCAAGACGGGTTTTCTTTCCCCGCTCTTGTCCCACATCATGAGAAGTCTACGCGCAACCGAACGGGGCCCCCGTGACAGTCCGGACCAGGATCGCATTCGACAACAGCTATGCCCGGGACCTCGCCGGGTTCTACGTGCCCGTCACCGGCGACACCGCGCCCGCGCCCCGGGTGCTTCGGCTGAACCGGCGGCTGGCGGAGGATCTCGGTCTCGACACCGAGGCGCTGGAAGCGCCCGAGGGCGCGTCATGGCTGACGGGCGGCACGGCCCCCGAGGGCGCGGAGCCGCTGGCGATGGCCTATGCCGGCCACCAGTTCGGCGGTTTCTCCCCGCAACTCGGCGACGGGCGGGCGCTGCTCCTGGGAGAGGTGATCGACCGCGACGGCCACCGCCGCGACATCCACCTGAAGGGCTCCGGCCCGACCCCGTTCTCGCGCCGGGGCGACGGCAAGGCGGTGCTCGGCCCCGTGCTGCGGGAATACATCGTGGGCGAGGCGATGCACGCGCTCGGCATCCCGACCACCCGCGCCCTCGCCGCCTCCGTCACCGGCGAACAGGTGATGCGCAACGGGCTCGAACCCGGCGCAGTCCTGGCCCGCGTCGCGTCGTCCCACCTGCGGGTCGGGACGTTCCAGTTCTTCGCCGCGCGGGGCGAGACCGACCGGCTCGAACAGCTCGCGGACTACGCCATCGCGCGCCACGACCCTGACCTGTCGGGACGCGACGACCGCTACATCGCCTTCTTCGCCCGCGTCCGCGACCGGCAGGCGCGCCTCGTGGCGCAGTGGATGGGCGTCGGCTTCGTCCACGGCGTGATGAACACCGACAACATGGCGATCTCGGGCGAGACCATCGACTACGGCCCCTGCGCCTTCATCGACGCCTACGATCCGAAGGCCGTGTTCAGTTCCATCGACCAGTTCGGCCGCTACGCCTACGCCAACCAGCCCGCCATCGCCCAATGGAACCTCGCGCGTCTCGCGGAATGCCTGATCGAACTCGTGAATCCCGATGACGGGGACGCGGCGATCGCGACCCTGACCGAGGCGCTAGATGCCTTCCCCGCGATTCACCGGGCGGAATGGACCCGGGTGTTCCGCGCCAAGCTCGGCCTGTCGTCGGAGCGGGACGGCGACGAAGCGCTGGCCGAGGCGCTGCTGGAGATCATGGCCGCGCAGGAGGTCGATTTCACCCGCGCCTTCCGGGCGCTGTCGGGCGCGGTGCGGGGCGATGACGGACACCTGCGCGCCCTGTTCCGCGATGCCGCGCCGCTCGACGACTGGCTCGCGCGCTACGCCGCTCGCGGGGCGGAGGAGGCTGAGACGCCCGAGGTCCGCGCCGAGGCAATGGACCGCGCCAACCCGGTCTACATCCCGCGCAACCACAAGGTCGAAGAGGCCCTGGCGGCGGCGAACGCGGGCGACATGGAGCCGTTCGACCGCCTGCTCGCGGCGGTCACCGCGCCGTTCGAGACCCGGCCGGGGCAGGACGCCTACGCCCTGCCCGCCCCCACCGATTTCGGGCCCTACACGACCTATTGCGGGACGTGAGGAGAGGCCGAGCGCGAGCTTCCCAGATGGAGCGATCCAACTGCCCGGCGACGGCGAGGAACAAGGCCGAAGGCCGCCGAGCAGCGCCGGGCCGCCCCGCCGGTCCTGCGATCTGGTGACGCCAGAATGTAGCTTCGGGCACCTCCTGACCTCACGGGATAAACTGCCGCAGTCCGACCGTCGGATCGCCGCCCCGCGGCCCGCCGACGCCCGGCTCAGCACCCGGTCGGGACAAGTCCCCTCACCGATACCGCTGTTCCTTCCACGGATCGCCGTAGTTGTGATACCCGAGCTTCTCCCACGTCCCCTTGTAGTCGAACTGCGAGAAATGCAGCCCCCGCAGCCACTTCGCGCTCTTCCAGAAGTAGAGCCGGGGCGCGACCAGCCGGGCGGGGCCGCCGTGCTCGGCGCTCAGCGGCGCCCCCTCGTAGCCCACCGCCACGATCGCCTGCCCGGCAGTCAGGTCCGCCAGCCGCAGGTTCGCGGTGTAGTCGCCATCGGCCTTCGCCAGAACGAACCGGGCCTCCGGCGCGGGGCGGACAAGCTCCACCAGCACGTCGATGTCGACGCCGCGCCAGCGGGTCCCGAGCTTCGACCACTTCGTCACGCAGTGGATGTCGGTCTCGAAGTCCCGCATCGGCAAAGCGTTGAACGCCGCCCAGTCCAGCACCACCGGACGCTCCACCTCGCCGTCGAGCGTCAGCGACCAGTCGGCGACACCCGCCGTGGCGGGCGTGCCCATCGTCATCACCGGGAATTTCGCGGTGACCTTCTGCCCCGGCGGCAGCCGGGGCCGGTCGTCCCCGCCGTCTCTCTCGCCGCTCAGCCCATCCGCTCCGAGGCGTAGGACCCGGGCGAGGCCGGGAACACCACGGTCTTGTTCCCGTTCAGGAACACGCGCCCGTGGACATGGGCATGGATCGCCCGCGCCAGCACCTGCGATTCCACGTCCCGGCCGAGCGCGACGTAATCCTCGGCAGATTGCGCGTGGGTCACGCGGATCGTGTCCTGCTCGATGATCGGCCCCTCGTCGAGATCGGCGGTGACGTAGTGAGAGGTCGCACCGATCAACTTCACGCCCTTCTCGAACGCCTGCTTGTAGGGGTTCGCGCCCTTGAAGGACGGCAGGAAGGAATGGTGGATGTTGATGATCCGGCCCGACATGGTCTGGCACATCCGGTCCGACAGGATCTGCATGTAACGCGCCAGCACCACCAGTTCCGCGCCCGATTCCTCGACCACCGACATGATCTGAGCCTCGGCCTCGGGCTTGTTCTCCTTCGTCACCCGGATCCGGTGGAAGGGAATGTCCTGGTTCACCACGACCTTCTGGTAATCCATGTGGTTCGAGATCACCGCCACGATCTCGATCGGCAGCGCGCCGATGCGGGCGCGGTAGAGAAGGTCGTTCATGCAGTGGCCAAAACGGCTGACCATGACCACGACCTTGCGCTTCGCGGCCTCATCGAAGAACTCCCACTCCATCCCGAACTTCTTGCCGATCGGCTCGAACGCGGCCTTCAGGTCGTCGATCCCGCGCCCTTCCTCCGACGCGAAACTGGTGCGCGCGAAGAAGTTGCCGGTGTCCTGGTCGTCGAACTGGGCGCTGTCGGTGATGTTGCAGCCGTTCTCGGCCAGGAAGGTCGAGACCGCCGCCACGATCCCGCGGGTCGAGGCGCATTTCACGCGAAGCGCGTAGCTGTTCATGGTGTTCCGCTTTCCGTTCGGCTTGTGGATCGGGGCCTGCGGCGCAGGCATTGCGCAGAGGTATAACGCTGCGCCGCGGCAGGATTCCAGATCGAAGCGACGCGATGTGCAGGCGCAGCGACGCGCGCTGCCCGGAAATTCCGCAACCGCCCCCGGCACGGCCCCGCGCCCGCGTCATCGGCGCGCGGCGGGGCGGCCCCGCGGACCGGCGCACTTGATCTGTCGCCGGGGCCGCGCATTCTGGACCCGCCGGGATGCAGACGGAGACAGACGTGAAGATCGAGAACCACCCGTTCGACGAACTGGAGGTCGGCGCCTCGGCCGAGATGCGGCGGCTCCTGACCGCCGACGATCTCTACGTGTTCGCCGCGGCCTCGGGGAACCACAACCCGATGCACCTGCCGAAAGAGGACGGGGACGGCGACGGCAAGGCCGAGGCCATCGCGCCCGGCATGTTCATCGCCTCGATGATCTCGGCGGTGCTCGGGATGCACCTGCCCGGCCCCGGCACGCTCTACCGCAGCCAGAACCTCCGGTTCGGGGACCGCGCGCACGAGGGCGAGGAACTCGTCGCCCGGGCCGAGGTCACCGCCAAGCACGACGACGGCACCGTGACCCTGTCGACGGAGATCCGGCGCGTGTCCGACGACGCGCTGATCCTGTCGGGCGAGGCGCTGGTGCAGGCGCCCGTGCGCAAGCTCGTGTTCGAGGACATGGACGTGCCCGGCCTCGTGGTCGAACGCCACCGCCATTTCGAGGCGATCCTCGAACGCGCGAAGCCGCTGCCGCCCATCGCCACCGCCGTCGTCTGCCCCGAGGAGCCGAACTCGCTCGGCGGCGCGGTGCTGGCGGCGCAGGAAAGCATCATCACCCCGATCCTCGTCGGCGACCCGGCGAAGATCGTGGCCGCGGCCGGGGCGGCGGGGGTCGACGTGTCGGGATTCGAGATCATCGCGGCGAACCACCACGACGCTCCGCGCATCGCCTGCGACCTCGTGAACGAGGGCCGCGCCGGGGCTGTGATGAAGGGCCACCTGCATACCGAGGACCTGCTGAAGCCGATGCTCGACAAGGTCACCGGCCTCAGGATCGGACGGCGCTTTACCCATGTCTTCGTGATGGACGTGCCAGGGATGCCCGAGCCGATCATGGTCACCGACGCCGCGATCAACATCGCCCCCGACCTCGTCGCCAAGGTCGACATCTGCCAGAACGCCATCGACCTCGCGATCTCGCTCGGGATGGACACGCCGCGCGTCGGCGTCCTGTCGGCGGTGGAGACGGTGAACCCCGCGATCCAGAGCTCCATCGACGCCGCGCTCCTGTCGAAGATGGCCGAGCGCGGCCAGATCACCGGCGGGCTCGTGGACGGGCCGCTGGCGATGGACAACGCCATCAACCTCGCCGCCGCGCGCACCAAGGGCATCAAGTCCGCCGTCGCGGGGCAGGCCGAGATCCTCGTCGTGCCGGGAATCGACGCGGGCAACATGCTGGCCAAGCAGCTCACCTTCATCAGCCATGCCGAAAGCGCCGGTCTGGTTCTCGGCGCGAAGGTTCCGGTGATCCTCAATTCCCGCGCCGACGGGCGGATGTCGCGGCTCGCGTCCTGCGCCGTCGCCGCGCTTCACCAGGCCCGCGTCGCGGGGCTCGGCGCGGCATGACCGATCCCGTCGCGCTGACGCTGAACGCCGGGTCGTCCTCGCTCAAGTTCGGGCTCTACGCGATGACCGACGAGCCGGAGGAGATCGCCGTCGGACAGGTGGAGCGGATCGGCGGTGCCGCGCGGCTGAGAGCGGAGATCGGGGCGGAGGAGATCGCGCGCGACGTGACGGCCCCGGACCATGCCGGCGCTCTCGACACCGCGCTCGACCTGCTGCGCGCCCGGTTCCCGCGGGCGAAGGCCGCCGCGGTCGGCCACCGCGTCGTTCACGGTGGCCCGGGTTTCACCGGCCCCGCCCGGATCACACCTGAGGTGATGGAGGAACTGCGCCGCCTGTCGCCCTTCGCGCCGATCCACCAGCCGCACAACATCAAGGGGATCGAGGCCGCGACGGCGGCCTTCCCCGACGCGCTCCAGGTCGCGTGTTTCGACACCGCGTTCCACCGCACGCATCCGAAGGTGAACGACATGTTCGCCCTGCCCCGCGAGTATTACGACAAGGGCGTGCGCCGCTACGGCTTCCACGGGCTGAGCTACGACTACATCTCGGGCGAACTGGCCCGCATCGCGCCGCTCCTGCACGCGGGCCGGGTGATCGTCGCGCACCTGGGCAGCGGGGCGTCGATGTGCGGCATGATCGGCGGGCGCTCGATCGCCTCGACGATGGGGTTCACCGCGCTCGACGGGCTGCCGATGGGCACGCGGACGGGCCAGATCGACCCCGGCGTGACCTTCTACCTCGTGCAGCAGGAAGGCCTTTCGATCGACGAGGTGCGGGAGCTGTTCTACACGCGATCCGGCCTTCTCGGCATCTCCGGCCTGTCGAACGACATGCGCGTGCTGGAGGCCTCCGGCACGCCCGAGGCGAACGAGGCCATCGACTATTTCGTGTTCCGCATCCGGCGCGAGGTCGGCGGGCTCGCCGCCGCGCTCGGCGGGCTCGACGCGCTCGTGTTCACCGGCGGCATCGGCGAGAACTCCCGCCTGATCCGCGAACGGGTCTGCGAGGGCATGGACTGGATCGGCATCGAGCTCGACCGGGCGCGCAACGCCGCGAACGCCACGGTCATCTCGACCGACCTCAGCCGCGCGCGGGTGATGGTGGTGCCGACGGACGAGGAACGGATGATCGCGCGGGCCGCGAAGGCCCTGCTGGACGCGGAGGGGACGCCATGAAGACCGCCATCAAGTGCGCCGCCGCCGCCGCGCTGATCCCCGACGGGGCCTCGGTGATGATCGGCGGGTTCATGGGCGTTGGATCGCCCCACCGGCTGATCGACGCGATGGTCGCGCGCGCCATCCGGGGACTGACGGTGATCGCCAACGACACCGCGATGCCGGGCCGGGGCATCGGCAAGCTGATCTCGGCCGGATGCGTCGCACGCGTGATCGCCTCGCATATCGGGCTTAACCCGGAAACGCAGGCGAAGATGATCTCGGGCGAGATCGAGGTGGAACTGGTGCCTCAGGGCACGCTGGTGGAGCGCATCCGCGCGGGCGGCGTCGGGCTCGGCGGGGTGTTGACCGCGACCGGGCTCGGCACGCCGGTCGAGAACGGCAAGGAGGTGATCGAGATCGACGGCAACCGCTTCCTGCTGGAACGCCCGATCCGCGCCGATTTCGCGCTGATCGCCGCGCGTCAGGCCGATTACGTGGGCAACCTCGAATACACGCTGACCGCGCACAACTTCAATCCGGTGATGGCGCTGGCCGCCGACGTGGTGATGGCCGAACCCGAACACATCATGCCGGTGGGCGTGATCCCGCCCGACGCGGTCAAGACACCGGGCGTGCTGGTCGATCACCTGCTGGAAAGGGCGGTCTGATGGCGGCGATGGACCCGAAGGAACTGATCGCCCGCCGCGTCGCGCAGGAGGTGCAGCCGGGATCGCTCGTGAACCTCGGCATCGGCCTGCCGAGCATGGTGGCGACCTTCATCGCGCCGGACCTCGGCGTGTTCTTCCAGGCGGAGAACGGGGTCATCGGCCTCGGCGCCCGCCCGCCAGAGGGGATGGAGGACGAGTACCTCACCGATGCCGGCGGCGGCTTCGTCACCGCCGTTCCGGGCGCGGCGTCGATCGACAGCGCGATGAGCTTCGGGCTGATCCGCGGCGGGCATCTCGACATGACGGTGCTCGGCGGATTGCAGGTCGACGGCCACGGGCGGCTCGCGAACTGGATGGTGCCGGGGCACATGGTGCCGGGCATGGGCGGCGCGATGGATCTCGTGTCAGGCGCGCGGCGGGTCGTGGTGGCGATGCAGCACAGCGCGCGCGGCGCGTCGAAGATCGTGCCGGAATGCACCCTGCCGCTGACCTCGCTCCGCCGCGTCGATCTCGTGGTGACGGAGCTTGCGGTGATCCGGCCGGAACCGGACGGGCTGCATCTCGTGGAACGCGCCCCCGGCATCGGCGCGGAGGACATCGTCGCCGCGACCGATGCCGCGCTGATCGTCCCGCGCGACGTGCCGGAAATGGCGATCTGACGCCCCGGCCGCGGCGGCCGGGGCACGGGGCGCGCGCAGGCCCTAGAGGATGACCTGGAATTCCACCCGCCGGTTCAGGGCATCGTTCGGCGCGATGTCGGGCAGCGTCGCCTCTTCGCCCAGGCCCACCGGTTGCAGCCGGTCGGGCTCCAGCCCGCAGGACCCGATCATGTAGCCCGCCACCGCCGCCGCGCGACGGGCGCTGAGGTCGAGGTTGTACTCCGCCGGGCCGCTGGTGTCGGTGTGGCCGAACACGTTCAGGTCGTATTCCGGGTTGTTCGCGAGCGCGAGGCAGAGCTGGTCGAGCTGCGGCAGCGCCTCGGGCATCAGGTCCGCGGAGTTGAGCGAGAACTGCACCCGGAAGAAGATCATGTTCTCGCTGAGGTTGAAGAACACCCCGCGCGTGCTCGGCACCGCCGCCGCCGGCTCGGCGGGCGCCGGCGTGGCCTGCACGACGGCGCGCCCCTCGGCCGGATCGGCGACGGGCGCGCCCTGCCCGCCCGTCGCTTCCGTCGCGGGCGGCTGCACCGTGATCGGCAGCGCGCCCTCACCGGCGGCCTCCTGTCCCGCACCCGGGTCCGGCACCGCGTTCGCGACCGGCGCCTGGTTCACTGGCACCAGCGGTGCGACCATCATCCCCTGCATCCCGGCCTGCTCGGTATAGCCGCCGCTCATCATCATGCTGCGCTGTTCGGCCAGCATCTGCTCGAACTCGCTGCTCATCATCAGGTCGAGCGTCTCTCCGTCCGCGGGCCCCGGGGCCGGGGTCTGCGCCGCCGCGGCGCCGCCGATCAGGATTGCGACAAGGCAGGTTGCGAAATGAAGTTTCATGTCCGATGCACTCCGGTCTGAATTGGGTACTGAACGGGTCCTGTATCCGCGCGCCATCACGACCTCCCGCCCGTCACGAAGCGGAACCGCGTGTCGCCGGTGCTTCCGAGCCGGATCTCGTCACCCGAGGCCAGGCGGGTGACCTGGGTGATCTCGGTGTCGTTGACGAAGACCGGGTTGACGGCGAGCGAGTCGGAATTGGCCTGCACCGTCAGGTTCTCGATCCAGGCGCTGCCGTCGGGCTCCACGCCGATCTCGACATGCTTCCGTGCGACGTTGCCGTCGGGGATCATCACCGTGTTCTCCGGCGGCGCGAGACGGCCGAGCTGGTTCCGGCCCTCGGCCAGCGCCACGTCGGGCTGGCCGCCGCCGAATTCCAGCCGCGCCGGGGCGACCCCCGCGGCGAGCGGCGCGGTCATCGGCCCGGCCGGGTCGAGAGGCCGGGTTCCGGCCTCGGCCGAAGC
>WVSL01000013.1 GCA_015689685.1 Rhodobacterales bacterium HKCCE2091 | reverse complement strand
GGCGGGTTTCGCCTCGGCGGGCCGGGCCGGGGCCCCGCCCTCGGCGGCCTTCGCGGCGCGGGCCTCGGCGGCCACCATGCGGCGGTATTCCGCGACAGTCTGCGACACCCGGCGTTCCAGCTCGCGGTCGTTCTCGGCCTCCTGCAGCAGCAGTTCCCGGCGGCGGTCGGTGTCGATGGAATCGCTCCAGGCCCGCGCGCTCGACAAACGCTCGGCCGGGAAGATGCTGAGACAGCGGTTGATCGCGTCGAGGAAATGCTCGTCGTAGCCGCCGAAGGACTTGTCCAGCGGCTTCAGCGGGTCCGGCGTGCCGCGCGCGGCGGCGGCGAGCCGCAGGTGCGAGGACGGCGGCGCCTCGCCCGAGACGAGGTGGTAGAAGGTGGCGGCCAACGCATAGAGATCGCTGGAATATTCCTGCTTCGACCCGGCGAGGTAGAATTCCTGCGGCGAGTAGCCGTCCTTCACCGTCAGCACCTTCGACAGCACCCGGCTGACCCGCGTCGCGCTTTCGCGGGCGGCGCCGAAGTCGATCAGCACCGGGTTCCCGGCGGCGTCGATCAGGATGTTGTCGGGCGAGATGTCGCGGTGAAGAATGTCGTGGCTGTGGATGTGATCCACGGCCTCCAGACATTGCAGCAGCAGGCGCTTGATCTCGTCGGGGCCGAGCCGCCCCGGCTCCTCCTCGATGATCTGGAGAAGGTCGCGCCCCTCGATGAAATCCATCGCCATGTAGGCGGTGTTGTTGTCGCGGAACAGCTGGTGGACCCCGACGATGTAGGGGTGCTGAAGCTCCGACAGGGCGCGGGCTTCCTTCTCGAACAGCTCCAGGATGGTCGAGAACTCGGTGTCCCCGGTCTTCATCCGCATCGCCACCGCCTCGCCCTGGCGGCAGCACATCGCGGCGGGGAAGCATTCCTTGATGACCACCCGCCGGTCGAGGCTGTCATTGGCGAGGTAGGTGATCCCGAAGCCGCCGGAATTCAGGTAGCTGTCGATGATGTAGGAGCCACCCGCCAGGCGCGCACCGGCAGGCAGTTCGTCCCCGAAGGTCCGACCGTCCGCCGCAATATCCTGCGCAACCTGCTTCAAGACTGTGACCCCGCGCCCATTCCGACCGGTCCGCACGCATGGGCGGACTAACGGTTGAGGCATTAAGAGGGGCGAAATCTGGCCGGATCATGGCCGAGGCCGGAAGAATTTGCGTCATTTCGACGTGTTGTTTCTGATCCGGAAAGCGCCGGTCGCGGCGGGTCCCACTGGCGCGGCCAGGGCCTCGTTTCAGGTCAGTCGGGGAAGATGGCGCGCTGGGGAGGATTCGAACCCCCGACCCCTTGATTCGTAGTCAAGTACTCTATCCAACTGAGCTACCAGCGCGTGAGCCGCCCGTTTAGCGCCCTGCCGGGACCCGTGCAAGGGAAAAACTGGGGCAAATCAGGCCGCCGCGCCGGCCGGAAGCGTGATGCGGAACACCGTTCCCTCGGGGCCGGTCCGCTCCAGTTCCAGGCGGCCGCCGTGGCCGCGCACCAGTTCCGCCGCGATCGACAGGCCAAGCCCGGTCCCGCCCTTTCGGACCCCGCCCTGGAACGGCTGGAACAGGTGATCGAGCGCCTTCTTGGGCAGGCCCGGCCCGGTGTCGCAAATGCGGATCAGCCAGCCGTCGTCGCCGGCGCAGGCGCGGGTCGTCACCACGCCGTCGCCGCCGGTGGCGACGATGGCCTGCCGGGCGTTGCGGATCAGGTTCGCGAGCACGCGGTAAAGCTGTTCGGGGTCGGCGCGGGCGACCAGCCCGGGCTCGATCTCGCACAGGTAGTCGACCGGCGCGCCGTCCCCGGCGATGCGCTCGTTCTCCACCACGTCCTCCACCAGCGCGCTCAGGTCCACGCGGGTCAGGCGCGGCGGCGGCTCCTCGGCGCGGCCGAAGGCGAGCGCCCCCTCGCACAGGTTCACCGCCCGGCTGAGCGAGCCGAGCAGCCGGGGCGTGGTGCGGGCGACGGCCGGGTCCTCGGACATCTCCAACCGGTCGGCCACGAGCGTCGCCACATTCAGGATGTTTCTCAGGTCATGGCTGATCTTGGCCACGGCCTCGCCCAGCTGCGCCAGCCGCTCGCGCTGTTTCAGCGCCCCGGTCAGTTGCGTCTGAAGCGATTGCAGCGCCGTTTCCGCCGCCTCGATCTCGCGCACCTTGGCCTTGACCTCGATGATCCGGCGGGCGTCCTGCGGCGCCTCCGCGTAGTCGCGCATGTGATGCACGACGCGCTTGATCGGCATCACCATCAGGCGCCGGACCGCGAAGAACAGCAGCGCCGCCGTGACAATCGAAATGACAAGAGACAGCAGCAGGATCCGCAGCCCGTAGTCGATCATCGCCGCCCGCAGCGGGGCCGAGGGCATCGTCACCTCGATCACCTCGCCGCCGTCGCGCACCGGCATCCCCACCACGCGGATCGTCGCGTTCGAGGTGCTGAACACCTGCATCATCGCGTCGCGGATCAGGGTCATCGCGGTGGCGCCGCGAAGGTCGTAGCTCGCCGCGACGCCGGGCACGTCGTCGGTCGACAGCATCAGCTCGCTCACCCCGTCCCGCCGCAGCGCCACGAGGTAGACCCCCGCGCTTTCCAGCAGTTCGCGTTCCAGCGCCTCGTCCACCATCCCGTCGCCCGCCAGCAGCGACAGCGAGGCGATCTGCGCCCGCTCCAGGCGGTTCATCAGGTAATCCTCGCGGAACCGCGCGACCGACGGCACGAAGATCAGGATCTCCGCGAGCATCACGAAGATCACGGTCAGGACCAGGAATCGCCCCGAGAGCGAGTTCACACCGGCGCCTCCTCGGCGGTTTCAGAACCGCTGGACGAAGCGCACCACGCGTTTGACCAGCGGACTATCGAACAGCTTCGGCGAGAAATAGGCCCCCGCCGCGCGTTTGTTAATCTCTCCGAGGGTCGGGTAAGGTGCAACCATTCCGCTGATCGCGGACATCTTCAGGTTCGCGGAGATCGCCAGCGCCCAGACCTGGATCAGCTCCCCGGCGTCCGGGCCGACGATGGTGGCGCCGACCGGGCGGCCCTTCACCACCATGACCTTGACGAAGCCGGTGGTCCGGCCGGTGGCGATGGCGCGGTCGTTGCCGGCGAACTCGGCGCGCGCGACCGTCAGCCGGTCGCCGTGGGCCGTCCGCGCCTCCGCCTCGGTCATGCCGACCTGCGCCAGCTCCGGGTCGGTATAGGTCGCCCAGGGGATGTGATCGGTCCGCGCCTTCGCCGGAAGGCCCAGGAGGATCGGCCGCACGACGACGCCGGCGTGGTAGCCCGCGACATGGGTGAACTGCAGGCCACCCGCGGCGTCGCCCACGGCATAGACGCGCCGGTTCGACGTCGATCGAAGCCCGGCGTCGACCTTAACGCCCTTGCGGTCATGGTCCACGTTGGCGGCATCGAGGCCCAGGTTCTCCACGTTCACCTTGCGCCCGACCGCGATCAGCAGGTGGGTGCCGTCGAAGCCCTGCCCGTCCTTCGTCTCGACCCGGATCGCGCCCTCGCTCCCCGAGACCGAGGACACCTCGGCCCCCTCGACGATCTCGATCCCCTCGTCGCGCAGCGCCGCCAGCACGATCGCCGCGGCCTCCGGGTCGTCCTTGCCCAGCGCCTTCTGCCCCTCCAGCACCGTGACCCGGGATCCGAGCCGCCGGTGCGCCTGCGCCATCTCCAGCCCGATCGGCCCGCCGCCGACGATCAGCAGCTGGCCGGGCCGCTCCTCCAGGTCGAAGACGGTCTCGTTGGTCAGGTAGGGCACCCCGTCGAGCCCGGGGATCGGCGGCACGAACGGGCCGGACCCGGTGGCGACGACGAAGCGGCGGGCGGTGATGACGGTGTCCCCGGCCCTGAGCTCGGTCGGCGAGACGAACGTCGCGAACTCGCGGATCACGGTGACGCCGAGCCCCTCGAACCGCTCCTGGCTGTCATGGGGTGCGATGGCGGCGATGGCCGACCGGACATGCGCCTTGGCGGCGACGAAGTCCGGCTCCGGGTCGTGGCCCGCGACGCCGAATTCCGCGGTCGCGGTCTCGTGTGCCTTGTGCGCCGCGGCCAGCAGCGCCTTGGACGGGACGCAGCCGTAGTTCAGGCAGTCGCCGCCCATCCTGTGGCCTTCGACCAGCACCACCCGCGCGCCCATCTGCACCGCGCCCGAGGCGACGGACAGCCCGCCGGACCCGGCCCCGATCACGCAGACATCCGTCTCGATCCGTTTCGCCACGGTCACAGTCCTTTCCGGCCGCGCACGGCGTTCAGCACGATCGGCAGCGCGGCGAGCGCACAGAGACCGAGGATCGGCAGCAGGATCTGCGGCTCGAAGATGATGCCGAGGTCCGGCGTCTCGCCGCGCTCGAAGATCTCGCCGAGCCCCGCCCCGACCGAGGTGTAGACCACCGCGCCCGGGATGATCCCGAGGAAGGTCGACACCACGAACCGGTGCAGCTTCACCCCGAAGATCGACGGCAGCAGGTTGGCGAGGAAGAACGGCACCGCGGGCACCAGCCGGATCAGGAACAGCATCGGCCACTGGTTGCGGTCGATCCCCTCCTTCACCCGGCGCACGAGGCCCTCCGACGCGTCGAACCGCTGGCTCAGCCGTTCGCCGAAGCCCCACCGCGCGGCGAGGAAGATCGCGGTCGCGCCGATGGTCGCCGCGGTGACGTTGAAGAGCGCGCCGGGAAAGACGCCGAACAGGAACCCGCCGGTCAGCGTAGCCACGGTCGCGCCGGGCACCGAGAAGGCGACGACGGCGACGTAGACCGCGATGAACACGACGACGGTGACGAGGTAGTTGGCGTCGCGGAAGGCGATCAGCGCCTCGCGGTTCCGCGACAGGCTCTCGAAGCTCAGGGCGTCGCCGAAGAAATACCAGCCCGCCGCCGCGCCGAGCGCGATCAGCGCCAGCGGCAGGTAGCGGGCAAGTGGGGCGGGCTGGCGTTCGGTCATCGTGTCGTGCATGTCGTCGTCTCCCCGGTGAGGCTCGCCGATAGGTAGGGTGCGGGAAAGCGCGCATGAGGCCCGATCACGCCCGCTTGATGCGATGTGACGCGGAAGCCACGAACCGGGCCCGAACCGGTAACATTCGGCGGGCGATGTTTCAGGCCGGGCCCCGCCGCCGCCCCGCCGCGCGCCCTCCCGCGAACCTGCCGCGCGCGCGGATGCGGATTCGGGCCCGGGTTTGTTGACACGGCGCGCGCGCCCGACTATTGCCCGTGCTTCACCGTCAAGGATTCCCCGCGCGGGGGCGGCCCCCACGCGCGCGATGCCCGGAGCGAAGACAGATGTCGAAACGCACTTTTCAGCCGTCGAACCTCGTGCGCAAGCGGCGCCACGGTTTCCGCGCCCGCATGGCCACCAAGGCCGGCCGCAAGATCCTCAACGCCCGCCGCGCCCGCGGCCGGAAGTCGCTGAGCGCCTGAGCGGCGCGGGGCATGGGATGGCCCCGTCCGAACGGGAACGCGGCGCGACGCCGGCCGGGATCGAGGTCCTGCGCCGCCGTGCCGACTTCCTCGCAGCGGCCAAAGCGCTGCGCCAGCCCACGTCCGGGTTCCTGCTGCAGGCGCGCGACCGGCGCGATGGCGGCGGCATCCGCGTGGGCTTCACCTGTTCGCGAAAGGTCGGCAACGCCGTCATCCGCAACCGCGCCAAGCGGCGGCTGCGCGCGCTCGCGCGCGAGGTCCTGCCCGGCGCCGGCCGGCCGGGGTGGGATTACGTGCTGATCGGGCGGGCCGACGCCACGGTGTCGCGCGACTACGCGGAGATGCGGGCCGACTTGGCCGCGGCGCTGGAAAGGCTGCACCGGTGACGCCGCTGGCCTGGATCCTCGCGGTTCCGATCCGCGCCTACCGGGTGACGTTCAGCCCGCTCGTCGGCTTCAACTGCCGCTATCACCCGACCTGCTCGGCCTACGCGCTCGAAGCGCTGGAACGCCACGGCGGCCTTCGCGGCGGCTGGCTGACCCTGAAGCGCATCGCCCGCTGCCACCCGCTCGGCGGATCCGGCATCGACAACGTCCCGGACTGATCGGGGTCGGGCGGATCGGGGTCGGGCGGATCGGGCGCGGGCCGGTCGGGTCGCATCGCCCCGGCCGACCGGCTTCGGTCCGACGGGTCGCAGAAGCTCCCGGAGTCGAGACGGTCTTCACCGGACCGCCGGATGCCGGAGTTGAAGCGGTCTCCACCGCCCCCGGCTGCCGGAGTTGAAGCGATCTCCACACTCCCCGGACGCCGGAGTTGCAGCGGTCTCAACCACCCCCCGACTGCCAGACTTGAATCGGTCTTCACCGCCCCCCGGCTGCCGGAGTTGAAACGGTCTCCACCGTCCCCGGACGCCGGAGTTGGAAACGGTCTCCATCGCCCCCAGCCGGAGTCGAAACGGTCTCCACCGCCCTCCCCGGATGCCGGGAAAGGCCCCCCTTCCCCCCATTCACCCCGTGCGGCGGCCAATCTGTGGCGGGGCGACGGTGCGGGCGCGGTGATTCGTGACCCAGGCGAAGGTTTCGTCGAAGGGCATCGGGCGGGCGATGCCGTAGCCCTGGACATGGCCGCAGCCGAGCTGCGCGAGGATCGAATGTTCGCCGGTCGTCTCCACCCCCTCGGCGATGGTCTCGACGCCGAGGTGCTGCGCCAGCGACAGGATCGCGGCGACTACCGCCTGCTGGTCGGGCAGGTTGTCGATCCCGGTGACGAATCCCCGATCGATCTTGATCCGCTGGACGTGGAACCGGCGGATGTTGGCGATGGAGGCCTGGCCGGTGCCGAAATCGTCGAGGTCCAGCCCGAAGCCGTGGCTGGCGAGCTGGTCGATGTTGCGCAGGATCACGTCGTCCTGGCCGAGCGCGGCGACGCTTTCGAGGATCTCCACCGTCAGCCGCCCGGGCCGCATGTCGACGCGGTCGACCTCCCACTTCACGCGGTCGGCGAGGCCGGGGTCGCGCAGTTCCTCGGGCGAGAAGTTGACCGCGACGGAGGGGATGCGCAGGCCCTTGCGGTCCCAGGCCGTCAGCGCCGACAGGGCCTGCTGCAACATCGTCTCGCCGAGGCGCGGCAGCCGCCCGGCGTTGCGGATCGCGGGCAGGAACTGCGCCGGGGACAGCACCCCCAGCGTCGGGTGGTGCCACCGCGCGAGCGCCTCGAACCCGGAGATCTCGCCGGTGTCGGTGCAGACCTGCGGCTGGAACCACGCCCGGATCTCGCCCGACGCGAGCGCCTGGTCGACCGACCGGGTCAGCGCGGTTTCCCGCGCGATCCGTTCCCGCAACTCCGCCGAGAAATGGCGGATCAGGCCGGTGCCCTGCTGCTGCGCCTCCGTCACCGCGGCCTCGGCGCCGCGGGCGAGGTCGGCGACCTGGAGCGGGTCGGGCACCGCGATGCCGATGGAGGCGGAGACCTGCGCCGCGCCGCCGCCGATGTAGATCGGCTCGGCGAGGACGGCGGAGAGCCGTTCCGCGACCTTGACGGGATCGCCCGACCGCGACGGCGGAACCGGGCTGAGGACGATGCCGAAGGTGCCGTCCTCGACCCGCGCGACGAGGTCCTCGGCGCGGACGCCGACGCGCAGGCGTTCAGCGGTGCGGCGCAGGATCTCGTCCCGGCCCTCGGGGCCCCATCGCTGCGCCAGTTCCGACTGGCCGTCGAGGCGGATGAAGAAGCACGCGGTGGTCACGTCGCCCCCGCCCTCGGCGATGCCCTTCAGCTCGGCTTCCAGCGCAGATCGCAGCGGCAGGCCGGTGAGCGGGTCGAGCGCGGTCGCGGGGCCGGTGCCCTTGCCGGCGCGGGCCGGCGCGAAGACGAGGCGCGAGAACACGTCGAGCAGCAGAAGCATCGGCAGGACGAGCCCGGTGATCTCGGCGATGGAGCGGTCGGTCAGCGCCGCGCCCGAGACCGCGAAGAGAGGGAACAGCGCGATCAGCTCGATCCGGTAGGGATGGGCGCCGAGACGGCGGGGCAGGTCGGCCAGTCGCGAACGTCTCCTGCCTGTCATACCGCGCGATCTCCGTTGCCGTGGCGCGGCCGTGGCGCCGGGGTCCAGCGCTAAAACAAACTGACTTACAGCGGCTTAACGGTGCCGCGTCATTCCATAGACTTTTCGTCGATTGCACCGGGATGCGGCAGGCCGGTAAAGTCGAACAGCCCGGTATCCAGCAGGTGCGAGGGCCGCACGTTCATCAGCGCCGAGGCCATCTTGCCGCGGCGTCCGGGCGCGCGGGTCTCCCACTCGTCGAGCATCCGCTTGATCGCCTGCCGTTGCAGCCCGTCCTGCGAGCCGCAGAGATCGCAGGGGATGATCGGGTAGTCCATCGCGCGGGCGAAACGCTCGCAATCCTCCTCCGCGACATGGGCGAGCGGGCGCAGCACCCAGAGATCGCCGTCGTCGTTCAGCAGCTTCGGCGGCATCGTCGCGATCTTGCCGCCGTGGAACAGGTTGAGGAAGAAGGTCTCGAGGATGTCGTCGCGGTGATGGCCGAGCACGACGGCCGAACAGCCCTCCTCCCGGGCGATCCGATACAGGTTCCCGCGGCGCAGGCGCGAACAGAGCGCGCAGAAGGTCCGCCCCTGGGGCACCTTGTCCATCACGATGGAATAGGTGTCGGCGTACTCGATCCGGTGCGGCACGCCCATGCGGTCCAGGAACTCCGGCAGCACCGTCGCGGGAAACCCGGGCTGGCCCTGGTCGAGGTTGCACGCCAGCAGGTCGACCGGCAGCACGCCGCGCCACTGAAGCTCCACCAGCGCGGCCAGCAGCGTGTAGCTGTCCTTGCCGCCGGACAGGCACACCAGCCAGCGGTCGCCGCGGTTGACCATGCCGTAGCGATCCACCGCCTCCCGCGTCTCGCGCAGGATCCGCTTCCGCAGCTTGCGGAATTCCGTCGTCTTCGGCGCACCGTTGAACAGCGGGTGGATGTCGTCGCCATCGTCGAGCATGGCGCGGGTCTACGCCGCGGGGCGGCGCGGCGCAACGGCCCCTTTCGCCCTTGACGTTTCCCGCCCCGATCTGTTGAACCCCCGTGGTGATATCCGACCCCGGGGGCAGTCCGTCCATGGAAGACCAGAGCCGCAATCTGATCCTCGCCACTGCGCTGAGTTTCCTCCTGATCCTGGTCTGGTTCGTCCTGTTCCCGCCCGAGGACCAGGTGCCGCCGCAGGACCCGGCGGCGCAGACGCAGGCGCCGGACGCGGCCACCGGCGGCGATCTCGCCGTCGCGCCCCCGTCGGCAGAGGGCGGCGCGGCGCTGGAACCGGCCGCCACCCGCGAGGACGCCATCGCCCGCAGCGAGCGGGTCGCGATCGAGACCCCGCGCCTCAGCGGCTCGATCTCGCTGACCGGCGGCCGCATCGACGACCTGTCGCTGACCGGCTACCGGGTCTCGATCGACGACGACAGCCCGAACGTCACGCTGCTGTCGCCCGCGGGCGCGCCGCAGGCCTACTACGCGCTGTTCGGCTGGTCGCCTGCCGGCGACCTGCCCGACGACGCGGTGCCCGACGCCAACACCCCGTGGGAACTGGAGGACGGCGAGCGCCTGACGCCGGAAACCCCGGTGACGCTGGCCTGGGACAACGGCGCGGGCCTCGTGTTCCGCCGCACCATCTCGATCGACGAGGACTACATGTTCACCGTCACCCAGTCGGTCGAGAACCAGACCGACGCGGCGGTGCGGCTCTATCCCTACGGCATCATCGCGCGGCAGGGCGTCCCGGCGGACTTCCAGAACTTCTTCGTCAGCCACGAAGGCGTGACCGCCGTCACCGACGGCACGCTGGAGCAGATCAAGTACAACAACATCCCCGATCTCGACCCCGGCCAGCAGCCCGGCACGGTGCAGGAGACGATCCCGGTCGAACAGGAAGGCTGGATCGGCTTCGCCGACAAGTACTGGATGACCTCGATCATCCCGAACGAGGGCCAGCCCTTCACCGCGGTCGCGCTCTACAACGCCGGCACCGACATCTACCAGACCGAGGCGCGGATGCCGACGGTCACGGCGGAGCCGGGCCAGGTGACCGAGGCGACGACGCGGCTCTTCTCCGGCGCGAAGGAGTGGGAGACGATCCGCGCCTACCAGAACGAGGGCGGCATCGACCGCTTCATCGACGCCATCGACTGGGGCTGGTTCTACTTCCTGACCAAGCCGATGTTCTGGCTCCTGCACAACCTCAACCAGCTGATCGGCAACATGGGCCTCGCGATCATCGCGCTGACGCTCCTGCTCAAGGCCGTTCTCTTCCCCCTCGCCTTCCGGTCCTACGTCTCGATGGCGCGGATGCGCGAACTTCAGCCCGAGATGGAGAAGCTGAAGGAGCGTGCCGGCGACGACCGGCAGAAGATGCAGGAAGGCATGATGGAGCTGTACAAGAAGAACAAGGTGAACCCCGCCTCGGGCTGTTTGCCGATCCTTCTGCAGATCCCGATCTTCTTCTCGCTCTACAAGGTGATCTTCGTGACGCTGGAGCTGCGGCAGGCGCCGTTCTTCGGCTGGCTTCGCGACCTGTCGCTGCCCGACCCGTCGTCGCTCTACAACCTGTTCGGGCTCCTGCCCTGGGGCGCGCCGGAACCGGGCACGATCCTCGCGCTGGTCTTCATCGGGGCGCTGCCGATCCTGCTCGGCATCTCGATGTGGCTCCAGCAGAAGCTGAACCCGGCACCGCCCGACCCGACCCAGGCGATGATCTTCGCCTACATGCCGTGGGTGTTCATGTTCATGCTCGGCGGCTTCGCCAGCGGGCTCCTGGTCTACTGGATCACCAACAATACGCTGACCTTCATCCAGCAGTACCTCATCATGCGCAGCCACGGGTCGAAGCCGGACGTGTTCGGCAACATCCGCAAGAGCTTCGGGCGCAAGAAGGCGTCCGAGAAGAAGTGAGGGCCGGCTGATGGCCTCGCTGGCGGAGATCTGGCGCCACCCGGTCAAGGCGCTGTCGCGGGAACGGCTGGACAGCGTCCGGCTGACCCCGGGCGCCTGCCTGCCGCTCGACCGGCACTGGGCGGTGACCCACGGGAAATCCCGCTTCGCCGGCGACTGGGCGCAGAAGGCCAACTTCCTGCGCGGCGTGACCTCGCCCGCGCTGATGGCGGTCACGGCCGAAACCGACGGCGAGACCCTGACGCTGCATCACCCGGACCTGCCGGACCTCGCCATCCGGCCCGACGCCGGGGACGACTGGCCGCGGCTGTCGGACTGGCTCGAACCGCTCTGGCCCGCCGATCTGCCGCGCCCCTCGGGGATCGTCTCGGCCGGCCGCGCGATGACCGACGTGCCGGAACCCTGGGTGTCGCTCAACTCGCTCGCGACCCACGCGGCGGTCGCGGATCGGCTGGCGCTGCCGGACCTGTCGATCCACCGCTGGCGCGGCAATCTCTGGATCGAGGGGCTGGAGCCCTGGGCGGAATTCGACTGGGTCGGCCGCCGGGTCCGGATCGGGGATACCGTGCTGCACGTCCGCGAGCGGATCACGCGGTGCAAGGCCACGATGGCGAACCCCGTGACCGGCATACGCGACGCCGAGACGCTCGACGCGCTGCATTCCTTCGGCCACCAGGATTTCGGCGTCTACGCCGTGGTGTTGTCGGGCGGCGAGATCGCCCCCGGCGCACAGGTCGAGGTCGGTCCGTGACCACCCTGCCCTTCCCGCTGGCCGAACCGCCGGACGACCACGCGCGGGAAGCCGGGCGGAAGCTGTTCGCCACCGGCGGGGAGTTCCTGAAGGGCGTCGTGGCGATGGACGGCCTGCCGCCCGCCGACCGGGTCGAGGTGTGCTTCGCCGGGCGGTCCAACGTCGGCAAGTCGAGCCTCATCAACGCGCTCACCGGCCGCCGTGCGCTGGCGCGGACATCGAACACGCCGGGCCGCACCCAGGAGATCAACTTCTTCACCCTCGCAGACAGCCACTACCTCGTCGACCTGCCGGGCTACGGCTTCGCCGAGGCGCCGAAAAACGTGGTCGAGGCGTGGCAGCGGCTCCTGAAGGCGTACCTGTCGGGCCGTCCTACGCTCCGCCGCGCCTTCGTGCTGATCGACACCCGCCACGGCATCAAGCCGGTCGACGCGGAGATCCTGAAGCTGCTCGACCAGTCCGCGGTGCCGTTCCAGACGGTGCTCACGAAGTCCGACAAGGTGAAGGCGGCGGACCGCGACAAGGTGCTGGCGCAGGTCCGTGCGAAGCTGCAATCGCACCCCGCCGCCTACCCCGAGATCGTTCTCACCTCCTCCGAGAAGGGCGACGGGATCGAGACCCTCCGCGCCATCATCGCCGGGATCGCCTGACCGGCCACGCGGCGTTTTCGACGGGTGCGCCGGAAATTCTCGACAGGTGCGTCGGGATTTCCCGACAGGTGCGTCGGGTTTCCCGCCGGTCGGCGCGCGCCTCGGGGGCATCGAGCCCCCTCCGCGCGCGGTCCTCGCCGGACGGGCCCGAGGGGGTTTTCCACCCCCTCGGACACCCCCGGAAGGTATTTCCAAAGGCAAAGAGAATAGGGGCGGTCGCGGGCGCCGCGGCTTCACACCCCACGTCCGACGCACTAACACTACGGGACACAAGCCCGAGGGCCGCCCCATGAAGACCAGAGACGAGATGACCCGCGATTACGTCGAGACAGCCCGCACCCTGAACGAGGCCCTGCCTTACCTGACCCGCTACGACGACGCGATCGTGGTCATCAAACTGGGCGGCCACGCGATGGGTTCGGACGAGGGCATGGCGAGTTTTGCCCGTGATGTCATGCTGATGCGCACCGTCGGCGTGAACCCGGTGGTCGTCCACGGCGGCGGCCCGATGATCAACGAGCTGCTCGCCCGGCTCGGCGTGACCTCGCAATTCGCGCGGGGCAAGCGCGTCACCGACGCGGCCACGATGGAGGTCGTGGAGATGGTGCTGGCGGGCCAGGTCAACAAGCGCATCGTGCAGGCGATCAACCGCGAGGGCGGCAAGGCGGTCGGGCTGTCCGGCAAGGACGCGAGCCTGATGATCTGCGAGCCGTCTGACCCCGAGCTCGGCTTCGTCGGCGAGCCGGTGGAGGTGAACCCCGCGCTCCTGCAACAGCTGTTCCAGGCCGAGATGATCCCGGTCATCGCCCCGATCGGCGCCGGCCGCGACGGCGAGACCTTCAACGTCAACGGCGACACCGCCGCGGGCGCCATCGCCGCCGCCCTGAAGGCCGACCGGCTCCTGCTCCTGACCGACGTGGCGGGGGTGAAGGACGCGGGCGGCTCGGTCCTGACGGAGCTTCGCGCCGCCGACGTGGACCGGCTGACCGAGGAGGGCGTGATCGCCGGCGGCATGATCCCCAAGACCGAGACCGCGCTCGCCGCGGTGCGGGGCGGCGTGCGGGCGGCCGTCATCCTCGACGGCCGGGTGCCGAACGCCTGCCTGCTGGAGCTGTTCACCGACCACGGCGCGGGTTCGATCATCCGGGCCTGACCCGGGCGGCGACATCCCGGGCTTGCGCGGGGCCGCGTCCTCGGCACAGTGGGGCCATGATGACGCTGGCCGAAATCGGGGATCGCGCGGGTCGGGACCGGCTGACGGTCCTCGGCGCGTTCCATCCGTCGCCCGCGGACAACGCCCCGGACGGCACCGGCACGCTGGTCCTGCTCGGCCCCGACGAGCCCGATTTCTGGCCCCTTTTCACCGCGTCGGAGGAGTACCGGGACGGGGCGGACGACCCGCTCGACCGCTGGTCCCTCCGCGTGATCACCGCGCTCGCGGAGGAGATCGACGCGACGCCCCTGTTCCCCTTCGGCGGTCCGCCGTGGCAGCCGTTCCTGTCCTGGGCGGTGCGCGCCGGGACGGCGTGGCGAAGCCCGGTCACGCTGCTAGTCCACGGCAAGGCCGGGCTCTGGGTGTCCTGGCGCGGGGCGCTCGCCCTGCCCGATGTGCTGGACCTGCCGGAGCCGCCCGCCGCGCCCTGCCCGCCCTGCGCGAAACCCTGCCTCACCGCCTGCCCCGCCGGGGCGCTGACGGGGGCGGGCTACGACATCGCGGCCTGCCACGCCTGGCTCGACACCGAACCGGGGCAGGACTGCATGACCAACGGCTGCGCGGTGCGCCGCGCCTGTCCCGCCGGCGCGGATTTCGGCCGCCGCCCGGACCAGTCGGCCTTCCACATGCGGAGCTTTAACACGTGACCCTGCGCCTGATCCTTCTCCGCCACGCGAAATCCGACTGGAACGACGCCGGGCTCGACGACCACGACCGGCCGCTGAACGAGCGCGGCCGGGACGCCGCGCCGCGGATCGGGGCCTGGCTCGCGCGTGACGGGCACGAGCCGGACGCGGCGATGGTCTCGACCGCCCGGCGCACGGTGGAAACCTGGGCGCTGGTCTCCGCCGCCTTCGCGGACCCGCCGGAGCCGGTCTTCAGCCGCGGGCTCTACCTCGCGTCGCCGGGGCAGATCCTGGCGCAGGTCCGGGGGGCGGAGGGCCGCGCGCTTCTCGTCATCGGGCACAATCCCGGCATCGGCAGCCTCGCGCGCTCGCTCGCCGCGACCCCGCCGGATCATCCGAAATTCGCCCGCTACCCGACCGGCGCCGCTACCGTGCTGGAGTTCGCGGGGGAGGACTGGTCCGCGATCGGCCCCGGCCACGGCCGCACGATCGCCTTCACGGTGCCGCGCGACCTGACCGGCTGACCTTCTTCATCCTCCAAATATTCCCCGCCGGAGGCAGCCGTCACAGACGGCAAGCGCCGGGCGGGGGTCGATCCCCCGCCCGGCGCTCCACCCGGCGATGCGGGGTGTTCAGTGGCCGAGGATCTGGCTCAGGAACTGCTTGGTCCGGTCGCTCTGCGGGTTGGTGAAGAACTCCTCGGGCTCGTTCTGCTCGACGATCTGGCCGTCGGCCATGAAGATCACCCGGTTCGCCACCTGCCGCGCGAAGCCCATTTCGTGGGTCACGCAGAGCATGGTCATCCCCTCCTCGGCGAGCTGGATCATCGTGTCCAGCACCTCCTTGATCATCTCGGGGTCGAGCGCGGAGGTCGGTTCGTCGAACAGCATGATCCGCGGCCGCATGCAGAGCGACCGCGCGATGGCGACCCGCTGCTGCTGACCGCCGGAAAGCTGGCCGGGATACTTGTTGGCCTGGTCGGGGATCTTCACCTTCTCGAGGAAGTACATCGCGGTTTCCTCGGCCTCGCGCTTGGGCGTCTTGCGGACCCAGATCGGCGCGAGGGTGCAGTTCTCGAGGATGGTCAGGTGCGGGAACAGGTTGAAGTGCTGGAAGCACATCCCGACCTCGGACCGGATCTTGTCGATGTTCTTCAGGTCGTTCGACAGGAGCGTGCCGTCCACGGTGATGGAGCCCTTCTGGTGCTCCTCCAGCGCGTTGATGCAGCGGATCAGCGTCGACTTGCCCGACCCCGAGGGCCCGCAGATGACGATCCGCTCGCCCCGGTTCACGGTCAGGTTGATGTCGCGCAGGACGTGGAACGTCCCGTACCACTTGTTCATTCCGACGATCTCGATGGCGATCTCGTCGGAGACCTTCATCTGGGACCGGTCGATTTCACGGTCGACGGTGTCGGTGTGCAGGTCGCTCATCTGGCGGTCCCCTTCTCAGCGATGGTCAGTCCGGAGCTTGCGCTCCAGGTATTGCGAATAGCGGCTCATTCCGAAGCAGCAGACGAAGAAGCAGAGCCCGATGAAGATGAAGAGCTCCCAGTAGATGCCGTTCCACTCGGTCGAGGCCCGGATCGCGTTCGAGAAGCCGATCGGGTCCAGCAGGCCGATGAACACCACCAGCGTCGTGTCCTTGAACAGGCCGATGAAGGTGGAGACGATGCCGGGGATCGAGATCTTCAGCGCCTGCGGCAGAATGATCAGCCGCATGGATTGCCAGTAGTCGAGCCCGAGGCTGTCGGCGCCCTCGTACTGGCCCCGCGGAAGCGCCGCGAGCCCGCCCCGGATCACCTCGGCGATGTAGGCCGAGGAGAACAGCGTCACCATGATGATGACCCGGAGCATCAGGTCGAAGTTCGTGCCCGGCGGCAGGAAGTAGTTCAGCAGCAGCGAGGCGGTGAACAGCCAGACGATCAGCGGCACGCCGCGGATCACCTCGATGAAGATCACCGAGAACTTGTTGATGATGAACAGGTCCGACTGCCGGCCGAGCGCGAGGAATATGCCGATCGGCAGGGACAGGACGATGCCCGCGATACCGATGACGAAGGACAGCATGAAGCCGCCGAACTCGTCCGAGGCCACGAATTCCAGCCCGATCGGGAGGATCGCGCCGAGCCCGCTGGCGATCGGCCCGGCGATGAACAGCCAGTAGAGGATCGGCACCAGGATCGCGAGAACCGTCCCCCCGAGGTTGCCGACCACCGGCGAGCCGTAGGTGAAGATCGCCCAACCGATGACGAAGCCGAGCAGGACCGCGAGCGGGCCCCAGATCGTTCCGCCCCAGAGCAGGAAGAAGATGATGAACGGCGCCAGCGGCGTCAGGATCAGCATCTTGCGCGGCAGGCTTTCGAAAAGCACCGGCGCGATGGCGGCGAGAAATACCACCAGCGCGAGCACGACGCGCCAGTAATGCTCGGGCGGGTAGAACCCGAACAGGAGCTGGCGCCAGCGGTCGCCCAGAACGGCCCAACAGGCGACCTCGTGGCCCTCTCCGTAGAGCTGGTCGCGGATCTCCCGGCATTCGCTGAGGCTTTCGGCGTTCCAGATGCCCTGGACGACCCAGGGCAGGATGCTGGACAGAACCAGCCAGATGAAGGCCAGCGACACCACGGTGAGGATGCCGTTCAGCCAGCTCGAGAACAGGTTCTCGCGCAGCCACTTGACGGCGCCGGTCTCCAGCGCCGGGGGCGCCTCCTGCGGCAGCATCTCGCGGCGGACATAGGCGGCGCTGTGTGCGTGTGTCTCGGACATCTCAGCGCTCCTTCAGCTTGACGCTGTTGTTGTAGAGGTTCAGCGCCCCGGAGATGACCAGCGACGTCACGAGGTAGAACAGCCCGAGCAGCAACATGCCCTCGAGCTCCCGCCCGGTCTGGTTAATCGTGATCCCGCCAAGGGTCGAGCGCACGTCCATGTAGCCCACGGCGATGGCGAGCGAGGAGTTCTTGGTCAGGTTCAGGTACTGCGAGATCAGCGGCGGGATGATGACCCGCATCGCCTGCGGCAGGATCACCAGGTTCATGGTCCGGGACGGGCGCAGGCCGAGCGCGAAGGCGGCCTCCGTCTGGCCCTTCGACACCGCGAGGATGCCGCCGCGCACGATCTCGGCGATGAAGGCGCCGGTGTAGAGCGACAGGGCGAACCAGAGCGCGATCAGCGAGTTGCGGAGCTGGATGCCGCCGGTGAAGTTGAAGCCGCCGATCCGCGGCACGTCGAGCGTGGCGCCGAGGATCACGAACAGGATCAGCGTCGGCAGGACGATCACGCCGAGCTTCTTCCAGAACGTGCCGGGTGGCCTGACCCCCGTCGCCTCCTGGGTGGCGGTGGCCTTGCGCTCGATGAACCGCGCGACGAACACGCCGCCGACGATCAGCGCGAGCACCAGGAACCAGTCGACCGGGGCGGCCGCGGGAACGACCTGCGTGGCGCCGTCGACCTCGGCGGTCTCGTTGCCGCCGAGCGAGCGGGTGAAGACGATGTTGGGAATGTAGATGCCCCGGTTCGAGACCGCGACGGACTCGAAGGCGATCATCGACGCCGTGCCGCCCTCGCGGAAGTCGCGCGGCTGCGGCGTGCCCTCGGTCATCACCGCGAAGATCACGATGATCCAGAGCAGGAGCGGGATGTTGCGGAAGCCCTCGACGTAGACGGTCATCAGCTTGGAGATGACCCAGTTGTTCGACAGCCGCAGGACACCGGCGATCACCCCGAGGACGGTGGCGGTGATGCAGCCGAGCACGGCGACGAGAAGCGTGTTGAGGATGCCGACCAGCGCGGCGCGGCCGTGGGTCGAGTTGTTGGAATACTCCACCAGCCGCTGGTTGATGTCGTAGCCCGATCGCTGGCCGAGGAAGCCGAAGTTGAAGTCCTTACCGAGCACCGAGAGGTTGTGGATGGTGTTGTCGACCAGCCAGACGAGCCCCGCCATGATCAGGATGAAGGCCACGACCTGGATGGTGATCGATCGGTAGCGCGTGTCGTAGATCAGCTGGCTGATCCGGAATCCCTCGCTTGGCGGATCCGTCATAGTCGCCATGTTCGTCACCCCCTGTCGTCCGTTCTTGTTGATTTGTGCCGTCTGCGGGACCGGGCCGATCGTGCCGTCGCGCCTTGCCCCCGCGCGGATGTGGAAAGGGCGCGGAGTGACCCGCGCCCTTCCCTGTCGTCCGTTACCGGAACGGCGGGCTGTAGAGCAGGCCGCCGTCGGTCCACTGCGCGTTCAGGCCGCGCGCGAGGCCGATCGGGGTCGATTCGCCGATGAAGCGCTCGAACACCTCGCCGTAGTTGCCGACCTGGCTGATCACGTTCACGGCCCAGTCGTTCTCGAGGCCGAGCATCGCGCCCAGTTCACCCTCGGTGCCGAGCAGGCGGTTGATCTCCGGGTTGTCGCCGGCGGCCGAGGCCATGTCGGTGACGTTGGCGGAGGTGATGCCGAGTTCCTCGGCCGCGATCATCGCGTTCAGGGTCCAGCGGACCACGTCGCCCCACTGGCTGTCGCCGTGGCGCACGAGCGGGCCGAGCGGCTCCTTCGAGATGATCTCGGGCAGAACGACGTGCGCGGACGGATCCTCGAAGGTCGCCCGGGTCGCGGCGAGGCCCGACGCGTCGGTGGTGTAGACGTCGCAGGCACCGGCCAGGTACTGCTGCTGCGCCTCGGCGTTGGTCTCGATCGGGACCGGCTCGTAGCTCATGTTGTTCGACGCGAAGTAGTCCGCGAGGTTGAGCTCGGTGGTGGTGCCGGTCTGGATGCAGACGGTGGCGCCGTCGAGTTCGAGCGCCGAGGACACGCCCAGTTCGCGCGAGGCCATGAAGCCCTGGCCGTCGTAGTAGTTCACGCCGGTGAACTCGAACTGCAGGTCGACGTCGCGGCTGAAGGTCCAGGTGGTGTTCCGGGCCAGCACGTCGACTTCGCCCGAGGCCAGCGCGGTGAAGCGGGTCTGGGTGGTCAGCGGCGTGAAGCTGACGGCGGTCGCGTCACCGAGAACGGCTGCTGCAACCGCGCGGCAGATGGCGACGTCGAAGCCCTGCCACTCGCCGTTCGCGTCGGGGAACGAGAACCCGGCCAGGCCGGTGGACGTGCCGCAGTTCAGCTCGCCCCGCGCCTGCACGTCGGCCAGCGTCTGCGCCGAGGCGACACCGGCCACAAGGCCGGCTGCGGCGAGCGTGCCGAGAAATACGGATCGTTTCATTCGTTTACCTCTTCCTGATGGACCGCTCCCTTCATGGAGCGAGTTTTTGTCGGCCGTCAGCGGCCACGGATCAGCGTCCGAGGGTATCGACCCCCCTTCACCGCCACTAAATTGGGCAAATCCCTTCCAGTTGGTCAAGGCCGGTCAGGGGCTTTTTCACGGTAGCCTGCCCAATTCTGATGCAAGATTGGCGGTGTGCACAATTGCCGTGCAGCGTCCGTTCAGGCGTTACCGGACCATGCGAGGAAGCGGGCAGCGTGGTCGAAGGCATGCGCCTTGCGGGCCGCGGTTTCGGCGGCTTCCTCGTCCGCGCCCCACTGCTCGATCTGCCAGTCCTCATCGATTCGCGACACCGTCCAGCCCTCGGACGGAGAGATCCTCCCCTCCGCCACGGCCAGCGCCAGCACCAGCGATCCCGACAGGGTGACGAGGTCGTAGAACCCGGTCAGGCCGAAATTCCCGAACCCGGCGACCGCGCCGCGCAGGCGGGCGAGGCTTTCGACGGGCTGGTCCGCGGGCACGACGCCGGCGGTCACCGCGAGCGGCGCGTCGAAGCGGTCGCGCGCCCAGGACAGGAGCGGATCCCAGGCCGCGACCTGGCGCTCGACCAGCCCCTCGGGCTCCTCGGCCCGGTAGCACAACAGGTCGGTCTCGCCGTAGGCGGCCAGCATGTCGATCACGCCCTCGCGCGCCGGTCCGGTCTGGTCGAGCGCGGAGTTGGCCGAGCGGGTCACCGGCATCGTGGTCGGGTCGATCACGTCCTCCTGCGCCGCCCATTCCGCCGCCGCCGCCTCGGCCATGCCGGCCGAGGGCAGGATCAGCGGCCGCTTGCCGGGGCTGCGGACCGGCCGTCCGTCGAGCTTGAGGGCATAGCCGCCGTCGGCGGGTTCGACCTGCGCCTCGGTCCAGAACCGTTTCGCGGCCCACTCGCTCATGCCGCCCCCCAGACCCGGTCGAGCGCGGCGGGAAGCGCGGCGTAGTCGTCCAGCACCTCGGTCGCGCCGGCCCGCACGAGATCGTCGGCGGAATGGTAGCCCCAACCCACGCCGATCCCCGCGACCCCGGCCGCGCGCCCCATCTCGATGTCGTAGGTGGTGTCCCCGACGATGACCGCGTCCGCCGCCGGGATGCCGGTCTCCGCGAGGCAGGTGCGCACCATCGCCGGGTGCGGCTTCGACGGGTGGTCGTCGCCGGTCTGGACGGTGACGAAGAGCGCGCCGAGCCCGTGTTCGTCGAACATGTGCGCCATGCCCCGCCGCGACTTGCCGGTGGCGATGCCGAGCAGGATGTCGTCGCGTCCCGACAGCGCATCCAGCGCCGCGCGGGCGCCCGGGAACAGCGGCGCGAGCGTGGATTCGCCGCGCGCCCGCAGGGCGGCGAAGCTGTCGCGGTAGGCCTCGGCCAGCGTCTCGTGGGTCTCGGGCGCGGCGTCGGGGGCCAGCACCGCCATCGCCACCGGCAGCGACAGGCCGACGATGGACAGCGTGCGCGCGCGGGTCGGCGCGGGCATCCCGTGGGCCGCGAAGGCCGCGTCCATCGCCGCTGCGATATGGGCCTGGCTGTCGATCAGGGTGCCGTCGACATCGAAGATGACGAGACGCGGGGCGGTCATCGATGCAACTCCTCGAACGGGTCGTCGGCGGCGAGATCCTCGGTCCAGCCGAAGGTGTCCCAGGTCTGGGCCATGTGATCCGGCAGCGGCGCGGTCACGGTCACGGGTTTCTTCGTCGCGGGGTGCAGGAAGGTCATCGACCGGGCGTGCAGGTGCAGCTTGCGCGAGATGATCCCGCCGACCTGCGCGCCCCACCCGTCGCCCTGGTTCTCCTGCCCGGACCCGCCGTACTTGCCGTCACCGACGATCGGGTGGCCGATCGCGGCCATGTGCGCCCTGAGCTGGTGCGTGCGGCCCGTCACCGGCTCCATCGCCACCCAGGATGCCCGACCGGCGACGCGGTAGAGCGTGGCATAGAGCGTGTGCGCCCGTTTGGCGCCGGGGGTCTCGTCGACGAGGTCCGGATCGACGACGCGCATCTTCTCGCCCTCGCCGCCCTTGCCGTGGCCGCCGGCCTTGACCAGGGCGGCCTTGATCTCGCCGAGGTAGGGGGTCGGCACGCCGGCCACCAGCGCCCAGTAGATCTTGCGCGTCTCCTTGTGCCGGATCGCGGCGGTGAGCGCCTGCGCCGCCTGCGTCGTCCGCGCGAGCAGGAGGACGCCCGAGGTATCCTTGTCGAGCCGGTGAACGAGCCGCGGCTTCTCGTCGAGCCCGAACTTCAGCGCCTCGGCCAGCCCGTCGACATGGCGGGTCTGCTTCGATCCGCCCTGGGTCGGCAGGCCGGGGGGCTTGTTGATCGCAATGAGCGTGTCGTCGCGGTAGAGCACGGAGGCGCGGATCATCTCCGCGTCTGCGTCTGACACCCCGTGGCGGTCGGGGTCGGGCGGCGGGGCGGGCGCGTCGGGCAGGGGCGGCACGCGCACGGACTGCCCGTCCTCGACCCGCGTCGCGGGTTTCGCGCGTCCGCCGTCGACGCGGATCTCGCCCTTGCGGCAGGCCTTCTCGATCCGGCCCTGGGTCAGTTGCGGGAAGCGCCGCTTGAGCCAGCGGTCGAGCCGCTGGTCGCCCTCGCCCGGGCCAACGGTGACGGTCTGCACGCCGGTCATGCCGCGAGCCCCCGCGTCAGCAGGAGACCCGCCACGAGACCGGCGATGGACAGCACGACGCTGCCGCCGACATAGGCCGCCGCCAGCCCGTGCGCGCCGCGTTCCCAGAGCGTCACCGCCTCGAGCGAGAAGGAGGAGAATGTCGTGAAGCCGCCGAGGAAGCCGGTCGCCACCAGCGGCGCCACGTGGGTCAGGCCGCGCTGCGCCGCGAGACCCACGAACACCCCCATCAGGAACGAGCCGACGACGTTGACCCCGATCACGCCGAGCGGGAACGGCATGTGGCCGAACGCGCGCACGATGCCGACGCCCGCGAGGTAACGGCAGGATGCGCCGAGCGCGCCTCCGAGGGCGACTTGCAGAAGGGGGGCGATCATGGCCGGGTGATGTGCCCACGGTCCAACGATGTCAAGCCGGGGCCGCCCGCGCGTCCGGCCGGACCCGCGCTAGTCCCCTGCCCCGCCCTGCCGCTTGCGCCGAAGGCCCGCGAAATACTCCACCCGCTTCAGAAGCTCGCGTTCGTGCCCGCGTTCGACGGGGGCGTAGAACTGCGGCCGCTCCATCCCGTCAGGGAAGTAGTTCTGGCCTGAAAACGCGTCCTCCGCGTCGTGGTCGTAGTCGTAGCCCGTGCCGTAGCCCTGTTCCTTCATCAGCCGCGTGGGCGCGTTCAGGATGTGCTTTGGCGGGGGATGGCTGCCGGTGTCCTTCGCCGCGCGGCGCGCCGACTTGTAGGCGGTGTAGGCGGCGTTCGATTTCGGTGCGAGCGCGAGGTAGATCAGCGCGTTCGCGATCGCCAGCTCGCCTTCCGGGCTGCCGAGGCGTTCGTAGGTCGCCCAGGCGTCGAGGCAGAGCCGCTGCGCTTGCGGGTCGGCAAGGCCGATGTCCTCTACGCTCATCCGGGTGATGCGCCGAGCAAGGTAGCGCGGGTCCTCGCCGCCTTCGAGCATCCGCGCGAACCAGTAGAGCGCCGCGTCCGGGTCCGATCCGCGGACCGACTTGTGAAGCGCCGAGATCAGGTTGTAATGCGCGTCGCCCGACTTGTCGTACTGCGCGGCACGTCGGGACAGGCGGTCGGACAGCGCCTTTCGGTCGATGCTGTCGACCTTCCACGCGGCAACCTGTTCCACGAGGTTCAGGAGCGCGCGGCCGTCGCCGTCGGCCATCTCGATCAATGCCGCCCGCGCGCCGTCGTCGAGCGGCAGGTCGCGGCCGATCTCGACCTCGGCGCGGGCGAGCAGCTTTTCCAGCGCCGGCTCGTCCAGCCGGTTCAGCACCAGCACCTGCGCGCGGGACAGGAGCGCCGCGTTCAGCTCGAACGACGGGTTCTCGGTCGTCGCACCGACGAGCAGGATCGTCCCGTCCTCCATGTGCGGCAGGAACCCGTCCTGCTGCGCCTTGTTGAAGCGGTGGATCTCGTCGACGAACAGAAGCGTGCCGCGGCCGTTCCCGTGGCGGAGCTTGGCGGCCTCGAACACCTTCCGAAGCTCGGGCACACCGGTGAAGATGGCGCTGATCTGGTGGAAGTGGAGATCCGTCTCGGCGGCCAGGAGGCGCGCGATGGTGGTCTTGCCGACGCCGGGCGGCCCCCAGAGGATCAGCGACCCCGGCGCGCCGGCATCGAGCATGACCCGCAGCGCCCCGCCTTCGCCCAGAAGGTGACCCTGACCGATGACCTCGGCCAGCCGCTTCGGCCGCAGGCGGTCGGCCAGCGGGCGCGGGCCGCCGGGCGCGGGCGGCTCCTGCGCCGCTGCGGTGTCGAAGAGATCGGGCATGGGACCTTGCGTCTGGGGCGCACGGCAGGGCGCGCGGGTGCAGTCTGCCCGCAGCGCCGCGCGCGTGCAATCGGCCCCTCGGCCGCCGTTTTCCCGGCCTAGTGGAGCTTGGTCGAGAGATTGATGGTGAAGCAGCGGTGCGGCACGCCCGCGAACTCCATCACCGGGCCGGCATTGTCCAGGATCAGCCCCACCCGTGTCGCAAGCCGCTGCACCGGCGTCGGCAGGAGCCCGAGCAGCATCGTCGCGCCGAGCGTGCGTGCGCCGCCGACCATCCCCTTGATCAGCTGCACCTGCACGCTGCGCCGCTTCGCCGCCGGCACGTCGCGGGACACGAACATGCGGTTGGCATCCCAGATGTGGCGGGCCACCGGCGCCTCGTCCCACAACAGGTCATCCGGGATCGTTTCCAAGAGGCCGCGCTGAGCGTCGCGCAGCATGTAGGAATACATCCCGCAACGCGCGGTCGTCGGGGTTAGGCGCACCCCGGCGAGGACGGTGCCAAGCTCGTGCACCGCGATCCACCGCGACTGAGGCGTGTCGTACTGGTCGAATTCCATTCCATCGGCACTGGGAAGATCCCAGGACTTCTCGTCGATGAAGGTCGTATGCCGCGCACGCAACATGTTGGTGAAGAGCTCACCGTGGACGTGCATGTTGTCAAACGACAGCGTCGTAGACTGCATTGTTCTCTGCCTCCTCAAGGCATACTGAGAGGGTCCCCGAAACCACGGAGAGGGAGCAGAACAACTCGTCATGTCGCCAGCCTTCTAGATCAGGCCGTATTCCTTCGCTCTCTGGATCGCTTCGGCCGTGGTCCTGGCCATCAGCTTGTCCCGGGCGGAGGACAGGCGTGCCTTGAAGGCGCTTTCGGATATTCCAAGCTTGGCGGCTGCAGCTGCATGGCGGTCCCCGTCCGCGATACATCTCAAAGCTTCGATCTGGGCCTTCGACAACTTGGTCGGGGGCACAGACACGTCGTGCATCTTCTGCACGATCTTGTAGATATCCTCCATCTCCTGGTCACGGTATTCACGATCGTCTCTCGTGGCACCAACGATCGTCCTGGAGGATAGCGGTCCGACCGAGCCGATCATGCCGTAGGCCAGCCCGTATTCCGCCGCTTCGCTCAGGATCCCGAAGGGATCCGGCAAGCCGATCTCACTCCACCGGCGCACGCCGATATGGCTCAATCCCCAGGCCAGCGTTGGATCACGCAGGCCGTAGACCTTCGCCGTGTAAACCTCCTGCCACTTCTGCGGATACGTATTCACCACGATAAGCGGCGACACGTATCGGATGTGAAGCCCCACGGCATATCCCCCGGGTGTCAGGAGGGACAATTCGTGAAGCAAGAGGTCTAAGGCCGGTGTCTTCGACATTTACCCTACGAAAAGACGAAAGTGTTTACGCATGTAGGACCGGAGATGGTCAACCACTAACTCCTAGCCTTTTGGCGAATTTTTGGTAAGAGCAACAACGTCGAAAACTGTGTTTCCGCCGCGATTTTGCCGATAATTCGGCATGCTTCGTGGGCCATTCCCGAGACCCCAATGTTTATTGACGATTCCGGAGCCGATTTCCGGTATCGGGTGGAAAAGTTGACCTTAGGGAATGCAGTGCGACTGCGCCGGTCGCTTTTCCGGCTGTTGCACATCAGAAACGAATAATCCCCGCGCCTGGCGGGGATTATTAAACGATAGGCCGATAATCAGTCCTCGGATTCGAGCTCCGATTCGGCGCGGGCGCGGTCGGCGGCGCCCTTGGCGTCGGGGTCCCGGTCGACGAACTCGATGATCGCCATCGGGGCCATGTCGCCGTAGCGGAAGCCGGCTTTCAAAACGCGTACGTAGCCGCCCTGGCGCTCGGCGTAGCGGGGGCCGAGAACCTCGAAAAGCTTGGCGACGTGGGCGTCCTGCTTGAGCTGCGAGGCGGCCTGGCGGCGGGCGTGCAAGTCGCCGCGCTTGCCGAGCGTGACGAGCTTCTCGATCACGCGGCGAAGCTCCTTCGCCTTGGGCAGGGTGGTCTTGATCTGCTCGTGCTCGATGAGCGAGCCGGCCATGTTGGCCCACAGCGCCTTGCGGTGCTCGTGGGTGCGGTTCAGGCGGCGATAGCCGCGGGCGTGACGCATGGGTCTACTCCTTCGGTTTTGCTTTGTCCGGGGCCGCGTGCGTTCCGCGGCCCTCTCCTTGGGGCATCCTGCCCGGTTGGTCCCCGCATCTGCGCGGGCATTTGTCGTCGGGGGCGGATGTCCCGCCCCCGCGTAGCGGGACGTGTCCCGCCGGAGGTCAGAAGTTGTCCTCGAACTTCTTGGCCAGGTCCTCGATGTTGTCGGGCGGCCAGTCGACCACGTCCATGCCGAGATGCAGGCCCATGCCGGACAGCACTTCCTTGATCTCGTTCAGCGACTTGCGGCCGAAGTTCGGGGTGCGGAGCATCTCGGCTTCGGTCTTCTGGATCAGGTCGCCGATATAGACGATGTTGTCGTTCTTCAGGCAGTTCGCGGACCGCACCGAAAGCTCCAGCTCGTCCACCTTCTTGAGGAGGAGCGGGTTGAACTCTAGGTCGTCCTCGTCGTCCTGCCGCGACGCGCTTTCCGGCTCGTCGAAGTTGACGAAGATCGACAGCTGGTCCTGCAGGATGCGGGCGGCGTAGGCCACCGCGTCATCCGGCGAGACGGAGCCGTCGGTTTCCAGCTTCAGCGTCAGCTTGTCGTAGTCGAGCACCTGGCCCTCGCGGGTCGGCTGCACGTCGTAGGACACCTTCTTGACCGGCGAATAGATCGCGTCGATCGGGATCAGGCCGATCGGTGCGTCCTCGGGCCGGTTCTTGTCGGCCGAGACGTAGCCCTTCCCGGTCGAGACGGTCAGTTCCATGTACAGGTCCGCGCCGTCGTCGAGGTGGCAGATGACGTGGTCCTTGTTCAGAACCTCGATACCCGCGCTTTCCGAGATGTCACCGGCGGTGACGACCTTCGGACCCTTGGCGGAGATCGAAAGCCGCTTGGGCCCGTCGACTTCCATCCGCAGGGCGACGCCCTTGAGGTTCAGCACGATGTCGGTCACGTCCTCGCGGACGCCCGCGACCGAGGAGAACTCGTGCAGCACGTTGTCGATCTGCACCGAGGTGATCGCCGCGCCCTGAAGCGACGACAGCAGCACGCGGCGGAGCGCATTGCCGAGGGTGAGACCGAAGCCGCGTTCCAGCGGTTCGGCCACGACGGTCGCCTGCCGTGCCGGGTTGTTCCCCGGCATGACGCCAAGCTGCGTCGGCTTGATCAGCTCCTGCCAATTCTTGTGGATCATCGTCTGGCCTCCATTCCTGTCCTGGGCCGATCCCGGGGCCCCGGACGCTCGAGGGTCGAAATGACGAACGCGGGCCGCGTGGGAACGCGGCCCGGGTCTCAAATTTCCGGCGTCACACGCGGCGGCGCTTCGGCGGTCGGCACCCGTTGTGGGCGATCGGGGTCACGTCGCGGATCGAGGTGATCTGGAAGCCGCAGGCAGCCAGCGCGCGCAGCGCCGACTCGCGGCCCGAACCCGGACCCTGCACCTCGACCTCCAGCGTCTTCACGCCGTGTTCCTGCGCCTTCTTGCCCGCGTCCTCCGCGGCCATCTGCGCGGCGTAGGGGGTCGACTTGCGCGAGCCCTTGAAGCCCATCGTGCCGGCGGACGACCACGAGATCGCGTTGCCCTGCACGTCCGAGATGAGAATCTTGGTATTGTTGAACGACGAGTTCACATGCGCCACGCCTGCGGCGATGTTCTTGGAAACCTTGCGCTTGACGCGGCGGGTATCACGAGCCATCGGTACTGCCCTCCCTTACTTCTTCTTGCCGGCGATCGGCTTCGCCGGGCCCTTGCGGGTGCGGGCGTTGGTGTGGGTGCGCTGACCGCGCACGGGCAGGTTGCGGCGGTGGCGCAGGCCACGGTAGCAGCCGAGGTCCATCAGGCGCTTGATGTTCATCTGCGTCTCGCGGCGCAGGTCGCCTTCGACGGTGTAGTTGGCGTCGATGTGCTCGCGGATCTGGAGCACTTCGCTGTCCGACAGCTCGTTGACCCGGCGCGATGCGTCGATGCCGACGGCTTCGCAGATCTGGTAGGCCGATGCCTGGCCGATGCCGGTGATGTAGGTGAGCGCGATGGGAACGCGCTTTGCGGTGGGGATGTTCACCCCTGCGATACGTGCCAAGTGATCTCGTCCTCTGGTTGCGAGCCCGTAACGCCAGGCCCTTTTTTCACAACGGAAGCCCGCGGGCGGGGTCGCCCCGGGCTGATCCTGCCGACACCGGCCGTGAACCGGGGGAAATCCCGTATTCGCAGGGCGGTCTCATGCCAAGATGGGGGTAGGTATGTAGATTCGATTGGGCCGTCAAGGCCAAAATCGGCCCGCCGCGGCAGGATGCCCCGGACCCGGTGCAGACAGGTGCCGGCGCCCCGGCGAAAGCGACCTCAGAGGTTGTCGAGAACCTTGCCGATCGCCGCCGAAACCTCGTCGATCTCGCCCAGGCCGTCGACCCGGAACAGGTCGCCCTTGGCGTGGTAGTAGCCGATCAGCGGCGAGGTTTCCTTGTAGTAGGCGAGCAGCCGGGTGCGCAGGCTTTCCTCGTTGTCGTCGGCCCGGCGCTTGAACTCGGTGCCGCCGCAGTTGGAGCACTTGCCGTCGGCCGGGATCGGCTTGGTCTGGTCGTTGTAGACCTCGCCGCAGGAGCCGCAGGTCGACCGCGCGGTGATCCGTTCCACCAGCGCGGTGTCGTCGACTTCCATCACGATCACGGCGTCGAGCCGGCGGCCGAGCCGCGACAGCAGGAGCCCGAGCGCGTCGGCCTGGGCCAGGGTGCGCGGGAAGCCGTCGAAGATGAACCCCGGCGCGTCGGTCTGTTCGCGGAGATGCTCCTCGATCAGGCCGATGACGATCTCGTCCGTCACCAGTTCGCCGCGGGCCATGACACCCGCCACCTTCTGCCCGAGCGGCGTGCCGCTGTCCTTGGCCGCGCGCAGCATGTCGCCCGTGGAGAGCTGCACCATGCCGCGACCGTCAACGAGAATGCGCGCCTGGGTGCCTTTGCCGGCCCCCGGCGGCCCGAGCAGAATGACGTTCATCATCGCCGCTGAGGTCCCTTCCGTCCGCTTCCGCCGCTCTTGCGGCTTCTGCGTCCGCGGAGTTGCGACTTTTCGATCAGCCCTTCGTACTGGTGGGCCAGCAGATGAGACTGGATTTGCTGCACCGTGTCCATACCCACCGAAACGATGATGAGGATCGAGGTACCGCCGAAATAGGCGTTGATGGCGAGGTTGGACCGCACGATCTCGGGCAGGAGACAGACCAGCGCGAGGTAGGCGGAGCCGAGCACGAGCACGCGGGTCACCACGTATTCGAGGTATTCCGCGGTGCGCTTGCCAGGCCGGATGCCGGGGATGAAGCCGTTCTGGTTCTTCAGGTTGTCGGCCACGTCGTCGGTCTTGAACGACACGTTGAGCGTGTAGAAGTAGGTGAAGAAGATGATCATCGCCGCGAAGAAGATCAGGTAGAGCGGCTGCCCCGGCCCGAAGTTGGCGAGGATCCAGCTCATCACCGGGCCGGTCCCTGCGCCGCCCGAGAAGGTCGAGAGCGTCGTCGGCAGCAGCAGCAGCGACGAGGCGAAGATCGCCGGGATGACGCCGGCCGGGTTCACCTTGACCGGCAGGTGCGACGATCCGCCGTCATAGACCTTCATGCCGACCTGGCGGCGCGGGTACTGGATGTGGATCTTCCTCAGCGACCGCTCCATGAACACGACGAAGGTCAGTGTCCCCGCGAGCATCGCGAGAACCCCGAGGATCGCGCCGGTCGACAGCGCGCCGGACTGGCCCTGTTCGAAGAATTGCGCCAGCGCACGCGGGATCTCGGCCACGATGCCGACGAAGATGATGAGCGACACGCCGTTGCCGATCCCGCGGGAGGTGATCTGCTCGCCGAGCCACAGCAGGAACATGGTGCCGCCGACCAGCGTGATCACGCAGGCGGCGCGGAAGAACCAGCCGGGATCGGAGGCGAGGTCGCCGTTTTCCAGCGACACGGCGATGCCGTAGGCCTGGAACGCCGCCAGCGCCACCGCGCCGTAGCGGGTGTACTGGTTCAGCTTCTTGCGGCCCTGCTCGCCTTCCTTCTTGAGGTTCTCGAAGTGCGGCAGCATCGCCGACATCAGCTGCACGATGATCGAGGCCGAGATGTAGGGCATGATGCCGAGCGCGAAGACGCCCATCCGGCTGAGCGCGCCGCCGGTGAACATGTTCAGCACGCCGCCGATGCCGCCGGCCGCGTCCTCGAAGAAGCTCTGCAGCGCGATCCCGTCGATCCCCGGCACCGGGATGTAGGTCCCGACCCGGTAGATGATCAGGAGACCGATGGTGAAGAAGATGCGCTGGCGCAGTTCGGTCGCCTTGCCGAACGCGCTCCAGCTCATGTTGGCGGCCATCTGTTCGGCTGCTGATGCCATATGGCGTCTCTCTGGCTGGCGCCGGCGGTCGGCCCGCCGGCTTGGTCAAGAACGGGTCCCGCGCCCCATGTAGACCTCGGGGGCGCGGGTCACAAGCGACGCGGGGTCACGTTCCCGCGCCTCGCGGTCACTCCGCGGCGGCTGCGGCGCCGGTGACGGTCAGGCTGCCGCCCGCCTTTTCCACCGCCTCGACCGCGGCGCGCGACGCGCCGGTGACCGAGATGTTCAGCTTGGACGAGATGTCGCCCTTCGCCAGCACGCGCACGCCGTCGCGCTTGCGGCGGACGAGACCCGACGCGACCAGCGCGTCCTCGGTGATCTCCGCCTTGGCGTCGAGCTTGCCGGCTTCCACGAACTTCTGGATCAGGCCCAGGTTCACGACCGCGAAATTCTTGCGGTTCGGGTTGGTGAAACCGCGCTTGGGAAGGCGCTGGTAGAGCGGCATCTGGCCGCCCTCGTAGGCGTTGATCGCCACGCCCGAACGCGATTTCTGGCCCTTGATGCCGCGCCCGGCGGTCTTGCCCTTGCCGGAGCCGGGGCCGCGGCCGATGCGCTTGGCCTTCTTCGTGGCGCCGGGATTGTCCCGGAGTTCATTGAGTTTCATGTCGCTTCTCCTTGCCGGAAATGGCCCCGAAGCGAGGTGGGCCACACGCGGCTTTTCGGTTGTCTGGAACGGGCCCCCGCGGGGCCACCGGCGGCGTATACGCGCCTTGCCGCGCGGGATCAAGGGCGCGATGTCGGCCGCGGCCGGGGCCCGGAACCGCCACCTGCCGGCCAGCCGGGCGACGGATCGGCGCGGCCGGTCCGTGAAGGTTCCCGACCCACCGCCGGTGCGGCGGGTTCAGGCGGTCGGCCGCTCATGCCGTGCGCGCCGCGTTGGCAGGGCCGGGCCGGCTCCCCATCTGACCGACCACAACAGGATACGAGGCAAACGGCATGAAAAGACCCGACCACCTCCTGACCCGGCGCGGCGCACTGACCGGGATCGCCGTCACCGCGACGGGGCTCGCCCTGCCCCAGGCGCTGCCCGCGCAGACCGGATACCTGCTGCCCGACACCGGCGTCTGCGCGCTGATGCCTGAGACCACGGAGGGGCCGTACTACCTGTCCGACATGCTCGTCCGCCGCGACATCCGCGAGGACCGCGACGGGGTTCCGGTGCTGTTGCGGCTGCAGGTGGTCGATCCCGCCTGCCGGCCGCTGCCGGAGGCCCGGGTCGATGTCTGGCATTGCGACGCGCAGGGCATCTACTCGTCCTTCGGAGGCAGCGAGCCGGGGCAGGACAGCGAGGCGGGGGAGACGTTCCTGCGCGGCACCCAGGTCGCCGACGAGACCGGGGTGGTCGAGTTCGACACGATCTATCCCGGCTGGTACCGCGGCCGCACCACCCATATCCACTACAAGGTCTGGCTGGACGAAGCCCGGGTTCTCACGGGCCAGATCTTCCTGCCCGACGCGCTGTCCCAGTACCTCTACGAGAACGCGGGCGCCTACCTGCGCGACAGCAACCGCGACACGCTGAACGGCAATGACGGGATCGCGGCGCGGGCGACCTATGCCTCCTACGCCAACGTGAAGGAGGAGGAGACGCGCTACCTCGTCCAGCTCATCGTGGGGGTGAGCCCCGGCGCGACCTAGGCCCGACCGGATGCGCGGGGCGGCGGCACGATCGCCACCGCCGCCCCCGTCGCGGGGTCAGCCGTACCAGGGGCCGAATTTCACCTCGGACGCGTCCCCGACCATCTCGGCGAAGGCCTCGGGGTCCTGGCCGCCTTGGTCGGCCATGTAGTGGTAGGGATAGACGTAGGTCGGCGCGAATTCCTGCACCGCCGAGGCCGCCTGTTCCGCGTCCATCGTGTAGGGCAGCACCATGCAGACGAAGGCGAGATCGATGTTCTCGAGCGCCCGCATTTCCGGCACGTCCTCGGTGTCGCCCGACAGGTAGATGCGGAAGCCGCCGAGATCGAGAACGTAGCCGTTGTCCCGGCCCTCAGGGTGGAACTGCATCCGGCCCTCGGTCAGGTTGTGGGCGGGGATCGCGCTGATCGCGACGCCGTTCCACTCGGTCTCGTCGCCGTTCGCCATCGCCTCGGCCGTCATGCCCTCGGGCAGCATCCCGGCCACCGCCTCGTTCGTCACGAGGTGCGTGCCCTCGCCCATCAGCGCGGACAGCGTGTCGGCGTTGAAGTGGTCGCCGTGTTCGTGGGTAATGAGGATCAGGTCGGCGGGCGGAAGGCCCTCGTAGAGCGACGGGTCGCCGACGGGATCGGCGTAGATCGTCCCCATCGGGGTTTCCAGCACGACGGAGGCATGGCGGATCGGGTGAACCGTGACCGGGCCGTCCGGGGTCTCGAAGCTGTCGGCCCCGCCATGCGCCTCCGCGCGAAGCCTGTAGGGCAGGAACGTCACGCTGCCGGCGGCGGCTGCGGTCACGAGAAAGCTGCGGCGTGTCTGGGGCATCGGATATCCTTCCTGTCGGGGTCCGTTCCCGCCAAAGGTAGTGCGGCGTCCGCCCCGGCCAACTCCCCCGCTTTCCTTCGCGGGGGCGGCGCATTACCGTCACCGGGACATGACCGAGATCATCACCATCACCGTGAACCCCGCGCTCGACCTGTCGACCTCGGCCCCGGCGGTGATCCCCGACCAGAAGCTGCGCTGCACCGCGCCCGTGGTGCATCCCGGCGGCGGCGGGGTGAACGTCAGCCGTGCCATCGCCAACCTCGGCGGGACCAGCCACACGCTGATCGCCTATGGCGGCGCGACGGGGGCTGAACTTGTCCGGCTGCTGCGCGACGAGGGGCTGGAGCCGGAATCGCTCGGCATCGACTACCCGACCCGGCAGTCCACGACCGTCCACGACAACGCCAACGGGCTCCAGTACCGGTTCATGATGCCCGGTCCGGACTGGACGGCGGAAGACTGCGCAACCGCGCGTGCGGCCATCGTCGCCGCGATCCGTCCCGGCGCGCTGGTGATCCCGTCGGGCAGCCTGCCGCCGGGCATGCCGCAGGATTTCTTCCTCGACCTCGCGCCGGAGGTGAAGGCGAGCGGCGGGCGGATGATCCTCGACACCTCCGGCCCGGCGCTGGAACACGCCGCGACCCGGCCCGCCGGGCTGCACACGCTGCGGATGGACCTGGCGGAAGCGCGGGAGCTGTCCGGTCACAGCCTCGTCGGGGTCGACGAGATCGCCGCGCTCGCCACCGAGATCCGCGGGCGCATCGGGTCCGACGTGGTGATGATCGCCGCCGGGGCGCAGGGCACGGTGATCGACTGCGGCGACTGGCGCGGGCTGACGCGGCCGCCGGTCGTGGTGCCGCGGTCGAAGGTCGGCGCGGGCGACAGCTTCATCGGTGCCTACGCGCTTGCCCTGACCCTCGGAGAGGGGCCGCTGGTTGCCTGCGAATGGGGAACTGCCGCTGCGGCCTCGGCGGTGACGACCGAGGGGACCGAACTGTGCCGGAGATCGGAGACCGAGCGCTACCTCGCGCAGGTCACGCGCATGTCGCTTTAGGCGGGCCGTCGTTCCGGGAGGCGGGGTGGAAGGTTTCCGAGGCGAGCAGCGAGTCGATTGTCTCGTAGGGCAGCATCAGCGCGCCGAGGGCGCCCGCCTCGGTCCGGTAGATCTCCACCTCGATCCCGCCGGCGAGATCGGCGAGCTGCTGGTACATCCGGCCAAGCCCGTAGATGCTATCGTTCGGAGCCCAGAGCACGGTCCGCGTATGAACGATGGTGCCCGGTTCCTGGTTGTTGACCACCCGCAGCGCGGCGCTGAATGTGTTGAAGCCGCCGTCGAAATCCGTCATCCGCGACAGGTCCACCAGTTCGGGCCGCCCCGGCCGGTAATGCCTGTCGGAGACGTAAGCCTCGAAATTTCCAAGGAATTCCTGCATCCCGATGATGCCGGTCCATCGGGCATATAGCAGGTCCCGCTCGAGGCAGGTCGAGAATTCGATCGGCATCGACTGCTACCCCCAGAGCCGGTGACCGTCCGCCAAGGATGGCGAAGTTCCCCCTGCGTGGCAATCTCTACATTCGGAAATTCTTCATTCGCCCGGAGGCTCAGCATTCGGGCCGCACAACGAAAAACGCCCCGGCCATCGGGCCGGGGCGTCTCCAATCTCGGTCGACTGGAACGGCTTCAGCCGCGCTCCTCGACGATTTCCACAAGGTGCGGAATCTTGGCGATCATGCCGCGGACGGAGGGGGTATCCTCCAGTTCGCGGGTCCGGTGCATCTTGTTCAGGCCCAGGCCGATCAGCGTCTTGCGCTGGATCTCGGGGCGGCGGATCGGGGAACCGACCTGCTTCACGACGATCGTCTTTGCCATCTGCCTCAGGCCTCCTCGGTCTCGGCGGGCGCTTCATCCCGGCGGGGCAGGATGTCGGCGACCTTCTTGCCACGGCGGGCAGCGACCATCCGCGGGCTCGATTCACGGCCGAGGCCGTTCAGCGTGGCGCGGATCATGTTGTAGGGGTTCTGCGACCCCGTCGACTTCGCGACCACGTCCTTGACGCCGAGCATCTCGAACACGGCGCGCATCGGGCCGCCCGCGATGATCCCGGTCCCTTCCGGGGCCGTGCGCATGACGACCTTGCCGGCGCCGTGATGGCCCTCGATGTCGTGGTGCAGGGTGCGGCCCTCGCGGAGCGGAACCCGGATCAGGTTGCGCTTGGCCTGCTCGGTCGCCTTGCGGATCGCCTCGGGGACCTCCTTGGCCTTGCCCTTGCCGAAGCCGACGCGGCCGCGCTGGTCACCGACCACCACGAGCGCCGCGAAGCCGAAGCGCTTGCCGCCCTTCACCGTCTTCGACACCCGGTTGATCGCGACCAGGCGGTCGGCGAATTCCGGAGTCTCGTCGCGCTCGTCGCGGCGGCGGCCCCGGCCTCTGTTCTCACGTTCTGCCATGCGGCATCCTTCCAGTCGCGGCGCAACCCGGGCGCCATTTCATCGATCCTGGTGGACGCGGAATGCGCCCCCGGATCATCGGGACGGCCCGGAGGCCGCCCTCGCTCAGAACTTCAGGCCGGCCTCGCGGGCGGCGTCGGCCAGCGCCTTGACGCGACCGTGGTAGAGGAAGCCGCCGCGGTCGAAGTAGCATTCCTCGATCCCGGCCTTCTTCGCCCGCTCGGCAATCGCGGTGCCGATCTTGGCGGCCGCGTCGGCGTTGTTCTTGCCGACCACACCGAGGTCCTTCTCGAGCGACGAGGCGGAGGCCAGAGTGACCCCGTTCGCGTCGTCGATGATCTGGACGCTGATGTTCTTGTTCGACCGATGGACGCTCAGCCGCGGACGACCATCCGCGAGGCCCTTCAGTTTGCTCCGGACGCGCATGCGACGCTTCTGGAACAGCTCTCGTTTCGTCAGTGCCATGTCCGTCGCCCTTACTTCTTCTTGCCTTCCTTGCGGAAGATGTACTCGTCCTTGTAGCGGATGCCCTTGCCCTTGTAGGGCTCCGGCGCGCGCCATTCGCGGATGTTGGCCGCGACCTGGCCGACGAGCTGCTGATCACTGCCCTCGATGACGATCTCTGTCTGCTTCGGGCAGGTCACGGTGACCCCCTGCGGCACTTCGAAATCGACGTCGTGGCTGTAGCCGAGCGCGAGCTTCAGGGTGTTGCCCTGCATCTGTGCGCGGTAGCCGACGCCCTGGATTTCAAGCTCGCGCTTAAAGCCCGAGGTCACGCCGGTCACCAGGTTCTGGACCATGGTGCGCGACATCCCCCACTGCTGGCGGGCGCGCTTGGACTGGCCGCGCGGCGTGACCGACACGGCGTTGTCCTCGACCGCGAGCGTGACGTCGTCGGTGGCGGTGAAGGAGCGGGTGCCTTTCGGCCCCTTGATCTCGATGGTCTGACCCGAGACTTTCGCCTCGACACCCGAGGGCAGGTCGACCGGTCGTTTTCCGATACGCGACATATCCCTCTCCTCAGAACACGGTGCAGAGCACTTCGCCGCCGACGTTGGCGGAGCGTGCGGCTGCGTCGGACATCACGCCCTTGGAGGTCGAGACGATCGACACGCCGAGGCCCTGGCGGACCGACGGGATGTCCTCGACGCCCATGTAAACGCGGCGGCCGGGTTTCGACACGCGCTTCAGCTCGCGGATGACCGGGGTGCCTTCGTAGTACTTCAGGCTGATCTCGATGGCCGGGTGGCCGTCGGCGCCGGTCGTCTTCTCGTAGCCGCGGATGTAGCCTTCGTCGGCCAGCACGTCGAGAACCCAGGCACGAAGCTTGGACGCCGGCGTGATGACAGTGGACTTGCCCCGCATTTGCGCGTTGCGGATACGGGTCAGCATATCGCCCAGAGGATCGTTCATCTTCTAACCCTCCTTACCAGCTCGACTTGACCATGCCGGGGATCTGGCCGTTCGAGGCCAGGTCCCGCAGCTTGATCCGCGACATCTTCAGCTTCCGGTAGTAGGCCTTCGGCCGGCCGGTCAGCTGGCAGCGGTTGTGCAGGCGCGTGGGCGAGCTGTTCCGCGGCAGTTTCGCGAGTTTCATCGACAGACGGACCCGGTCGCCGAGCGGCAGGTCGGTGTCCTTCAGTTGTTCCTTCAGCGCGGCGCGCTTCGCGGCATACTGTTCGACCAGCCGCTGGCGCTTCTTCTCGCGCTCGATCATGGAAACTTTTGCCATATCAGGTCTCTCCCGCGGCTCAGCTGTTGAACGGCATGTTGAAATGCTTCAACAGCGCCTTCGCTTCCGCGTCGGTCTTCGCGGTGGTGCAGATGATGACGTCCATGCCCCAGACCTCGTCGACCTGGTCGAAGTTGATCTCGGGGAAGACGATGTGTTCCTTGATGCCCATGGCGTAGTTGCCACGGCCGTCGAACGACTTGCCGGACACGCCGCGGAAGTCGCGGATGCGCGGCATGGCGACGGTGACCATGCGGTCGAGGAACTCGTACATGCGGTCGCCGCGGAGCGTGACCTTGGCGCCGAGCGGCATTTCCTCGCGGACTCGGAAACCGGCGATCGATTTCTTGGCCTTGGTCACGATGGCCTGCTGGCCAGCGATCTTGGACAGGTCTTCCTGCGCCGACTTGGCCTTCTTGCTGTCGCGAACGGCCTCGGCCCCGCAGCCGATGTTCAGGACGATCTTGTCCAGGCGCGGGATCATCATGTCGTTCTTGTAGCCGAATTCCTCTTTCAGGGCGGCACGGATGCCGTCCTTGTAGAGTGCCTTCAGGCGCGGGGTGTAGGTGGCTGCATCGAGCATCAGATCACGTCCCCCGTGGTCTTGGCGAACCGGACCTTCTTGCCGTCTTCCGTGCGGAAGCCGACGCGGGTCGGTTTGCCGTTGGCATCCAGCAGCGCCAGGTTCGACAGGTCGATCGGCATCGCCTTCGGCGTGCGGCCGCCCTGGCTGGACTGCGACTGGCGTTCATGGCGGACGGCGATGTTGATGCCGTCGACGACGGCCTTGTTCGCCTTGGGCATGACCTGGGCGATCTCGCCCTCCTTGCCCTTGTCCTTGCCGGCGAGCACGACGACCTTGTCGCCCTTCTTGAGCTTAGCGGCCATCACAGCACCTCCGGCGCGAGCGAGATGATCTTCATGAAGTTCTTCGCGCGCAGCTCGCGGACCACGGGCCCGAAGATACGGGTTCCCACGGGCTCGCCCGAGTTGTTGAGGATCACGGCGGCGTTCCGGTCGAACCGGATCGCGGTGCCGTCCTCGCGGCGGACTTCCTTGGCGGTCCGGACGACGACGGCCTTGCGCACGTCGCCCTTCTTCACGCGGCCGCGCGGGATCGCTTCCTTCACCGACACCACGATGATGTCGCCGACAGAGGCATATTTCCGCTTCGAACCGCCGAGGACCTTGATGCACTGAACCTTCCGGGCACCGGAATTGTCAGCGACATCCAGATTGGTCTGCATCTGGATCATTGTCAGTCTCCCGACCTACGGGGACACGGCCCCGGGGTTTCGTATGTCAGGCGCGGCCTATGCACCGCGCCCGCGTTCGAGTCAATGCTTTCGGCTTCCGCCGAAAGAAATCAGCTGTGCGCCGCGGCCTCGTGTTCCTCGTGGCGCTTGGCGTCTTCGACCTGCTGGACCTTCGCCTTCTCGGCCTGCTCGGCCTGGTAGTCGGACCACATGGCGTCGGTCATCACTTCCCAACGCTTGGACTTCGACTTCGGCGCGCACTCGCGGATGCGGACGTAGTCGCCGACCTTGAAGTCGTTGTTCTCGTCGTGGGCGCGGTACTTCTTCGACTTCCGGATCGTCTTCTGGAGAACCGGGTGCTTGAAGCGGCGCTCGACCGACACGGTGACGGTCTGGGCGTTGGCGTCCGAGGTGACGGTGCCGCGGAGAATACGCTTGGGCATGGGATCAGGCCTCTTTCGCGGCGGCGGCCGCCTTTTCGTTCAGGATGGTGAGCACGCGCGCGGCATCGCGCTTCACGGTGCGCATGCGGGCGGTGTTCTCGAGCTGGCCGGTGGCCTGCTGGAAGCGCAGGTTGAACGCTTCCTTCTTGAGCTGGAGCAGGTCCTCGCGGAGCTGGTCCGGCGTCTTGTCACGCAATTCGCTGGCGTTGGTCGCCATGATCGGTCTTCCCTTGCAACATCACCGGAGGGCCCTTGGCACGATGCCGAGAGGTCACCCTGATTCCCGGTGGAGATGGATGAGGGCTGGCACATAGCCAAAGCCGCCCCGCTTGGCAATGCGAAAACGCCCTTCCCGCGGGGATGCGCGGCGCGCACCGTCGACGCGCGGCACCGGCGGGCTACCTTGCGGGGCCAGACCGGAGACCGAACGGAGCCCTCGCATGAACCAGTCCTCCACCCCGGGCGCGCCCGCCGTCACCGGCCCCGTCGTCATCATGGGGGCGACCTCGGGCATCGGAAAGCTCGCCCTCGACGAGGCGCTGTCGCGGGACATTCCCGTGCGCGCCTTCGCCCGCAGCGCCGACGACCTCGACGACCGCCCGAACCTCGAACGGGTCGCGGGCGACGCGCTTGACCCCGCGGACGTGGCCCGCGCGCTGGAAGGGGCCGGCGCGGTGATCTACGCGCTCGGCGTCAGCGAGGGCCTGTCGATGCTGTGGGAGAAGGTGACGCTGTTTTCCGACACCACCCGCGTCCTGCTGGAGCAGATGCCCAAGGCCGGTGTCCGGCGGTTGGTCGCCGTCACCGGCTTCGGCGCGGGCCGCAGCGCCGATGCCCAGAGCAGCGTCGAGCGCATGGCCTTCCGCGCCTTCCTCGGCCGGCCCTACGCCGACAAGGACCGGCAGGAAGAGATGATCATGGCCAGCGATCTCGACTGGACCATCGTGCGGCCGGTCGTGCTGACCCACAACGCGAAGTCGGGCAAGGTGCAGGTGCTGCGCGATCCCGACCGCTGGCGGAACGGGCTGGTGTCGCGGGCCGATGTCGCCGCCTACCTCGTCGACGCGGTCGCGGGCGGGCTAGACATCCGCAACGACGTGGTGCTCGCCCGCTGAACCGTCGCGCCCGGCCGTCAGGGGGAGGTTCGGCCGCTTTGTCCCTCTGGCGCGGATCCGTCCGGCTGCTAGGGTCGCGGCGCCGGGCAGAGACCCGGATCGCGCATTCGGAACAGCGGGGAGACGATCAATGTCCATCCTGAGACGGGGCCTCAAGGGCGCCCCTGTGAAGCGGCTGCAGGAGCGGCTCGGCATCGCAGCAGACGGGGATTTCGGCCCCGGCACCGAGGCCGCGGTGAAGAAATTCCAGGCCGAGGCGGGGCTTGCCGCCGACGGCATCGCGGGCCCCGACACCTTCACCGCGCTCGGCATGCCCGAACTCGTGCTGTTGCGCCGCGGATCGCGCGGGGCGGCGGTGAAGAAGCTGCAGGAGGCGCTCGGCATCGGCGCGGACGGCATCTTCGGGCGCGGCACCGAGGCGGCGGTGAAGTCGTTCCAGGAAGCCAACGGTCTCGACGCGGACGGGCTGGCCGGCCCCGAGACGCTGGCGAAGATCGACGCCTTCGAGGAGGTGACGGAGGAAACCGTGGCCAAGGCCGAGGTCCAGCCCGACGAAGAGGCGTTCGAAAGCGAGCCCCTGCCGGAGATCGACGGCGGCGAGGTCGTGGCCGGGGCGGAACCCGCCGTGGAAGTGCCCGAGAAGCGATCGGTCTGGGGCAAGGTGAAGGGCTGGTTCTCCTGACCCCTTGAACCTAGGCGGGGCGGCCGGCATCGGCCCCTCGCCAACCGGGCCGCGCGACTGTATGGATCGCGCCATGTCCAGCACCACCCGTCTCTTCGTCACGCCCCTCTACCGCGCCGCGCTGTCCGAACACGGGCCGTCGGTCGACGCAGGGGAACTCCATGCCTCCTGCCTGTCCATCGCCGATGACGACGAGGCCGGGCAGGACTGGTGCGAGGCCAACGGCTATCCCGGCTACACCTCCTACGCGTCGCTGACCGACCTGCCCTGGCGCTTCCCGGTCTTCGGCGCGCTGGTGAGGTCGCTCGACGCCCATGTCGCCGCCTTCGCCGGGGAGCTGGCCTTCGATCTCGGCGACGGCAAGCTGACGCTGGAGGACATCTGGATCAATATCCTGCCCCAGGGCGGGATGCACGGCAGCCACATCCACCCGCACTCGGTGATCTCCGGCACCACCTACGTCGCGATGCCGGACGGCACTTCGGCGCTGAAGCTGGAAGACCCCCGCTCGGCCCGCATGATGGCAGCGCCGCCGCGTCGCAAGGACGCGCCCGAGGATCTGAAGACCTTCGTCTCGGTCGCCCCGAAAGCGGGCGATGTCCTGTTGTGGGAAAGCTGGCTCCGCCACGAAGTGCCGATGAACATGAGCGAGGAGGAGCGGATCTCCGTCTCCTTCAACTACCGGTGGGACTGACCGGCGCCGCCGAAAGGGCTTCGCCCCCGGCCAACGTTCGTTAAGGTTCTCCCGAAGGACGAGGGAGGATGCGGTGACCACGCTCTACATCGACGCCGATGCCTGCCCGGTGAAAGCCGAGGCCGAACGGGTGGCGACGCGGCTGAAGGTGCCGATGGTGCTGGTCTGCAACGGCGGGCTGCGCCCGTCGCAGAACCCGCTCGTGAGCCTGAAGATCGTGGCCGAGGGCCCGGACGAGGCCGACAAGTGGATCGCTGAGACCTGCGGGGCCGGCGACGTGGTCGTGACCTCGGACCTGCCGCTCGCAGACCGTTGCCTCAAGGCGGGCGCGGCGGTGTTGCAGCACAACGGCGAAACGCTCACCGAGGCCAATATCGGCCCCCGTCTCGCCACCCGCGACCTGATGCAGGACATCCGTGCGGCGAACCCGTTCCATGCGGGCGGCGGCGGCGCGGCTTTCGGCAAGGCCGACCGGTCACGCTTCGTGCAGGCGCTCGACCGGGTGTTGTCACAGGCGCTGCGCGCGGCGGGCTGAGCCTTGGCCGAGGTATCCATCCCCGCCGCCGCCGGGCGGCTCCGCGCCGCCGACCGGGTGATGGTGATCGGCGTGTCCGGCGCAGGCAAGTCGCACCTGTCGCGCCGGATCGCCCGCGCGCTCGACCTGCCGCACCTGCCGCTCGACCGCGAAATCCTCTGGCTGCCGGGGTGGGTCGCGCGCGACAGGGCCGAGCGGCGGGACCTGCACGAGGCGCTGGTGGCGCGCGAGGCCTGGGTGATCGACGGCACCACCGTCAGCCTGATGCCGGAACGGCTGGAGCGGGCGGACCTCGTGATCTGGTTGCGACCGTCGCGGGCTCGGGCACTCATCGGCGTCGCGCGCCGCGTCCTTCTCGGTCACGGCCGCACGCGCCGCGACATGGCGGCGGGATGCCCCGAGCAGATGCCCGACCGCGAGTTCCTGTCCTACATCTGGAATTTCGAACGCCGCTACGCCCCCCGGATAGAGGCCGCGCTGGCCGACCACCCCGAGGTACCCGTGGTGACGCTCCGCAAGCCGGTGCAGGGCCGCGTTCTTCTGGGCATGGCGCTGTCCCGCACGATGGCCGAGGCCGCGCGCGGCAGGGACGCCCCCTAGCGCGGGGCGCGCCCTGCTGCCGTTGGCGACCGTGGTTCGCCGCGGGTCAGTCGCCGCGGGCGACGTTGACGAGGAAGATGGTGGCGAAGAAGCCGAGACCGGCCCCGGCAAGGACCGCGCCCCAGAGCGGGAACGCCCAGAACGAGGCGACGACCCCGCCTGCGACCGCGCCGCCGACGGCACCGACCAGATAGGTCATCACGTCGCGCAGCAGGTCGCGGAAGAGACCCCGGGCGAGACGGCCGAGGGTCAGGGGATTCCGGTCGGTCGGGTTTCCGGACATGGGCAGGTTCCTCCGTTGGCTATGGGTCTGTCGGTCGACCGCGCCGCGGGGTTCACCTGCCGTTCCGGGCACCTTGCGGCCCCGGAACGGGAAACGCCCCCGCCGGTTTCCGGCAGGGGCGTCGATGTCTTCGAGCGTAGGTCGTCACTCCGCCTTCGCGGAGCGCGGCTTACCAGTCCTCGCGGACCACGGTGCGGGTCTTGATCGGCAGCTTCATCGCCGCAAGGCGCAGGGCCTCGCGGGCAACGCCTTCGCTGACGCCGTCGATCTCGAACATGATCCGGCCGGGCTTCACCTTGCAGGCCCAGTAGTCGACCGACCCCTTGCCCTTACCCATCCGGACTTCGACCGGCTTGGAGGTCACCGGGGTATCCGGGAAGATCCGGATCCAGACGCGGCCCTGGCGCTTCATGTGACGCGTCATGGCACGACGTGCGGCTTCGATCTGGCGGGCGGTGACCCGCTCGGGCTGAAGCGCCTTCAGCCCGTAGGTGCCGAAGTTCAGGTCCGATCCGCCTTTTGCCTCGCCGCTGATGCGGCCCTTGAACATCTTGCGGAACTTGGTGCGCTTGGGTTGCAGCATTTCCCGAACTCCTTAGCGGTCGCGATCGCGACGGCCGCCACCGGCACCGCGGGGGGCCGGGCCCTCCTGCAGCTCCTGCTGGCGCCGGTCACGCGCGGACGGATCGTGGTCCATGATCTCGCCTTTGAAGATCCAGACCTTGATCCCGATGATGCCGTAGGGCGTGGTCGCCTCGGCATGGGCGTAGTCGATGTCGGCCCGCAGGGTGTGCAGGGGCACGCGGCCCTCGCGATACCATTCGGTCCGGGCGATCTCGGCGCCGCCGAGGCGACCCGCGACGTTGACCCGGATGCCGAGCGCGCCCATGCGCATGGCGTTCTGCACCGCGCGCTTCATGGCACGGCGGAACGACACGCGGCGTTCGAGCTGCTGCGCGATCGATTCAGCCACCAGCGCGGCGTCGAGCTCGGGCTTGCGGACCTCGACGATGTTGAGGTGCAGTTCCGAGTCCGTCATCGCGGCGAGCTTCTTGCGAAGCACCTCGATGTCGGCGCCCTTCTTGCCGATGATCACGCCCGGACGGGCGGTGTGGATTGTCACGCGGCACTTGCGGTGCGGACGCTCGATGATGACCTTCGAGACGCCGGCCTGCTTGCACTCTTCCTCGATGAACTCCCGCATCTTGATGTCTTCGAGCAGGAGATCGCCGTAGTCCTTGGTGTCGGCGTACCAGCGGCTGTCCCAGGTGCGGTTGACCTGGAGGCGCATGCCGATCGGATTGACTTTGTGTCCCATTAGGCTTCCTCCACCTGGCGGACCTTGATGGTCAGCTCCGAGAACGGCTTCATGATGCGCCCGTAACGGCCACGCGCCCGCGGACGGCCGCGCTTCATCACGAGGTTCTTGCCGACGAAGGCCTCGGCGACGACGAGTTCATCCACGTCGAGACCGTGGTTGTTCTCGGCGTTGGCGATGGCCGACTGAAGGCATTTCTTCACGTCGAGCGCGATGCGCTTCTTCGAGAAGGTGAGGTCGTTCAGCGCGCGCTCGACCTTCTTGCCGCGGATCAGGCCCGCGACGAGGTTGAGCTTCTGCGGGCTGGTGCGAAGCATCCGGGTCTTCGCCATCGCCTCGTTGTCCGCCACGCGGCGGGGATTCTTATCCTTGCCCATGGCTTACTTCCTCTTCGCTTTCTTGTCGGCGGCGTGGCCGTAGTAGGTCCGCGTCGGCGAGTATTCCCCGAACTTCTGGCCGATCATGTCCTCGGTGACGTTCACCGGGACGTGCTTCTGGCCGTTGTAGACCCCGAAAGTGAGGCCCACGAACTGGGGCAGGATGGTGGAGCGGCGCGACCAGATCTTGATGACCTCGTTGCGTCCGGATTCCTTGGCTTTCTCGGCCTTCTTCAGGACATAGCTGTCGACGAAGGGGCCTTTCCAAACAGAGCGTGCCATGTGTCAGCGACCCTTCTTCCTGGCGTGGCGCGAGCGGATGATGAGCTTCTGCGACGCCTTGTTCTTGTCCCGGGTGCGCGTGCCCTTGGTGTCCTTGCCCCAGGGGGTGACCGGCGTGCGGCCGCCCGAGGTACGGCCTTCGCCGCCGCCGTGGGGGTGGTCGATCGGGTTCATCGCGACGCCGCGGACGGCCGGGCGCTTGCCCATGTGACGGGTGCGGCCCGCCTTCCCGAGGTTCTGGTTCGAGTTGTCCGGGTTCGACACGGCACCGACGGTGGCCATGCATTCCTGGCGCACCAGACGAAGCTCGCCCGAGGACAGGCGGATCTGGGCGTAACCGCCGTCACGGCCGACGAACTGGGCGTAGGTGCCCGCGGCGCGCGCGATCTGGCCGCCCTTGCCGGGCTTCAGTTCGATGTTGTGGACGATGGTGCCGATCGGCATCCCCGAGAACGGCATCGCATTGCCCGGCTTGATGTCGACCTTGTCGCCCGCGACGACGGTGTCGCCGGTCGCCAGGCGCTGCGGCGCGAGGATGTAGGCCTGCTCGCCGTCATGGTAGCGCAGGAGCGCGATGAAGGCGGTCCGGTTGGGATCGTATTCGATCCGCTCGACGAGCGCCGGGACGTCGAACTTGCGACGCTTGAAATCGACGACGCGGTAGAGACGCTTTGCGCCACCGCCGCGGCGGAACGCGGTGATCCGTCCGGTGTTGTTCCGTCCGCCCTTCTTCGTCAGGCCCTCGGTGAGGGACTTGACGGGGCGTCCTTTCCAAAGCTCCGAACGGTCGATCAGCACCAGCCCACGCTGGCCCGGCGTCGTCGGCTTGTACGACTTGAGTGCCATGCTTTCTGTCTTCCGTTTGCTTTGCGGGGGTTGGTCCCGCTATGTATGGGCCCCTTGCGGGACCGGTCGCGACGGGGTTTCCCCCAAAGAAACACGCCCCCGGACGAATCCGGGGGGTGTCAAAGATGGGGGCTGATAACAGCAGGGGCGTATGCTGTCCAGAGGCCGTGTTCCGGCCGCCCTTTTCTCGCCGGATTAGCCCGCTATTTCCGCGCGTTACCTGCAAAGGCAAAGGGCCTGGCCGAATGACACGAACCATGGGACGCTTCACCACCGGCACCCTGCCTCCGCCGCTGAACATCGACCTGTTGGAGCTGGAGGTCAGCGGCGCGGACCCGACCGAGGCCGAGGGGACGACGCGGGACGGGTTCGACCTCGTCGGGTGGTACGGGTCGGGCGTGATGTCGATCACGGTCTCAAATCGACGAGGCGTCAGCGCGCTGGAGGACGGCACCGAGATCCTGCGGGCCGAGATCGGCCCCGAGACCGAGTTGACGAGGGCGCAGTTCTGCCGGGCCGCCGGCCTGACGGTCAACGGCACCTACCCGGAGGAGACATCGACCTGGGCACACCGCACCGCGGACCTGACCGGCGCGACCACCTACTGGAAGCTCGAAACGGCGGTAACGGACCCGATCAGCCGGAGGATCGTCTCCGCCTTGCAGGACATCTTTCCGAACGCGCTGCTCGTCCAACCGGTCTTCGAAGGGTCATGGCGATCGGTCGGCCTCGCCGAGACCGCGCCGGACCGCATCGGCGGATGTCAGACGGTCGTTCTCGTCGACGGGGCTTCGGACATCTCCGAAATCCGCCACGACGCAGAGGACATTGTCGCGAAGGCGCCGGGCCAGGTGCAGATCAGGATGCACTACTACCCGTGGTCGGGCAGGAAGAGTGGCTCGGACACCCACACGTTCCGAGCCGCAACCGAGTTCCCCACAAACGACACGGAAAAAAGGCGGCTGCTCGAACAACTCGATGAACGCCTGGGATCCATCCTGTCGCCCGACTAGGACACCTCTCCCGAAACGCAGAAAGCCCCGCCGATCCGGCGGGGCTTTCCTGTTCGTCCGTGGCGGCTCAGAGACCGGTCGACACGTCGATCGTGTTGCCTTCCTCGAGCGTCACGTAGGCCTTCTTCACGTCGGCTCGCGTGCCGAGACGGCCGCGGAAACGCTTCTGCTTGCCCTTGGTGATGGTCGTGTTCACGGCCTTCACCTTGACGCCGAAGACCGACTCCACCGCGTCCTTGATCTGCGGCTTGGTCGCGTCAATGGCCACTTCGAAGACGACGGCGTTGTTTTCCGACGCCATCGTGGATTTCTCGGTGATCAGCGGCTTGCGGATCACGTCGTACTGTTCGGGTTTCACGCTCATTTCAGACGTGCCTCCAGCGCTTCGACGCCCGCCTTCGTGAGCACGAGCGTGTCACGCTTGAGGATGTCGTAGACATTGGCGCCCATCGACGGCAGCACATCGAGACCCTCGATGTTGGCCGCCGCGCGGGCGAAGTTCTCGTTCAGCTCGGCGCCGTCGATGATCAGCGCCCGCTTCCAGCCGAGATCGCGGACCTGCTTGGCCAGCGCCTTGGTCTTGGGCTCCGCCGCCGTCGCCGCGTCGATGATGACGAGTTGGCCGGCCGATGCCTTGGCCGAAAGCGCGTGCTTCAGGCCCAGGGCGCGGAACTTCTTCGGCAGGTCGTGGGCGTGGCTGCGGGGCGTGGGGCCCTTGTAGATGCCGCCGTGACGGAAGATCGGCGCGTTGCGGTCACCGTGGCGTGCGCCGCCGGTGCCCTTCTGGCGATAGATCTTCTTGGTCGAATACGAGGTTTCCGACCGGCCCTTGACCTTGTGGGTGCCCTGCTGCTGGCGCGCGCGCTGCCAGCGCACGACGCGGTGCAGGATGTCGGCACGCGGCTCGAGACCGAAGATCTCGTCGCCGAGATCCACCGACCCGGCCTTGGAGCCGTCGAGGGTGATGACGTCGAGTTTCATTCTTCACCGTCCTTCTTCTCGGCTGCGTCGCCTTCTGCGGTGTCGTCAGCCTTGTCGGCCTCGATCGAAGCTTCGGCATCGGCCAGCGCGGCGGCTTCGGCGGCTGCCTGCTCCTCGGCGAGGCGCTTGGCTTCGGCTTCGGCCTCGGCGGCCGCGGCTGCGGCGGCTTCCTCGGCGGCCTTGGCGGCTTCCTCGGCGGCGGACTTCAGGGCCGCGGGCAGGATCGCGTTCTCGGGGAACGGCTTCTTCACCGCGTCCTTGATCGTGACCCAACCGCCCTTCGACCCGGGAACCGCGCCCTTGACCATGATCAGGCCCCGGTCGGCGTCGGTGCGCACGACCTGGAGGTTCTGCGTGGTCACCCGGGCGGCACCCATGTGGCCGGCCATCTTCTTGCCCTTGAACACCCGGCCGGGGTCCTGGCACTGGCCGGTGGAGCCGTGCGAGCGGTGGCTGATCGACACGCCGTGCGAGGCACGGAGACCGCCGAAGTTGTGCCGCTTCATGGCACCGGCAAAGCCCTTGCCGATCGAGGTGCCGGACACGTCGACGAACTGCCCCTCGAAGTAGTGGTTCGCGGTGATCTCCTCGCCGACGCCGATCAGGTTCTCGGGATCGACCCGGAACTCTGCCAGCTTCCGCTTCGGTTCCACCTTGGCGGCGGCGTAGTGGCCGCGCATCGGGGCGGAGGTCCGCTTGGCCTTGGCCGCACCGGCGCCGAGCTGGACGGCGGAGTAGCCGTCCTTGTCCGCGGTCCGCTGAGCGACCACCTGGAGACCGTCGAGTTGAAGAACGGTCACGGGGATCTGCCGGCCGTCTTCCATGAACAGCCGGGTCATCCCGACCTTTTTCGCGATAACGCCAGAGCGCAACATGACGAATGCCCTCCTCAGACCGAGATCTGCACGTCGACGCCGGCGGCGAGGTCGAGCTTCATCAGCGCGTCCACGGTCTGCGGCGTCGGGTCGACGATGTCGAGCAGGCGCTTGTGGGTGCGGATTTCCCACTGGTCGCGGCTCTTCTTGTCGATGTGGGGTCCACGGAGAACCGTGAACTTCTCGATCTTGTTCGGCAGCGGGATCGGGCCGCGAACCTGTGCGCCGGTGCGCTTCGCGGTGTTCACGATCTCCTGGGTGGAGGCATCGAGAACCCGGTAATCGAAGGCTTTCAGCCGGATCCGGATATTCTGGCTTTGGATGGCCATGTTTCGTCTTCCCCTACGGGCGTTTCGGTTGAGAGGAGGACCGGCGGAATTGCCGACCCTCGTCGAACCGTCTTTTCAGTGGCGAAAGGCCGGCGGACCGGCCCTTCGGAAAACAGGGGCCCCGCGGGATGCCACGGGGCCGTTCGCCTGGATCAGGCGATGATCTTCGAGACGACGCCTGCGCCGACGGTGCGGCCGCCTTCGCGGATGGCGAAGCGGAGGCCGTCTTCCATGGCGATCGGCGCGATCAGTTCCACCGTGAACGACACGTTGTCGCCCGGCATCACCATCTCGGTACCTTCCTTCAGCGTCACCGTCCCGGTCACGTCCGTCGTGCGGAAGTAGAACTGCGGGCGGTAGTTCGCGAAGAACGGGGTGTGGCGGCCGCCTTCCTCTTTCGTGAGGATGTAGGCCTCGGCCTCGAACTTCGTGTGCGGGGTCACCGAGCCCGGCTTGCACAGCACCTGGCCGCGCTCGACGCCGTCACGGTCGACACCGCGCAGCAGCGCGCCGATGTTGTCGCCGGCCTCGCCGCGGTCGAGAAGCTTGCGGAACATCTCGACACCGGTGCAGGTCGTCTTCTTGGTGTCGCGGATGCCGACGATCTCGATCTCGTCGCCCACGTTGATCACGCCACGCTCGACGCGGCCGGTCACGACGGTGCCGCGGCCGGAGATCGAGAACACGTCCTCGATCGGCATCAGGAACGGCTGGTCCACGGCGCGCTCGGGCGTCGGGATCCACTCGTCAACGGCGGCCAGAAGCTCGCGGATCGAGTTCTCGCCGATCTCCGGGTCGCGGCCTTCCAGCGCGGCGAGCGCCGAGCCCTTGATGATCGGGATGTCGTCGCCGGGGTACTCGTAGCTCGACAGGAGCTCGCGCACTTCCATCTCGACGAGCTCCAGCAGCTCCTCGTCATCCACCTGGTCGACCTTGTTGAGGTAGACGACCATCGTCGGGATGCCGACCTGGCGGCCGAGCAGGATGTGCTCGCGGGTCTGCGGCATCGGGCCGTCAGCCGCGTTCACGACGAGGATCGCGCCGTCCATCTGGGCGGCACCGGTGATCATGTTCTTCACGTAGTCGGCGTGGCCGGGGCAGTCGACGTGGGCGTAGTGACGGTTCTCGGTCTCGTACTCCACGTGCGCGGTCGAGATCGTGATCCCGCGCGCCTTCTCCTCCGGCGCGCCGTCGATCTGGTCGTAGGCCTTGAAGTCGCCGAAATACTTCGTGATCGCAGCCGTCAGCGTCGTCTTCCCGTGGTCAACGTGACCGATCGTTCCGATGTTAACATGCGGCTTCGTGCGTTCGAACTTTGCCTTGGACATCTCTCTCTCCTTTGTCGGGCGGCGGGGCTGGCCCCGCCCTACGGGTGGTGGGTAGGGCGGGGTTCACCCCGCCATCCCGTCAGGCGTACTTGGCCTGGATTTCCTCACTGATGTTCTGCGGGACCGGCTCGTAGTGGTCGAACTGCATCGTGAACTGCGCGCGGCCCGAGGACATCGAACGCAGCGTGTTGATGTAGCCGAACATGTTGGCCAGCGGCACGAAGGCGTTGATCGCGATCGCGTTGCCGCGGGTGTCCTGCCCCTGCACCTGCCCCCGGCGGGAGGTCAGGTCGCCGATGATGCCGCCGGTGTATTCCTCCGGGGTCACGACCTCGACCTTCATGATCGGCTCGAGCAGCTTCGCGCCGGCCTTCTTGAGACCTTCGCGCATCGCCATCCGCGCCGCGATCTCGAACGCGAGAACGCTGGAGTCCACGTCGTGGAACTTGCCGTCGATCAGCGCGACCTTGAAGTCGATCACCGGGAAGCCCGCCAGCGGACCGGAGTCCATGACCGACTTGATGCCCTTCTCGACGCCGGGGATGTATTCCTTCGGCACCGCGCCGCCGACGATGCGGCTTTCGAACGAGTAGCCCTCGCCCGGCTCGGTCGGCGAGATGACCAGCTTCACCTCGGCGAACTGGCCCGAACCACCCGACTGCTTCTTGTGGGTGTAGGTGTGCTCGATCTCGTGACCGATGGTCTCGCGGTAGGCCACCTGCGGCGCGCCGATGTTGGCCTCGACCTTGAACTCGCGCTTGAGCCGGTCGACGAGGATGTCGAGGTGAAGTTCGCCCATGCCCTTCATGATGGTCTGACCGGACTCGAGGTCGGTCTCGACGCGGAAGGACGGGTCCTCGGCGGCGAGCCGCTGGAGGCCCTGGGACATTTTCTCCTGGTCGTTCTTCGTCTTCGGCTCGATGGCGATCTCGATCACCGGATCGGGGAAGGTCATCGTTTCCAGCACGACCGGCTTCTGCGCGTCGCAGAGCGTGTCGCCGGTGGTGGTCTCCTTCAGGCCCGCGAGCGCGATGATGTCGCCGGCGAAGGCTTCCTCGATCTCCTCGCGGTTGTTGGAGTGCATCATCATCATCCGGCCGATGCGCTCTTTCTTGCCCTTGGTCGAGTTCAGGATGCCGTCACCCTTCTTGAGCGTGCCCGAGTAGATCCGGGTGAAGGTGAGCGAGCCCACGAACGGGTCGTTCATGATCTTGAACGCGAGCGCCGAGAACGGCTCGGCGTCGTCGGCGTGACGCTCGACGTTCCGGGTCTCGGTCTCGTCTTCCGGCAGGAAGCCCACGTAGGCCGGCACGTCGAGCGGGCCGGGCAGGAAGTCGATGACCGCGTTCAGCAGCGGCTGGACACCCTTGTTCTTGAACGCCGAGCCGGCGAGCACGGGCACGAAGGACAGCGACAGGCAGCCCTTGCGGATCAGCTTCCGCAGGGTCGGCACGTCGGGCTCCTCGCCTTCGAGGTAGGCTTCCATCGCGGCGTCGTCCTGCTCCACCGCGTTCTCGATCATGGTCGAGCGCCACTCGTCGGCAACGTCCTTCAGGTCGTCGCGGATCGGGCCGCGGACCCAGGATGCGCCCAGGTCTTCACCCTTCCACACCCACTCTTCCATGGTGATGAGGTCGATGATGCCTTCGAGCTTGTCCTCGGCACCGATCGGCAGGGCCACGGGAACCGGGGTCGCGCCGGTGCGGTCCTTGATCATCTTCACGCAGTTGAAGAAGTCGGCGCCGATCTTGTCCATCTTGTTGACGAACACGATGCGCGGAACCTTGTAACGGTCGGCCTGGCGCCACACCGTTTCGGTCTGCGGTTCGACACCGGCGTTGCCGTCGAGCAGGCAGATCGCGCCGTCGAGAACGGCGAGCGAGCGCTCCACCTCGATGGTGAAGTCGACGTGGCCCGGGGTGTCGATGATGTTGAAGCGGAACTTGGTGTCGCTGGTGCCTTCGGCGGTCGGGTCTTCCTGCCACTGCCAGAACGTCGTCGTGGCGGCGGAGGTGATGGTGATCCCGCGCTCCTGCTCCTGCTCCATCCAGTCCATCGTGGCGGCGCCGTCGTGGACTTCGCCGATCTTGTGGGACCGGCCGGTGTAGTAGAGGATGCGCTCGGTCGTGGTGGTCTTGCCGGCATCGATGTGCGCCATGATGCCGAAGTTACGGTAGCGCGTCAGGGGGTAGTCGCGGGCCATTGGTCAGTCCTCAGGCAGAGATTTCGTTTACCAGCGGTAGTGGCTGAACGCCTTGTTGGCGTCGGCCATCTTGTGGGTGTCCTCGCGCTTCTTCACGGCGGACCCGCGGGAGTTGACGGCGTCGATCAGCTCGCCGGCCAGGCGCTCTTCCATCGTGTTCTCGTTCCGCGCGCGGCTGGCGTTGATGAGCCAGCGGATCGCCAGCGCCTCGCGGCGCTCGGGGCGGACCTCGACGGGCACCTGGTAGGTGGCGCCGCCGACCCGGCGGGAGCGGACCTCGACCGACGGCTTGATGTTGTCGAGCGCCTCGTGGAACACCTCGACGGGGGCGCGCTTCAGGCGGGTCTCGACCCGGTCGAAGGCGTTGTAGACGATGCGTTCGGCGACCGATTTCTTTCCGTCGACCATCAGGTTGTTCATGAACTTGGTGAGCACCCGGTCGCCGTACTTGGCGTCGGGCAGGACTTCGCGTTTCTCGGCGGCGTGACGGCGGGACATCACTCGTCTCCTATCAATCTTCGGGCGCCCGGGCGGGCGAAATGGCCACGGGGCGCCCGCACGATGGCGGCCCCCGAAGCGCGGATCACTTCGGGCGCTTGGCCCCGTACTTCGACCGGCGCTGCTTGCGGTCCTTCACGCCCTGCGTGTCGAGCACGCCGCGGAGGATGTGGTAGCGGACGCCCGGAAGGTCCTTCACCCGGCCGCCGCGGATCAGGACCACCGAGTGCTCCTGCAGGTTGTGGCTTTCACCGGGGATGTAGCTGATCACCTCGTAACCGTTGGTGAGCCGCACCTTGGCCACCTTCCGCATGGCCGAGTTCGGCTTCTTCGGCGTGGTGGTGTAGACGCGCGTGCAGACGCCGCGCTTCTGCGGGCAGGACTCCAGGTGCTGCGACTTGGAGCGTTTCACTTTCGGCTGCCGCGGCTTGCGGATCAGCTGCTGGATCGTCGGCATTCGGTTCCCCGTCTTGCTCGTTCATGTCAGGGCGCCGGCGCGCTACGTGCGCGAAAACGCCAGAACCGCATGCGTCCCTTGCCTACCTGGAGGACGCTGCGGTGGAATTCCCAGAGGATCGGGGCGCAACAAGAGGCCCGGATCATGACCACGTCAAATCTGATGCCTGGCAACCGGACACACGAGCCCCCGGGCCAAGTGGCGTGGCGTATAGGGGGAATCGGGTGGGCTGTCAACCGCCGCCCGGGCGGTGTTCAGCCCTGTGCCATCAGGGCGATCGCGGCGTCGGGATCGATCCCGAACCGGTCCTTCATCTGGTCCAGGACGGCCCGCGTTTCAAGGGGCCGGGCCGACTTCGGGATCGTGCGGTCGCTGTCGTTGGTCTCGTGCAGGGTGCGCAGGAACATGACCCCCGTGGGGTCGGTCCGGGTGCGGACATGGGCCTGCACCCGGCGGTGGTTCCAGCGGTAGACGTTCACCTGCGCGTCGCGCGCCGTGACCATCGCCGAGGCGAGGCCGAGGGGCGTGGTCTCGACGTATTCGTAGAACGGCTGCTCGGTGTCGACGAGGGTCCAGTAGAGCCCGCGGTGGAAGGCGATCACCACCGGGTTCTCCGCGTCGGCCCACCCCGAGGCCAGCGCCTCGGTCGCCGCGGCGCGGGTGCGGGCGATGTAGTCGACCGCCACCGCGTCGTCGTCGTCGATCCGGAACCCGGTCACGAAATCCGCCCCCGCGGGGATGCTCTTGCGGTAGGCGCGGCGGGTGGAGACGAGCGGGCCGAGGGGAGGCAAGCTGCTGATCTGCAAGAAGGAATACCGCTCGGCGCATTCGCGGAGGCGGGTCTTGTAGCGCGGCGGCAGGCTGTCCCCGACCAGCACCACGAGCGAGAAGTCCGGGTCGGTCTGCGCGGCGAGGGACGGCAGGGTCAGCGTCTTGAACAGGGCGAACCGGCGGTCGAGGCGGGCGGGGGCGTAGAGCCGCGCCTCCAGCGCCGCGACATCCTCCTTCGGACCCGAGAAGCCGCCGAGGCTCGGGTAGGAAAACCGGCAGAGACCGACGATGGCGTTCGACGACGGATCGGGCATGGGCGGCATGATGGCGACCGGGTCGACCGGGTCAACCCCCTGCCCGCGTTCAGTTTTCCGGATGCCTCACGGTGAAGCCCGGCACCGGCGCGCCCGCCGCGGGAAGCGCGGTCAGACGGTCGACGCGGGCCGCGACCGGGCCGCTCTTCATCGCCTCGAGAAGCGCGTCGACCTGTTCCGGCGGCCCGTCGAGCAGGGCCGAGACGCTGCCGTCATGCTCGTTCCGGACCCATCCGTTCAGGCCGAGACGGGCGGCGCTGCGGACCACCCAGGCGCGATATCCCACGCCCTGCACGCGGCCGGTGACGATGACGGCGACGGCCTTCGGTTCGACGAGTTCCTCCATGCCCCCCGATGTGGGCCACCTGCCGCCCGGGACAAGGTTAATGCCGGTAGAAAGCAGGTAGAATCCGGGTAGAACCGGGGTAGAAACCGGGTAGATTTCCGCGCCGGACCCGCGCGGCGTTAACCCTGCCCTTTGTCCCCCGCCCCGGCGGCCCCCATATCGGGGGAGGACCACGGGAGGCATCCTCATGGCGATCTGGCGACATCGGCGGACGCGGCGGGCATCTAGCGCCGTCCTGTGGGTCGTGGCGATCCTCGACGACCTCAGGGAACGCATGTCGCTGGACTCCGACAACATGGCCTACACGGCACTCGACGGGGTGCTTCAGGTGTTCCGGCGGCGGCTGACGGCGCAGGAAGGGCTGGACTTCGCCGCCGTCCTTCCCGCCGTGCCGCGGGCGATCTTCGTGGCAGGCTGGCAGGTGGCCGAGCCCCTGCCCTTCGGAGAGAGGGCGGCGATGGTGCGGGAAGCGCAGGCGGTGCGGAAGGACCACAACCTGACGCCCGACACCTGCATCGACGCGGTGGCCTGGACACTCCGCCGCTACTGCGACCCGGCCGCGCTGGACCGGGTGCTGGCGCGGCTGCCCGAGGGCGCGGCGGCGTTCTGGCGGGTGGAGGTGGAAGACCCGCGCGAGATCGCGCCGCGGATATTCTGAAGCGTCAGGCGGCGGGGACGATCGGGGCGCGACGGACACCCCAGGGTTTCAGCATCCCGGCGGCGTCGAGGAGGTCGCGGAGGCGGGTGGACATGAAGAGATTCTGTCTGTGACCGCTGCTGAGCTGCGTCTCCCGCCAGAGATCGGGGCCTTCAAGCGCATTCTTCAGAAGCGTCAGTTTGCGCGGATCCCCGAAACGCAGCATCGGAGGGAACGGCTTCCCGTACTGGGCTTCCCTCCCGGCGTTGGCATCGATGATGCACCCCGCGGCAAGTTGCGCCTTGACGTCGATGCTCTGCTTCGCGTTCCGAACATGCATCACGTAGAGTTCGGGCCAGACGGCCGCGTTGCGCGGCATGTTCAGGACTTCGATCCGGTGGAAGTCGACCGCGCCGAGATCGGCCTGTTCCAGCACGGCCTTGCAGGCGGGCGAGACTGCCGGCTTTCGGCCAAGAGACAAGGCGGCCGGATTGCCCGGTTTCTCCGGTTGGATCCGCCGGAACGCCCAGACCGGGCCGCCGAGGTCGTCGATTGTGATCGGGTCGAGACCGTCGAACTTGCGCCCGGACGCCATGACTGCCTCCCGATACGCGCGCAACTCTTCCTCCGACTTCCCGATCTCGTCCCGCTCATGCCGCCCGACCGGCGACACGTCGAGCGTCGTGTTGATGTCGAGCAGCCCGTGGATGTGCCAGGCGCAGGGGTCCTGTCCGGTCATGTGCGGTCTCCGGGTCCGGTTCGGGACCGGTCTGGCAAGGCGGGGTGGCGGGAATGAGGCGATGCGGGAACGAGGCGGGGCGGGGCCCCGACGCCTTTTGACCGGTTCCCGCCGCCGTGGCATGATCCTTCCCGGGGAGAGTGACGTTGAGCACGGACGGCCAGGCCGGAGGGCGGAAGGAACTCGACGCGGCGGAGATCGGCGCGCTGGCCCATCTCTACCGCGCGGAGGTCTATCGCTCGACGCTCTGGCGCACGCGGCTCGACACGACGACGAACTGGGCGGTGGTGACGCTCGGGATCGCGTTGTCCATCGCCTTCGCCTCGCCCACGGCCTCGGCCTTGCCGCTCGTGCTGGTCGGCGTGCTGCTGGTGTTCTTCCTGATGCTGGAGGCGCGGCGCTATCGCTTCTTCAACGTCTGGCGGGCGCGGTCGCGGTGGATGGAGACGCATTTCTACGCGCCGATGCTGCATGACGGCGACCTGCACCTTGAAGAGAACTGGCAGAAGACGCTGGCCGACGATTACTGGCGGCCGAAATACCATGTCAGCCTGCTGGTCGCGGTCGGTCGGCGGGTCCGTAGCACCTACCTGTGGATCCTGCTGATCCAGGCGGTGGCCTACCTGGGCAAGCTGGTGGTGCACCCGGAGGCCGCGACCTCGATGGCGGAGATCTACGCCCGCGCCGCCGTGGGACCGGTGCCGGGGCAGGTGATGATCGCGCTCGGGCTGGTCTACATCTGCGTCTCCGTCGGGCTGGCAGTCTGGAGCTGGCGGCGCGACCTCGCCCGCGCCGCGCGGCGGGGGCGAGACCGGGGGAGCAGCATGGGGTGAGGCGGGGCGCTGATGGGGTCGGCGCCCATCGGCGGGCCGGGGTTCGGCGGGCCGGTTAAGGTGGTTCATCCCTCAGGGTCGGGCGCGGCCCTCTGCCCTGTCCCGGCTTCATCAAGTTCGTCGGGGGGAGCGGCCCGTCATGCTGATCGCATGTCTTCGGCATGACGCGCTTCCTGCGGCCTTGGGTCCGCGCCGGTGCCCGGACCGGTGATACGAAAAACCCCCGCCGGATCGCTCCGGCGGGGGTGATGTCGTGCACCAGCGGGCGGATTATTCCGCGGCGCTGTCGCTCGTGGCTTCCTCGGGTTCCGGGGCTGCCAGTGCCGCGGCCGCTTCGGCCTCGGACTGCTTGGCCTCGATCACCACGTTGTCCCGTTCCTGGGCGATGCGGCGGACGCGCTGCGTGGCGCCACCGGTGCCCGCCGGGATCAGGCGGCCGACGATCACGTTCTCCTTCAGGCCGACGAGCTTGTCGCGCTTGCCCATGACCGAAGCCTCGGTCAGCACGCGCGTCGTCTCCTGGAACGAGGCCGCCGAGATGAACGACCGGGTCTGGAGCGAGGCCTTGGTGATCCCGAGCAGGATCGGCTCGCCTTCGGCCGGGCGGCGGCCTTCGGCCAGCGCCTTCTCGTTCTCGGCGTCGAACTCCGCCTTGTCGACGTGTTCGCCCTTGAGGAGCGTGGTTTCCCCCGAGTCCAGGATCTCCCACTTCTGGAGCATCTGGCGGACGATGACCTCGATGTGCTTGTCGTTGATCTTCACGCCCTGGAGCCGGTAGACGTCCTGCACCTCGTCGATGAGGTAGTCCGCCAGCGCCTCGATCCCCATGATCCGCAGGATGTCGTGCGGGGCCGGGTTGCCGTCCATGATGTAGTCGCCCTTCTGGACGAAATCGCCTTCGGCGACGGGGATGTGTTTCCCCTTCGGCACCATGTATTCGACGGGTTCCAGGTTCTCGTCCGACGGCACGATGGCGATCCGGCGCTTGTTCTTGAAGTCGCGCCCGAACTTAACGTAGCCGTCGATCTCCGCGATGATCGCGTGATCCTTGGGACGACGGGCCTCGAACAGTTCCGCCACCCGCGGCAGACCGCCGGTGATGTCCTTGGTCTTGGCACCCTCGCGCGGGATCCGCGCCACGACGTCGCCGGCCTGGATCTGCTGACCGTCCTCGATCGACAGGATCGCGTCCACCGACATCGGGTAGGTCACCGGGTTGCCGGCGTCGTTCCGGACCGGTTCGCCGTCGTCGCCGACGATGAGGATCTCGGGCTTCAGCTCGTTCCCCTTCGGTGCGGCGCGCCAGTCGGTCACGATCTTCTGGGTCATGCCGGTGGCGTCGTCGGTTTCGTCGCGGACCGCGACCCCGGTGACGAGATCCACGAACTTCGCGGTCCCCGCCTTCTCGGCGATGATCGGAAGCGTGTAGGGATCCCACTCGAACAGGCGGTCGCCGCGCTTGACCTCGGCGCCCTCGGCGACGTGGACCTTGGTGCCGTAGCCGAGCTTGTAGCTCGCCCGTTCGGCGCCCTGGTCGTCGCGGATCACGAGCTGCATGTTGCGGCCCATGACGATCTGTTCGCCCGCGGCGTTGGCCAGGAGGTTGGTGTTCGCGAACTCCACCTTGCCCTCGACCGCGGCTTCCTGGAACGACTGGCTGCCGCCCTGGGCGACGCCGCCGATGTGGAAGGTCCGCATGGTGAGCTGCGTGCCCGGTTCACCGATCGACTGCGCGGCGATGATGCCGACGGCCTCGCCGACGTTCACGCGCGTCCCGCGGGCGAGGTCACGCCCGTAGCACGCGGCGCAGACGCCTTCCTCGGCCTCGCAGGTGAGCGGGGAGCGGATGCGCATGGACTGCACGCCGGCTTCCTCGATCATGTCGGCGCGGCGTTCGTCGATCAACTCGCCCTTCTCGATCAGGACCTCGTCGGTGCCCGGCTTCAGCACGTCCTCGCCGGAGGTCCGGCCCAGGATGCGTTCGGCCAGCGACGACACCACCTCGCCGTCGTTGACGGCGGCTTCGGCGGTGATCGTGTTCTCGGTGCCGCAATCCTGCATGCGAACGATGCAGTCCTGCGCCACGTCGACGAGACGACGGGTCAGGTAGCCGGAGTTGGCGGTCTTGAGCGCCGTGTCCGACAGGCCCTTCCGCGCGCCGTGGGTGGAGTTGAAGTACTCCAGCACGGTCAGGCCTTCCTTGAAGTTCGAGATGATCGGCGTCTCGATGATCTCGCCCGACGGCTTGGCCATGAGGCCGCGCATGGCGCCGAGCTGCTTCATCTGCGTGACCGAGCCACGGGCCTTGGAGTGGGCCATCATGTAGACCGAGTTCGGTTCCTGTTCGGCGCCGTTCTCGTCCACCCGCTTCGCCGAGATGGTTTCCATCATGGCGTCGGTGACCTGGTCGTTGCACTTCGACCAGGCGTCGATGACCTTGTTGTACTTCTCGCCCTGGGTGATCAGGCCGTCCATGTACTGCTGCTCGAACTCCTTCACCTGTTCGCGCACGCTGTCCACGATCTCCCACTTCGAATCCGGGATGACCATGTCGTCCTTGCCGAACGAGATGCCGGCCTTGAAGGCCTCGCGGAAGCCGAGGGTCATGATCTGGTCGCAGAAGATGACCGATTCCTTCTGGCCGCAGTAGCGGTAGACGGTGTCGATGACCTGCTGCACCTCGTTCTTCCGCAGAAGCCGGTTCACCAGTTCGAACGGGGCCTTGGCGTTCAGCGGCAGCAGGTTGCCGAGACGGACGCGGCCGGGCGTGGTTTCGAACCGCACCAGGACCTCGTTGCCTTCCTCGTCGATCTGCTTCACCCGCGCCTGGATCTTGGCGTGCAGGTGCACCTCGCCCGCGTTGAGCGCGTGTTCGACCTCGTCGGCGTTGGCGAAGGCCATGCCCTCGCCCTTCATCCCGTCACGCTGGAGCGAGACATAGTAGAGGCCGAGGATCATGTCCTGCGACGGAACGATGATCGGCGCGCCGTTGGCGGGCGACAGGACGTTGTTCGTCGACATCATCAGGACGCGCGCTTCGAGCTGCGCTTCGAGCGACAGCGGGACGTGCACGGCCATCTGGTCGCCGTCGAAGTCGGCGTTGAAGGCCGAGCAGACCAGCGGGTGAAGCTGGATCGCCTTGCCCTCGATCAGCACGGGTTCGAACGCCTGGATGCCGAGACGGTGCAGCGTCGGCGCACGGTTCAGGAGAACCGGGTGCTCGCGGATCACCTCGTCGAGGATGTCCCAGACCTCCGGGCGCTCCTTTTCGACGAGCTTCTTCGCCTGCTTCACGGTCGAGCTGAGGCCCTTGGCTTCCAGCCGCGAGTAGATGAACGGTTTGAACAGCTCCAGCGCCATCTTCTTCGGCAGGCCGCACTGGTGCAGCTTGAGTTCCGGGCCGGTCACGATGACCGAGCGGCCGGAGAAGTCGACGCGCTTGCCGAGCAGGTTCTGACGGAACCGGCCCTGCTTGCCCTTGAGCATGTCCGACAGCGACTTCAGCGGGCGCTTGTTGGCACCCGTGATGACGCGGCCGCGACGGCCGTTGTCGAACAGGGCGTCGACGGATTCCTGCAGCATGCGCTTTTCGTTGCGGATGATGATGTCCGGCGCGCGCAGTTCGATCAGCCGCTTGAGGCGGTTGTTCCGGTTGATGACCCGGCGGTAGAGGTCGTTGAGGTCCGAGGTCGCGAACCGGCCGCCGTCGAGCGGGACGAGCGGGCGCAGTTCGGGCGGGATGACCGGGATCACGGTCATCACCATCCATTCCGGGCGGTTGCCGGAATCGATGAAGTTCTCGACGATCTTCAGCCGCTTGATGATCTTCTTGGGCTTCAGTTCGCCGGTGGCTTCCTTCAGGTCCTCGCGCAGCTGCGTCGCCTCGGCCTCGAGGTCGATGTTCGACAGCATCTCGCGGATCGCCTCGGCGCCGATGTTGGCCGAGAACGCGTCCGCGCCGTAGGCGTCCTGCGCGTCGAGGAATTCCTCTTCGCTCAGAAGCTGGCCGTATTGCAGGTCGGTCAGGCCCGGTTCGATGACGACGTAGTTCTCGAAGTAGAGAATCCGCTCCAGGTCACGGAGCGTCATGTCGAGCATGAGGCCGATCCGGGACGGCAGCGACTTCAGGAACCAGATGTGCGCGACCGGGGCGGCGAGCTCGATATGGCCCATCCGCTCGCGGCGCACCTTCTGGAGCGTCACCTCGACACCGCATTTCTCGCAGACGACGCCGCGATACTTCATGCGCTTGTACTTGCCGCAGAGGCATTCGTAGTCCTTTACCGGCCCGAAGATGCGGGCGCAGAACAGGCCGTCGCGCTCGGGCTTGAAGGTCCGGTAGTTGATCGTCTCGGGCTTCTTGATCTCGCCGTAGGACCAGCTGAGGATCCGTTCCGGCGAGGCGAGCGAGACCTTGATCTCGTCGAACGCCTTCTGCGGGGTCAGCGGGTTGAACGGGTTGTTGGTCAGTTCCTGGTTCATGCGTCTTCCTCGAAATATCGCGGTGGGAAGGGGCGGCGGGACAAGTCCCGCGCTACCCGGGGGGCCGTAGGGCGGGGATCACCCCGCCATCCGGCTCACTCCTCATCCTCCGCATCCAGGAGTTCCATGTTGAGGCCGAGGCCCCTGACTTCCTTGACGAGAACGTTGAAGCTCTCCGGCACGCCGGCCTCGAAGTTGTCGTCGCCCTTGACGATCGACTCGTAGACCTTGGTCCGGCCCGCGACGTCGTCCGACTTGACGGTGAGCATCTCCTGCAGCGTGTAGGCCGCGCCGTAGGCTTCGAGCGCCCAGACTTCCATCTCGCCGAAGCGCTGGCCGCCGAACTGCGCCTTGCCGCCCAGGGGCTGCTGCGTGACGAGCGAGTACGGACCCGTGGAGCGTGCGTGGATCTTGTCGTCCACCAGGTGGTGCAGCTTCAGCAGGTACTTCACGCCGACGGTCACCTGGCGGCTGAACTTCTCGCCCGTGCGCCCGTCGAACAGGTCGCTCTGACCGCTCGTGTCGAAGCCGGCACGCCGGAGCGCGTCGTCCACGTCGGCCTCCTTGGCGCCGTCGAAGACCGGGGTCGCGATCGGCACGCCACGGGTGACGGTGCCGGCGGACTCGATCATCTGGTCGGCCGACATGCCCTTGAAGGCGTCGGTATAGACCTCGTCGCCGTAGGCGATCTTGAGCGCGTCCTCCACCGGTCGCATGTCGCCGGTCCGCTTGTACTCGTCCAGCGCCTCGTCGACCTGGATGCCGAGACCGCGCGCGGCCCAGCCCATGTGCGTTTCGAGGATCTGGCCCACGTTCATCCGCGACGGCACGCCGAGCGGGTTCAGAACGAGGTCGACGGGGGTGCCGTCGCCAAGGAACGGCATGTCCTCGATCGGGACCACGCGGGACACGACGCCCTTGTTGCCGTGACGGCCGGCCATCTTGTCGCCCGGCTGGAGCTTGCGCTTCACGGCGATGAAGACCTTGACCATCTTCATCACGCCCGGGGGCAGGTCGTCGCCGCGGCGGACCTTCTCGACCTTGTCCTCGAACCGGTGATCGAGCGCGCGCTTCTGCGCCTCGAACTGCTGGTTCAGGGCCTCGACGTGGGAGGCGTCGGTCTCGTCCTCGAGCGCAAGCTGCCACCACTGGCCCTTCGACAGCGTGTCGAGCAGGTCCTCGTCGATGGTGGCGCCGGCCTTGATGCCCTTCGGGCCCTTCACGGCCTTCTTGCCGAGGATCATGGACTTCAGGCGCGCGTAGATGTTGCGCTCGAGGATCAGCAGCTCGTCGTCCCGGTCGCGGGCGAGACGTTCCACTTCCTCGCGCTCGATCTGGAGCGCGCGTTCGTCCTTGTCGACGCCGTGGCGGTTGAACACCCGGACCTCGACCACCGTGCCGTAGTCGCCCGGCGGCAGCCGGAGCGAGGTGTCGCGCACGTCGGACGCCTTTTCCCCGAAGATGGCGCGGAGCAGTTTCTCCTCCGGCGTCATCGGGCTTTCGCCCTTCGGGGTGATCTTGCCCACGAGGATGTCGCCCGGCCCCACCTCGGCGCCGATGTAGACGATCCCGGCCTCGTCGAGGTTGCGGAGCGCTTCCTCGCCGACGTTGGGGATGTCGCGGGTGATTTCCTCGGGCCCGAGCTTGGTGTCACGCGCCGCGACCTCGAACTCCTCGATGTGGATCGAGGTGAACACGTCGTCGCGCACGATCCGCTCGGAGATCAGGATCGAGTCCTCGTAGTTGTAGCCGTTCCACGGCATGAAGGCGACGACGACGTTCTTGCCGAGCGCCAGTTCCCCCATGTCGGTCGACGGGCCGTCGGCGATGACCTCGCCCTTGCCAACGGTGTCGCCCACCTTCACCAGCGGACGCTGGTTGATGCAGGTGTTCTGGTTCGACCGCTGGAACTTGCGCAGGCGGTAGATGTCGACGCCGGCATCGCCGAGCTCCAGGTCCTCGGTCGCCCGGATCACGATCCGCTGCGCGTCGACCTGGTCGATGATCCCGCCGCGCCGGGCCTGGATCGCCGCGCCGGAGTCGATCGCGACCTTGCTTTCGATCCCGGTGCCCACGAAGGGCGCGTCGGCCTGCAACAGCGGCACCGCCTGGCGCTGCATGTTGGAGCCCATCAGCGCACGGTTGGCGTCGTCGTTTTCCAGGAACGGAATGAGCGACGCGGCCACGGACACGAGCTGCTTCGGCGACACGTCGATCAGGTCGACGTTCTCGCGCGGGGACATGGTGTATTCACCCGACTTGCGGGTGTTCACCAGCTCGTTGATGAACTTGCCGTCCTCGGTGAGATGCGCGTTGGCCTGGGCCACCGTGTGCCGCATTTCCTCGGTCGCGGACATGTAGCGGACCTCGTCCGTCACCTGCCCGTCCTCGACCCGGCGATACGGGGTCTCGATGAAGCCGTACTTGTTCACGCGGGCGAAGGTCGCCAGCGAGTTGATGAGACCGATGTTCGGGCCTTCCGGCGTCTCGATCGGGCACATCCGGCCGTAGTGGGTCGGGTGGACGTCGCGGACCTCGAAGCCCGCGCGCTCGCGGGTCAGGCCGCCCGGTCCGAGCGCCGAAAGGCGCCGCTTGTGCGTGACCTCGGACAGCGGGTTGGTCTGGTCCATGAACTGCGACAGCTGCGAGGAGCCGAAGAACTCGCGCACGGCGGCCGCGGCGGGCTTCGCGTTGATGAGATCCTGCGGCATCACCGTGTCGATCTCGACCGACGACATGCGTTCCTTGATCGCGCGTTCCATCCGGAGAAGGCCGACGCGGTACTGGTTCTCCATCAGCTCGCCGACCGAGCGGACGCGGCGGTTGCCGAGGTGGTCGATGTCGTCCACCTCGCCCTTGCCGTCGCGCAGTTCGACCAGCGCCTTGACGCAGGCGATGATGTCCTCGCGGCGGAGGGTCCGCATCGTGTCCTCGGCATCGAGGTCGAGACGCATGTTCATCTTCACCCGGCCGACGGCCGAGAGATCGTAGCGCTCGCTGTCGAAGAAGAGCTGGTCGAACAGGGTCGACGCGGCCTCGACGGTGGGCGGCTCGCCCGGGCGCATGACCCGGTAGATGTCCATCAGCGCGGTGTCGCGGTTCAGGTTCTTGTCCGCGGCCATCGTGTTGCGGATGTACGGACCGACGTTGATGTTGTCGATGTCGAGCACCGGGATGTCGGTGATGCCCGCGTCGATCAGCTCCTTGAGAGTGCCGCCGGTGACGTCGCCGTCCTTGTCGGTTTCCCAGGTGAGCTCGTCCCCGGCCTCGACGTAGATCGCGCCGGTTTCCTCGTTGATGATGTCCTTGGCGACGAACTTGCCGACGATGTGCTCGAACGGCACCAGCAGGTTGGTGACCTCGCCGTCATCGATCAGCTTCTTGACCGCGCGCGGGGTGACCTTCTTGCCGGCCTCGGCGATGACTTCACCGGTCTTGGCGTCGACGAGATCGAACGCCGGGCGGGTGCCGCGCACACGCTCGGGGAAGAACTTCGTGACCCAGGCGTTCTTCTTGCGGTCGAGCCCGTAATCGACGGTTTCGTAGTAGGCATCCATGATGCCTTCCTGGTCGAGACCGAGCGCGTAGAGCAGCGTCGTCACCGGCAGCTTGCGGCGGCGGTCGATGCGCGCGAACACGATGTCCTTGGCGTCGAACTCGAAGTCGAGCCAGGAGCCGCGGTAGGGGATGATCCGGCAGGCGAACAGGAGCTTGCCCGAGGAGTGGGTCTTGCCCTTGTCGTGGTCGAAGAACACGCCGGGCGACCGGTGCATCTGCGACACGATCACGCGCTCGGTGCCGTTCACGATGAACGTCCCGTTGGGCGTCATCAGGGGCATGTCGCCCATGAACACGTCCTGTTCCTTGATGTCCTTGACCGACTTGGCGCCGGTATCCTCGTCGACATCGAACACGATCAGGCGCAGCGTCACCTTCAGCGGCGCGGCGTAGGTCATGTCGCGCTGCTGGCATTCCTCGACGTCGTATTTCGGCGCCTCGAGCTCGTACTTCACGAACTCCAGCACGGCGGTCTCGTTGAAATCCTTGATCGGGAAAACGGACTGGAAGACGCCCTTGATGCCCTCGCCGTCGGCGGGTTCGGGCTGGTCGCCGGAATTCAGGAACAGGTCGTAGGAACTTTTCTGGACCTCGATGAGGTTCGGCATCTCCAGCACTTCGCGGATCTTGCCGTAGTATTTGCGGATGCGTTTCTGGCCTGCGTAGGTCTGCGCCATTGCGTCAAAGCACCTTTCGTTTCATCCGCGCGCGGGGCCGTCGGGTCACCGGCCGCGCACGCTCGAAACAGGACGTGGAGGGGATCCATTCATGCCTGGGCTTCCCGAGCGCCCAGGCTCCCGATCCTCTCCGACCGCCTTGGGGAGGGTCCGCCGGACGGACGGGCCCTCGCCAAGACGCGGTTGGCCGGGCCCGCCACGGGGGCGGAACCGGCCAGATAATGTCGCATCGCCCCGAGCGCAAGGCCCGGGCCGCGATCACTTGAGCTCGACTTCGGCGCCGGCCGCTTCGAGCTTGCCCTTGATCTCTTCGGCTTCGTCCTTGGAGACCTGCTCCTTGACGGCCTTGCCGCCGGCCTCGACGAGGTCCTTGGCTTCCTTCAGGCCGAGACCGGTGATGGCGCGGACTTCCTTGATCACGTTGATCTTGGAGGCACCGGCGCTCTTGAGGATGACGTCGAATTCGGTCTTTTCCTCTTCGGCCGCGCCGCCGGCATCGCCGCCGCCGGCCGGACCGGCCATCATCACGGCGCCGCCAGCTGCGGGCTCGATGCCGTATTCGTCCTTGAGGATGGTTTTGAGTTCCTGTGCCTCGAGAAGGGTCAGGCCCACGATCTCTTCGGCGAGTTTCTTAAGATCAGCCATTTGTCAGTTTCCGTATGTAAGGTTGTGTTCCAACGCCGCCGGCAGGTGCCGAGCGGCGGGCCCATGGGTTGCTTCAGGCGGCTTCCGCCTTCTCCTCGATGGTCGAGAGGATGCTCGCGATGTTCGAAGCGGGCGCGCCAATGGCCCCGGCGATGTTCGACGCGGGCGCCCCGATGCAGCCGACGATCGAAGCGATGAGCTCCTCGCGCGACGGCATCTTGGACACGGTTGTCACACCGGCCGGATCCAGGACCTTTCCATCCATCGTACCGCCAAGGATGACGAACTTGGCGTTCGCCTTGGCGTAATCCTCGGCCACCTTGGCTGCCGCCACGGGATCCTCGGAATAGGACAGAACGGTCATGCCCGTGAGAAGGTCGGCCATCCCTTCGGCGGCCGTCCCCTGCAGGGCGATCTTGGCGAGCCTGTTCTTGGCGACGCGAACGGAGCCCCCGGCCTCGCGCATGCGCGAACGGAGGTCCTGCATCTCGGCAACCGTGAGACCCGCGTAGTGAGACACCACGACGACGCCAGAGCTTTCGAAGATCTGGCCGAGTTCCTCGACCACTTTCTCTTTCTGGGCTCTATCCACAGTTCCACTCCAGGTTTGGGGGTTTCCCCCCGGCTCGTTCAGCCGGCGCGCTTTCGACGGCGCCCCGGCAGGAAGGTCCGCACGGGTCCGCCAAGCCGCCCTCGTACATGGCCGCAGCGACGCGGACTCATGGACGCGGAAACTGGTCTTCCCGTCTCGGGCAGGAATTATGGGACGTGGCCGACCCACCCGCCGTCTCGGACGAATAATGGCCCGGGCGAATCCCTCCGCCGGGCCAATGCGGGGCTTCTAAGCCCTGTGCCGGGGAATGTGAAGTGTCAATTCTTCCGATCCGGCGGCCCGCCGCGCATCGGTTTCTTAACCACCGACGGGCTAGGCCGGGCGCGACCCCACGCGACCGAAGGCCATGACCGACCGCAAGCTCGAAGATTTCGCCGGCATCGCGTCCGAGTGGTTCTGGGAAAGCGACGCCGACAACCGGCTCGTCTACACCTCGGACCGGATGATGGACCTGACCGGGGTGGACCCGGCGATCTTCCGCGAACGGTCGCACGAGGACATCGCCGCGCTGACCGAGACGATGGGCGGGTTCGACGAATTCTTCGCCGTCATGCAGAAGAAGGAGCCGATGCGCGACCTGATCTACGGCTTCGTCGATCCGATCGGCGGCGGCCGGCACTGGTTCCGCATCAACGGCGAACCGCGCTACGACCCGTTGTCCGGCGCCTTCCTCGGCTATCGCGGCCGAAAACCTGTCCAGTGCCAATTCCGAGCTGTTCCGCCGCAACCAGGACCTGCTGGAGGCGCAGGCCCGGATCGAGAAGATCGCGATGTGCGACGGGCTGACGGGCTTGTGCAACTTCCGCTCGCTGGAACGGTTCAAGGCGGCGCTGAAGTCGGGCGCGCCGCAGCCGATCGGGATCCTGCGGATCGACCTCGACCGGTTCAAGCTGGTCAACGACACCTTCGGCCACGCCGCCGGCGACCGCGTGCTGGAGGTGACGGCCGAACGGCTGCGCGCGGCGATGCCGGACGGATCGCGCTGCTTCCGCACCGGCGGCGACGAGTTCGTGATGGTCTGCCCCGGCGCCTGCGACGACGCCTCGCTGATGCCGCTGGCGCGGTCGCTGACCGCCTCGCTCACCCGCGACGTGCAGTTCGACGCGGTCTCGATCCATTTCGGCGCCAGCATCGGGCTGGCCGTGGGCACCGTCCCCGCCACCGAGTTCGACGAGATCCTGTCGCACGCGGACATCGCGCTCTACGAGGTCAAGAAGCGCGGGCGCGGCGGGATCGGCCTGTTCACGCAGGAAATGCACGACCAGCTGACCGAACGGCGCGCGCTGGCCGACGAGTTCCAGTCGGCGCTCGAACGCGACGAGATCCGAGCCGTGTTCCAGCCCCAGTTCGACGCCGCGACCGGCGCCGTCATCGGCGCCGAGGCGCTGGTGCGCTGGCACCACCCGACCCGTGGCATCCTGTCCCCCGGCCGCTTCCTCGAGGTCGCGGAGGCGCTGGACCTGCTGGTGCCGATCGACCGCTTCGTGATGGCCCACGCGCTCGGCGTGGCGCAGCGGCTCGCGGACGAGGGGACGCCGCTGCCGCGGCTGTCGCTCAATGTCAGTTTCCGGCGGCTGGTCGATCCGTCGCTGACGTCCGACCTGAACTTCTACTGGACCGACCGCCGCACGCCGCTGTCGATCGAGCTGGTCGAGACGATCTTCTTCGACGACGGCATGGACGAGGTCACCGCCCACAACATCGACCGCCTGCGCGAGATGGGCGTGCGGATCGAGATGGACGATTTCGGATCCGGCCACGCCTCGATCACCGGGCTGCTCGCGATCCGGCCGGACGTGGTCAAGATCGACCGCAGCCTCGTCTCCCCGATCACCGAGGACGACGAACGCCGGCGCCTGCTGGCGACGGTGCTCGACATCGCCCGCGTGCTCGACATCGAGGTGGTGGCCGAGGGCGTCGAGACACTGGAACAGGCCGCCATGCTGCGCCGCATGGGCTGCGACGTGCTGCAGGGGTTCGCGCTCGCGCCGCCGATGTCGGACGTGGAACTGACCGCGTTCATGGCCGAACAGGCCCGGATCGGGCAGATCGGCACCGCGCGGCCCTGCGACGCGCCGGTGCGGCGGCGGACGGCCTGACCGGCCCGCCGCCGTCCGGCCCGGTCACTCCGCCGGCCAGTCGATCTGCTGCTCGAACTCCAGGTCGCGCATCGTCGCCTCGATCTGGTCGACATCGTCGTCCGACACCTTGAACGCCTCGAACAGGTAGAGCGACCGCGGGTCGTAGTGGCGCACGGTGGTCTCGCCGTTCACCACCCGCTCGATATCCGCCTCGGGGATCTGGAACATGACGATGGCGACGACCACGCCCCGTTCCTCGTCGACGACCGGGAACCGGCGCTGTTCGACCACGGGAATGTAGGTGAACAGGCCGAGCGTGTTGCAGTGCATGTCGGGGAAGCGTTCGGAGTGGGTCATCCGGATGCCGTTCTCGACCCGGTTGCAGTCGGCATCCACCGGCAGCGCCGCGCCGTCGCTGAGCTCGATCCCGTCGAAATAGGTGTTGGCCAGCTCGATCATGCGGTCGCGGGGCACGCGGCGGTCCTCGGGCACGGTCTCTTCGAAACGGCCGTCGGTCGCCACGGGGATCTCGCGCGGGAACAGCGAGGCCTCGCCGTCGTGGGTGACGAGCCATTCGGCCTCTGTCGGCGCGCCGTCCTCGACCCGGACGCGGAGCCCGAAGATCGCCGGCGCGCCGTCCGCCCCGGTTCCGGTGCCGACGACGATGGCCTGCCCGGCGGCCGCGTCGGCATAGGCGTTGTGGACATGGATGCCCGATGCGCCCGCGCCCCAGGTTTCGGCGGCGGCGGTCTCGACCCCGTTCTCGGTCACGCGGGCGGCCGAGGCGTCGCCGCCTTCGGCCAGCGCGGTCGCGGTGTCGATCAGGCAGGTCCGGTCGCAACCGTCCTGCGCGAAGGCGGGCAGCGCGAGAAGCAGGAAGGGCGCAAGCGCGCCTGTCGTTCTGAACATGGTGTAACCTCCCGGGCGCGGGATCGCGCCGATGGCGCCGTCCTCCACGGCCCCGGGAAAATGGTTCACGTTGTGAACGTTTGAGTCAAGCGCGCAGGTGCGGGGCACGAAAAAGGGGCCGGCGCCTCAACCCGCGCCGGCCCCTTCAGCCGTTCCGTCCGTGGACGGTATTCAGTTGCCGGTGGCGCTTTCGACCGAGACCGAGACGCCGGGGCCCATCGTCGAGGAGATGGAGACCTTCTTCATGTAGGTGCCCTTTGCGCCGGTCGGCTTCGCCTTCGACACCGCGTCGACGAAGGCGCGCAGGTTCTGCGCGAGCTTGTCGGCGTCGAAGCTGGCCTTGCCGATGCCGGCATGGACGACACCCGCCTTCTCGGCCTTGAACTGGACCTGGCCGCCCTTGGCTGCCTCGACGGCTTCCTTCACGTCCATCGTCACCGTGCCGACCTTCGGGTTCGGCATCAGGTTGCGCGGGCCGAGGATTTTGCCGAGACGGCCAACGATCGGCATCATGTCCGGGGTCGCGATGCAGCGGTCGAAGTCGATCTGGCCGCCCTGGATGGCTTCCATCAGGTCCTCGGCGCCGACGATGTCGGCCCCGGCCGCGGTGGCCTCGTCGGCCTTCGGGCCGCGGGCGAAGACCGCCACGCGCACCGACTTGCCGGTGCCGTTCGGCAGCGTGACCGTGCCGCGGACCATCTGGTCGGCGTGGCGCGGGTCGACGCCCAGGTTCATCGCGATCTCGACCGATTCGTCGAACTTCGCGGTCGCGTTCTCTTTGATCAGCGCGACGGCATCCTCGACCGTGAGGTCGGTCTTGCCTTCGGTGGCCTCGCGGATGGCGCGGGTGCGTTTTCCGAGTTTCGCCATTGGATTACCCTTTCACCTCGATGCCCATCGACTTCGCGGAGCCGAGGATGATCTGCATTGCCGCTTCGACGTCGTTCGCGCTGAGGTCCTTCATCTTGGCCTCGGCGATCTCGCGCAGCTGCTTAGAGGTGATGGTGGCGATGGTCTCGCGGCCCGGCTTCTCGGCGCCGCGGGGACGGTTGCGCTTGCCCACCTTCTTCAGACCGGCCGCCTGCTTCAGGTAATACGACGCCGGCGGCGTCTTGATGTCCATCGTGAAGGACTTGTCCTGGTAGTAGGTGATGACGGTCGGGCAGGGCGCACCCTGTTCCATGTCCTGCGTCTTGGCGTTGAATGCCTTGCAGAATTCCATGATGTTGATCCCGCGCTGACCGAGGGCGGGGCCCACCGGCGGCGACGGGTTGGCGGCGCCTGCAGGGATCTGCAGCTTCATGGTGCCGGCAAGTTTCTTGGCCATGAGGCCTCTCCTTGTTCCAACAGCCGCGGGGCGCGCCCCTTGGCCTTTGTTAGCGTGGTCCGGTCCGCGCCACGCGTGGCGCTCTCCTCCCACGAGGGTGCCGCCGGGGGCCTGACCCCGGACGACAGGCGCGCCGCATACACCGCCCCGCCCCGCGTTGCAAGGATTCGCCCGGGCACGCGCGCCGCGCCGCCGGGTGGGCCCGCCGCGCCCGGTCCTGCGACACCGGCCCGCCATGCTGCCCAAATATGCGACACCCGTGCCCGCGGACGGCATCGCGGGGCCATCGGGCCGGGCCGCGGCGGTGCCCGGCTGTCATCCTGACAACGCAAGGCGGCCCCGGACCGGATCATGGGGACCCGGCCCGCGAGGCGCGCCAGCGGAGGACACGTCATGGCGCACGTTCAGGACACCACCGCCGCCGCGGCCGGACATGGAAGCGGCGACACGCTCGACCCGGTCACCGGCGCGGAGAAAAGCTGGGGCTGGTTCGCGATCTTCAACATCTGGGCGAACGACGTGCAGTCGCTGTTCGGCTACACGCTGGTCGCGTCGCTGTTCATCTCGTTCGGGGTCAGCGGCTGGACCGCCTTCGCGGCGCTGATCGTCGCGGGCCTGCTGGTCATGTTCCTCGTCAACCTGTCGGGCGCGGCTGGCGAGCGCTACGGCATCCCCTACCCCGTCTTCGCGCGGTCGAGCATGGGGACGCAGGGCGCGAAGCTGCCGGCCGTGCTGCGCGCCGTCGTCGCGGTATTCTGGTACGGAGTGCAGGTCTATTTCGCCTCGACCGCGCTGGCGCTCCTGATCCGGTCGATCACCGGGGCCACGGGCGGGGCGGAGTTCCTGGGCCTCACCGGCATCGACTGGTTCGCCTTCGTTCTGGTCTGGGTGTTCCACATCGTGATCTTCTGGCGCGGCATGGGATGGGTGGAAACCTTCCTCAACATCGCGGGGCCGTTCGTCTACGCGGTGATGATCGGGCTCGTCATCGTCCTGTGGCAGCGCGCGGACGGGCAGCTTCTGACCGCGGCGCAGACGATCTTCGTCAACCCCGACGCGACCTTCGGCAGCGAGGTGTCGGGCTTCATCGCCATCGTCGGCACGATGGTCGCCTACTTCGCGGCGGTGATGATCAACTTCTCCGACTTCTCGCGATACGCGCGGAACCGGCGGGCGATGATCCTCGGCAACCTCGCGGGGCTACCGTTCAACATGATCCTGTTCTCGGCGCTGGCGCTGCTGACCACGGCGGGCGCGGCGGTCGTGTTCGGGGAGGAGATCATCAACCCGACCGAGATCGTGGAGCGCACCGATAGCGTGCTGCTCGGCATCATCGCGGCGATCACCTTCTTCGCGGCGACGGTCGGCATCAACCTCGTGGCGAATTTCATCCCGGCGGTGAACGGGATCGCCAACCTCGCGCCGTCGAAGATCAGCTTCCGCGCGGCGGGACTCATCACCTCGGTCTTCGCGCTGGTGATCGGCGGGTTCTGGAACAGCTTCATCAGCGAGTTCGGGATCGCCGGCTTCGTCAACACCGTGGGCGCGACGCTGGCCCCGATCTACGGGATCATGATCGTCGACTACTACCTGGTGAAGAAGCAGGCCCTGAGCGTTCCGGACCTCTACGACCTGTCGGGCGGGGCCTACCGCTACGGCAACGGCTGGAACGACGCGGCGCTGATCGCCTTCGCGGTGGCGGCGGTGTTCTCGGTGGCGACGGTCTGGGTGCCGTTCCTCGCGGCGCTGTCGGGCTATGCCTGGCTGATGGGCGCGGCGCTCGGCGGGCTGATCTACCGCGCGCTCGCCTCGCGGGCCGGGGCGCACCAGCCGCAACCGGCGTGAAACCGGGGCGGGGTCAGGCGACCGGCGCCGGCCCTGCCATCATCGCGGCGTAGGGTTTCCACGCGTCGAGCGCGTCGCGGTTGATCGGCGCGCGCACCGACACCGCGCTGAGCGTCCGCACCGGGCGGCGGTTGTTCTCGGGCGACAGGCAGGCAGGATCCCACGGCAGGTCGAGCCGGTCGATCAGCGCCGGGATCGCGGTGCCGGGGTCGGTGACGACATCCTCGTAGTCGAGCACGATGAACCGGGGCCCGAGCCGTTCGGCCCAGAACGCCACCAGGTCGTCGAAATCGCGCTGGTAGGCCGCGATATCGTCGAGCGCGTAGCTGAACAGCTGCCTTCCGGGGCGGAACACCTGCCGGAACAGCGACAGGGCCGTGGCCTGCGGGTCGCGGCGGACGACGACCACCCGCGCCCGCGGCAGCGCGGCCAGGACCGGCCCGGCATAGAGCAGGGTCTGGAGCGACTTGTCGGTGACGCGCTGGGCGGGGCCGAGACGTTCGGCCATCCGCGCGGCGTAGTCGCGGCCGAGCTTGCCGAGCCCGGCCGGGGTGATGTCGGTGTCGCCCGGCCCCATCAGGTCGAGCTTGCCGAACTGGGCGTCGATGGCGTTGGCCATCACCGCCGTCTCGCCGCCGCCGGTCACGAGCGGATGGGCCGAGACGATCTGTTCGATCAGCGTGGTGCCGGACCGCGGCATCCCGGTCACGAAGACCGGCCCGAAGGCGTCGTCCGCGTTCTCCGCCGGGGTTTCGTCGGTGATCGCGCCGTAGGCCGCCCTCGCCTTGGCGACGAGCGTCAGCCGGGTCGAGATGTCGTAGGGGTGGTGCGCGCGCATCCCGGCATTCGCGCGCAGGAGCGCCTCGAACGAGGCCGCGTGCTCGCCGAGATCGTCGAGCGCCTTGGCGCGGGCGAATTGCAGGTGGACCGCGGGCATCCCGTCGGCCGGCAGCCGGGCCTGAAGCGCGTTCAGCCGCTCGATGGTGCCGTCGCCGGGCCGCGCGCGGACGACCTCGCCGCGCAGGCGGTGCAGTTCCGCGTCGCCGGGCTGGCGCGACAGGGCGGCATCGTAGTCGGCCACCGCGTCCGCGAACGCGCCGAGCGACTTCCGCAGGAGCGCGCGCCGGGCGAGCAGCGCGACGGTGCCCGGCTGGAGATCGAGAAGCCGGGTCACGGTGCGCTCGGCCTCGACCACGAGATCGAGCGCTTCTTCGAGGTCGGCGCGGAGGATGAGGACGGTGGGCGACTGCGCCTGCCGGTCGAGCGCGACGACCTCGTCCAGCGCCTCGCGCGGGCGGTCGAGCGCCTGCAGGAGACGCGCGCGAAGAACCCGGGCGGAGCGGACGGCGGCGAGCGCTGCATCGACGGCCGACAGAGCGCCCACGAGATCGCCCTTGGAGGCGCGCTTCTGCGCCTGCGCGATGAATGGCTCGAACCTGTCTACCGCCATGACGAGGGCGACTCTTTGAAATGAAACGTTCAGTTCGGATTTGGACCTTCGCCTCGCCGATTGGAAGCCCCCGCCGCGATTTTGCATCCCGAATCCCGCCGGCGCGGCGACGCGCCGCGCAAGGCGGGCGCGATCGCCCAAATTTCAATCAGCCTGACTGGAAACGAGGCGGCGGCGGGCTCCGTCAGCCGAGGATCCGGCCCTGGAACCAGATCACCGCCGGGTAGGCCGCGAGCCACGCCCAGAGGAACCGGTTGAGCCCGAACAGCACCGCGTTGGCGAGGTGGAACGCGGCCGCCATCGCCAGCGCGGCGAAGAGCGTGGGCGCGGTGAGCAGTGCGAGCGGGAAGGCCAGTTCGAACCCGATCACGGCGGCGGAGGCCACGGCCATGAGGCGGGGCCGGGACCCGAGCGCGCGGAGGTCGGACGACACCGGGTAGGCGGAAAAGCCGAACACCTCGGACAGCGCGGTGCCGTTGCGCCAGTCGGGGTTGCGCAGCTTCACCCAACCCGAGACGGCGTAGGACAGGACGACCTGCACCGCGAGGTATGCGACCGCGACATCCGCCATGCCTGGCAGCAACCGCGCGGCGGCGGTGCAGGTGAGGCCGAGGAGCAGCATCTTGTCGGCGCCGCCGTTGTACGGGCCGCGGAACCGGGCGAGTTGCGCGAGGCCGAGTGCCCACATCCCCGCGAGCATCGCGGCGGGCCAGGCCCCCGCCAAGAGACCGGCGGCAAGCGCCAATTGCGGCAGGAACAGAAGGGGTTCCCGGCCCGCGTGTTCCGCCCCCCGTTGCAGGACCGCGAGGGCGAGGCCGATGTCCAGGAGCCGCAGCGCGGTCTCAAGCGTCATCGCCCGCGACCCCCCTGCCCCCGGGCGTGACGAAGACGACGCGGATGTCAGGCAGGCGCGCCAGACCGTGGCGGCGGGCGACGCGGCGCGCGATCTCTGCCCCGATCCAGTCGGCGGGTTCGACCGCCTGCCGTTCGGCCAGCGCGGCGAGGAACAGCGCCTCGTTCCAGCCGGGGTTCCAGACGAGGCGGAGAAGGCGGGTCGGCAGCGGCAGGCGCGAAGGCCGTGTCACGGCGTGCTGCCAGTCGGTGCCGCCGGCGGGCCTGAACTGCACGCGCGGGCTCGCGCCGATCTCGCCGAAGAAGCGCCAGCTCGGGAACAGGACGGGCAGGAAAAGGCGGATCGGGTCGGACACGCCCGCAGCCATAGCGGCGGACGTTTAAGACCCGGTAACCACGATCGCGGACCCGCCGCGGGCGCGGATCAGAGCTGCTTGGAGACCTGGGTGAATTCCAGTTCGACCGGGGTCGCGCGGCCGAAGATCGACACAGTCACCTTGAGGCGCTGGTTGTCGTCGTCGACTTCCTCGACCATGCCGTCGAAATCCTCGAACGGGCCGTCGTTGACCTTGACCTTCTCGCCGACCTCGAAGGTGATCGTGGAGCGCGGCGCGGCCTCGCCTTCCTCGACGCGGTTCAGGATCGCGTTCACCTCGTCGTCCCGCATCGGCATCGGCCGGCCCTGCGGACCGAGGAAGCCGGTGACACGCGGGATCGAGCTGATCGCGTGGTAGGCGCGGTCGGTCATCTCCATCCGCACGAGCACGTAACCGGGCATGAAGCGGCGCGGCACGGTGACCTTCTTGCCGCGGCGGATTTCCAGCACGTCCTCTTCGGGGACCAGCACTTCCTCGATCTCGTCCTCGAGGCCCTTCTCGGCCACGGCCGTCCGGATCTGTTCGGCGATGCGCTTCTCGAAGTTCGAGAGCACCGAGACCGAGTACCACCGTTTCGCCATGTCCTAGCCGTCCTTCGTGCCGTCAGTGTCTGCCGGGCGCCGCCCGAAATCCCCGGCGATGGCCTTTGGGGCCTGCGATTCGCTGCGCGCCGCCATGTCGGGAAGTGGCGCGTGGGTACAGGCGGCTGTCGGGGAAATCAAGGCCCCCGGAACGAGGGCCGGAAGCTGCCGGAAGCGGTCAGCCGAAAAAGAGCAGGATCTGTTCCAGGATCAGCCGGATCAGCCAGTCGACGGCGAAAAAGAACACCGCTGCAAGCACGGCGAGCATGAACACCATCACCGTCGTCAGCATCACTTCGCGGCGGCCGGGCCAGACCACCTTGGCGATCTCGGCGCGGGACTGCTGGAGGAACTGGAACGGGTTGGTTGCCATAGGGGCGCTCGCGGTCATGCTACACTGTCGGTCGGCGTCATATACGGATCCGGGGGCCGGGGCGCAAGCCGAAGCCCGGGCGCGCAGCGGCTCATGCCTCCGTCCCGGTGCGGAAGGACAGGGTCACGGGCATCCCGGTCAGCGCCTCGCGCATCCGCGCCGCATCGGCATCCGGCAGGGTCAGCGTCACCGCGAGGGTCTCGGCGATGTCGACCGCGCCCTCGGGCAGGGTCACGCCCGCCCTAGATGCCGCCGCGTCGATGGCCCACCCGGTCGCGGTGCGGCGGAGCGTGGGCTTGAAGATCTTGCCGACCGGCGTCACCGGCATGGTGTCGATCAGCCCGATCCGCTTCGGCATCGCCGCGGGTTCGCCGATCCGCGGTCGGAGGAAGGCGAGCAGGTCGTCCGCCGACACCGAGGCGCCCGCGCGCAAGGTCACGAAGGCGACCGGCAACTCGCCCGCGTAGGCATCGGGCATCCCGACCGCGGCGGCGGATTCGACGTCCTCGTGCGCCATCAGCGCATCCTCGATGGATTGCGGGTCGATGTTGTGGCTGCCGCGGATGATGACGTCCTTCGCCCGGCCGGTGAGGTAGAGCCGCCCCTCGGCATCGACCCGGCCGAGATCCCCGGTCAGGAGCCAGTCGCCGGGCAGGAAGGTGCCCGCGTTCCGCGACGGGTCGGTGTAGCCGGGCGACACGTTCGGGCCGCGCACGGCGACGATGCCGGTTTCCCCCGCAGGCAGGCGGTAGGACGGATCCTCGCCGCCGGGATGCGGCAGCACCGCGACCTCGGAGAACGGCAGCGGGAAGCCGCAGCAGAGCGGGGTGCGCGGCGCGCGGACGGATTCGAGCGCGATGGAGCCCGCGGTTTCGGTCATGCCGAAGATGTTGCGCACCGGGATCGAGGTCTTGCGCTCGAAGGCGTCGGCCAGTTCCGGCGGCAGCGGCGAGCCGCCGGTGAGCGCCGCCCGCACCCGCGAGATGTCGGCGTCGACCGGCCGGGACAGAAGCCCCGAAAGGATCGTCGGCACGACCCCCAGGACGGTGATCCCGCAGCGGTCGACCTGCCGCCAGATGCCACCCATGAACCCAGCGTTCCGCATCCCGAGCCGCCCCGGCACCACCAGCGTCCCGCCTTCGGAGAAGACCGACAGGCCGTAGACGAAGGCGCCCGCGACGTGGAACAGGGGAAAGCCGTTCAGCACCACGTCCCCCGCCCCGTAGCCGTGCATCAGCGCGCAGGACCGCGCGACATGGGCCTGGTTGCGGCGGCTGTGGCGGACGAGCTTGGGAATGCCGGTGGTCCCCCCGGTGTGGTAGAGCCCCGCGGTGGCGTCCGCGTCGCCGTCCGGCTCGACCCGGCGGCCGCGCGCGGCGGCGACCAGATCCTCGAACCGCCCGTCCGACCCCGGCGAGGGCGCGTCGGCGTCGCAGTCGAGGATCGGCACGGTCACGCCCTCGGCCCGGAGCGCGGGCACGAGCGACGACCAGTAGTCCTGCTCCGCGTTCACGCCCATCACCACCGCCGCCGCGACATCGGCGGCGCGGAACAGCTCCGCGATATGGGCGGGGCGCAGCAGCGGGTTGATCGGGCAGACCTGCCCCGCGACCTCCGCGCCCCAAAGCGCGATCTGCGCCGAGGGCGTGTGGTTCACCAGGAGCGCGACGGACCGGCCGGGGGTGACGCCGAGATCGCGGAACACCGACGCGGCGGCGGCGATGTCGTCGCGGAACCCGCGGTAGGTCAGGAGCCGGTCGGCCGAGGGGGCAGCCGCGTCGGCAACGTAGCGGAGGGCGACCGCGTCGGGGCTTCGGGTCGCGGCGGCTTCGATGATCTGCCACGGCGTCGGGTCGGGGCAGAACGCGTCGAAGCCTTCGGCCTCGACCGCGCGCAGGTCGTCGATAGTGCGGACCGGTCTCATGCCGCGTCCTCCGCCCGGCCCGCGCCGGTGCCGCGCATGTTGGCGGAGAGCCGTTGCAGCAGCCCCGCCAGCTGCGCGCGTTCCGGCCCGGGCAGGCCCGCAACCAGGTCTTCCTCGTGGCGCTCGACGCGGCTGCGCAAGTCGCCCAACAGCTTCCGTCCGGCCGTGGTCAGGAACACCCGCCGCACGCGGCGGTCCGACGTCGAGGCGCGGCGTTCGACGATGCCCTCGGCCTCCAGCGCCTCCAGGATGGGAACGAGGCTCGACCGGTCGAGGCAGACCGCCTCCGCCAGCCGGCTTTGCGACGAGCCGGGATTGGCCTCGATGATCCTCAGGAGCCCGAAGTAGCGCGGCGCGGAGCCGAACCCGCGGGTCCGGCTTTCGAAGTTCTTGTAGGCGGCGATCTGGATCAGCCGGATCTGGTACGAGATCATGTCCGACAGGTCGTCCGGCGTTTCGGCATCGGTCGTCGTCACGCGGTGCTCCTTCCCCGATCGGTTTGATGGGCACTCAACATTCTGGCGCCCGCTTCGATGCGCGGCCGGTCCGGGCCGGTGTCAGGCGTGGATCGTCGCGGGGTCGGCGTCGTCGTAGAGCCGGGCGAGCAGGTCGGCGCGGCGGTCCTGCACCTTACGGAAATTCAGGTTGCCCTTCGCGGTGATCTCGCCGTCCCCGATCGAGGGCGGATCGGCCAGCACCAGCGCGCGCACCACCCGCGAGGCGGAGCCGGAGACCTCCTTCGCCCGCTCCGACAGGCGGCGGCCGATCTCGTCCCGCAACCGGTCCGACACCAGCGCGCCGTCCAGGTTCTCCGCCCCCTCGGCGGCGGCGGGCGCGGGGAAGACCAGGATCCCGATCTCGTCGCGGTCGGCGCCGGTGATGACGATATCCGAGGCGATCCCGGCCAGGAGCCCGAGCATCTCGAGCCGCAGGTTCGCGGCCCGGACCCAGGTACCGGAGGTCAGCTTGAAATCCTCCGAGATGCGGCCGTCGAACTTCAGGCCCTTGTCGATGTTCGCGGGGTCCACGAACTTCATCGCGTCGCCGGTGACGAAATAGCCTTCCTCGTCGAAGGCTTCGGCGGTCTTTTCCGGGTTGTCGTGGTAGCCCGGCATGATGTTCGGCCCCTTCACCCGGACCTCGCAGCGCATGTCCTCGTCCGGGATCAGCTTGACGGTCACGCCCGGCAGCGGGACGCCGACGATGCCCGACCGGGTCGTGGGTTCGTGCTGCAGCAGCGCCGCGGGCGCGGTTTCGGTCAGGCCCCAGGACGAGGTCATCAGCGGCAGGTCCGGCCGGACCATCCGCGCCATTTCCTCCAGCGCGGCCCAGGTGTCCTGCGGCAGCGAGGCGCCGGCATAGAACAGCATGTCGAGATCCGCGAACACGCTTTCGCGCAGCTTCGCGTCGGTGCGCATCGCCTCGGCCACCATCTCGAACCCGATCGGCACGTTGAACCAGATCGTCCCCGGCACCAGCGCCAGGTTCTCGATCGTCTTGCCGACGAGGTGCTTCACCGGCTTGCCGCCATCGATGTAGAGCGACCCGCCGTTCGCCAGCATCATGTTGAAGTTGTGGGAGCCGCCGAAGACGTGGTTCCACGGCAGCCAGTCCACGATCCGCGGCGGTTTCTGCCGCAGGAACGGCAGCGCGTCGGCGATCTGGGTCTGGTTCGCGCACATCATCCGGTGCGTGGTGATGACCCCCTTGGGGTTGGAGGTGGAGCCGGAGGTCAGCAGGATCTTCACCACGCTGTCCGGCCCGACCGCCGCGTGGGCGGCGCCCAGATCGACCCCGGCATCGCCCTTCAGGAGATCGTCGAAGCGCGTCATGCCGCCCGGCACGTTGACCGACGCGACCCGGTCGAGCCCGGCAAGCTCGGGCAGGTTCAGCGCGTCGCCATAGAGCGCGGCGTCGACGGCATAGACCATCTTCGGCCCGATCAGGCGCGCGGCGTAGGCGAGCCGTTCGTGGGCGCCCGGGATCAGCGCGTACTGCTCGGCGACCGGGACCAGCGGGATACCGACGTATTGCGCCGCGAGCGCGAGCAGACCGTGGTCGATGCCGTTGCCCGAGATGACAAGGATCGGCGTGTCGGGCCCGTAGCCGCGACCGACCAGCGCGGCGGCGATGGCGCGCACCGATTGCAGCGTTTCGGCGTAGCTCAGTTCGCGCCAGCCCTCGCCGTCGCGTTCGGCGATGAAGACGCGGTCGGGGGCCTCGTCGTTCCAGCGGTGCAGCCAGTCGCCGGTGACGTTGGCGACCGGGCCGAGCTCGTAGCCCGAACGCAGCAGGATGGTGCCGTCGTCGCGGTCTTCGCGCAGGACCTTGTGGGGCAGGAACCTGTCGTCGGTCATTTCTCTCCTCCCATCGCGGTCGCGTTCGCCTCGATCCGGTTCAGAAGCCCGATCAGCATGATCCGTTCCTCCTCTCCGATCCCTTCGGTGATGCCGCGGTCGAAATCGAACACGGCATCGACGGATTGCTCACTGACGCATTCGCCCTTCGGCGTGGCGCGCAGTTCGTAGGCGCGGCGGTCCTCCTGCGAGCGGGTGCGGGTGATGAAGCCCGCGGCCTCCAGTTCGTGCACGATCAGCACCATGTTGGGCCGGTCGATGGCGAGGATCTCCGCGAGGTCGGACTGGCGGAGGCCGGGATGGCTGCGGATCACGGCAAGCGCCGAGAAGGTGACCCGCCTGAGCCCGAGCGGCCCGAGCACCTGCTGGAGCGTGGCCAGAACGGCGCTGTTCGCCCGCTTCAGGTTGTAGCCGACGATCCGGCGCAGGATCACCTCTTCGTGGTTCATCTGAACTTCGGCACCCGCTTTTCGAGGAACGCGGCCAGGCCTTCCTTCGCGTCCGGCGTGCTCTGCGCCAGCGCCGCGCAGAGGCTTTCGACGAACAGCCCTTCCTGCGAACCCATGTCGTTGATGCGCGGGATCGCCTGCACCATGAAGTAGTTCGACATCGGCGCGTTGCGGGCGATCTTGCCGGCAAGCTCCATCGCCCGCGGCAGCGCCTCGTCCTCGCCGACGACGTAATGCGCCAGCCCGAGCGCCAGCCCTTCCTCGGCGCCGTAGGTCCGGCCGGTCAGCATCATCTCCACCATCCGGTCGGGGCCGAGGATGCGGCCGACGCGCACCGTCGCGCCGCCGCCGACGAAGATGCCGCGGCGGCCTTCGGGCAACTGGAACATGACCGAGGGTTCGGCGATGCGGACATGGGTGGCGGCGGCGATCTCGAGCCCCCCGCCGATCACCGCGCCCTGCATGGCGCTGACCACGGGCAGGCCGCCGTACTGGATGCGGTCGAGGATCCGGTGCCAGCCGCGCGAATGGTAGACGCCCTGCTCGGGATCGCGCTCGATATGCTCGGCCAGGTCGAGACCGGCGCAGTAGTGCCCGCCGGCCCCGGTCAGGACGACGACGCGGACATGGGCGGGCGGGGCGTCGAAGAACGCGCCCAGTTCCTCGATGAAGGCGTCGGACATCGCGTTGCGCTTGTCCGGGCGGTTCATCGTGAGGACGGCGATCTCGCCCCCGGCGTCGATCTCGATCAGCGCCATGCCGGGCTCACTTCGGCGGCAGACGGGTCGCGCCGTCGAGGCGGATCACCGTGCCGTTGAGATAGGCGTTGCGGACGATCCCGGCGACGAGTTCGCCGTATTCCTCGGGCCGGCCGAGACGGTCGGGGAACGGGATGTTGCGGGTGATCTCGGCCACCGTCTCGTCGGGCAGGCCCTTCATCATCGGGGTCTCGAACAGCCCCGGCGCGATCGCCATGACGCGGATCCCCGCGCGCGCCAGTTCACGCGCCGCGGGCAGGGTCATCGAGGCGATGCCGCCCTTCGACGCCGCGTAGGCCGCCTGCCCCACCTGCCCGTCCTCGTAGGCCGCGGATGCCGTGTTGATGATGACACCGCGTTCGCCGCCTTCCAGCGCGGGGGCGTCCATCAGCGCCTGCACCGCGTAGGTCATCACGTTGTAGGTGCCGCCCAGGTTCACCGCGATCACCTTCTGGAACAGCGGGATCGAGGTCTTGCCCTCGCGCCCCACGATCCGCGCGGCGAGCCCGATCCCGGCGCAGTTCACCACGATCCGCGGCGGTTCGCCGAACCGGGCCATCGCCTGCGAGATGCAGGCGGCCACGGTCTCGGGCTCGGTCACGTCGCACTGGACGGAATAGCCGCCGATCTCGGCGGCGACCTGCGCCGCCCGGTCGCCGTCGAAGTCCAGCACCGTCACGTTCGCGCCCTGCGCGGCGAGATGGCGCGCGGTGGCCTCTCCGAGCCCGCTGGCGCCGCCGGTGACGAGGGCCGCTTGTCCGTCGATCTGCATCGGTGGTCTCCTTCCTTGCCGCCTATCCCCAGGGGATCAGGGCGAGCGTGATGATCGGGAACGCGACGAGGATCGCCACCCGGACGAGATCCGAGCCGACGAACCAGATCACCGCCTTGTAGGTCTCGGTCATCTTCGTCGAGCGATCCATCGCGTTGATGATGAACAGGTTCATGCCCACCGGCGGGGTGATGAGCCCGACCTCGACCACGATCAGGACGAGGATGCCGAACCAGATCGCCACCTGTTCGGAGTTGATCCGGTTGAGCACGCCGCCGGACACCCCGCGCAGGCCGAGCGCGTCGATCTGCTCGCGCGTCAGTTCCGCGCCCTGGGCGATGGTGGCCTGGATGCCCTGCAGCAGGTCGGGCGCGATCTCGACCCCCGCGGCGATGGCCTCGGCGGCGCGGTGCGCGTGCAGTTCGGCCATCGTGACGAAGCCGAAGTCGAGCCCCTGCATGACCGGCCAGAAGATCGGGATCGTCAGCAGGATCATCGACAGGCTGTCCATCAGGCAGCCGAGCAGCAGGTAGAAGACGAGGATGAAGACCAGCACGAGCCACGGGTTGAAGCCCTGCCCGACGACCCATCCCGCGATTTCCTGCGGCACCTGGCTGAGCGCGAGGAAGCCGTTGTAGAACGCCGCGCCGAGCACGATGAAGAAGATCATCGCCGTGGCCCGCGCGGTCACCGTGAAGCTTTCGAACAGGCTCGCCCAGGTCAGGCCGCCGCCGAAGAAGGCGATCAGCCCGGTGCCGAGCGCGCCGACGGCGGCGCCCTCGGTCGGGGTGAAGATGCCGGTGTAGATGCCGCCGACGACCGCGCCGAAGACGATGATGACGGGCCAGATCTTCAAGAGGTCGCTGAACCGCTTGCCGTAGGGGATGCGCGGCCCGACCCCGGCGCTGTCGGGATGGATGCGGACGTAGATCGAGATGACGATGATGTACCCGACCGCCGCCAGGACGCCCGGCACCACCGCGGCGAGGAACAGCTTGGCGATGTTCTGCTCGGTCAGGACGGCGTAGATCACGAGGATCACCGAGGGTGGGATCAGGATGCCGAGCGTGCCGCCCGCGGCCAGCGTGGCGGTGGAGAACCCGCCGGAATAGCCGAAGCGGCGCAGTTCGGGCAGCGCGACCCGGCTCATGGTCGCGGCGGTGGCGAGCGACGATCCGCAGATCGCGCCGAAGCCCGCGCAGGCCCCGACCGCCGCCATCGCGACCCCGCCCTTGCGGTGGCCGAGCCAGCCTTCGGCGGCCTTGAACAGCGCCTGATTCATGCCGCCGAGCGTCGCGAAATGCCCCATCAGCAGGAAGATCGGCACGATCGACAGCGAGTAGTTGGAAAACAGCGTGTAGGTTTCGGACTTCAGCCGCGCCAGCGCGATGTCGGTGCCGCCGGTCACGGCCCAGAGCCCCACGAAGCCGGCGGAGAACATCGCGAGCCCGATCGGCACGCGCAGGAAGATCATCAGGAGAAGCGCCGGGAACGACAGGATCCCGATCAGGATATCGCTCATTCCTCGACCTCCATGTCGCCGGGCAGGATGTCCCGGCCGGTGAAGAGTTCGCGGAAGCGTTCGGCGGCGAGGTAGATCCCGATCACCGCGGACAGGACCGCGCCGGGAATGCAGATGACGTAGCCCCACCAGTCCGGCATCTCGAGCAGGAAGGAGGTCTGGCCGGAGCGCAGCTTGGCCTCGAACCCGCCGTAGAGCTGCGTCGCGATCACGACCAGCGCGATGGCGAAGAGCACGTCGGCGAACAGCCGCAGCACCCGGTTCGCGCGCACGCTCATCATCGAGGTGAAGACATCCACCGAGGCGTGGCCGCCGGTGATCTGGCAGAGCGGAATGAACGAGAAGATGGCGAAGGCCATCGCGTACTTCACCAGTTCGAAGTCGCCGTTGATCGGCCCGATGCCAAGCGCGATGAGCCAGTCGGCGAAGCCCGGCGCGACCGCCTCCAGCCAGTCGGCGTGGAACAGCGAATCGAGCGCGCGCCCGACGATCGACACGACCGTCACGAGGATCGCGGCCGTCAAAAGGGCGCCTCCCAGAAGCGCCATGAAACGGGCCGCCGCCGTCAGGACTCGGTGCATGGATCTCTCCGGTGCGACGCGGCCGCGGCGCGGGATGCGCGCCGCGGCCGGTTGTGCGGGTTACTGGCCGGCGTTCGCGCAGTCGCCGGACATCAGCTCGCGCGCGCGGTCGATCATCGCCTGTCCGTCGAGGCCGCGGCCTTCCATGTCGGCGATCCAGTCATCGTAGATCGGTGCGACCAGCGGCAGCCACTCGGCCTCCGCCGTGGCGGCGTCCACGGTGATGATGTTGTTGCCGAGGTCGACCGCGATCTCGCGCGCCGGCCCGTCGGCATCGGCCTGGGTGCCGCCCGCGAAGATCGAGAACTCGAGGCCCGAGTTGTCGTCGATCACCTGCTGAAGGTCTTCGGGCAGGTTGTTGTAGGCGTCGTTGTTCATCGCCAGCACGAAGGTCAGGTTGTAGAGCGCCGGGCCCTCGAACTCGGTGTGGTTCGACACCAGTTCCGACACGCGCAGCGCGGTGGTGACTTCCCACGGGATCGTGGTGCCGTCGATGACGCCTTGCGAGAGGGCCTCGGACACGGCGGGAACCGGCAGGCCGACCGGGGTCGCACCGGCGCGTTCCAGGAGCTGGTTCACGAGCCGCGAGCCGCCGCGGATCTGCATCCCCTCGAGATCCTCGGGAACCTCGACCGGGTCGGCGGTGTGGAACATGCCGGGGCCGTGGACCCAGGTGCCGAGGATGTGAACGTCGGCGAATTCCTCCTGCATTCCTTCCTCGAACATCGTCCAGTAGGCGCAGGACGCGGCGCGCGCGTCGGACACCATGAACGGCAGTTCGAACACCTCGGTCGACGGGAACCGGCCCGGCGTGTAGCCGACCACGGTCCAGACGATGTCGGCGACGCCGTCGATGGCCTGGTCGATCAGTTCCGGCGGGGTGCCGCCGAGCTGCATGGACGGGTAGCGTTCGACCTCGATCCGGCCGCCCGACTGTTCCTCGACTGCGTCGGCCCAGACATCGAGAACCTGCACCGGCACGTTGGCCTGCGCGGGCAGGAACTGGTGAAGGCGAAGGGTGTATTCCTGGGCCAGAGCGCCCGATGCGGCGAAGGCAAGCGCAGCGGCGCCGCCCATGACGGCCACGTAATTCTTCCTGGTCATGCAATCCTCCCTGAGACCATCTTCCGGGGCGGTCGACGCGGGGTTTCCTCCTGCCCGCGATATCCGTCCGGGCCGGGGCCTCGCCGGGAAGATCCGTGCCTTCCTCGTCCGCGCCCGCGGCAATGGTTATAATGCACAACCATCTCAGCTTGTCACGTTAATTCGCGCGACATTCTGCGTTTCCGATCAAGCGACTAGCGCATGGCGACCCGGCCCGGGGACCGGCCGGGCCGCGGTGCGATTCGGTGCGGGCGGTTCAGGTCGCGTCGGCGAGGCTCCGGCCATCGCGCGCGCAGGCGACGAGCACCGGGCTCGGCCGCCAGACCAGCGGGTCCTCGGCGGTGAGCGCGGTGAGTTTCTCGACGATCCGGGCCGCGCCGATGGTGTCGGCATAGTGCATCAGGCCGCCGCGCCAGCGCGGGAAGCCGTAGCCGAACACCGTCACCAGGTCGATGTCGCGGGCGTTCGCGGCGATGCCCTCGTGCAGGATGTCGGCGGCCTCGTTGATCATCGCGAGAAGCAGGCGTTCGCGGATCTCGTCGGCGGTGAAGTCGCGCCGTTCGATCCCGGCGAAATGGGCCTCCTCGATGGCGAGGTCGGCGACGATGGGATCGTCGACCTTCCCGTTGCCGCCGGGGTACCGGTACCAGCCCGCCCCGGTCTTCTTGCCGAGCTTGCCGAGCTCCACCATCCGGTCCGCGATCGGGATGTAGCGGCGGTTCGGGTCGCGGGTGGCGTCCTGCCGCCGCCGGTTGGCGTGGGCGATGTCGAGGCCGGACAGGTCCTGCGCCTCGTAGGGGCCCATCGCGTAGCCGAACTCCACCATCGCCTCGTCGATTTCCCACGGGGTCGAGCCGTCCATCATCACGGTATCGGCGGCCTCGCGGTAGCGGGCGAGGATGCGGTTGCCGATGAACCCGTCGCAGACGCCCGCCAGCACCGGGATCTTGCGCAGGGGCCGGGCCAGCGCGAAGCCGGTCGCCAGCGCGCGGTTGCCGGTCGCCTTGCCCCGCACGATTTCCAGAAGTCGCATGATATGGGCGGGGGCGAAGAAGTGCAGGCCGAGCACGCGGGACGGGTCCGAGGTTCCGGCCGCGATCTCGTCGATATCGAGGTAGGAGGTGTTGGTGGCGAGGATCGCGTCGGCGGGCAGCGCCGCTTCCAGCGCGGCGAAGACGGTCTTCTTGACCTCCATGCTCTCGAACGCGGCCTCGATGGCGAGCCCCGCGCCGGCGGCGGCGCCGTAGTCGTCGCTGGCGGTGAAGCGCGCCCGGATGTCGTCGGCCTTCGCGTCCGAGATCATCCCGCGCGACAGGCTCGCGCCCACGATCTTCTCGACGTTGGCCTTCGCCAGTTCCACCCCGTCGGCATCGGTTTCCAGCAGCACGACGGACCGGCCCGCGTTCAGAAGCGCGTAGGCGATGCCCGCGCCCATCGTGCCACCGCCGACCACCGCGACCGTTCCGGTTTCGGCCGGCTCGGCGGTCAGCCAGTCCGGCGCCTTCGCGGCCCGTTCGGCAAAGAAGATGTGGCGCAGCGCGCGGGCCTGGTCGCCGGTGCGAAGTTCCAGGAACGTCGCGCGTTCGGTCGCCATGCCCTCGGCAAGCGGGGTCCGCGTCGACAGCTCGACGAGGTCGATGGCCCGCTGCGGCGCGACCTGGTTGGCGGTCCTGCGCGCCGCCGTAGCGCGCGCGGCCTCGACCGCCCCGGCCTCGGGCGCGGGGTTTTCCATCGCGCCGACGCGGTGCGTCAGTTCGATCGTGCCCTGGTCGAGATGCGTCGCCAGTTCCACCGGGTCGTCGGCGATGCCGTGGATCAGGCCGAGTTCGACCGCACGCGTCGCCTTGACCGGCTTGCCGCTGGCGATCAGGTCCAGCGCCGCCTTCAGCCCGACGAGCCGCGGCATCCGCTGCGTTCCGCCCGCGCCCGGCACAACGCCGAGCGTGACTTCCGGCAGGCCGATCTGCGCCCCCGGCACCGCGATCCGGTAGCGGCAGCCGAGCGTCAGTTCGCAGCCTCCGCCTAAGGCCGCGCCGTTGATGGCGGCGATCCAGGGAATGTCGCTCGCCTCGATCCGGGCGATCACGTCGGGCAGGTGCGGCGGCACCGGTTCGGCGTCGAATTCGCGCGCGTCGGCCCCGGCGGCGAAGGTGCGGCCCGCGCCGGTCAGGATCACCCGCGACAGCCCCTCCTGCGTCTCCACCCAGTCGACCGCCTCCATCAGCCCGGCCCGGACGGCGTGGCCGATGGCGTTTACCGGAGGGTTGTTCAGGGTCACGACGGCAACGGCGCCGTCGCGGCGATACTCTACGCTCATGCGGATGGTCCTCCCCTTGTCCCGGCTCACTCCAGGAACTTCTGGTCCCGGATGATCGACACCAGCGCGGAAAGCGAGGTTTCCAGCGGTGCATCCGAGGTGTCGAGCTGCGCCTGCGCCCGTTCGTAGAGCGCCTCGCGGCTCTTCAGGATCGAACGCAGCTGCGACATGGCCTCGGGGTTGCCCTCCATCGGCCGTTCGTCGCCCTGCGCGCGGACCCGGTCCATGTGCTCCTGCGGCGAGGCGCGGAGCCAGATCGTGTGGAAATGCGTCAGCAGACGGTTGTAGGTCGCGGGTTCCGCCACGATGCCGCCCGCCACGGCGAGGATGACGCGCTCGTAGTTCGCGATCACCTTGTCGAGCGAATCCGCCTCCAGCTTGCGGTATCCCTCGGGGCCGTAGAGCGCCATGATGTCGCCGACCGGCATCCCGCCGTACAGCTCGATCTCCTTGTTGAGTTCGAGGAACGGGATACCGAGTTCGCTGGCCGCCAGCCGCCCGAGCGTCGATTTCCCCGCCCCGCGCAGGCCGACGAGGCAGATCCGTTCGGCCCGGTTGTCGCGCAGCGACTGGGGGTTGAGGATCCTCAGCACGTCGTCGCGGGTGGCGCGGTCGGCGGAGCGGTAGAGCTCGGAGACCCGCAGCGCCTCGGAGGTCCAGGGATCGTCCTCGCCCACCAGCCATTCGATCTTGTGGTCGAGCGCGATGGCGACGCGGTTCAGCAGACCGATGGAGATGTTGCCGGTCCCGGCCTCCAGTTCCGCGAGGTAGCGGTGCGACACGCCCGACATCTCCGACAGGACGCGGCGCGGGATGCCGCGCATCTCGCGCGCCTTGCGGACCCGCTCGCCGACCTGCACCAGAAGATCGGACACCGCGCGGTCGCGGACGGTGGCCTCGTCCACGCGCGTCGCCTTTCCCCCGAATGTCGCGATTTCCGCCATGCCGGTCCGCCAGTCCTTTCGATCCGGGCGCTATCCTAGACCGGACACGCGCCGCGGCCAACGCATCCGCTTCACCCCTCCGCCGCGGGGAACAGGTAGGGCTCCACCAGGGTGCGGAATTCCTCGGGCGGCGGGCGCTTGGTGAATGCCTTCGCGGTGATGAACACGCTGACCGTGTCGCAGGTGAAGCATAGCTTGCCACCCTGCTCGCCCTCGACGCGGAAGGCGATCGAGGTCTCGCCGAGTCGGGTCGGCCAGACGTGGCAGATCAGCCGGTGGCGCGGGGTGATCGGCGACTTGAAGTCCATCGCCAGCCGCACGAAGGGCGTGCCGATGTCGCGGTCGAGTTCCATCTGGAACCAGCCGTCGCCGCCAAGCCGGTCTTCCCACCAGCCGTTGATCGCATCCAGCGCGAACCACGGGATCCGGCCGGTGTAGACGATCCGCGCCGGGTCGCAGTCGCCCCAGGTGACGCGGATCTCGTGGGTGTAGGCGTTGCCCGGCCGAAGCGGCCCGTCAGTAGGTTTCAACGTGGTACCGGCCTTCCTCTCGCATCACGTCTCGCAGCGCCCGCCACTGCTGGCCGATGCTTTCGGCGATGTTGGTGAAGGCGCGTTCGACGCCCTCCTCCATGTCCTTCAGGCCGCAGATGTAGATATGTGTGTTCGGATCCTCGAGCATCTCGGCGACGATGTCCTCTTCCACACGCATCCGGTCCTGGACGTATTCCTTTCCCTGCCCCGGCATCCGGCTGAACACCAGATGCTTCTGCAGGATGCTGGAGGGAACTTTGCCGAGTGGTCCGAAATAGGGCAGCGATTCCGGGGTGCGTGCCCCGAAGAACATCACCATGCCGCCGGACTTCTTGCCCACCACGCGCTGGCGGCGCATCGTGAACGACCGCATCGGCGCCGACCCTGTGCCGGTGCAGATCATCAGGATCCGCGCCTCCGGATCGTCGGGCAGCAGGAAGGTCGCGCCGAACGGGCCGGTGACCTGCACCTTGTCGCCCTTCTTCAGGTCGCAGACGTAGTTGGAGCAGACGCCGTTCTCTTCCCGCTTCACGGTCAGCGAGACGTTGTTGTAACCCGGCCGCTCGCCGTCGCGGGGGCTGGAGACGGAATAGAGCCGCGGCAGGTGCGGCTTGCCGTCGACTGTCTCGCCCGGCGGGATGATCCCGATGGACTGGCCTTCCAGCACCGGCATCGGCTTGCCCTGGAAATCGAGGATGACATGGCGCACGTCGGTATCCGCGCCGTCAGCGGTCAGCCGGTAGTTGCCCTGCACCACCGCCTCGACCGGCTTGCCGAGCGTGTACATGTTGACCGAGGGCTTCGACGCGCTCGCCGGGGCCTTCGCCTTGCCGCCCGCGCCCTTGTGCGCCTCGGCCAGCAGTTCGGCCATCGCGTCGTCGAAGGCCTCCATGCCGGTATCGGCCTCGGTCCCGCCGACCTCTTCCTGTTCCGGCAGCTCGGTCCAGGAGAACTGCTCCTCCATGCTGTAGGGCTCGGCCACCACGCGCCATTCGTCGATGGAGCCGGTGGGGCAGACCGGGATGCAGGCCATGCAGAAGTTGCAGACATCGGGGTTCACGACGACGTTCATGTCGTCATGCTCGATCGCCCCGATCGGGCAGGTCATCTCGCAGGTGTAGCAGCGGATGCAGATCTCGGGATCGATCAGGTGCTGCTTGAGGGGCTTGTTCACGGGGTGGCCTCCCGGCGCGCGGTCAGAAGTTCCGGCAATTGGAACAGGTCGAGGATCTCCCGGCAAGCGCCCTTGCAGTCGGCGCAGCCGAGACAGCCGCCGGGGCCGTCGGGATTTGCGGGCCGGAGCGCGGGGCCGGTCGCGGTTCGGGTGATGAGCATGATCGTCGCCTCCCTTCGCGGTCATGGACGGGGCAGGCCGGCGGCCCGCCCCGGGATGGCCATCAGGCCATGTGCAGCTTGACGTACTCGAAGTCGCCCGGCTTGTTGTCGATCCCGACCTTCGGCGGGGCGATCCAGCCGGCGAACTTGCCGGGCTCGTAGCAGGGCACCATCAGCGACTGGATGAAGGCGCCGTCTTCCTTCGTCGGCAGCCATTCGCCGTGGCGCTTTTCCCAGTCCGCCTCGGAGATGACGTTGCCTTCCGGGTCGGCCTTGATCGCGGAGAACACGCCGATCTGGCGGTGGAACGCCTCGTGCGGCAGCTTCAGCTCGAACTCGACCCCGGTCTTCTCGATGATCTTGTTCCAGCGACCGACGCCGCCCGCCGCGTCGCGAATGTAGTCGTCGCGCAGGCGCATGTTGATCGCGGTCAGCGCCGGGACTTCCTCCTGCACGATGGCGCCGTTGACGACGTTGCGCACCAGGTAGGTGTCGCCCTTGAGCTGGTGGTCGTCGTCGATCCGCATTTCCATGTAGCGCCCCTTGATGCCCGCGTTGAAGGCGTTGGCAGCGTTGGTGGAGACCTCCTGCCCGAACAGGTCGAGCGAGAGCGAGTAGTGCAGGTTCAGCTTCTTCTGGATCGTCGGCAGGTCGATGACGCCGAGGTCGCGGATGCGGCCGATGGCGTAGGGGTCGGTGATCCCGGCCTCCTTCATCGCCTCGCAGGTGCGTTGCACGATCCGGCCGACGCCGGTTTCGCCCACGAACATGTGGTGCGCTTCCTCGGTCAGCATGAAGCGGCAGGTGCGCGACAGCGGGTCGAAGCCCGACTGCGCCAGCGATTCAAGCTGCATCTTGCCGTCGCGGTCGGTGAAGTAGGTGAACATGAAGAACGACAGCCAGTCCGGCGTCTCCTCGTTGAACGCGCCGAGCATCCGCGGCGCCTCCTCGGACCCCGACGACCGGCGCAGCAGGTCATCGGCTTCCTCGCGGCCGTCCTTCCCGAAGTACTTCTGCAGCAGGTAGACCATCGCCCAGAGGTGGCGGCCTTCCTCCACGTTGACCTGGAACAGGTTCCGCATGTCGTAGAGCGACGGCGCGGTCAGGCCCAGGAAACGCTGCTGCTCGACCGAGCCCGGCTCGGTGTCGCCCTGGATCACGATCAGGCGCTTCAGCATGTTGCGGTATTCGCCCGGAACCTCCTGCCATGCTGGCTGGCCGGCATGTTCGCCGCAGGGGATGCGCCGGTCCTCGACCTGCGGCGCGAGCAGGACGCCCCACCGGTATTCGGGCATCTTCACGTAGTCGAACTTGGCCCAGCCCTTGGGGTCCACGCTGACGGCGGTGCGCAGGTAGACCATCGATTCCTGGAAGTTCTGCGGGATCAGCCGGTTCCACCAGTCGATGTAGCCGGGGTGCCATTTCTCCAGCGCCTTCAGCACCTTGCGGTCCTGGCTCAGGCCCACGTTGTTCGGGATCTGGGTGTCGTAGCTGACGTTGATCAGGTCGAGCATGTCGGTTCCTCCATCTGCGGCGCGCCGAAGCACACCCTACGTTTCGTCGAACGGCTCCGCCGTCGGCTCAGACGCGTTCCATCTTGTAGTCCCCGCGCACGCCGGTGCCGTAGCGCTGCAGGGCGCCATCGGGTCCGACCGCGTTGGGGCGGTTGAAGATCCAGTTCTGCCACGCGGTCAGGCGGCCGAAGATCCGGGTCTCCATCGTCTCGGGACCGGCGAAGCGCAGGTTGGCCTCCATCCCGGTCATCGCGTCGGGGCTGAACGAGGCGCGTTCCTCGGCGAAGATGCGGATCTCGTCCTCCCAGTCGATGTCGTCGAGGATCATGGTCACGAGGCCGAGCGCGTCGGCATCCTCCGCTTCCAGCGCCTCGCCCTTGCGGCCAGCGGCGGCCTCCAGCGCGGCGTCGTCGTCGAGGAACCGGGTCTGAAGCCGGGTCAGCCCGTTGCCCATCGGGAACGGCCCGAAGTTGGCGTCGGTCAGGGTGACGGTGGCGAGCGGCCGGTTATCGCCCTCGAACTCGTCCTCCATCATGTAGCTGCGGTCCACGGCCCAGAGGATCTCGGCGAGGATGCCGGTGAAGCACGACCCGTGCTCGACCAGCGCCGCCATCGAGCGCGAGGTCACGTCGATCCGCTTCAGGATCCGCTTCCAGTACTGCAGCACCTCGTTGGCGAGCCAGTGGTCCTTGTTGCCGAGCAGGAGCGCCTCGTGCGCGCCGAAGGCTTCCGGGTCGCCCTGGGCGCGGAAGATCAGCAGGCCGAGCTCCATCTCGTTCAGGCGCAGGTGCAGGATCGCGTCGTCCAGTTCCCGCGCCAGCCGCAGCATGTAGGCGCGGTCGCCCTCGGCGGTGAAGGCATCCATGTCGGCCGGCGCGTCACCGTCCGGGCCGTGCAGGGTGATCGTCGCGGTGCGGCCGTCGCGGTCGACCGCGACCTCCACCAGCGAGTAGGTGACCGACCCGTCATCCCCGACGGTCTTGTCGAGCGGGCCGAGCTTGATGCCCTCCGCCACGTCCGCCTTGGTCGAGGCGGCGGCGAATTCGCGGGCGCGTTCCTGGACGGTCTCGTCGAACTTGGAGTTAGGGATGACCTCGTCCACGAGCCGCCAGTCGACCGCCCGCTTGCCCTTCACGCCTTCCTCGGTCGAGCAGAAGATGTCCGCGAGATCGCGGCGCACCTTGCGCTTGTCGGTGACGCGGGTCAGCCCGCCGGTCCCCGGCAGTACCGCCAGCAGCGGCACCTCGGGCAGCGCGACGGAGGACGTGGCGTCGTCGGTCAGCATGATGTGGTTGCAGGCAAGCGCGAGCTCGTAGCCGCCGCCCGCGCAAGCGCCCTTCACGGCCGCGATGTACTTCTGGCCGCTATCGGCCTCGGCGGCCTCGAACGTGTTGCGGGTCTCGTTGGTGAACTTGCAGAAGTTGACCTTGTGGCTGTGCGCCGCGCCGCCGAGCATCCGGATGTTCGCGCCGGCGCAGAACACCTTGTCCTTGCCCGACCGCATCACCACGACCTTGACCTCGGGATGCTCGAACCGCATCCGCTGGACCACGTCGGCCAGCTCGATGTCGACGCCGAGGTCGTAGGAATTGAGCTTGAGCTGGTAGCCGTCGAACAGGCCGCCGTTCTCGTCGACGTCCATGTACAGGTTCGCCACCGGGCCGTCATACTCGACGCGCCAATGGCGGTACTTCGACGGATCGGTCTGAAAATCTATGATCTTCGTCACTGGGGCCTCCCTGTCTCTCTGTTTGCATTATAGTGCCGCGCCACCGTTCAGTAAAGCATTTGCTTGTGGCACCGCCGGAGTAAATTTACTTTTAGATCAGTTACTTAATTCTACATGCGCTCGGCGTGACCTGTTTTGCACTATAATGCATACCTCACGCCGATTCGATTCCGCCCCCTGCGCCCGCCGCCCAGTCTTCCAGGGTGAGGCCCATCACGGCGCCGCCGCGGCGGCGGAACGCCTCTTCCGCCAGTGCCTCCGCGGCGACGGTCAGGCGGAACGCGGCACGGTCCCGGCCCATTCCCGCCTTGAGCCCGGCATTGGCGCGCTGGATCACCGCCTGCACCATCAGCCGTTCCGGCGCGTTCGGCGGACAGGCCATCCACAGCGCCTCCAGCACCTCGTGCGCCTCCCAGTAGTAGCCCTCGGAAAGGAAGCGGCAGCCGACGCGCCAGGCGTCGGTCCGATGCAGCCCGTCGGGATCGATCCCGTCGAGCCCCTGCTTGAAGCGGTCGAAAAGTCCCTCGGGGTGGCGGTCGGTCCGGCCCGGCACGTAGGCGTGTCCGGGCCGCCAGTCCTGGTCCCCGCCGGGCGTCACAGCCCCGCCGTGACCGACGCGGCGCCGATCCGGTCGAGCAGGCCGGGGCCGCCCTGGATCGCCGTGCGCTGCATGTGGAAACGAAGTCCGCGCAGGCCACCCAGTTCCTCGCCGCCGCCCGCGCGGCCCGGGCCGCCGTGAACGCATTGCGGCACGACGATGGAGTGGCCGGTGTGGTTCTTCCCCACTTCCTCGTCAACGCAGAGGATGCGGCCGTTCCACGGGCCGAGATCGCGGACCACCTGCATCTGAACCTCCGGGTCGCTCGAGAACAGGCTCAGCGCCAGCGATCCCTCGGCCGCCGTCGCCATCGCCACCGCCGAGTCCATCCCGTCATAGGGCAGCAGGGTAGCGCAGGGGCCGAAGACCTCGATCTCGTGCACCGCCGATGCGCCCGCCGGGTCGGCGCAGTGCATCAGCCGCGGCGCGACGAAGCCGGTGTCGGGCGACCAGTCGTCCATCGGCGCGCGGGCGATCTCGGTGCATTCGGCGGCGAGCCGCGCGATCTTGCCTTCCGCGTCCTCGCGCTGCGCCCGGTTGATGAGCGGGCCGACGCGCACGGCGTCGTCCGCCGGGTCGCCGACGGTCAGCCCGGACAGCTTCGCCGCCACCGCTTCACCGAAGGCCTCCGCGTGCTCCGCCGGAACGAACACGCGGCGGATGTTGGTGCAAAGCTGACCGGCCTTCACCGACAGCGCCTTCACCGCCTCGCGCACGGCGAGGTCGAAGACCGCCGTTCCCGGCGCCGCGTCGGGGCCGAGGATGGTGGCGTTCACGCTGTCCGCCTCCACGTTCAGCCGCGCGCCCGATGCCAGCACCGACGGGGTCGACCGGATCGTCGCCGCGGTCGAGGCCGAGCCGGTGAAGGCGACGGAATCCATCGGGCCGAGCGAGGTCAGTAGCGCCTCGCCGCCGCCGCAGACGAGCGACAGCGCGCCTTCCGGCAGAACGCCTGCGGCGATGACGTCGCGGACCATCTCGTGGGACAGGAGCGCGGTCGCCGTCGCCGGCTTCGCGATGCACGGCACGCCCGCGAGGATCGCGACGGCGGCCTTTTCCCACAGCCCCCAGGACGGGAAGTTGAAAGCGTTGATCTGCACCGCCACGCCGGGCCGCGTGGTCCATGTGTGCTGGCCGAAGAAGACCGGGTCGCGCGCGAGCTGGTCGCGCCCGTCCTCCACGATCATCGTCGCGTCGCCGAGCGTCTTGCCGATCCGCGCGTAGTGCTTCAGCGTGAAGATGCCGCCGTCGATGTCGACCGCGGCATCGGTCTCGGTATTGCCGGAATTCTCGCGCGCGATCTGGCCATAGCGCTCGCGGTTGGCGCCGAGCACCTCCGCGACCGCCTTCAAGAGCGCGCCGCGTTCGGCGAAGCCGAGCGACCGCAGGGCCGGGCCGCCGACCTCGCGGGCATGGACCATCGCGGCGGCGACGCCGATGCCCGAGGCGTCGGCGCGGGCGATCTCGGCCCCGGTGACGGGGTTCACGAGCACCCGGCCCTCGCCCGACCCCGATTTCCATTCGCCCGAGACGTAGCTTTCAAGTTTCATGCGACCTGCACCTCCTCGTGCTCGATCCGCTCCAGCCGCGCGCAGAACTCCGCGAGGTGGGCGAGCGTCGTTTCAGGCTGGTCCAGATGGGGCGAATGGCGGCAGTCGTCCAGCACCGCGACGTCGACGGGCGCATAGCAGCGATCCTCGATCTCGCGGATCTGGGCGAGCGTTCCGTACTGGTCCGCCGCGCCCTGGATCGCCAGGACCGGCACGCGGATGTAGTCGATCACGTCGGCCACGCTCCATTCGCGGAAACCGGGGTCGAGCCAGGCGCCGTTCCAGCCGTGAAAGGCGTTGTCCGGGTCGCGGTGGTACTTCGCCATCCGCGCCCGCATGTCGGTGTCGGCGAAGGCCGTCTTCGCCTTCGCGATTTCCGCCAGCCCCATGTCCTCGGTGAAGAAATGCGGCGCCATCAGCGCGATGCCGCGGACGCGCGGATCGAAGGCGGACCCGGCGTAGATCGCGGCGATGGTCGCGCCGTCGGAATGGCCGACGAGGATCGCGCGGCGCACGCCCGCGGCGTCCAGGACCTCCGGCAGCGACCCCATCGCCTCGCGCGTCATGTAGTCAAGCGGCCGGGGCAACTCGACGGGGTCGGACTGGCCGTAGCCCGCGCGGGAGTAGGCGAGAACGCCGAGGCCGGTGGCCTCCGCCAGTCGCTCCGGGAAGTCCCGCCAGAGCGCCACGCAGCCCAGGCCTTCATGTAGAAGAACGAGGGTCGTCGCCGCGTCCGGCGGCGGCCCCCATGCGGCGGCCTCGAGGCGCTTTCCGCCAGCCTCGATCATGCCGCGCCTGGCGGCCCAGTCGAACCCGCTCATGCGACCTCGCGCAGCTTGAAGCGCTGGATCTTGCCGGTCGCGGTCTTCGGCAGGTCGTCGACCACCGCGATCCAGCGCGGGTACTTCCACTTGCCGATCTTCTCCTTCACGAACTCCTTCAGCTCCGCCGTGACCGCGGCCGCGTCGGCGCCGTCCTTCAGCACGATGAAGGCTTTCGGCTTTTCCAGCCCGGCTTCGTCGCGCCAGGCGACGACGGCAGCTTCCAGGACGGCGGGATGGGCCACCAGCGCCTGTTCGATCTCGAACGGGCTGACCCAGATGCCCGAGACCTTGAACATGTCGTCGGTGCGCCCGCAGTACACGAAGCGGCCGTCCTCGGTGATCTGGTACTTGTCCCCGGTCCGGGTCCATTCGCCCTCGAAGGTCGACCGGCTCTTGTGACGCTGGTTCCAGTAGCCCTCGGCCGCCGAGGCGCCGCGCACCAGCAACTCGCCGACGCCGCCCGGCCCGATCTCGGCCCCGGTCTCGTCCACGCAGCGCACCTCGTAGCCCGGCACCGGCCGGCCCGAGGTGCCGTAGACGATGTCGCCCGGCGCGTTCGACAGGAAGATGTGCAGCATCTCGGTCGAGCCGACCCCATCGAGGATGTCGACGTTCCAGATGTCGCGCCAGCGGTTGCCGATCTCCTCCGGCAGCGCCTCGCCCGCCGACACGCAGACGCGGAGCTTCGACGGCGGGGTGTCCGCGCCTTCCAGCTTCGCGACCGTCGCGGCGTAGAGCGTCGGCACGCCGCAGAACACCGTCGGCGCGTGGTCCGAGATGATCTTCACGGCGACGTCGGGCGTCGGGCGGCCGTTGTAGAGGATCGTCGTCGCGCCGACCGACATCGGGAAAGTCATCGCGTTGCCGAGCCCGTAGGCGAAGAAGATCTTCGCCGCGGAGTAGACCACGTCGTCCTCGCGGATGCCGAGCACCTGCGCGCCGTAGGTGTCCGCGGTCGCCCTCAGCGCGCCGTGGACGTGGCGCACGCCCTTGGGCTGGCCGGTCGAGCCCGAGGAATAGAGCCAGAAGGCACATTCGTCGGCGCAAAGCTCCAGCGCCGGCGCGACCTCCGCGCCCTCCATGAACGCGTCGTAGGACACCGTGCCCTCGGGCGCGTCGCCGCCGATCACCACGATCGTCCGGATGTGGTCGTTGCCTTCCAGCGCCGGGCGCACCGTGTCCCAGAGCTCGTGCGACACGAACAGCGCCGAGGCACGGCTGTCGCGCAGGATCACGTCGTAGACATCCGCGGACAAGAGCGTGTTCAGCGCGATCGGCAGCACGCCGGCCTTCAGCGCGCCCCAGAAGATCTCCGGGTACTCGACCTGGTCGAGCACGAGGCAGGCGATCCGCTCCTCCCGGCGTATGCCGGCGCGGGCGAGCGCGTTCGCGACGCGGCCAGTGCGCTCGGACAGGGCGGCATAGGTGAGTTCCCGCCCCTCGCCGAAGGCTTCGCGGAAGGCGGCCTTGTCACCGCGCCCTTCCGCAACGTGACGGTCGACGAACCACGCCGCCGCGTTCTCGTTGTTGCTCATCGAGTGCTCCTCCCGAACGTCACTCTACCTGCCGGTGAATTCGATCTCCCCCTCGGGCAGAAGGTAGAGGACGTAGGCATCCCCGCCCTCGACCGTCGGATGATGGTCCGACCCCGGGCCGTAGACGTACCAGCCCGCCGACCGCCCGTCGAAGCGGGGACTGCCGCTCAACGGCATCACCGCGCCGATCTCTCCCCGGGTGTGAACGTGGTGCGGGCCGCGCACGTCCTTCATGCGGACCACGTCGACGCTGAAGTTGCCGGCGATCCCGCCGGGCTTCACCGCCCGCCCGTACTTGATGCCCCCTGCCTCGCGCGCCATCAGCCAGCCCTCCGCCTCGCCGGCCGCGCAAAGCTCGGTGAGCTTGCGGAACACCTCGCTGCGCGGTCCGAACCTGCGGTTGAGCTCGTCTTCCATCGCCCCGTCCAGCGGCGTCGCCGCGATGTGCGACGCGATGCTGTCGACGAGTTCGGTGAAGAGTTGCTGCGACATGCGTCCTCCCCAACGCCGAGTCGTGATATGCTTTATTGTGCCAAAAGACCGGCGCATTGCAAATGAAATGTCTCGTTTATGCATTTTTTTGCATAACGCGGCCGCCGGAGGTCGGATTTCCCGCCTGGCACAGCGTATCATTGACCGGCCGGTCGGTTTATGCAACCGTCGCGCATGGCCCGGGGGAACGGGCCGGGAGGACCGCATGATTCCGCAATTCGCCGCCTTCGGGTGCCGGCCATGATGGACGCACCGGCCATGTCGCCGCAGGAAACCGCCGAGGCCTGCGCCCGCGCCATGTGGGCCGACGACCGCGCGTCGCAGGGGCTCGGGATGAGGATCGTGCGCGTCGCCCCGGGCGAGGCGGTGCTGGAGATGACGCTGAACGAGCGCATGACCAACGGCCACGGCAATGCCCACGGCGGCTACCTGTTCCTGCTCGCCGACAGCGCCTTCGCCTTCGCCTGCAACACCTATGACCGCATCACCGTCGCGCAGCACTGCTCGGTCACCTACGTCGCGCCCGGCGCGCTCGGCGACCGGCTGACCGCCCATGCGCGGGAAGTGTCCCGCAGCGGCCGGTCCGGCATCTACGACGTCACGATCAGCCGCGAGGACGGCACGGTGATCGCGGAGTTCCGCGGCCATTCGCGGACCATTCAGGGCACGCTCCTGAACCGGGACGCGGCCGACAAGGGAGAACGGACATGAACGATCTCACCCCCGACCGCACGATGCTCGACCCGATCGAGATCGCCAGCCGCGACGAGATCGCCGGGCTCCAGCGCGACCGGATGGCCTGGTCGCTGCGCCACGCCTACGACAACTCGCCGTTCTACCGGCAGCGGTTCGACGACCACGGCGTGCATCCCGACGACTTCCACGAGCTGTCGGACCTCGCGAAGTTCCCCTTCACCGTGAAGAAGGACCTGCGCGACACCTACCCCTTCGGCATGTTCGCCGTCCCGCGCACCGACCTCGTCCGCATCCATGCCTCGTCCGGCACCACCGGCAAGCCCACGGTGGTCGGCTACACCCGCGACGACATCGACATGTGGGCGAACTGCATGGCGCGCTCGATCCGCGCGTCGGGCGGACGACCGGGCGACATCTGTCACATCGCCTACGGCTACGGGCTCTTCACCGGCGGGCTCGGCGCGCATTACGGCGCGGAACGGCTCGGCTGCACCGTGGTGCCGATCTCGGGCGGCATGACCGAGCGGCAGGTCACGCTGATGCAGGACTTCCGGCCCGAGATCATCATGGTCACGCCGTCCTACATGCTCTCGATCCTCGACGAGTTCCGCCGCCAGGGCATCGACCCGCGCGACAGCTCGCTCAAGGTCGGCATCTTCGGGGCGGAGCCCTGGACCAACGCCATGCGGTCCGAGATCGAGCAGGCCTTCGACATGCACGCGGTCGACATCTACGGACTGTCGGAGATCATGGGCCCCGGCGTCGCCAACGAATGCGTGGAGACCAAGGACGGCCTGCACATCTGGGAAGATCACTTCTACCCCGAGATCATCGACCCCGAAACGGGCGAGGTCCTGCCCGACGGCGAATTGGGCGAACTGGTGTTCACCACGCTGACCAAGCAGGGCCTGCCGATGGTCCGCTACCGCACCCGCGACCTGACCCGGCTGTTGCCGGGGACCGCGCGCACGATGCGGCGGATGGAGAAGGTGACCGGCCGGTCGGACGACATGATCATCCTGCGTGGCGTCAACGTGTTCCCGACCCAGATCGAGGAGCAGATCCTGAAATGCGAGGGTCTCGCCCCGCATTTCCAGATCGAGCTGACGCGCAAGGGCCGGATGGACGTGATGTCCGTCCACGTCGAATGCGTCGAGGCCCATGCCGATCCCTCGGCGCGCGATGCCTCGGCGAAGTCGCTGGCCCACCACGTGAAGTCCGTGGTCGGCGTGTCCTCGGTCGTGGTGGTCCACGACCCCGGCGGCGTGGCGCGGTCCGAGGGCAAGGCGAAGCGCGTCGTCGACAACCGGGACGGCTGAGGCATGGCCCGGACCCAGGCCAGCGACTTCCGCGACAAGCAGGAGGGGCTGTTGCGCTCCGCCGCGCAGGTCTTCGCCACGCAGGGCATGGACAAGGCGTCGATGTCGCAGATCGCGTCCGCCGCGGGCGTGTCGAAGTCGCTGCTCTACCACTACTACCCGTCGAAAAGCGCGCTGATCCACGGGATCATCTCGAACCACCTGGAACTCCTGGACGAGGACCTGGAGGCCGCCGACGACCCCGCGCTGCCACCGCGCGACAGGCTGCTGCGGCTGGTGGCGACGGTGCTCGACAGCTACGACGGGGCCGACGACGAGCACATGGTGCAGCTGAACGCGGGTTCCGCGCTCGACGACGACCAGAAGGCCGGGATCACGGCGCTGGAACGCCGGATCGTGCGCCGGTTCGCGGAGGTCCTGCGCGACATCCGCCCGGAACTCGCCGACCCCGACCGGCCGCTCCTGATGCCGGTGACGATGTCGCTCTTCGGGATGCTGAACTGGGTCTACATGTGGTTCCGCGCCGATGGCCCGATCAGCCGGGCGGAGTACGCCCGGATCGCGACGTCGCTGATGCTGGACGGGGTGAAGGGCGTGGCGTGAGGGGCTAGCGCCCTGCCCTGACGACCTGACGACCTGACGACCTGACGACCTGACGACCTAGGATCCTGTCCCCGCGCGGAATCAAGGCCGCAGGCCGCCGCGCATCGCCGGGCCGCCCCCCGGCACGGCGATACGGTGAAGCCGGGTCAGAGCCTCAACCTCGTCCTGACGTTGAAAGATAAACCGCAACAGCCTCAACGCCGGATCGCCGCGCCGCGGCCCGCCGATACGCGGCTTCACGCACCCGCGGACCCGATCGCCTTGGCGCCCGCCTACGCCCCCGCCCCCTCCGGCAGCGGCCATTCCTTCGCCACCATCGTCAGCACATCGTAAAGCGCCACCGCCTCGTCCTTCTGGTTCGTCACCCGGCAATCCCACCGGACCTCGCCGTAGACCGTGCCCTCGCGCGGGTTGATCTGCTTGCAGGTCAGTTGCACCCGCAGGCTGTCGCCGAAGTAGACCGGCGTCAGGAACCGCAGGTTGTCGACGCCGTAATTCGCCAGCACCGGGCCGGGATTCGGCTCCACGAACAGCCCTGCGGCGAAACTCGCGATCAGGTAGCCATGCGCCACGCGGTCGTCGAAGAACGGGTTCGCCTTCGCCGCGTCGCTGTCCATGTGGGCGTAGAACGTGTCGCCGGTGAACTCGGCGAAATGCTCCACGTCGGCCTCCGTCACCTCGCGCGCGTCGGTCACGACCTGGTCGCCGATCTTCAGCTCCGCCAGCGATTTGCGGAACGGGTGCGTAACCTGCTCGGCCGGCGCGCCCTCGGCCCATTCGCCGGTCACCGCCGCGATCATCCGCGGCGTGCCCTGCACGGCGGTGCGCTGCATGAAATGCTTCACGCCGCGCATCCCGCCCATCTCCTCGCCGCCGCCGGCCCGTCCCGGCCCGCCGTGGACAAGCGGTGCCAGCGGCGAGCCGTGGCCGGTGGAGCTTTTCGCGCTGCCCCGGTTCCCGATCAGCACCCGCCCGTGGAACGGCGCGAGACCGATGGTCAGGTCCGCCGCCACGGACGCGTCGTCGGTGAAGACCGAGGACACGAGCGACCCCTTGCCCTTCCGCGCCAGCGCCACCGCCTCGTCGATCCCGTCATAGGCCATGAGCGTGGAGACCGGGCCGAACGCCTCGACCGAATGCGGCGCCTCGGCCTCGAACGGCCGCGCGCAATGCAGCAGCACCGGGTTCAGGAACGCGCCGCGGTCGGGGTCGCCCGAGGACACCGTGATCGCGGCGGGGTCGCCGTGGACGATCTCGGCCTCCGCCGCGATCTCCGCGATCTTCTCCCGCACGCCGTCGCGGTCGCCGACCGATACGAGCGTGCCCATCCGCGTGCCGTCCGCCCCCGGAAGGCCCGGCAGCGCCTTGGCGAGCGTCGCGGACAGCGCGTCGATCACCGCCTCCTCGCGGCCCTTCGGCACCATGATCCGGCGGATCGCGGTGCATTTCTGCCCCGCCTTCGCAGTCATCTCGCGCGCGACCTCCTTCACGAAGAGATCGAATTCCTCCGTTCCCGGCTCCGCGTCCGGCCCGAGGATCGCGGCGTTGAGGCTGTCGGCCTCCATCGTGAACCGCACGGAATTCTCCACGATCGCCGGATGCGTCCTGAGCTTCCGCCCCGTCGCCGCCGACCCGGTAAAGGTCACCACGTCCTGCTCCGTCACATGGTCCAGCAGGTCCCCCGCCCCGCCGCAGACAAGCTGCAACGCGCCGTCCGGCAGCACCCCCATGTCGAGGATCCGGCGCACCACCAATTCCGTCAGGTAGGCGGTCTGCGACGCGGGCTTCACCAGGCACGGCACCCCCGCGATCAGCGAGGGCGCGATCTTTTCCAGCATCCCCCAGACCGGGAAGTTGAAGGCGTTGATATGCACCGCCACGCCGGTCAGCGGCGTCAGGACGTGGCGTCCGACGAAGCTGCCATCCTTCGACAACTGCTCCACCGGCCCCTCGGCCAGCACTTTCGTGTTCGGCAACTCGCGCCGCGCCATCGAGGCGAAGGTCAGGAGCGTCCCGATACCGCCCTCGATATCCGGCCAGGCATCGCGCGGGGTGGCCCCGGTGGCGAGGCTCTCGGCGTGGAAATCCGCCTTCTGCGCCATCAGTTCGGTCCCGATGGCCTTCAGCATCAGCGCGCGTTCGTGGATCGTGTGGCGGCGCAGGGCCGTGCCGCCCGCATCCCGCCCCCAGGCCAGCGCGGCGGCGAAGTCGATGCCGTCGGACGAGATCAGCGCGTGGGTCTCGCCGGTCGCGGCATTGGCGATGGGCCGGCCCTCGCCCGCCCCCTTGCGCCACGCGCCGTCCACATAGCTTTCGAGACGGCGGGCGGTGCCTCCGGTATCGAGCATGCGCTTTCCCTTCCTGTCTGTCAGTCGAACCCGAGCGCGGAGAGCTTCTCCGTCGCCTCGGCGCGCCAGGCCCGGCGCAGGGTCTCGTTGTCGGTGTGGCGCAGGCCCATCGCGCGGAGCCGGTCGAACCGGTCGCTTTCCGCCGCGCCGAAGGTCTCCGCCACGCGTGGAATCCAGTAGGCGACCGAGGCGCGGGCCTCGTCGGTCGGCCCGATCCGCTCCAGCCCTTCCAGCCCAAGCTCCATGTGCCGCCTTTCGCGCGGCAGGATGTCTCGCAGCACCTCGGCCAGCGGCTGGTAGGAACAGCGCGCCAGTTCCCCGAGCGCGTGCTGCGACGCGATCCCCATCAGCACGTTCATCACCACGGCATCGGTGAACCCGGTCAGCGGGTAGTGGAACACCGACAGCCGCATGTCGCCGCCGTGCCGCTTTGCCTCCAGCGTCGCGTCGCGGTCGACCCGCGCGGCCCAGTCGTGCGCGTCCTCGTAGCGCTGCGCGTCGGTGCCGAAGGCTTCCATCAGGGCCAGCACCCGTTCCGCGTGATCGGCCTTTTCCAGCGTGATCCGGCTGGCGGCGATGCGGGACTTGATCCCCGGCGCCCGGTTGATCGCGTCGGCGAAGCCGGCGGAGGCGGCAAGCTCGCTGTCCACGAAGGACGACATCGTGCGCAGCAGTTCCGCCCGGTAACGCGGCGGCACGTTGCCCGGCGCGGTCAGGACACCGCCCTGCGCGAGGTAGTCGGCGATGGGCATGGTGGCTTCGGTGGCGTCAGTCGTCATAGCTCAGCACCAGCTTGTCGGAGAGCGGAACGCATTGGCAGGACAGGACGTAGCCCGCGCGGATCTCGTAATCCTCCAGCGCGTGGTTGGTGATCATCTCCACCTCGCCCTCCAGCACCTTGGCACGGCAGGTCGAACAGACGCCCGCCTTGCAGGAATAGGGCGCGTCCATGTGGTTCTCCAGCGCGGCGTCCAGCACCGCCGTGCCGTCCTTCGGCATCCGGAAGCTACGCGTCGCCCCGTCGAGCGTCACCGACACCTCGCAGGCATTGCCGGTCCGCGCCGCGTCCTGCGCGACCGCTTGTCTCTTTGCCCGCCCCGGCTGGCCCGACGCGAACAGCTCGAACTTGATCTGGTCGTCGGTGAGGCCATGCTTCCGCAGGCTCTCCGCGATTGTCAGCATCATCGGCTCCGGACCGCAGATGAACGCGGTGTCGACGCTTTCGGCATCGATCCAGAGCCGGAACAGCGCCTCCATCTTCTCCGCGTCGACGCGGCCGGTGAACAGGTCGATCTCCTGTGCCTCGGATTCGAGAACGTGGATGACCGAGAACCGCCCGAGATGGGTGTTCTTCAGGTCCTCCAGTTCCTCCCGGAACATGATCGAGGCGAGCTGCCGGTTGGCGTAGACCAGCGTGAAGGTCGATTTCGGCTCCCGCGTCAGCACCGTCTTGACGATGGACAGGAGCGGCGTGATCCCCGACCCGCCGGCGAAGCCGAGGTAGTTCCGCCCCCGTGCGGGGTCGAGCGGCGTGTGGAACCGTCCCTGCGGCGGCATCGCCTGCAGCACGTCGCCCGGCCGCAGCGCCTCGTTGGCCCAGGTCGAGAACGCGCCGCCGTCGACCCTCTTGATCCCGACCTTGAGGCAGCCTTCGTCCAGCCCCGCGCAGATCGAGTAGGACCGCCGCAGTTCCTCGCCGTCGAAGTCGCGGCGGAAGGTCAGGTACTGGCCTTGCGTGAATCCGAACGCATCGGCATCGGCCGGATCGGGGCGCAGGGTCACGACGACCGCGTCGCGGGTCTCGGGCCGGACATCGGTGACCGTAAGCGGATGGAAACGGGGCATGTCTGACCTCCGATCTCAGTGCGGGCCGTAGTAGGGCTTGTAGCCGTGTTCGCGCATCAGCTCGCGCTGCTTTGCCTTGAATTCCTCCGACCTCATGTACCGCCTGAGCTTCACCAGGGACCGGGCCAGTTCGCGATTCTTGAGCAGGAACCCCGGCGGCGGTCCCGGCGGCGGCTTCGGTTTCGCGCCGTCGGGGGTCTTGATCCTGCGATACACGAAGGTCGTTTTCCTGATCTTCAGGTCCGATATGTCGGGGAGTTTCCGTTTCATCAGTGGCACTTGAAGTAGTCGAACGGCTCCAGGCAGTCGCGGCACTGGTAGCTCGCCTTGCAGGGCGTCGATCCGAACTGGCTGACCTTCGCGGTGTTCCCCGACCCGCAGCGCGGGCACTCGATGACCAGGTTCGCCCGCCCCGACAGCCGGGCCGCGAGGCCGCCGCGCCCGTCCGGCGCGGTGCCGTCGATGGGCGGGGCGATGCCGTAGGACTTCAGCTTCTCCCGCGCTTCCGCCGTCACCCAGTCGGTCGTCCAGGGCGGCGACAGGCGGCGTTCCAGCCGGACCTTCTCCACGCCCTTGGCCCGCAGGTGGGTCTCAATCGCAAGGTCGATCACCGCCGTCGCCGGGCAGCCGGAATAGGTCGGCGTCACCGCGACGGCGAGCGTGTCGCCGTCCCACCGCACGTCCCGCACTATGCCGAGGTCGGTGACGGAAACCACCGGGATCTCCGGATCCGGCACCTCGGACAGCCAGTCCCAGACCTGCCCGGTCGATGGCAGCGTGACGGTCATCGCCTTACCACTCCGCGCCGGGATAGGCGCGCTGGAGGAACTGCATCTCGGCGAGGATGTAGCCCAGGTGTTCCGTGTGCCGGCCCTGCTTGCCACCGACATGCACGTCGAACCGGCGGTCCGGGCGGGTCAGCGTGGCCTCGTCCAGAACCTCCGCCACCGTCCGCTCCCATTTCGGCAGCAGGTCCGGCAGGGCGGGCGCGATCCCGGCCCTGGCGACCGCCTCGTCCACCGCGTCGGCGACGAAGACCTCGCCCGCGTAGGGCCAGAGCGCGTCCAGCGCCGCCTGCATCCGGGCATGGCTTTCCGCCGTCCCGTCGCCGAGCCGGATCACGAGGTCCGAGGACCGTTCGAGGTGGTAGGCCACTTCCTTCAGCGCCTTCGCCGCGATCTCGGCCACGCGCGGGCTTTCGGACCTTGCCAGCGCGGTCAGAAGCTCGAAATGGTAGGCGTCGAACAGGAACTGGCGCATCACCGTCACGCCCATGTCGCCGTTCGGCAGCTCCACCAGCTTGATGTTCCGGAACTTCATCGCGTCCCGCAGGTAGGCGAGGTCGTCCGCCGTGCGGCCCTTGTCCTCGACCTCGGCGGCCAGCGACAGCCACATCTGCGTCTGCCCGATCAGGTCGAGCGCGACGTTGGCCAGCGCGATGTCCTCCTCCAGCACCGGGGCGTGTCCGCACCATTCGGACACGCGGTGGCCGAGGATCAGGGCGTTGTCGCCGATCCGGCACAGCCAGTCGAAGAAGGCGGGTTTCAGGTCCACGTCCGCGACGTGCGGGTCATGGACCTGCTCCGCCGCCGCGCGCTCGGCCAGCGCCAGCGCGTCGGGCATCTCGGCATCGGGCAGGGACGGCATCACATGTGCCCCACTTCGTCGGGAATGTCGAAGAAGGTCGGGTGGCGGTAGACCTTGCTTTCCGCCGGGTCGAACATCGGCCCCTTCTCGGACGGCGAGGACGCAGCGATGTCGGACGACTTCACAACCCAGATCGACACGCCTTCCTTGCGGCGGGTGTAGACGTCGCGGGCGTTGCGGATCGCCATTTCGGCATCCGGCGCGTGCAGGCTGCCGACATGGCGGTGGTTCAGCCCGTGCTGGCCCCGGATGAAGATTTCCCAGAGCGGCCATTCCTTGCGGTCGGTCATCGTCTCCCGTCCCTCACTCGGCGGCCAGGTCGGACGCGGCGCGGCGCGCAGCGGCCTTGTCGGCATAGGCGCTCAGCCCCTCGCGGAACCATTCGCCGTCGTCCCATGCCTTGCGCCGCGCGGCGAGGCGTTCGTCGTTGCAGGGGCCGTTGCCCTTCAGCACCTCGAAGAACTCCTCCCAGTCGGGCTCGGCGAAGTCGTAATGCCCGCGTTCCTCGTTCCACTTCAGCGTCTCGTCGGGAACGGTGAGGCCCAAGTATTCGGCCTGCGGCACGGTCTCGTCGACGAACTTCTGGCGCAACTCGTCGTTGGTGTTCATCTTGATCCGCCAGGCCATCGACTGCGCCGAGTGGACCGAATCCTTGTCCGACGGGCCGAACATCATCAGCGACGGGTACCAGAAGCGGTTCAGCGCATCCTGCGCCATCTCCTTCTGCTCCGGCGTGCCGAAGGCCATCCTCATCATCACCGCGTAGCCCTGCCGCTGGTGGAAGCTCTCTTCCTTGCAGATCCGCACCATCGCCCGGGCATAGGGCCCGTAGGACGTCCGCTGCAGCGGCACCTGGTTCATGATCGCGGCACCGTCGACCAGCCAGCCGACCGCGCCCATGTCGGCCCAGGTCAGAGTCGGGTAGTTGAAGATTGAAGAATACTTCATCGCGCCGGAATGCAGCTTCTCGAACAGCTCGTCGCGGGAAACCCCGAGCGTTTCGGCGGCGCAGTAGAGGTAGAGCCCGTGCCCGGCCTCGTCCTGCACCTTCGCCAGGAGGATCTGCTTGCGCTCCAGCGTCGGCGCGCGGGTGATCCAGTTGCCCTCTGGCAACTGGCCGACGATCTCGGAATGGGCGTGCTGGCCGATCTGGCGGATCAGGGTCTTGCGGTAGCCGTCGGGCATCCAGTCCTTCGGCTCGATCTTCTCGTTCGCGTCGATCCGGTCCTGGAAGGCCCGTTCCTCGGGCGACATCTCCGCCCGGTCGGTCTTGCCTTCCGATTTCACCATCTGTGCGTACATCGTCCGTGCCTCCCGTGAAGGTGGGTCAGAGTGTCAGATACGTTCCAGGACCATCGCGATGCCCTGCCCCACGCCAACGCACATCGTGCAGAGCGCGTAGCGCCCGCCGGTGCGGTGAAGCTGGCGCGTCGCGGTCAGCACCAGCCGCGCGCCCGACATGCCGAGCGGGTGGCCGATGGCGATCGCGCCGCCATTGGGGTTCACATGGGGCGCGTCGTCGGGAAGTCCAAGCTCCCGCAGGACGGCGAGGCCCTGGGCCGCGAAGGCCTCGTTCAGCTCGATCACGTCCATCTGCGACAGGTCCAGCCCCGCCCGCGCCAGCACCTTGCGGACCGCCGGAACCGGGCCGACGCCCATCACGCGGGGCGGAACGCCCGCCGCCGCGCAGGCGACGACGCGGGCCAGGGGCGACAGCCCGTTGGCCGAAGCCGCGGCCTCGGAGGCGACGATCACCGCCGCCGCCCCGTCGTTGACGCCCGAGGCATTGCCCGCGGTCACCGTCAGGTCCGGCCCGTTCACACCGCGCAACTTCGCGAGCTGTTCGGCCGTGGTGCCGGGGCGCGGATGTTCGTCCGTGTCCACGACCACCGGGTCGCCCTTCCGCTGCGGTATCGTGACCGGCACGATCTCCTCCGCGAAGACGCCGGCCTCCTGCGCCGCCGCCCACCGCGCCTGCGACCGCAGCGCGAAGGCGTCCTGATCGGCGCGGTTGACGCCGTAATCCGCGGCCACGTTGTCCGCCGTCTCGGGCATCGAATCGACCCCGTGCGCGGCCTTCATCCTCGGGTTCACGAAGCGCCAGCCGATGGTGGTGTCGTAGACCGCGTTGGCGCGGGTGAAGGCGGCCTCGGCCTTCGGCATCACGAAGGGCGCGCGCGACATGCTCTCGACCCCGCCCGCGACCAGCATGTCGCCGTCACCGGCCCGGATCGTCCGCGCGGCGAGCCCGATGGCGTCCATGCCAGATCCGCACAGCCGGTTGACCGTCGTGCCCGGAACGCCCACCGGCAACCCGGCCAGCAGGCCCGCCATCCGCGCGACGTTGCGGTTGTCCTCGCCCGCCTGGTTGGCGCAGCCGTAGATCACGTCGTCGACGGCGTCCCAGTCGACCGCGCCGTTGCGCTCGATCAGCGCTGCGATGGGAATCGCCGCGAGGTCGTCCGCGCGCACCGCCGATAGCGCGCCGCCGTAGCGGCCGATGGGTGTGCGCACCGCGTCGCAGATCAGGGCTTCCGCCATCCGGGTCTCCTCCCTCGACCGTCGGCGGATTCGATATTCGCCGACCGGTCGGTCACCTTATATCACCCAATGCAGCACATTGGAACTGTCATTCTCGAAATCATGTGATGTTTCCCGCGACCTCGGTCTCCAGCAGGGCCAGCCGCCGCCGAGTCGCGTCGGTCGCGCCGGGCAACAGGCCCTCAGGGCTGCGGAACTGCGAAGCGACGTGACGGTCCGCGGGACCGGACAGCGACAGGTAGCATCCGAGGAACAGCCGCCGCGCCGGTGCCGCGGGCCAGTCCGGCGGCAGCGCCGACGCGGGCAGGCGCGGATCGGCCAGCGCGGCGAGGCGGTAGTCGTGGACCAGCCGCAGCCTTAGCGCGAGCGCGAGATCCGGCCCCACCGCCGCGTCGGCCAGCGCGGCCTCCACCGGGGCGAAGGCGTCGAGAAAGGCGCGGTAGGCCGCCGCGACCTCCGCCAGCGGCCAGCGTTGCGCGGCCAGCGCGCCCAGGCCCAGCCCCGCCTCCGGTTCCGCCCGCAGGACCAGCCCCGCCGGGCGGCGCAGGTCGACCCGGTTCGGCGCCAGCGCGACGCCAGAGGCGACCCGCACCCAGTCGCCCGACAGCGGCTCGTCGCCCATGTGGATCAGCCAGTCGACCGGCGCGGGCGGCGGCGCGAACAGGATGCGGGAGGCTTCTCCGAACTCCGCCTGCGCCGCGTCCGACAGCCGGTAGTGGCTCCGCCGCCCGATCCGCACACCCTCCAGCCGCCCCGCGCCGACCAGCCGCGAAACGGCGGTCCGCACCAGTGTCTCGCTCAGCCCGTGGCGGGCGCAGCACTCGATCAGGGTGCCCATCCACAGCATCCCGCCGCGCGGCTCCACCACGTCGCCGTAGATCGTGACGATAAAGGCGGGCGCACGCGGCGGCTCCGCCAGCGCGGCGGCGAAGGCCGGTGGAAGAGCGGGATCGGGTCGGGTGGTCATCGCAAGGGGCCGGTCGCGCGGAACGAAGGTCGGCAGGTCATGCCGGAAAGCCTAGGCGTTCGGGATCGCGATGTCACCGGAGGACTGGCAGGGGCGGCAGGACTCGAACCCGCGGCCTGCGGATTTGGAATCCGCTGCTCTACCAACTGAGCTACACCCCTAAGGCCGGAGCACCGTTTAGCCCCGGCCCAGACCCAATGCAAGCGGCAACGCGCGCGCGGGCTGCCCCGGCACGCGGTCTCCCGCGCCGCCGCTCCGCCGCGGCACGGGCCGCCGGACCGGCTTCCCCCCGAGCTTCCTCGTTCCAATGCTGCCGGACGGCTTTCGCCCGCCCCTTCGCCAACCGCGGGGACACGGCTCACGCTCGGACTCGCTTCCGGCGCCCCGGGCCGGGCATCACCCTGCCGCCCGCTCCAGCGCCGCCACGTCGCCGCCCGCGATCTCGGCCTCGTGCGCGAGGATGCGGTCGATCGGCCAGTCCCACCACGCGACGGCGAGCAGGCGCTCGACATCCTCCGGCGCGAACCGCGACCGCAGCACCCGTGCCGGGTTGCCGCCGACGATGGCGTAGGGCGGGATCTCCCCGGCCACCACCGCGCCCGCGCCGACGATGACGCCGGACCCGATGCGCGCGCCGGGCAGGATCGTGGCACCGGCGCCGATCCAGACGTCGTGGCCGATCACCGTGTCGGGCCCGGGGTCGGGCATCGACGGGCGGGCCATCGCCTCCGGCCCGGCGGCGTCGAAGATCGCGAAGGGAAAGCTCGAGATCCCGTCGTAGCGGTGGTTGGCCGAGGCGGTGACGAAGCGCACGCCGTCGGCGATCTGGCAGAACCGCCCGATCACCAGTTTCTCGGGCGAGAACGGGTAGAGCCAGGGCGCGAGCCGCGCGGCCCAGTCCTCCGGCGGATCGAAGCTGGAGGCATAGGAATATGCGCCCGCCTCGATCCGGGGATGGTCGAGGACGGCGGACAGGAAGACGGTGCCGGCATGGGCGGAACCGTCGGGCAGAATGACGGGATTGCGCGTGTCGGGCGCGGGAAAGGCACGGGGCATGGAAATCTCCGGTTCGGATGCGTCGGTGGTCTCGGCGGGTCCGGTCAGAGCTCCATCGGCCCTCTCCTCTCTGTGGCTTCGCTGCTCATAGCGCAGATCGGCCGGCGGGGCGAGGGCTTGACGCGCGGCGCGCCGTCTTTCATTCCGCCGGGCATGGCCAGCACCGGCAAGACACGCTCGCTCCGCCAGAAGATCGCGGACTGGCCGCCCCTCACCGAGGGCGTGGCCGCGCTGCTGGCGGGCTGGCTCAGGCTGGTGCGGGCGACCTCGCGGATCGACGAGGACGGGTGGGACGCGGTCGAGGCCGCGATCGAGGAACACGGCGCGGCGATCATCGTGTTCTGGCACCAGCGCACCTTCGGCGCGCCGATCTTCTTCAAGACCGACCGCGCGCCGGGGCGCACGATCAACGCCGACACCCGCGCCGGTCGTCTCGGCATGGCGATCCTGCGTCGCTTCGGCTTCGTCACCATCGGGATGCGGCGCGGGCGCGAGGGCATGGCGGCGATGCGCGAGGCGCTGTCGGGCCTCGCCTCGGGCGTGTCGATCGGGCTGGCGGTGGACGGGCCCTCGGGGCCGTTCCGCGTCGCCAAGCCGGTGGCGGTGCAATGGGCACGGTCGAGCGGCAAGCCGATCTTCATCACCGCCTATTCATCCCGCCGCTACTCCAGCTGGCCGACCTGGGACAAGTTCATGTTCCCGATGCCGTTCAACCGGATCGCCGTGGTCTGGCGGCAGTGGGACGCCGAGATCCCCCGCCGCGCCACCGCCGAGGAGACAGAGGCTTTGAACGAGGCCCTGTCCCGCGCCATCGACGCGGTGACCGAGGACGCCGACCGCCGCGTCGGCCATCCGGGCCTGATGATGCACGCGCCCGGACGGGCCACCTGAGACGCAAAAAGGCCCCCCGCGATGCGGAGGGCCCGATGTCCGGCCTTCGGGGTCCGCGGGCCTTGCGGTCCGCGGAAACGCCCGTCAGGCGATGATCTTCGACACCACGCCTGCGCCGACGGTGCGGCCGCCTTCGCGGATGGCGAAGCGGAGGCCGTCTTCCATCGCGATCGGCGCGATCAGTTCCACCGTGAACGACACGTTGTCGCCCGGCATCACCATCTCGGTGCCTTCCTTCAGCGTCACCGTCCCGGTCACGTCCGTCGTGCGGAAGTAGAACTGCGGGCGGTAGTTCGCGAAGAACGGGGTGTGGCGGCCGCCTTCCTCTTTCGTCAGGATATAGGCCTCGGCCTCGAACTTCGTGTGCGGGGTCACCGAGCCGGGCTTGCACAGCACCTGGCCGCGCTCGACGCCGTCACGATCCACGCCGCGCAGCAGCGCGCCGATGTTGTCGCCCGCTTCGCCGCGGTCGAGAAGCTTGCGGAACATCTCGACACCGGTGCAGGTCGTCTTCTTGGTGTCGCGGATGCCGACGATCTCGATCTCGTCGCCCACGTTGATCACGCCACGCTCGACGCGGCCGGTCACGACGGTGCCGCGGCCGGAGATCGAGAACACGTCCTCGATCGGCATCAGGAACGGCTGGTCCACGGCGCGCTCGGGCGTCGGGATCCACTCGTCAACGGCGGCCAGAAGCTCGCGGATCGAGTTCTCGCCGATCTCCGGGTCGCGGCCTTCCAGCGCGGCGAGCGCCGAGCCCTTGATGATCGGGATGTCGTCGCCGGGGTACTCGTAGCTCGACAGGAGCTCGCGCACTTCCATCTCGACGAGCTCCAGCAGCTCCTCGTCATCCACCTGGTCGACCTTGTTGAGGTAGACGACCATCGTCGGGATGCCGACCTGGCGGCCGAGCAGGATGTGCTCGCGGGTCTGCGGCATCGGGCCGTCGGCCGCGTTCACGACGAGGATCGCGCCGTCCATCTGGGCGGCACCGGTGATCATGTTCTTCACGTAGTCGGCGTGGCCGGGGCAATCGACGTGGGCGTAGTGACGGTTCTCGGTCTCGTATTCCACGTGCGCGGTCGAGATCGTGATCCCGCGCGCCTTCTCCTCCGGCGCGCCGTCGATCTGGTCGTAGGCCTTGAAGTCGCCGAAATACTTCGTGATCGCAGCCGTCAGCGTCGTCTTCCCGTGGTCAACGTGACCGATCGTTCCGATGTTAACATGCGGCTTCGTGCGTTCGAACTTTGCCTTGGACAT
>WVSL01000012.1 GCA_015689685.1 Rhodobacterales bacterium HKCCE2091 | reverse complement strand
CCCGGTGTCGGTGAGGACGTGGCCGCGCTTGCCGATCCCGCGCCGGAGGCCCCGCTGCCGCCTGACGTGGCCCCCTCGGACACCGCGCCCGCGCCCGAACCGCTGACCGGGCCGGCGACGCCCCTGGCGCCCGAGGGCGACGGCCCGCCCGCGGTTGCCGCGCTGCCCGCGCCCGAACCGGGTGCAGCCGGCCTGTCGGCGATGACGGAGCCGGAGACAGGCGAAAGCGCCGCCACCGCGACCCCGCTCGCCGGTGCAGAGCCGGACCTGCCGGTATCGGTTCCGATCTCCGCGCCGCCGCTGCCCGAGGCCGATCCTGAACCGGCGGCCTCCGAGATGATCGCGGCACTCGACGCGCCGGAACTGCGCGCCCCGCCGCCGCTTGCCACCCGCGACCCCGGCCCGGACACCGCGCCCGAGGCGACGCCACCCGCGACCGGGCCGACACCGGACGTGGCGGGTTCGACGCCGGAGCCGCCGGTGACCCCTGCCACGGGCGACACCGCCGCCGCACCGACCCCGGAAGCGGACGAGACACCGGAACAGGCGCGGCCGCTCGACCTCGCCGGAAGTTCCGCAACGGCCGTCGATACGGCACCGGAAGAGGTCGCCCTCGTGGCCCCGGAACGGCCGGCGGCCCCCTCATCCGCGCCGCCGGAGCCGGCCGCCGCGCCCGGACCGGCGGCGGACCTGCCGGCGACACCGGCACCCGATACCGCCGGGGCGGCCCCCCGGACCGCGGCCGCGGCCCCTGCGATCCCCGAGACCGGCCATTTCCCGGCCCCGGCGACAGAGGCCCCCGATCCGGTCGAGACCGCGGCGGCGGAGACCGCCGAAGCGGAGCCGCGCATCCTGCGCCTGCCGCGCCTGCCCGACGTGGCGGAGATGCCGGAAGAACCGCCCGCCGAGGCGGTCGCGGAGGAACCGGCCGAGGACCGGCCGGCTGTCGTCGCCAATGCCGTTCCGCTCGAGGTCGAGCCCGACCGCCCGGCTCTGGCCATCATCCTGCTCGACGATCCGAACGCGCCGCTCGACCCTGAGGTGCTTGCCGATCTTCCGCTGCCCGTCGCATTCGCCATCGACCCGACGCGCCCCGGCGCCGCTGCCGCCGCGCGGGCCTACCGCGCCGCGGGGTTCGAGACGGTGATGCTGGCCGGCACGCTCCGCGGCACGGGGGACGCCTTCGAACGCACGCTGGATGCCGCGATGGCGGAGATCCAGGGCACCGTGGCGCTGCTCGACACACCCGACAACCGGGTGCAGGGCGACCGCGCCGCGCTCGATGCCGTGCTCGGCCGGATCTCCGCGACCGGGCACGGGCTCGTGGCCTTCCCCCGCGGTCTCAACGCCGCTGAGCGGGGGGCCGAGCGGATCGGCCTTCCCGCCGCGACGCTCTACCGCGAAATCGACGGCGACGGAACGGACCCGGATTTTATCTCCCGCACGCTCGACCGCGCCGCCTTCGCCGCGGGCCAGCAGGGGTCCGTCGTGGTGTTCGGCCATGCCCGGCCCGAAACCATCGCGGCGCTCTACTCCTGGGCGCTCGGGGAGCGGTCGGAAAGCGTATCGCTGGCGCCGCTGTCCTGGGTCCTGACCGAGGGGTGATCCGCGGGTCGAGCGCAGGGCAGGGCGCACAGATGCGGCCCCGCCGCCCGGTCGGACCTCACCGGCGACAGATGGCGCGCTTCAGGCGTTGCCGCGGTCGGTGAACAGCCCCGCATCCTCAGCCGCCTTACGGATCGCACGGGCCTTGTTGACCGTTTCCTGGAACTCGGCCTCGGGGTCGCTGTCGTAGACCACACCGCCACCGGCCTGGATGTAGAGCTTGCCGTCCTTCACCACGGCGGTCCTGAGAGCGATGCACATGTCCATGTCGCCGCCCGCTGAGAAGTAGCCGACACCGCCGCCGTAGACGCCGCGCTTTTCCGGTTCCAGTTCGTCGATGATCTCCATCGCGCGAACCTTCGGCGCACCGGACACCGTGCCCGCGGGCAGGCCGGCCAGGAGCGCGGACAGCGCGTCGTGCTCGTCCGAGAGCTCCCCCACAACGTTCGAGACGATGTGCATGACGTGGCTGTAGCGTTCGACCACGAATTCCTCGGTCGGGCGCACCGTGCCGATCTTCGCCACCCGGCCGACATCGTTGCGGCCGAGGTCGAGCAGCATCAGGTGTTCCGCGCATTCCTTCACGTCGCCCAGGAGGTCGGCTTCCAGCGCGCGGTCCTCCTCCGGCGTCGCGCCACGGGGGCGGGTGCCGGCGATCGGGCGGATCGTCACCTCGCCGCCGAACACGCGGACGAGGATCTCGGGGCTCGCGCCCACGACCTGGAACCCGCCGAAGTTGAAGTAGAACATGAACGGCGAGGGGTTCGTCCGCCGGAGCGCGCGGTAGAGCGCGAAAGGGGGCAGGGGGAAATCCAGCGTCCAGCGCTGCGACGGGACCACCTGGAAGATGTCGCCGGCGCGGATGTAGTCCTTCGCCGTCTCCACCGCCGCGCGGTAGGCCTCGGGCGTGAAGTTCGACACCGGCTCGCCCGGCGTCAGCGCCGCGCCGAGATCGCGGGTCGCCGAGGGGGCGGCGCGGTCGAGATCCCTGAGCGCGTCCGACACCCGCTCCGCCGCCTGCGCATAGGCCGCCCGCGCCGACAGGCCGGAGGACTGCCAGGCGGGCGCGACCACCGTCACCTCGCCCTTCACGCCATCCAGCACCGCCACGACAGAGGGCCGCATCAGCACCGCGTCGGGCAGACCGAGCGGGTCGGGGTTCACGTCCGGCAGGCGTTCCACCAGCCGGATCATGTCGTAGCCGAGAAAGCCGAACAGGCCCGCGGCGGCGGCGGGCAGGTCGGCGGGCAATTCGATCGCGCTCTCGGCGAGAAGGGCGCGGATCATCTCCAGCGGCGGGGTCTCGCAGGGCTCGAACGTCTCGCGGTCGTAGCGGGCGGCGCGGTTCAGACGGCTCTCCTCGCCGCGACATTCCCAGACCAGGTCCGGCTTCAGCCCGACGATGGAATAGCGCCCGCGCACCTCGCCGCCCGTCACGCTTTCCAGGAGGAACGTGTCGCGCCCGGCCTCGCCGAGCTTCAGCATCAGCGACACCGGCGTGTCGAGATCGGCGGCGATCCGGGCATAGACCAGCGCGTTGCGCCCGGCCTCCCACTCCGCCGCGAAGTTCGCGTAGGCGCTGGTGGTGGCGGTCATGGGAAGTTCGCGTGGACGGCGTTGATCATCGCCTGGTCCAGCTCGATCCCCACGTCCTCCTCCATCGCCTGGCCGAAGCCCTCGAACAGGTCCTGCGCGTAGGACTGGTCGAGCGTCTGGCCGACGAGATCGCGCAGGGCCGCGACCCGCTCGTCGTTGAGGTTGCCGGGATGCACCGCGTCGAGCCGCGCGATCAGGGCCGCGCCGGGGGCGGGGACGACGACCGCGTCGCCGGGGGCGGTCAGTTCGAACACGCGGCCGACGAGAACCGGGGGAAGATCGGGGATGAATTCCAGCCGCGAGATGCCGGTTTCCCGCCGGGTCGGCAGGCCGCGATCCTCGAAGGTGGCGCCGAGCGTGGCCATGTCGGCGAGGATCGCGTTGGCCTCCGCGTCGAGCGCCACGCGGATCGCGTCGCGGCGCCAGGCGTCCTCCACCTCGTCCTCGATCTCCTCGAAGGGCGGTACGGCGGGCGGCACGATCTCGTCGAGACGGAGCGCGAAGAGCCCGCCGTCGGACAGGTCGAGGATTTCGGGGAAGTCGCCTTCGCCGGCGGCATCGGCCGCGGCGCGGAAATCGTCGTAGCCCGCGATCCCGTTCTCGGTGTCGGGGCCGTAGTCGATCGTGCCCAGTTCCATCTCGCTCTCCGCCGCGAGATCCTCGATCTCCGCCCCGCCGGCGAGCGCGTCCTCGAGCGATTCCCGCATCGCGGAGATGGCGCGGCGGGCGGCCTCGGCGGACAGTTCCGCGCGCAGGTCGTCCTCGGCTTCCTCGAAGGTGACCTCGGTGGCGGAGAGGACCGCATTGATGCGGAAGAGCGCGGGGCCGAAGGCGCTTTCGACCGGGCCGACGATCTCGTCCGCGTCCTCGGCAAAGACGGCCGCGGCGGCGTCGTCCGACAGGTCGTCATCGGCGACGTCACCGAGATCCACGTCGTCGAGCGACAGTCCGCGGGCCTCGACGAGATCCTCGAACCCGGCCTCGCCCGCGTCGATCCGCTCGCGCGCGGCCTGTGCCTCCTCCTCCGACGGGAACACCAGCCGCTCCACGATCCGCCGCTCGGGCTGGATGTAGTCCCCGGCGCGGTCCTCGTAGAGCTGGCGCAGCGCGTCCTCGTCGATCTGGACCTCGTCCATGATCATGTCGGGCGTGATCCAGGCGTAGCTGATCCGGCGCAGTTCGGGGCGTTCGAAGATCTCGCCGTTATCGTCGTAGTAGCCGCGCAGGTCGTCCTCGGTCGGCTCGGGCAGGTCGGCCTCCAGCGCCTCGGCGTCGAGCGTGGCGATGGTGAAGTCGCGGGTCTGGGTCTCGCGCGCGGTGATCGCATCGACCACGACCCCGGGCGCCTCGACACCGCCCACGACCGCCTGCTGCAGGAGCGAACGGGCGGTGGTGTCGCGGATCTCGGCCTCGAACTCGGCGGCATCGTAGCCCGCGTTCTCGATCTGGTAGCGGTAGACCTCGCGGTCGAAATCGCCGCCGGAGCCGCGGAAGGCCGACACCGCCCGGATCTGCCGCGCCACTTCCTCGTCCCCGACCGACAGCCCCATCGCGTCGGCCTCGCTCGACAGCGCGGCCTCGGCGATCAGCGCCTGGCGCACGCGCGCGTCGCGGTCTGCGGCGATCAGGTCGGCTAGGCGGATCGGCTGCCCGGTTTCGGCGGAGATCGCGTTCATCTCCTGGTTCAGCGCCCGGGCATAGGCCTGCGCGGTGATCTCGGAAGTGCCGACCCGCCCGATGGTGGCCGAGCCGCCGGAGAACGAGGTTATGCCGAACCCGGCGAGGCCGACGAGCAGCACCCCGAGCAGGAGCAGGGCAAGGATGTTCGATGCGGTCTTCTTGCGGGCCATGAGCGCGGGGTCCTCCGGGATGTCGGGCCGGGAAATACGGGGTCAGGCGACGGGGGGCAAGTCCGGGCCGCGGGGCAGGAACGACAGCCTGCGGGCGAAATCCTCAAGTCCGGCGGCATCTGCGTTGGCGAAGGCGACCCGGAGCGTGGCCTCGGCCAGCCCATCGCCGCCCTGCGCGCGGAGGGGGCCGAACATCGTGCCGGGCAGGATCAGCACCCCGGCGGCGTCCACGAGCCAGCGCGCGACCTCGTCGGACGGGGCATCGAAGGGATGCCGGACATAGGCGAAATACGCCCCGACGCCGAGCAGCTCCCACCCCGTTACCCTGACGAAGGCGGCCTCGAGCGCGGCGCGGCGGTCGAGGATCTCGTCGCGTTCCCCGGCCAGCCACGCGGACAGGTTCCGCATGCCCCAGAGCGCCCCGATCTGCCCCACCTGCGGCGGACAGATCGCGACGGTGTCGAGGAACTTCTCCACCTCCGCCAGGCGGGCGGGCGAGGTCATCAGCGCGCCGACCCTGTGGCCGGTCAGCCGGTAGGCCTTGGAGAAGGAGTAGAGGTGCACGAGCGTGTCGTCCCAGTCGGGATCGGCGAACAGGCCGTGCGGCGCGCCCTCGCGCGAATGGAAGTCGCGGTAGGTCTCGTCCAGCACCAGCGCGATGCCGCGCCGGCGGCAGAGATCGAAGAAGGCGCGGATCAGTTCCGGCGGGTACTCGACGCCGCCGGGGTTGTTCGGCGTGACCAGCACGATGGCGCGGGTGCGCCCGTCGATCAGCGCCTCGGCCGCCTCGGGATCGGGCAGGAGCGTCGGCCCGGTGGCCAGCGGCTGCGTGCCGATCCCGGCCATGTCGAGCCACATCTTGTGGTTGAAGTACCACGGCGTCGGCAGGATCACGGTGTCGCCCGGACCGGCGATGGTCGCCATCGCGGCGACGAAGGCCTGGTTGCAGCCCGCGGTGATCGCCACCTGCGCCTCGTCGATGGTGCCGTCGTAGGCCGCCGACCATTGCAGCGCGAGTTCCGCGCGCAGTTCCGGTAGCCCCAGGACGGGGCCGTAGAGATGGGCCTGCGGCAATGTCATCACCGCCTCCGCCATCGCCCGGCGCAGCGGTTCCGGCGGCGGCGCGACGGGTGCGGCCTGGCTGAGGTTCAGGAGCGGGCGGTCGTCGGGAAACGCCTTCCCGGCGATCCAGCGCCTGGCCTCCATCACCGGCGGCGCGATGGTCGCGGAAACGAGCGGGTTGACCGGTGCGCTCATGGCGCGGTCCCTTTCAGCGGGGCAGGGGCGCGGTCATGCGGCAACGCCGGATCCCGCGCCCGAAAACAGGTTGAAACGAAGGGGTGCGGCGGCGTGGCGACGGAGGATGCCGGGCGCCGGCCCGGCGGAACGCCGCGCGCGACCGCCGGCGACCGGCTCAGAACGGGATCTCGTCATCGATGTCCTGCGACCGGCCAAAGCCGCCACGGTCGTCGGGCGGGCCGCCCCGGTCGTCGTAGCCGCCCCGGTCGCGGTCGTCGTAGCCGCCGCCACCTCCACCGCCGCCGCCACCGCCGCCCTCGCCACGGCCGTCGAGCATGGTCAGCTCGCTGCGGTAGGGGCGCAGGACGACCTCGGTCGAGTAGCGGTCGGCACCGGACTGGTCCTGCCACTTGCGGGTTTCGAGCTGGCCCTCGATGTAGACCTTCGAGCCCTTGCGGAGGTACTGCTCTGCCACGCGGATCAGCGGCTCGGAGAAGATGGCGACGGAATGCCACTCGGTCTTCTCGCGGCGCTCGCCGGTGTTGCGGTCCTTCCAGTTCTCGGACGTGGCGATGCGCAGGTTGCAGACCTTGCCGCCGTTCTGGAACGAGCGGGTTTCGGGATCGCGCCCGAGATTTCCGATCAGGATGACCTTGTTGACGGAACCGGCCATGTTCGCTGCCCCCTTGAATATCGTCGCGTGTCGGCCCCGTTAGACCATGCGAGCCGGGGCTTGGAAAGCGGATAAGGCGCCCGGGTCTGGATCGCCGCCGGGATTTCTGTATGATGCGCCGCGGTTCTGTCCGGGGGGATGGGGACGATGAGACACAACACGGTTTTCGCGGCCTTCGCCGGCGCGGCCCTCGCGGTCGCCGGTGCGGCGTCGGCCGATCCGATGGACCGCTTCGCGGCGGCGACCCGCGTGCTCGACGGGCGCGCGGCCTCCCAGTACACCGCCTCGATCCGGCTCCGCCCCGACTATTCCGAGGAGGATACCGTCGCGGTGCCCCGCTACGACGGCGGCTACGACGGACCCTGGATCGACATCGCTCGCGCCGCCGCCCGCCGGCACGGCGTGCCCGAGGACCTGTTCCTCAGGCTCGTGACCCAGGAAAGCGGCTGGAACACCGGCGCGGTGTCCCATCGCGGGGCGATCGGGCTGGCGCAGCTGATGCCCGACACGGCCCGGCTTCTGGGCGTCGATCCGCAGGATCCGGCGCAGAACCTCGAAGGCGGCGCGCGCTACCTTGCCGCGCAATACCGCGAATTCGGAAGCTGGCGTCTCGCGCTCGCGGCCTACAACGCGGGGCCCGAGGCGGTCACGACGCATGGCGGCATCCCGCCCTACGACGAGACCCGCAACTACGTCGACGTCATTCTCGGCGGCGCCTGAGGCCTGCGGATACGGCCGCCGCCCGCGGGGCGGCAGCCGCGCGCCATGTCAGGTCAGTTCCAGCAGCTCACCGTCACCGCCATGTCGGCGCCGAGCCGGGCGAGCGCGTCGCGGTTCATCGCGGCGCGCGGGGCGGCGGTGTCGGCAACCGGCGTGAAGCCCTGGCCGAGGCCCTGTTCGGCCAGCGTGCGGAAGACTTCCTCGGCCGACAGCGCGAAGGCCACGCCCGCGGGCAGTTCGCGCGCGCCGTCCTCGGCCTCGGGCAGGATCATCCCGATCACGGCACCGGTCGCGTCGAGAACAGCGGCGCCGGCCTCGCTCGGTTCGAATTCCACCGACAGGCGGCGGAGCCGGCTGTCGCCATCGAGCCCGGTGACATCGGACAGTTCGCCGAAGGACAGCGACGCCGCGCCGAGAGCCCCGTCATAGGGGAAGCCGGCCACGGCGACCTGCGACCGCGGCCGCGCCGGGCCGGTGGCGAAGTCGGCATGGGCGACCGGGGCGAGCGGCTGGCGCGGCGTGAGGACGGCAAGGCCGAGCGCGTCGTCGCGGAACGCGACATCGGCCTCGTAGACGCCGTCGATCAGCAGCCGGGTGCACTGCGCGCCGGTAACCTCGGTCGTGGTCACGACAGTCCCGGCGGCGTCGGCGTAGAAGCCCGAGCGGGTGATCTCCGGCCGCCGCACTTCCAGCCCCGACACCAGGTCGACATCCTCGACCGCCTCGCTGACCGCGCCGGGGTCGAGCGTGCCGGGCAGGAAGGTCATGCTCTCCAGCATCATCGGCAGGACCCGCGCCATCTGGGCGTCGCGTTCCGGCGGCCAGATCAGCGTGAAGCCCTTGATCGCACCGTCCTGCAACCGCGCGACGGTGTGCGAGCGCAGGGTCGGGGACTGGCCGGTCAGGACGAAGCCGTTGGCGTCGCGCGACCGTTCGCCTTCCAGCGGCACGATCTCCAGCGTCTGCATGATCTCGTAGAGCCCGGCCAGCGTGCGCGCGCTGCCTTCCTGCGAGATCAGCAGCACCCTGACGCCCGAATCGTTGATCGGGGTGTAGTGCGCGAAGGGAAACTCGTAGCGGTCGAATTCCACCATCGCCATCGGCATCTCCAGCTCGATCCCGGCGCGGGCATCGGTCACGAACTGCATCCCGAGCGCGGCAAGCTCGCCGCGGTAGCCGTCGAGAAGCTCCGTGCGCTGGCGGGTCGTCAGGATGCCGGTGGCCTCGTGGCCGCGATCGGCCTGCCACGCCTGCATGGCGGCGCGGGTGCCGGGGCCGAAGGCGCCGTCGATGCCGGAGTTGTAGAAGCCGAACCATTCCAGCGCGATCTGGAGCTCCTGCCTCTGCGCGAGGTCGAGCTGCGCCTCGGACTGGCGGGCTTCCTGCGGGGTCTCCTCGGGCGGCGGCGGGGGCGCGATCGGCGCGACCTCGGCGGTCTCGGTGTCGCCCGCCGCGCCGTCGAGCGGCTGCGCCTCGATTGCGGGCGTCTCCACCGGCGCGATGTCGCCGCCGGCGGGGAAGAAGCGCTGTTCGTAGATGTCGCGGTTCTCGACATAGGCATCGCGCGGCACCAGCCCCTGGGCCGACAGCGCCAGGAGCTGCTGGTTGGCGGTGGTCGGGTCGAGCGGGCCGATGGCCACGGCATACCAGCCGGAGCTGAGACGGAATCCGGATACGTTGTCGATCAGCCGGGCGTAGGCGCGGACGCGCTGCTCGGCGGTGGCGAGATCGGGATGGGCCTCGATCTGGACGTAGTGGCGCGCCTGCGCCAATGCCCCCGTCACCGCGAAAGTCACCACGACCAGCGCCGCCGCGACCATCTGAAGACCAGCTCGAACCATACCGACGTTCCCTCGAATTTCCACGCCGGCGGGGCGCCGGCCTTCGACGCGCGACCCTAGCAATCCGGGCGGTGGATGCACCCCGAAAAGCCCGATTCCGCGCGCTTGTTGCCCGAGTGTTGCACCGAACCTCCATGCGATTGACCGCGACGGAGGGCGGCTTTAGGAACGCACGCGCCTGATCCCGAGACCGGTGAGACCCATGCCCACGACCCCGCGGAGTTTCCAGGAGATCATCCTGCGCCTTCAGGCCTACTGGGCGGAGAAGGGCTGCGCCATCCTCCAACCCTACGACATGGAGGTCGGCGCGGGCACGTTTCACCCGGCGACGACCATGCGCGCGCTCGGTTCGGTGCCGTGGACGGCGGCCTACGTCCAGCCGTCGCGCCGGCCGACCGACGGCCGCTATGGCGACAGCCCGAACCGCTGGCAGCACTACTACCAGTACCAGGTGCTCATCAAACCCTCGCCGCCGGACCTGCAGGATCTCTATCTCGGCTCGCTCGAAGCCATCGGGATCGAGATGGACATGCACGACATCCGCTTCGTCGAGGACGACTGGGAAAGCCCGACGCTCGGCGCCTGGGGGCTCGGGTGGGAGGTCTGGTGCGACGGCATGGAAGTGTCGCAGTTCACCTATTTCCAGCAGGTTGGCGGCCATGACTGCCACCCGGTCTCGGGCGAGCTGACCTACGGGCTCGAACGGTTGGCGATGTACGTGCTCGGCTACGACGACGGCAACGCGATGCCGTGGAACGACCCGCAATCGCCGATCCCGCTAACCTACGGCGACGTGTTCCGCGAGGCCGAGGCGCAATATGCGCGCTGGAACTTCGACACCGCGAACACCGAGATGCTGATGCGCCACTTCGAGGACGCCGAGGCCGAGTGCCGGTCGATCCTCGACCAGCCCGCCGAGGACCCCAAGACCGGCCGCCGCATCGTCATGGCGCTGCCGGCCTACGACCAGTGCATCAAGGCCAGCCACCTGTTCAACCTGCTCGACGCCCGCGGCGTGATCTCGGTCACCGAGCGGCAGGCCTATATCGGCCGCGTCCGTACCCTGGCAAAAGCCTGCGCCGACGCCTTCGTCCAGACCGAGGCGGGCGGCTGGACCGCCCCTGCATGAGAAGCGGGCAGGTCATGGCAATCGCGATCGTCGCCGCCACGGCGTTGTTCGGGGCTGGGCTCTGGTACACCCAGACCCGCGCCTACTACGTCGAGGTCGAGGCCGGCGACCCGGCGGGCGAGGTGCTCGTCACCCGCCACGACGGCACCGCCGAGCCGCTTCTGGTGGAGGCCTTCTCCGGTATCGACGCGGACACCTCGCCGATCCGATACCGCGCCTGCTTCACCGTGCCGATGAGCCTCGCCGCGCTGACCGAGACCTACCGCGCCTATCCCGAGGCCGAGCCGCTGACCGCGCCGGGCTGGTTCGACTGCTTCGATGCCGACGCCATCGGCGCGGCGCTCGACGACGGCTCCGCCTTCGCGTTCCTCGGGCAATCCAACGAGACCTTCGGCTTCGACCGCGTCGTGGTCGTGGCGCAGGACGGCCGCGGCTGGTCCTGGACCCAGATAAATTCCTGCGGCGAGGCGGCGTTCGAGGGTGACCCGATGCCGCTTCACTGCCCGCCCCCGCCCGCCCCCGAAAGGACCGAGTGATGCCCGATCTTCTGCTGGAGCTGTTCTCCGAGGAAATCCCGGCCGGCATGCAGGGAAAGGCCGCCGACGACCTGAAGCGGCTGGTGACGAACGGGCTGGTCGAGGCCGGGCTGACCTATGCCTCCGCCGGTGCATTCGCGACGCCCCGGCGCTTGGCGCTGACGGTCGAGGGGCTGTCCGGCGAAAGCCCGACCGTGACCGAGGAGCGCAAGGGGCCCCGCGTCGACGCGCCGGACAAGGCGATCGACGGCTTCCTGCGCTCCACCGGGCTGACCCGGGACGACCTCTCGGTGCAGGACGACAAGAAGGGGCAGGTCTACATCGCCCGGATCACGAAACAGGGCCGCCTGGCGGAGGAGATCGTGGCGGAAGTCGTGCCGCAGGTCATCCGGTCCTTCCCGTGGCCGAAATCCATGCGGTGGGGCACGGGGTCGCTCCGGTGGGTCCGCCCGCTGCATTCGATCCTCTGCATCCTCAGCGGCGACGCGGGGGCCGAGGTCGTGCCGTTCGAGGTCGACGGGATCGCGGTGGGCGACACCACCGAAGGCCATCGGTTCATGGCGCCGGGCCGGTTTTCCGTAACCTCCTTCGAGGATTACACGGCGAAGCTGAAGCGCGCGTTCGTGGTGCTGTCGCCCGAGGACAGGGCCGAGACGATCTGGCACGACGCCACGCAGCTCGCCTTCGCCGCGGGGCTGGAAGTGGTCGAGGACAAGGGTCTCCTGTCCGAGGTTTCGGGCCTCGTCGAATGGCCTGTCGTGCTGATGGGCCGGATCGCGGACGACTTCCTGCACCTGCCGGGCGAGGTGCTCCAGACCTCCATGCGTGAACACCAGAAGTTCTTCTCCGTCCGGAACCCGTCCACGGGCGGGATCGAGGGCTTCGTGACCGTCGCCAACCGCGAGACGGCGGACGATGGCGCGACGATCCTCGCGGGCAACGGTCGGGTGCTGGCGGCGCGGCTGGCAGACGCCAAGTTCTTCTGGGAAAACGACCTGCGTGTGGCGAAGGCCGGCATGAGGGACTGGCTGGAAGCCCTTGGAAACGTGACCTTCCACGCAAAGCTCGGCAGCCAGGCCGAACGCATCGAACGCATCGCCGCGCTCGCCCGCGAGATCGCGCCGATGGTCGGCGCGGACCCGGCCAAGGCGGAGACCGCCGCCCGGCTCGCGAAGGCCGACCTGTCGTCGGAAATGGTGTTCGAGTTCCCCGAACTGCAGGGGATCATGGGCCGCTACTACATCGCGGAAGCGGGCGAGGGCCCGGACATCGCCGCCGTCGCGCCCGATCACTACCGCCCGCTCGGCGCGAAGGACGACGTGCCCGAAGCGCCGCTCTCGGTCGCCGTGGCGCTGGCCGACAAGCTCGACACGCTGACCGGGTTCTGGGCCATCGACGAGAAGCCGACGGGGTCGGGCGATCCCTACGCGCTGCGGCGGGCGGCGCTCGGGGTGATCCGGATCGTGCTGTCGGGCGGGTTGCGGCTTCATCTCGATCGTCTCTTCGACGCACAGATCCTGCGCCACGAGATCGGGGAGCAACCGGACAGCGCGCTGACCGCGCTGCGGGATCGTATCCTGCGGGCCATCGCGAATGATGGCGTGTTCGGATCCGCGGCGCGCGCCATTCTCGACGAGATCGGTGGCGACGCGCCGGACTGGATCGACCGCATCGCGGGCCACGAGGCGGACGTGAGCGATGACCTCCTCTCCTTCTTCCACGACCGCCTGAAGGTTCACCTCCGCGACGAGGGCATCCGCCACGACGTGATCGACGCCGTGCTCGCCATGCCGAACAGGGACGATCTCTGGCTCGTCGTGAACCGCGCGCGGGCGTTGCAGGACTTCCTCTCGACCCCCGACGGCGAGAACCTGGTCCTCGGCTACCGGCGCGCGGCGAACATCCTCGCGCAGGCGGAAGAAAAGGACGGGGTGGAGTACCGGTTCGGCGCCGACCGCAAGTTCGCGGATGACCCTGCGGAAACCGCGCTTTTCGACGCGCTGGAGGCCGCGCGGCCGCAGGTCGACGCGGCACTGGAGGCGGAGGATTTTGCCGCCGCGATGGGCGCGATGGCCACACTCCGCCCGCCGGTGGACGCGTTCTTCGAGGCCGTGCAGATCAACGCGGACAACGAGATCCTGCGCCGCAACCGGCTGAATCTGCTTCACGAAATCACGGAAATCTGCACCCGCACGGCCGATCTTTCGAAGCTGGAAGGCTGACGCTACGGAAAGCGCGCGTTGACGCATTTCTGTCATGCTGCTTTCGCGAAGCGGCAATGACCTATATCTTTGCTGCAAGTGCAAAGGAGGTCCGGTCATGCTGACCACCCCTGACTTCGCGGAGATCACGGCCGACGCGGATATTTCCACCGGGCGGCACGGAAACCGCGCCAAGTGCCTGCAGAGGATCGTGCGCCTCGACCTGCCGGTGCCGCTGACCGTGGCCCTGCCGTTCGACACCGTGCGCGCCATCGCCAAGGGACGGATGCCCGACATGGCGGCGCTGACCGGCATCTTCGGGGACGGCGCGCTCCTGTCGGTGCGGTCGTCGTCGGAAATGCCCGACTGGGGCGGGCCCGGCACGATCCTGAACATCGGCATGAACGACGCGGTGGCCGAACAACTCGCCGCCACCCACGGTCGCGACGCGGCGGAACAACTCTATCTCAGTTTCATCCGCTGTTACGCGGTGGACGTGCTCCGGCTCGACGCCGACCTGTTTTCCGGCACGATGACGCCGCGGTTGGCGAAGGCCCATTTCGAGGACGAGATGGAAGAGCCGTTTCCGCAGGATCCCGCGGTGCAGCTGACCGAGGTTCTGCGGTCGATGGCGCGGGCTTGGGAAGGCACTACCGCGCGGCTGCTGCGGCAGGCCCAGGGCGCGCCGGAGGATGCGGGGCTTGGGCTCGTGGTGCAGCGCATGGCGCTCGGCATCGGGCAGGGGATTTCCGGGTCGGGCGTGCTGCAGTTCGTGTCCTCGACCAGCGGAGAGCCGCAGGTGACCGGGCGCTATCTGCCGCAGGGCCAGGGCCGCGCGGCGCTGAGCGAGAACGCCGCCCAGTTCATCGAGTGCGACACCCGCGGCCCGGCGCTGGAGGACAGCGCGCCGGACGCGGTGGCCGCACTCCGTCGTGCGGGCGAGCTGATGCGCAAGCGCCTGCGCGAGGAGATGCAGATCGAGTTCACGCTGATGAACGGAGAGCTGTTCATCCTCGACGCGGTCCGATGCCCACGCAACGCCCGCGCCGACGTGCAGATCGCCGTGGCGCTGGCCGAGGACGGCGTGATCTCGCGGCAGGAGGCGGTGATGCGGATCCCGCCCTTCACCCTGAACCAGATGCTGCACCGTCAGGTCGATCCAAAGGCGTCGCGCGACATCCTCACCCGCGGCATCGCGGCCGCGCCCGGGGCGGCCACCGGAAAGATCGTGTTCACGGCCTCCGCCGCCCAGAGCGCCGCGGCGCAGGGCGAGGCCTCGATCCTCGTGCGGCGCGAGACCAGCCCCGAGGACATTCGCGGGATGCATGTCGCCCGGGCCATCCTGACCGAGCGCGGCGGTGTCACCAGCCATGCCGCGGTGATCGCGCGCGGTCTCGGCGTGCCCTGCGTCGCGGGGGCCACACACCTGCAACTCGACCAGCGCAAGAAGACGCTGACCGTGCCGGGGCGCAAGATCTTCCACGAGGGCGACGTCATCACCGTCGACGGATCCTCGGGCGAGGTGCTGGTCGGTGCGCCGCCCCTGATCGAGCCGGTGACGGGCGGCGCCTTCGCCACCCTGATCGCTTGGGCCGACGAGTTCCGGGACATCGGCATCCGCTGCAACGCCGACACAGCGAACGACGTCGCGGCGGTGACGGGGTTCGGGATCGACGGCATCGGCCTCTGCCGGACCGAGCACATGTTCTTCGACCCGATCCGCATGACGGTGATGCGCGAGATGATCTTCGCGGAGGAAGCCGACGACCGCGCCGCCGCGCTGGCGCGGCTTCTGCCGATGCAGCGGGCCGACTTCACCGAGCTGTTCTCGCTGATGCAGGGCAAGCCAGTCTGCATCCGCCTGTTCGACCCGCCCCTCCACGAGTTCCTGCCCGGCGACCGCGATGGTATCCGCGCGCTGGCGGAGGCGCTGGACCTGCCCGTCAGCCGCGTCGCCGCGCGGATCGAGGCGTTGCAGGAATTCAACCCGATGCTCGGCATGCGGGGCGTCAGGCTCGGGATCACGGTGCCCGAGATCTACGAAATGCAGGCCCGCGCGATCTTCGAGGCCACGGTCGCGGCGTCGAAGGACGGCAAGGCGGTGGTGCCCGAGGTGATGATCCCGCTCGTGTCCGCCATGCGCGAGGTGGAACTGGTCAAGGCGCGCGTCGATGCGGTCGCGGCCTCGGTGCGGGCTGAAACGGGCAAGAACTTCGCCTACCGGCTCGGCGTCATGGTCGAGACGCCGCGCGCGGCGCTCAGGGCCGGCGAGATCGCGGAGCATTCGGCGTTCCTGTCCTTCGGCACCAACGACCTGACGCAGATGACCTACGGCCTGTCCCGCGACGACGCGGGGCGCTTCATGTCGGCCTATGTCAGCCAGGGCGTGTTCCACGAGGATCCGTTTCAGCGGCTCGACACCGAGGGCGTGGGGGAATTGCTGCTGCTCGGGGCGGAACGCGCGCGGGCCGCGCGGCCCGAGATCATCCTGTCGATCTGCGGCGAACACGGCGGCCATCCCGACACCATCGCTTTCAGCCGGGCGGCGGGGCTCGACTACGTGTCGTGTTCTCCGTTCCGGGTTCCGGTCGCCAAGCTGGCGGCCGCGCAACTGGCGCTGGCACCCGATCTCGCGCCGAAGCGGGACGACGCGGAGGCCTGATTCTCCGAAACCGTGGCGAAAATGTGGCGCCACATCTTGCGGCCGGTGATTCGCCTGCCCCAAGACCGGCCATCGGTTTGCCGCCCGGCGGCTTGCGGATTTATCCCTGCGCGCAACGAGTTTTGGCGATTGTCCGGCGGGGGGCCGTGGTTTCATGACGAAGGGTGTTCTGCGCCGCATGGCTTCGGCCGCCGTGGCGCTTCTGGCGATCGCGGGGGCGGCTTCCGCGCAGGGAGTGACGGCAAGCTCCGCCACCGATCCCACGGGCGGCATCGATTTCCGGCTGTCCGGGCTCATGGGCGAGGAACACAGCGCGACCGGCACGCTGGACTACGACCGCCTGCACCGGCTCGGCAGCGAATGGGTTCCGCCGCGCCGGGGCCGTGCGACCGATCTTCCGACTGCCGCGGAGCTCGATGCGATGGGGCCCGCGCGGGGCGGGGCGGAATGGACCTGCCTGACCGAGGCGCTCTATTTCGAGGCGCGCGGCGAGCCGGTCGAGGGCCAGTTCGCCGTGGCCGAGGTGATCCTGAACCGCGTCGACAGCCGCAACTACCCCGGCTCCGTCTGCGGCGTGGTGAACGACGGCACCGGGCGGCGCTTCGCCTGCCAGTTCACCTATACCTGCGACGGCCGGCCGGAGGCGGTGGACGATCCGCACCTCTGGACCCGCATGGGGCGGATCGCGCGGATGATGCTTGACGGTTTCCCGCGCGAGCTGACCGCCGGCGCGACCCACTACCACGCCGACTGGGTGAACCCGGCCTGGGCGTCGATGTTCCCGCAGACCGCCGAGATTGGCGTTCACGAGTTCTACCGCCGGCCGGAATAGCGCAAGCACCCGCCGATGGGTCGCGTTTGGCCCGTGTCGCCCGGTGGCCGGGCTGATAGTCTTGCCACCGTGACCGCCTCGGAAGACGAGACATGAGCGACGAAACCCGACAGGCCTTTGCCCACCCGGCCGAGCGTTCCCGTGCCTCCGCCGGGCCGGAACCGCTGGACCGCATCATGCTGCGCGACCATCTGCGCGAGGTCGAGATCGGCGCGTTCCAGTCCGAACGCGGGGTGACGCAACGGGTCAAGTTCAACCTGGTGGTCGAGGTGCGCGCCGCCGCCGACGCCGAAACCGACGATGTCGATCGCATCCTGTCCTACGACACCCTGATCGAGGCGATCGACATCGAGCTCGCGGCCGGTCGCGTGAACCTGCTCGAAACGCTCGCCGCGCGGATCGCCGAACGCGTCCTTGCTCATCCGCTCGCCGCCCGCTGCTTCGTCCGGATCGAGAAGCTCGACCGCGGCCCCTTCGCGCTCGGGGTGGAGATCGTGCGGAGCGCGCCGGAACGCCCGCGGCTCAGGCTGCTGGACGAGGGCGCGCCGCACCCGGCGGTGGTGTTCCTGTCGAACGAGGCCATTTCGCGCCCCGACCTCTCCGCCCTGCTGGACGGTCTCGAAGGGCAGGGGCCGGTGGTGCTTTGCGTCGGTCCCGCCGACGGCCCGGTGCCGAGGGCCGCGCACCCGATGGCGCAACGGCGGATCGATCTCCTGGCAATCGAACAGAATGCCTGGGTGCTGGCCGCGCGCGACCCGCGCTGCGTGGTGGTGGACAGCCGGACGGAACTGGAATGGGCCATGCGCCACGGCCGGATCAGCGTCTGGGCGCCGTCGAAGCTGGTGCTCGACAGCGCCGATCCGCCGAGCGCGACGGGCGCCGAGGCGCTGGCGCAATGGCTGGCGGAAAGCTTCGCGGCGGCAAGGCTGGAATTCCACGGCGGCACCCCGCCGAAGGCGGCGACGGTGCCCGTGGTGGTGGCGGAAGGCTAGAGGTCCAGCCGAAGCTCCCGCATCGGGCCGCCGTGGTAGCGGGTCAGCCCCGCGTCGCGGAACCCGGCCTTTTCCATGACCCGGATCGAGGCGATGTTCGACGGCCGCACCAGCCCGTAGACCGAACCCGCGGACAGGTCGTCGCGGGCATAGTCGATCGCGGCGCGGACGAACTCGCTCGCCAGGCCCTGGCCCCACATCTCCGGCAGGAGATGGTAGGACAGGTTGATGCCCTCGAACCCGTCCTTCACCGTCAGCCCGCCGAGGCCGATCACCTCGCCGGCATGGGATAGCGCCCAACGGCCATGCCCGTGACGCTGCCAGTGGACCAGGTCGCGGTCGAGCATCTCCCGCGCGTCATCGGCCGATACCGGGGTCGGATCGGGGCGATGCGCGACGGTTTCCGCGCGGCCGAACAGGTCGGCGTAGAACCCTGCATCGGCCCGCAGGACGGGCCGGCAATTCAGTCTGAGAGTCCCGAAACGGGATATCTGGGGGACGAAAGGTGAGGGAGCTGTCATGGCATGAATGAATCACGCGGGGCTCTCGGCTGGCAAGTGAAGATTATCCGGCGTCGCGCGTGCTGCATTGCAGCGCTTCGGAACGTGCACTTGCCGGGCTCTCCTGCACCCTATACGGGCTTGCCATGAAATCGTTTTACAGACCAATCCCGACCTCCGGCCCGGCATCGGCGGATTCTGCGTTGCGGCTTGCCGACGGATGGTGCCGTTTCACCCGGGTGGAGCGGCTGGAACGGGGCGCGGCACCGCGAATCATGCCCGCGGACGAGGTTCCGGCCGACATCCTGGCGCGCCTGACGGCCCCCCGCGCGCCGCTCGCGGGGGTGCCGCTGGACCGGCCCGCGCTGATGGGGATCGTGAACGTCACGCCCGACAGTTTCTCCGACGGCGGGGCCCATGACGGGGCGGAGGCGGCGATCGCCCATGCCCGTTCGCTGGCCGATGCCGGGGCCGCGATCCTCGACATCGGCGGCGAAAGCACCCGCCCCGGCGCGGTCGAGGTCCCGGAGGAGGAGGAGATCGCGCGCGTCGTTCCCGTCATCGAGGGCCTGCGCGCGGGCGGGGTGGACACCGCGATCTCGATCGACACCCGCAAGGCCGGGGTTGGCCGCGCGGCGCTCGCGGCCGGAGCGGACATCGTGAACGATGTCAGTGCCTTCCGCTTCGATCCCGACCTCGCCGTCGTCGCCGCCGAGGCAGACGCGCCCGTCATCCTGATGCACTCGCTGGCCGAGCCCGGAACGATGCAGGACGATCCGCGCTACGACGACGTGCTGCTCGATGTCTACGAGGCGCTCGACCGCGCGGTGTCCGACGCCGAGGCCGCGGGCATCCCCAGATCCCGCATCGTGGTCGACCCCGGCATCGGTTTCGGCAAGACCCAGGCGCACAACCTCGCCCTGCTCGGGCGGCTCAGCCTGTTCCACGGGCTCGGCTGCGCGGTCCTGCTCGGCGTGTCGCGGAAGGGCTTCATCGGGCGGATCACGAATGTTTCAGATCCGGCCGCCCGTGACACGGGATCGGCGGCGGTTGGCCTATGGGCATTGTCCCAGGGCATTCAGGTCCTCCGCGTACATGATATGACTATACACGGTCAGGGGCTCGCGCTGTGGCAGGCAATGGGCGCGATCCCGCATGAGGAGAACGGGCAATGACAAGAAAACTGTTCGGCACCGACGGGGTGCGGGGGCAGGCGAACACCCACCCGATGACGGCAGAGATGGCGCTGCGGCTCGGCGCCGCGGCGGGGCGGTACTTCCGCCGCGACGGGCGGTCCGGCCACCGGGTCGTGATCGGCAAGGACACCCGGTTGTCGGGCTACATGCTGGAAACCGCGCTGACTGCGGGCTTCACCTCCACGGGCATGAACGTGCTGCTGCTCGGCCCGGTGCCGACGCCCGCCGTGGGGCTCCTGACGACGTCGATGCGCGCGGATGTCGGGGTGATGATCTCGGCCTCGCACAACCCGGCGACGGATAACGGTATCAAGCTCTTCGGCCCCGACGGGTTCAAGCTTTCGGACGATGCCGAGGCGCGGATCGAGGCGTTGATGGAGGGCGAGATCGAGCCCGCCCGCGCCCAGAACATCGGCCGCGCCAAGCGGATCGACGATGGCCGGTTCCGCTATGTGGAACGGGTCAAGTCGACCTTCCCGCACGGGCTGACGCTCGAGGGGCTCAAGGTCGTGATCGACTGCGCCAACGGCGCCGCCTACCGGGCCGCGCCCGAGGTGCTGTGGGAACTCGGGGCCGAGGTGGTGCCGGTCGGCGTCAGCCCGAACGGCCACAACATCAACGACGGGGTCGGCTCCACCGCTCCGGAATCGGCTGCGCGGACGATCCTCGAGACCGGCGCCGATCTCGGCATCTGCCTCGACGGCGATGCCGACCGTGTGATCCTGATCGACGAACAGGGCGTGGTCGCGGACGGCGATCAGATTATGGCGCTGTTCGCGAACAGGTGGGCGTCCGAGGGCCGCCTGAAACAGCAGACCCTCGCGGCCACGGTGATGTCGAACCTCGGGCTGGAACGCTACCTCGGCGAACGCGACATCCGCCTGCACCGCACCCCCGTCGGCGACCGCTACGTGGTCGAGGCAATGCGCGCGCAGGGCCTGAACCTCGGCGGCGAGCAGTCGGGCCATATCGTGATGACCGATTTCGCCACCACCGGCGACGGGCTGATCGCGGGCCTCCAGTTCCTGGCCGAGATGGTCCGCACCGGCCGCCAGGCGAGCGAGCTGACCCGCAGCTTCGAGAAGGTGCCGCAGCTTCTGCGCAACGTCCGCTACGGGGCAGGGGCGACGCCGCTCGACCAGCCCGGCGTGAAGGCGGCCATCGCTGCGGGCGAGGCGCGGCTCGGCCAGTCCGGCCGCCTGCTGATCCGCAAGTCCGGCACCGAGCCGCTGATCCGCGTGATGGCGGAGGCCGAGGACGAGAAGCTGATGACCGAGGTCGTGAACGAGATCGTCGGCGCGGTCGAGTCGAGCGTCTGAGCGATCACGCTTGGGCCGGCGTGCGGGGGGCGGGAAAGCCGGACTCCGCGCGGGAACGCCTCCGGGTTCCTCCGTTGGAACACGCGATCCGTTAGCCGCGGTCGATGCCCTGTAACCGTCGCCGCGCAGTAGGGTCAGACCCGGCGGCCCGCCACGTAGGTCGCCGCCACCGCGCGGTCATCGCCCATCATGATCGTGGGGAACACGGCTTCCCAGATGTCTTTGGCCTGCGCCGCGCGCTGTGCGATGGCAGGGGTGGAGGCGAGGTCGAGCACCACCATGTCGGCCTCCAGCCCCGGTTCCAGTCGCCCGATCCGGTCGCCCGCCCTGAGCGCGTCGGCCGATCCCGCCGTGGCCAGCCAGACCAGCGCCGAGGGGTGCAGGACGATCCCGCGCAACTGCCCGATCTCGTAGGCCGCCGCCATCGTGCGCAGCATGGAGAAGCTCGACCCGCCGCCGGTGTCGGTGGCGAGACCCACGCGCATCCGCGCCGCCAGACCCATGTCGAACAGGCCCGATCCGATGAAGGTGTTCGAGGTCGGGCAATGGATCAGCGCCGCGCCGACCTCCGCCAGCCGGTCGATCTCGCGCGGCTCGAGATGGATCGCGTGGCCGTAGAGCCCGTTGGCGCCCAGAAGCCCGTGGGCCTCGTAGGTGTCGAGGTAGTCCCGCGCGTCGGGGTAGAGCGATTTCACCCAGGCGATCTCGTCGGTCTGTTCGCTCAGGTGGGTCTGCATCAGACAGTCCGGGTGCTCGGCCCAGAGCGCGCCGAGCGCCGCGAGTTGCTCCGGGGTGGAGGTGGGTGAGAAGCGCGGCGTGATGACGTATTTCGCGCGGCCCAATCCGTGCCATCGTTCCAGCAGCGCCTTGCTGTCGTCGTAGGCCGACTGCGCCGTGTCGCGCAGGTCGTCGGGCGCGTTCCGGTCCATGCAGGTCTTGCCCGCGAAGACACGCATCCCGCGCGCCTCCGCCGCCCCGAACAGGGCATCGACGCTTTCGGGGTGGATCGTGCAGTAGCTCGCGACGCTCGTGGTGCCGTTCGCCAGCAATAGATCGAGGTAGCGCCCCGCGATCTCCGACGCATAGGCCGGGTCGCCGAACTTCGCCTCCTCGGGAAAAGTGTAGGTGTTCAGCCAGTCGATCAGCCGCTTGCCCCAGGACGCGATCATCGCGGTCTGCGGGTAATGGGCGTGGGCATCGACGAAGCCGGGCAGAATCAGATTGTCGCCGTGGCTTTCGACCCGAGCCTCCGGGTGTGCGGCCCGCAGCGTGTCGGCCTCTCCGACGGCTGCGATCCGGCCCCCCTCGACCAGCACCGCGCCCCGGTGCTCGTGTCGCATTGCCGCCGGTCCTTCGCGCAACGGGTCGCCCTCGGCGATCAGAAGCTGACCTGTCAGAAGGACCGTGTCGGCCGCCATCGCTCACCCCTTTCCATGTGACCCGCCGCCTGTCATACCGCCCCCGCAGCCGCGCTGTCAGGCGAAAACCGACCACGGAGGACCGGGCCCATGACCGAGACCGAAGAGCCGGACGCCAGGGAGGCAGAAGCGCCGCAGGAAACGCCGCCCGAGGAACCGCGCGAGGCGGAAGGCGAGGCCTACGCGCTCGGCGAGACGATGTGGGACGCGCTGCGCGCCGCGATCGAGGCCGGCGATGTCGATGCCGTCGACGCAGTGATGGAGCCGCTGCACCCCGCCGACATCGCCGACCTTCTCGAACAGCTGTCCGGCCCGATGCGGGAACGGCTCCTGTCGATCTGGTCGCGCGGGATCGACGGCGACGTGCTGTCGGAACTCGACTGGGGTCTCCGAGAGGAGGTCATCGCGCTTCTGCCCGGCGACGTGCTGGCCGACGCGGTGCGGGAACTCGATTCCGACGACGTGGTCGACCTGGTGGAGGACCTGGAGGACGACCAGCAGGCCGCGATCCTCGATGTTCTCGACGATGCCGACCGGGCGGCGGTCGAGCAGGCGCTGAGCTACCCCGAGGAATCCGCCGGCCGCCTGATGCAGCGCGAGGTCGTGCGCGCGCCCGACTTCTGGACCGTGGGCGACATGATCGACCACCTGCGGGCGGAAAAGAAGAACCTGCCCGAGCAGTTCTACCACATCATCCTCGTGGATCCGCGGATGAAGCCCGTGGGCTACGTCACGCTCGGCAAGCTGCTCGCGTCGAAGCGCAAGACGAAGCTGTCGGAGATCACCGAGGACAGTTTCCGCACCATTCCCGCCACGCAGCCTGAACGCGACGTGGCCTATGCCTTCAACCAGTACCACCTGATCTCCGCGCCCGTGGTCGACGATGACGGGCGACTGGTCGGCATCATCACCATCGACGACGCGATGATCGTGCTCGACGAGGAGGCCGAGGAAGACCTTCTCCTGCTGGCCGGTGTGAGCGAGGAATCGAGCATCTCCGACCGCGTGCTGGAAACCACGCGCCAGCGGATGCCCTGGCTCGGCGTGAACCTCGTCACCTCGATCCTCGCCTCGCTCGTGATCGCGCAGTTCGAGGAGGCCATCGCGACGGTGGTGGCGCTCGCCGTGCTCATGCCCATCGTCGCGTCCATGGGCGGCAACGCCGGGACCCAGAGCCTGACCGTGGCGGTGCGGGCCATCGCGACGAAGGATCTTACCCGGTCGAACCTGTTCCGGGTGGTCTGGCGCGAGGGTGCCGTGGGTCTCATCAACGGGCTCGTCTTCGCGGTCGTCATGTCCATCGTCGGAATCATCTGGTTCGGCTCGCCCGCGCTCGGCGTCGTGATCGCGGTCGCGATGGTCATCAACCTGCTGGTGGCGGGACTGGCCGGGGTGCTGGTGCCGGTGGTGCTGGACCGGGTCGGCGTGGACCCGGCGCTCGCCTCCGGGGCCTTCGTGACCACGGTGACCGACGTGGTCGGGTTCTTCGCCTTCCTCGGATTGGCGGTGGTGGTGCTGTTGTAGCGCGGGCCGGTCTGTCGGCGGTCGCCGGGCGACGGCGCGACGGGGGACTTAAACGACTTGCCTTTGGTGTCAGTTGCAGCGCCCGCCTGGTCCGGCCCCCTCAGGACCGGTCGGGAACACTACTCACAGTGTACGACGCGACGGTCTGAGGGTTTGGCCCGACCCGGCTGACAGGCCCGAAGGGCTCAGCCCGAAGGCACTTCCAGCGTGATGTTCCGCCCGTTCTTCACGTATTGCAGCGAGGTCGCACCGATCGCCGCGACGCGGCCGCCGTCGATCCGGTCGCCGACCGAGACCGTCACGAACCGCCCCGTGGGCAAGCGCACGAGCGCGCGGCGGTCGGAGGGGGTGCCGGTCACGCCGATCAGGTTGATCTCGCGCAGGTTGATGACGTTCTCCATCGTCGCGGAGCGGCTGACGGTGGCGTTCTGCGGGATGTTCACGTCGAGCGTCGGGACCGGCTCGGGCTCGCCGTCGTCGCTGGCAAACCCTGCGGTCGAGGCCGCGGCCGCGGGGCCGCGCCGGTCGGCTGCCGCCTCCGCCGCCGCCACGACCGAGGCCGGGCGGGTGCGGGGCAGGACGGATTCCCCGACGGCCAGCTCGCTGCCCTCCGGCGCGTTCTCGACGGCGGCGGCCGCGGCGAGTTGGGCCAGGGCGATTTCCTGAAGGCTCTCGGGCCGGGTTTCGGGCCGCTCGGTCTGCAATTCGTCGAGCGTGAAGCCGCCGAGCACCTGGCGTTCCCGGGTCTCGGACAGGTCGGCGGGGCGCGGCGTGGGCAGGAAGGTTGCGAGGATCGCATCCTCGACGCCTTCGACCGGGGCCGCGTCCGCGGGGGCCGCGGCGGGATCGGCTTCCGGCACGGCCGCGCCTGCATCGTCCGCATCGCCCGCGGGCGCGGGGGCGACGGGATCGGGGCCGGGACGGGGCTGCGCCGCCAGCGGCGGCAGGCCCGAGTACACGACGGCACCGGCGGGCGTCGGCGTTCCCTCGGGCGACGGCTCCACCAGTCCCTCGGCGTTGAGGTCGAAGGTCACGCCGAAGGGCGGGGGCGGCGGCGAGGCACGCGGGACCGCCGGCAGGGATTGCGACACCAGCGCGACGGCGTCGTGGCTGTGCACCACCGGGTCGATGGAGGCGAGGTAGATGTCCTCGTCCGCCTCGGGGATGAGGAACTCGTTCGCGGGCGTGGCCGGCGGGGCGGGCGGCAGCTGCCAGATGCCGAACGCGTCGTACTCGGCCTGCACCGCCTCGGGGCTCGGCATCGCGACGGCGCGCGTCGGCGTGACCGGCGGTTCCGGCGCGGGCAGGTCCGCGTCGATATCGGGCAGCTCGACCGGTTCGGGCGCGACCGCCGGGGCCAGCGCGATCTCGGCCTCCGCCTCGGCGGCGGCTTCGGCGGCCGCGGCGATGGCGGCCTCGGCCTCGGGATCGACCTCCGGCTCGGGCGTGGCCTCGGCGGTCACCGCGTCCCCGTCGACCTCGGCCGCGGGCGGGGCAAGCACCACCTCGGGCGCTGCGGCGGGGTCGGGAACGGGGGCGGCGGTTTCCACCTCGGGCGCGACCCTGCCAAGCCACCGTGCGATGCGGCTTTCGGGCAGGAACAGCGCCGACCAGACCGCGATCAGCGCGAGAACGAGCGCGAGGACAAGCGTCAGGACAAGCGCGGTCCGGAGCGACGGCCGCGCGCCGTCATCGGTGCGCCGCGACAGGAGTCCGCCTGTGATCAGCGCGTCGTCACCGAAATCGCCCTGCGGAAGGCGCGGCACCGGGCGGCCGATGCGCGGGTCCGGAACCCGGTCGCGCGGATCGGGAATGCGCGGTGCGGGCAGATCGTCGTCGGCGGCAGCCGGGGTGAAGGCGGCGGCGGTCTCGGGCAGGGCGCCGGTATCGCTGGATCCCCCGGCCGACGCTTCGGCGCCCGCGGAGCGCGCGGCGGCCTCGGCACGGCGCCGGCGCAGCCGTTCGGCCAGCGCGGGCGGCAGGGTGGACGGCAAGTCGTCCTGCGGGGTTTCGGCGGCGGGCTGTTCCGGTGTCTCGCGACGCGGGGCGGAGAACACCGCGGGCAATCGCGCGGAGCGTTTCGGCGGCGTGGGTGCGGCGGGCGTTTCCGCCCCGGCCTCGGGCTCCGCAGCCGTTTCGGGAGCTTTCGGGATCTCGTCCCGCGGCGGCGCGACGAGGGCGAAACGGGACCGGGTGTTGCGGACGATACGGCCCACGGCTTCGGGCGCCACGGCTCCGGTGCGATGCGCGCCGAAGCGGATGACCGGCGCGCCGTCCTCGGCGTGGTCGGATTGCAGCGCCGCGTCGGCGGCGGGGGCGTCCACGTCGAAAGCGGGGGCCTCGTGATCCGCGACCTCGACCGCCGGGGCGGAGGTAAGCGGCGCGGGCCCGGGCTCCTCCGCCGGGCTTCCGTCCGCTTCCGGTTCCGTGGAATCCGGCGACAGGTCCGCCGTTTCCGGTTCGGCCTCCGGCTCGATTTCCTCGGGCGCGGTGTCGGCTTCGGCCGAAAGCTCAGCCGCGGTGTCGAGGTCTACCGCCTCCGGCTCCGCGGGTTCCGGCTGCAGGTCCTCGGCCACTGCGTCAACCGGCGCCGGCACCTCGGACGGTTCGGCTTCGGCGACGGTTTCCTCGGCGGCTTCCGGCTCCGCCTCTTCGACGGGTTCGGAAACGCCATCGAGTTCGCCAGCGGTCGCGTCCTCGGTGGCCTCCGCTATCGCTTCGGGTTCATCGGCCGCCGCCGCTTCGGCCTCATCTTCCGCGACGGCTTCCTCGGTGGCCTCGTCGGCCGACGGCGACTCCTCCGCCATCGCCCCGCTGTCGAGGAGCGCCTGTTCCACGTCTTCCGCGGTCAGGTCAGCCGGGGCCTCGGCCTCCGCCTCGGGTTCCGGATCGACAGCCTCGATCCCGGGCTCGGCCGCGTTCACGACCTCGTCGGCATCCGTCTCCGCGACTTCCCCGAAGTCCTTCTCCGGCGCTTCCTCGGCTGCCACTTCGGTTACGGCCGGGGTGGCTTCGGTCACGAAGACATGGCCGGGTTCGTCGGCGGGCAGGGGGGTGGTCTCCCCGTCCCAGGTGTCGGGTCCGAATTCCAGCCCGACGCCGTGCAGGCCGAGCGGACCCGCGCCGGGATCGAGCTCGAACAGCGGGATGCCCTCGAACTTCGAGGCCGGCGGGGTGGCGGCGAAGCCGATGGTGTTGAACCCGGCGGCGCGGGCGAAATCCATCGCCTCGGTCAGCGTCTCCTGCGCGACGGCGGCGACGCGTGCGCGCCCCGGCCCCATGTGGCGGTAATCGTAGGCAAGTTCGCCAAGCGCGTAGGGCGTCCGCCCGTCGAGCGCGCGGCCGACCTCGGCGCGAAGATCGGTGCCTGGCCCGTCGGCCACCGCAAGCTCGGCGTAGAGGATCTGGTCGTCGGGCAGGATCAGCAGCGTTTCGAACCCGGGCCCGCCGCGGGTTTCGCCGAGCCGGCGCAAGGCCGTGATCCTGCTGGTAAAATCGGGACCGTCCAGCGAGGTCTCGCCGATCAGCGCCCAATGACCCGCGTCCTGGCGATGGGCCAGCGCGATGCCTTCGGGCGACAGAAACAGCGCGAACGCGACCGTCATGCGATCCTTTCCCGGGTCCTCCGCCCGGACCCCAAACCCATCAAACCGACCTTATAGCAGGTTCCGCGCCCGAACAAACTGGCGGATTCCGGCGCCGACCCAACGGCACCGGAGCGGCGCAAGCCCCACCGAACTCCACCCTTCCTAGGCAAGTGCGGCGCGATTCGCACGGGGGCAGATGGCGGGTCAGCCGGCAGCCGCCGACAGCGCCTGGTCGAGATCGGCGATCAGGTCGCCGGCATCCTCGATCCCGATCGACAGCCGCACCACGTTCGGGGCCGCGCCCGCGGCCTCCTGCTGCTCGGGCGTGAGCTGGCGGTGCGTGGTCGAGGCGGAGTGGATCACGAGGCTGCGGGCGTCGCCGAGGTTGGCGACATGGCTGAAGATCTGCAGCGCGTTCACGAAGCGCACGCAGGCGTCGTAGCCGCCCTTGAGCGCGACGGTGAAGAGCGCCCCGGCGCCGCGCGGGCAGATCGTCTCGACCCGGCCGTGGTAGGGCGAACTCGGCAGGCCGGCATAGGTCACCGCTTCGACCGCGGGGTGGTTCTCGAGCCAGGTCGCGATCTCGACCGCGTTCTCGACGTGGCGCTGCATCCGGAGCGACAGGGTCTCGATCCCGAGCAGGGTGTAATGCGCGCCCTGCGGGTTCATCGTCATGCCGAGATCGCGAAGCCCGACCGCGATGCCGTGGAAGGTGAAGGCGAGCGGCCCGAAGGTCTCGTGGAAGCGCAGGCCGTGATAGGCCGGCTCCGGCTCCGACAGGGACGGGAACTTGCCGTTCGCGGACCAGTCGAAGCTGCCGGAATCGACGATCGCGCCGCCCGTGACGGTGCCGTTGCCGGTGAGGTACTTGGTGGTCGAATGCACCACCAGCGTCGCGCCGAGCTCGATCGGGCGGCAGAGGTAGGGCGTGGCCGAGGTGTTGTCGACGATCAGCGGGATGCCGGCGCCGTCCGCGATCCCGGCGATGGCCGGGATGTCGGTGATGTAGCCGCCGGGGTTGGCGATCGATTCGCAGAACACCGCGCGGGTGTCGTCGTCGATCGCCGCCCTGACCGCGTCGAAGTCGTCGAAATCGACGAACTTCGCGGACCAGCCGAAGCGCTTGATGGTCTGGCTGAACTGGGTGACCGTGCCGCCGTAGAGCCGGGTCGAGACCACAACGTTCCGCCCCGGCGCCATCAGCGGGAACAGCGCCATGATCTGGGCCGCGTGGCCCGAGGAACAGCAGACCGCGCCGACGCCGCCCTCGAGCGTCGCGATGCGTTCCTGCAGCACGGCCACCGTCGGGTTGGTCAGGCGCGAGTAGATGAAGCCCACTTCCTGGAGGTTGAACAGCGCCGCGGCGTGGTCGGCATCGCGGAACACGTAGGCCGTGGTCTGGTAGATCGGCGTCTGCCGCGCGCCGGTCGCCGGATCGGGCCGGCTGCCGGCGTGGATCTGCAGCGTGTCGAAGCCGTATTCGTGGCCGTCCTTCATGGTCTCTCTCCCCGGGGTCTGTCGTTGCATTCCGGCATACGCCAAGCCCGCGGGTCTCTCAATGGGCTGTCATGGCAGAAGGATTTCGGGCAGAAGGGGCGGCGGGGGGCGTTACAGAGGGTCGTTTGAATGACTGATACGCTTCGATACGGCGCCGCCGCGCTCTTCGTGCTGGCAGGTGCCGGGGCCCATGCCCAGGGCGACGGGGTGACGGCGCAATGCCTCGCGACCGGCGCCGATCCGGAGATCTGCGCCTGCGCGACCGTGCGCATGGTGGAAGGTGTCGATGCCAACGCGCTCGCGCTCTATTCCTCGTTCGGAACGCAGCTTGCCGCGGCGCAGGCCCAGGGCGCGGGCGAACTCGCCGCGACCGAGAACAGCCTGTCGGACGCGGGCGAAGGCGTCGGGCTCGGCCGCGAGGACGTGCGCGCGGTGGTCGGCGACATGCGCACCGCGCAGACCCACGCCATCGCGCTCTGCGAGGCCGAGGCGCGCGGCGAACTGGTCCCGTCCGAAGGGCTCGGCGAATTGCCGACCGAGGAAGAGGCCGAGGTCCCCGCCGAGGGCGAAACCGACGCGGAGGCCGAGGCGCCAGCCGACGGCGGCTGAGCCACGCGCCCGGCGGGGCCGGCGGTCCGGGGCGCGACGCATTGGCTCTGGACCCGCGTGCCCGCATCGGGCAGAACCGGATCGAAACCCGCGGAGGGCCAAAGGCATGCTCGATTTCCTCAAGCGCGTCCTGACATGGTGGAACGGCACCACCATCGGCACGCAGATCTTCACCGCCCGGAACGGCGTGAAGGTCGGCGAGGACGAGCAGGGCAACGTCTTCTACCGCTCCCGCACCGGCGACCGCAGGTGGGTGATCTACAACGGCGAGGCCGAGGCGAGCCGGGTCAGCCCCGACTGGCACGGCTGGCTGCACCACACCTGGGACGAGCCGCCGTCCGACCGGCCGCTCGCCCACAAGGAATGGGAAAAGCCGCACCTGCCGAACCTGACCGGCACGCCCGCGCATTACGTCCCGCCCGGCTCCATCCTGCGCGAGGAGCCGCGGCAGATGTCGGATTACGAAGCCTGGCGACCGGAGTGATGCCATGGGCGCCCGCGCCCTTCTTCCGGTCCTGATCCTCGGCCTCGCCGCCGTCGCGGCCACCGCAAGCGCCCAGACCGATCCCGGCAGTTTCCAGGTGGAGCCGCTGCCCGGATTCCCGGAACCCGGCGCGGAGCAGCAGCCGATCCCCGAAGGCGGTCTGTTCACGGTGAACCCGGAAATGGGGCTGGAGCCGACGCGGACCCCGATCCAGCAGTCGCCCACGGGCCAGAACCCCGACAGCGGGATCGTGACCGAACAGCTTCCCGACGGCGTCTTCGTCCAGATCGATCCGGGCGGGCAGGATGGCGTGGCGCTGGTGCAGGCGCCCAATCCGCAGGCCGAGGAAGCGGTCAGCGCGACGCCGACGGGCGACGGCCGCGGCGCGACGATCCGGGCGCTCGACAAGACCATCGGCCAGCCGACCGACATCGAGATGACCCTGGGCGAAACCGTCGTGTTCGGGCGGATCGCGATCCACATGGTCGAATGCCGCTACCCTGCCGACAACCCGGCCTCGGACGCCTTCGCCCATGTCCAGATCGCGGACCTCGACGGTCAGTTGCTGTTCGACGGCTGGATGGTGGCGTCGAGCCCCGCGCTGATGGCGCTGGAACACCCCCGCTACGACGTCTGGGTCCTGAGCTGCAGGACCACCTGAGCCGGCATCGGGTCCGGCGCGGCGAAGAAATCGGCCTCAAGTCTCAGGGCCGCGGCGAGGCGGGAGTGATACTCCGCCCGCGAGATCTCGATCCCGCCGAGGGAGGCGAGGTGCGGGGTCAGGAACTGGGTGTCGAACAGCGTGAAGCCGCCCGCCCGCAGCCGCGCCACGAGGTAGGCCAGCGCCACCTTCGACGCGTCCCGGCGGCGCGAGAACATGCTTTCCCCGAAGAACGCGGCCCCGAGCGTGACACCGTAGACCCCGCCGACCAGCGCGCCGTCTTCCCGGATCTCCAGCGAATGGGCGTGGCCGGCCGCGTGCAGGGCGTCGTAGTGGGCGGCGATGGCGGGACTGATCCACGTCTCCGGCCGCGCGGCACAGCCCGCCACGGTGCCCCGGAAATCCCGGTCCAGCGTCACCTCGAACCGCCCGGAGCGGATGGTCCGGGCCAGAGAGCGCGACATCCGGAACCCGTCGAGCGGGATGATCCCGCGCATCACCGGGTCGACCCAGAAGATCTCCGGGTCGTCGCGGGTCTCGGCCATCGGGAAGATGCCCGCGGCATAGGCCCGGAGCAGAAGCTCGGGTGTCAGGTCGGGACGGGGGCGCAGGTCGTGGGCCATGCCGCGGAGACTATCCGAAGTCGCGCGGCCCGCCGATGGGAAAAGCCGGACGCGATGTCACGGTGACGTCATCGGCGGGGGTGCGGGTGAGCCCGGTCGGAACGGGATCATCGCCGCAGGCGATGGCGGCGCGGAGGCCCCCCTCGCGGGGTGCCGACGCGCCGCGCCGCGTTCCGGGGCTCAGCCCTGGGATTCGAGCCAACGTTCCAGCCAGTGGATGTCGTAGGCGCCGCTCAGCACGTCGGGTTCCTGCAACAGGGCGTGGAACAGCGGCACCGTGGTGTCGACGCCGTCGACGATCAGCTCGCCAAGCGCGCGGTTGAGCCGGGCCAGCGCCGCCGGGCGGTCGGGGCCGTGGACGATCAGCTTGGCGATCAGGCTGTCGTAGAACGGCGGGATCCGGTAGCCGTCGTAGAGCGCGCTGTCCATCCGCACGCCGAGCCCGCCGGGGGCGTGGTACTGCGTGATCCGGCCCGGCGAGGGCGCGAAGTTCGGCAGTTTCTCGGCGTTGATGCGGACCTCGATGGCGTGACCGCGCACCTTCAGGTTCTCCTGCCGGAACGACATCGGCTCGCCCGCGGCGACGCGGATCTGCTCGGCCACGAGATCGACCCCGAAGATCGCCTCGGTCACCGGGTGCTCGACCTGGAGCCGGGTGTTCATCTCGATGAAGTAGAACTCGCCGTCCTCGTAGAGGAACTCGATCGTGCCGGCGCCCTCGTAGCCCATCTCGCCCACGGCCTTGGCGCAGGTCTCGCCGATCCGGGCGCGGGTCTCCGGGTCGATCGCGGGGCCGGGGGCTTCCTCCAGCACCTTCTGGTGCCGGCGCTGCAACGAGCAGTCGCGTTCGCCGAGATGCACGGCACGGCCCTTGCCGTCGCCGAAGATCTGCACCTCGATATGGCGCGGCTTGCCCAGGTACTTCTCCAGGTAGACCTCGTCGTTGCCGAAGGCGGCCTTGGCCTCCGAGCGCGCGGTCTGGAACGCGCGGTCGATCTCGGTCGCGGACCGGGCCAGCTTCATGCCGCGCCCGCCGCCGCCCGCGGCGGCTTTCACGATCACCGGGTAGCCGATCTCGGCGCCGATCCGGCGCGCGGATTCCAGGTCCGGCACGCCGCCGTCCGATCCCGGCACGCAGGGCACGCCGAGCGTCTTCATCGTGTCCTTCGCGGCGATCTTGTCGCCCATGACGCGGATGTGCTCGGCCGAGGGGCCGATGAACTTCAGCCCGTGATCCTCGACGATCTGCACGAAGTTCGCGTTCTCCGACAGGAAACCGTAGCCGGGGTGGATCGCCTCGGCCCCGGTGATCTCGCAGGCGGAGATGATGTTCGGCACCGACAGGTAGCTCTGCCCGCCCGGCGGGGGGCCGATGCAGATCGCCTCGTCGGCCATGCGGACATGCATCGCATCGCTGTCGGCGGTGGAATGGACCGCGACGCTGGCGATGCCCATTTCGCGGGCGGCGCGGATGACGCGGAGCGCGATCTCGCCGCGGTTGGCGATGAGGATCTTCGAGAACATGGGCCTACTCGAGGATCATCAGGGGCGCGCCGAACTCGACCGGGGTGCCGTCCTCGATCAGGATGCGCTTGACCGTGCCCGCGCGCGGGGCGGGGATCTGGTTCATCGTCTTCATCGCCTCGACGATCAGCAGGGTCTGGCCCTCGGACACCTTGTCGCCGACCGACACGAACGACGCCGCGCCGGGTTCGGGCTGCAGGTAGGCGGTGCCGACCATGGGCGAGGTGATCGCGTTCGGATCCTCGGCCGGGTCCGGCGCGGCGGATGCCGCTGCCGGGGCGGCGGATGCCGGGGCGGGCGCCGCGGCCGGGGCGGGGGCCGGGGCGACGTAGCTCTGGACCGGGGCCGGGGGCGGACCGCCGCGGCTGACGCGGACGTTCAGGCTGTCGCCCTCGCCGTATTCCCGTTTCACCTGCAACTCGGTCAGGTCGTTCTCGCGCAGCAGCTCGGCCAGCGCGCGAATGAAGTCGACGTCGCTCTGGTGAGATTTCTCGGTCATTCCTGGTCCTCACGCTCCCCGGTGCGCGTGCGCGCCCCTGGTGTTCCCTCAACGCTCTGATGTTTTGTCCGTGCTTATAAAGAAGCCGATGCGCAAGGAAAAGGCGCGTTCTGGCGGCACCGTCGGGCGGCGGGCGTGCCGCGTGGCCCACGCCGCCGTCGTGCATCGCCCCGGAAACGCTGGATCTTCCCGCGCCGCTGCCTAACATGCGGGCAGGAGGCGATGGCGCAGGCGGTCACGGAATTTTCCAGTTGGTAAAATTTTCCCGCCGTGCCAGCCTGCGGCGAAGTACCAACGGATGTCGTCCAGCGGAAGAGGTGCCAGATGACGAACAGCCCGCTCACGCCCGGTATCGCCGCGGGCCGGCTCGCGGCCGGTGACTACGCCGAGAACTTCGCCGACCTGCACCCGCCGCTCGCCCCGCACGAGGCCGCGGTGGCCGCGGACCGCTGCTACTTCTGCCACGATGCGCCCTGCATCACGGCCTGCCCGACCTCGATCGACATCCCGCTCTTCATCCGGCAGATCGCGACCGGCACGCCCGAGGCCGCGGCGCGGACGATCTTTGAGCAGAACATCCTGGGCGGCATGTGCGCGCGCGTCTGCCCGACCGAGACCCTGTGCGAGGAGGCCTGCGTCCGCGAGACCGCCGAGGGCAAGCCGGTGGAGATCGGCCGCCTGCAACGCTACGCGACCGATACCGTGATGGCAGCGGGGCGGCACCCGTTCACCCGCGCCGCCGCCACCGGCTTCCGCGTCGCGGTGGTCGGGGCCGGGCCCGCGGGGCTGTCCTGCGCGCACCGGCTCGCCCTGCACGGCCACGAGGTGACGGTGTTCGAGGCGCGGCCCAAGGGCGGCGGCCTGAACGAGTACGGCATCGCGAGCTACAAGACGGTCGACGGGTTCGCCCAGGCGGAGCTCGACTGGCTGATGCAGGTCGGCGGCATCCGGATGCTGACCGGGCGCGGGCTCGGTGCCGATCTCACGCTCGCCGAGTTGCAGGAGGATTTCGACGCCGTCTTCCTCGGCATGGGTCTGGCCGGGGTCAACGCGCTCCGGGCCGAGGGCGAGGACATGGCCGGCGTGTCCGATGCCGTCGATTTCATCGCGGAGCTGCGCCAGGCCTCGGACCTCTCCGCGCTTCCCGTGGGCCGGAACGTGGTGGTGATCGGCGGCGGGATGACGGCGGTCGACGCGGCGGTGCAGGCCAAGCTGCTCGGGGCCGAAACCGTGACCATCCTCTACCGTCGGTCACGGGCCGAGATGCCGGCCAGCGGCTTCGAACAGGATCTCGCGGCGGCGAAGGGCGTCCGGCTCGTGTTCAACGCGCGGCCGGTCGCGGTCATCGGCGAGGGCCGGGCCGCCGTGCTCCGGGCGGAGTACACGCGCGACGCGGGCGGCATGCTGGAAGGCACAGGCGAGACCTTCGACCTTCCCGCCGACCAGGTGCTGAAGGCGATCGGCCAGACCCTGTCGGGCGCGCCGGAGACACTGGAAATTTCCGGTGGCAAGATCGCGGTGACCGGGGCGGGGCGCACCAGCGTCACCGGCGTCTGGGCCGGCGGGGATTGCGCGCTCGGTGGCGACGACCTCACCGTGACCGCCGTCGCCGAGGGCCGCGACGCCGCCGAGGACATCCACGCAACGCTTGTTTCCAGCTGAAAGGATTTCACCGATGATCGCTTCCTGGGCCGCCATCATCTCCTGCCTCGTCGGGGGCATTCTCATGGTGGTGTGGATCGCGGGCGACCGGCAGAACATGATCCTGCGGATGGCGGGGCTCGCCCTGCTGGTGCTCGGGATCTTCCTGTTCGTCGTCACCCGGCTCTGACCCGGTGAGGGACGCCCCGTCGCGGCCGATCCGTGCTACCATCGGGCACGGCCACGCGCGGGGGAGGATACCATGAGCTTCGAGACCGATCTGCAGGACCATTACTCGACCGGCCGGCTGCTGCCGCGGATCGACGTCGCGTTGAAGGCGGCGGGGGCCGACCCCGACCACCTGACGATCGACGACCTGAAACCCGTGGACGAGTTCCACACCGGCGGGATCGAGGCGACGGCGGCGCTGCTCGACCAGCTGGAAATCGGCCCGGCGACGGCGGTGATCGACCTCGGCTGCGGGCTCGGCGGCACCGCCCGCCACATCGTCCACCGCTACGGCGCGCGGGTCTCCGGCATCGACCTGACGCCGGAGTACCTGGACACGGGTCGGGCGCTGAACGACCGGCTCGGCCTGTCGGACTGGATCGCGCTGGAACAGGGCAGCGTGCTGGACCTGCCGTTCGACCCGATGTCCGCCGATCTGGTCACCATGTTCCACGTCGGCATGAACGTCGAGGACAAGGCCACGCTCTTCGCCGAGGCCGCGCGGGTGCTGAAGCCCGGCGGCCATTTCGCGCTGTTCGACGTCATGCGCGGCGAAGATCGCGACGGCGCGCTCCTGTTCCCGCTGCCCTGGGCCAGCCGTGCCGAGCTGAGCCACGTCGACCCGCCCGAGACATACCGCGCGGCGGCGGAGGCGGCGGGGCTCGTCGAACACGCGGAACGCGACCGCACCGACTTCGCCCGCGCCTATTTCGAGCGGGTCTTCGCGCTGGTCGCGGAACACGGCATGCCGCCGCTCGGCATTCACCTGCTGATGGGCGACACCGCGGCGGAGAAGCTGTCGAACTACGTCGAGACCCTGCGCGCCGGTCGCATCCGCCCGACCGAGATGATCTTCCGGAGACCCGCGTGACCGTCAGCCGTATCCATTTCACGATGCTGCCGGTCGAGGACCAAGACCGCGCGCTGGCCTTCTACACCGGCACGCTCGGGTTCGAGGTGGAGCGTGACGAGCCCTATTCGGACAACCGCCGCTGGATCTTCCTGCGGCTGCCCGGCGGCGGGACGATGCTGCAATTCGCGGCCCCCGGCGACGTGACCGTGGCCGAGGGCCGCCCCGCGCTGGTGCTGGTCTGCGGCGATCCGGACGCCGAAGCCGCGCGCCTGGCCGCAGCGGGTGTCGAGATCACCGCCGGCCCCGGCGCGGCGCCGTGGGACCCCGCAATGCGCTGGCTGATGATCCGCGACACCGAGGGCAATCTCGTGCTGCTTCAGACCGCGCCGGAGCCGGGCGCATGAGGGCGCTCGCGGTCCTCCTCGCGGCGATCCCGTCGGCGGCGCTCGCGGCCGATCCCGACCCGGCCTTCGTCGGCACCTGGTGCGCGGACAGCGTCACGCTGCATGTCGAGCCGTCCGGGATCGGGGTGAACGAACACACGATCTGCGACGCCACGCTGCCCATCGCGCCCGACGAAAGCGGCCGGTACGCGTCGCCGCTCGACTGCCGCAACATCCATGTCCTCGCCGTCCACGGCGACGGCACCACGGATACCGAGGAAATCCCCGTCGATCACCCGAGCGCGGTGACGCTCGTCGATACCGGCCCGGACGCGATGACAGCCGCGTTCCCGGAGGGGCCGGAAATCGAGCTGACCCGCTGCGACTGAACCGCGAAGAGGAACAGGACAATGGCCGATCTCACCACCGATTTCGTGGGCATCAAGTCCCCGAACCCGTTCTGGCTCGCCTCCGCGCCGCCGACGGACAAGGAATACAACGTCGTCCGCGCATTCAGGGCAGGGTGGGGCGGCGTCGTGTGGAAGACGCTCGGCCTCGACCCGCATGTCGTGAACGTGAACGGCCCGCGCTACGGCGCGGTCTGGGGCGCGGACCGGCGGCTGCTCGGGCTCAACAACATCGAGTTGATCACCGACCGCCCGCTCGAGGTGAACCTGCGCGAGATCAAGCAGGTCAAGCGCGAGTGGCCGGACCGCGCCGTGGTGGTCAGCCTGATGGTGCCCTGCGAGGAATGGGCCTGGAAGGAGATCCTGCCCAAAGTCGAGGAGACCGGCGCCGACGGGATCGAGCTGAACTTCGGCTGCCCCCACGGGATGAGCGAGCGGGGCATGGGATCGGCCGTGGGCCAGGTGCCGGAATACATCGAGATGGTGACGCGCTGGTGCAAGGCGAACACCCGGATGCCGGTCCTGGTGAAGCTGACGCCGAACATCACCGACATCCGCTACCCCGCGCGGGCGGCGAACGCGGGCGGGGCGGACGCGGTCAGCCTGATCAACACGATCTCGTCGATCACCTCGGTCAACCTCGACACGTTCAGCCCCGAGCCGTCGATTGACGGCAAGGGCAGCCACGGCGGTTATTGCGGCCCTGCGGTGAAGCCGATCGCGCTCAACATGGTGGCCGAGATCGCGCGCGACCCGGAAACCCGCGGCCTGCCGATCAGCGGCATCGGCGGGGTCACGACATGGCGCGACGCGGCGGAGTTCATGGCGCTCGGCTCCGGCTCCGTGCAGGTCTGCACAGCGGCGATGACCTACGGCTTCAAGATCGTGGAGGAGCTCTGCTCGGGCCTGTCGCAGTACCTGGACGAGCAGGGGATGGCGATGTCGGACCTCGTCGGACGCGCGGTGCCGAACGTGACCGACTGGCAGTACCTGAACCTCAACTACGTCACCAAGGCGCGGATCGACCAGGACGCCTGCATCAAGTGCGGCCGCTGCTACGCCGCGTGCGAGGACACCTCTCACCAGGCCATCGCGATGTCGTCCGACCGGGTGTTCACCGTGAAGGACGACGAATGCGTCGCCTGCAACCTCTGCGTCAACGTCTGCCCGGTCGAGGACTGCATCACGATGGAGCGGATCGAGCCCGGCGCGCTGGACGAGCGGACGGGCAGGGTGGTGGAGCCGGACTACGCCAACTGGACCACGCATCCGAACAACCCGGCGGCGAAGGCGGCGGAATGATCGAGGCGCTCGATCACGTCAACCTGCGCACCGCGCGGCTGGCGGAGATGATCGACTGGTACGGGCGGTACATGCAGATGCCGCCCGGCCCGCGCCCCGAATTCCCGTTCGGCGGCGCGTGGCTCTATGCCGGGGACTTTCCGCTCGTGCACCTGGTGGAGATCGAAACGGCACCGGACCGACCGGCGGAACTCGCGCTCGAACACGCCGCGTTCCGCGCCAGCGGGATCGCGGCGTTCGTCGCGCGGCTGAAGGACGGCGGGCAGCGCTACCGGGTCTCGGCGCTGCCGGATTTCCCGATCGTGCAGGTCAACGTCTGGGATCCCGACGGCAACCACTTGCATGTCGATTTCGACCGGGCGGAAGCAGAGGCCGCGGGGCTGGCGTGATCACCAGCCCTCTTCGGTCACGATCCGGTCGGGCGGAACGCCGAGCGCCTTGAGGTCGTCGCGCACCGCGTCGACCATGCCGCCGGGGCCGCAGATGTAGAAATGTCCCTCGGACGGATCGACCCGGCCTTCGAGGAACGCACGGTCGACCGGCCCGTCGGGGTGGCCATCGCCCTCGGCATCGGTGACGAAGACGGTCTCCAGCCCCTCCATCTCCTCCCACTCCTCGCGCAGGATGATGTCCTCTTCCGCCTTGTTGGCGAAGATCAGGCGGCAGCCGTCGAGCGCCTGTTTCCGCGCCCGCGTCCTCAGGAGCGCGATGAACGGCGTGATGCCCGCACCGCCGGCGATGAAGGTTCCGGGGCCGTGGTCCGTGACCGCGCCGAAGGGATCCGTCAGTTCTACCTCCTCGCCCGGCTCCAGCGTCGCGATCTGTTCGGTCTCGCCGTCATGCTCGGGATAGATCTTGATGACGAAATCCAGCATCGCGTCCTCGGGATGCGAGACCATCGTGAACGGCCGCCCCTCGTCGCGCCAGCCGTCGCGACAAAGCGACAGTTCGACCGCCTGGCCGGGTTCGAAGGTGAAATCTTTCGGCCGGACGAAGCGCAGGTGGCGCGTGTCGTGGGTGACGGTTTCGATGCCTTGCAATTCGAGGCGATAGCTCATGTGTCGTCTCCTTCGGATTCCGATGGAAACGCGGCCCGCAGCGGCGGAGTTCCGGGCGGTCAGGGGGCGAGCATCCGCCCGAACAGGGTCTCGAGATGGGCGGCGGCCTCGTCCCACGGGTCTCGCCCGGGGCCGAGCACCTTGCGCACCTGAACGTCGAAATCGGCGTAGTGCTGCGTCAGCGACCAGATCGAGAAGATCAGGTGAACCGGGTCGACCGTCGCGATCCGTCCCGCCGCGGACCAGTCCGCGACGATCGCCGCCTTTTCCATCACCAGCGGGCGCAGCACGGTTTCAAGCTCCGGCCCCATGTGCGGTGCGCCCTGGATGATCTCGTGCGCGAACAGCCGGCTTTCGCGCGGCATCTCGCGGCTCATCTGGAGCTTGCGGCGGACGTAGGCGAGCAGTTCCTCCACCGGCTCGCCGTCCGGGTCGATGTCGCGCATCGGGTCGAGCCAGGTGTCCATCAGCTGCGACAGCAGCGTGAGGTGGATCGCTTCCTTGGATGGGAAATAGTAGAGCAGGTTGGGCTTCGACATCCCCGCCTCGGACGCGATCTGGTCCAGCGTGGCGGCGGCGAAACCGGACCGGGCGAAGACCTCCAGCGCGGCCTCCAGGATGGCCTGGTGGTTCTTGCGCTGGATCCGTGTCCGGGGTTCCTGGATGCTCATGAGACGAGACTGGCGGAAAGGATTCCGCTCTGCAAGCGCCGTCCACGATCCGCCGAAACCATGAGCATTTCCGATCATTTGCCTTGCGAACGGGCAGTCGCTGTCGTTCAATCCGGGGGAGGTCCCGGTCGGTCTCCTTGAGTCTTTCCTGACCGCATGGTCAGAAATCCGAGCCGACGGACGCGAAGCCGCTAGGGGGTTTTCCAATGGCACTCGACCGCAACCCGGTCCCCAACGATCTGTCCGCCTTCTGGATGCCGTTCACCGCGAACCGGCAGTTCAAGCAGGCCCCGCGCATGTTCGTCTCGGCAGAGGGGATGCACTACACCACCGCGGACGGCCGCCAGGTGCTCGACGGCACCGCGGGGCTCTGGTGCTGCAACGCCGGGCACAAGCGCCCAAAGATCGTCGAGGCGATCCAGGCGCAGGCGGCGGAACTCGACTACGCGCCGGCCTTCCAGATGGGGCATCCGAAGGCGTTCGAACTGGCCAACCGCCTGCGCGACATGGCGCCGGATCCGTTCCAGCACGTCTTCTACACCAATTCCGGGTCGGAAAGCGTCGAGACCGCGCTGAAGATCGCGATTGCCTACCAGCGCGCGATCGGGCAGGGCACGCGGACCCGGCTAATCGGCCGCGAGCGCGGCTATCACGGCGTCAATTTCGGCGGCATCTCGGTCGGCGGGATCGTGAACAACCGCAAGTTCTTCGGCTCGCTCCTGACCGGGGTGGATCACCTTCCGGCGACGCACCTGCCGAAGGAGAACGCCTTCACCAAGGGGCAGCCGCAGCACGGCGCGCACCTGGCCGACGAGCTGGAAAAGATCGTCGCGCTGCACGGGCCGGAAACCATCGCCGCCGTGATCGTGGAGCCGATGGCGGGCTCGACCGGCGTACTGCTGCCGCCCAAGGGCTACCTGGAACGGCTTCGGGAAATCACCCGCAAGCACGGCATCCTTCTGATCTTCGACGAGGTCATCACCGGCTTCGGTCGTCTCGGATCGAGCTTCGCGGCCGAGCATTTCGGGGTGATGCCGGACATGATCACCTGCGCCAAGGGGCTGACCAACGGGGTGATCCCGATGGGCGCGGTGCTGGCCACGTCGGAAATCCACGACGCCTTCATGCAGGGTCCGCCGGAGGCGATCGAGCTGTTCCACGGCTATACCTATTCCGGCAACCCGATCGCCGCCGCCGCGGGGCTCGCGACGCTGGAAACCTATCGCGAGGAAGGGCTGTTCCAGCGGGCCGCCGAACTCGCGCCCTACTGGCAGGAGGCGCTGCATTCGCTGAAGGACCACCCGCATGTCATCGACATCCGGAACATGGGCCTGATCGGCGCGGTGGAACTGGAACCGATCCCGGGCCAGCCGACCAAGCGCGCCTTCCAGGCCTTCCTCGACTGCTACGAGAAGGGCGTCCTGATCCGGACCACCGGGGACATCATCGCGATGTCGCCGCCGCTCATCATCGAGAAGAGCCACATCGACGAACTCATCGGCACGCTCGGGGACGTGCTGAAGGCGCTGCACTGAGCGCGAACTGGAAGACGGGGAGAAACGGATGCCGGCACCCGGCGAGAACCTGCGGATAAACGGCGAGCGTCTCTGGGACTCGCTGATGGAAATGGCGAAGATCGGACCCGGTGTTGCCGGTGGAAACAACCGCCAGACGCTCACCGACGAAGACGCCGAGGGACGCGCGCTGTTCCGGAAGTGGTGCGAGGACGCCGGGTGCGAGATGGGGGTCGACCAGATCGGCAACATGTTCGCGACCCGCCCCGGCACCGACCCGGACGCGGCGCCGGTCTATGTCGGCAGCCACCTCGACACGCAGCCGACGGGGGGCAAGTACGACGGCGTGCTCGGCGTGCTCGGCGGGCTGGAGGTGGTGCGGACGCTGAACGACCTCGGGATCAAGACCAGGCACCCGATCGTCGTGGTCAACTGGACCAACGAGGAGGGCACGCGGTTTGCCCCGGCGATGCTGGCCTCGGGCGTCTTCGCGGGCAAGCACCAGCTTGACTGGGCCTATGACCGCGTGGACGCCAAGGGCCTGAAATTCGGGGACGAACTGGAACGGATCGGCTGGAAGGGCGAGGAAAAGGTCGGCGACCGCCGCATCCACGCGCTGTTCGAGCTGCACATCGAGCAGGGCCCGATCCTGGAGGCCGAGGGCAAGGATATCGGCGTCGTCACCCACGGCCAGGGCCTGCGCTGGATCGAGTGCACGATCACCGGCAAGGACAGCCACACCGGCTCCACGCCGATGCACATGCGCAAGAATGCCGGCCGGGGGCTCGCGCTGGTGACGGAGCTGGTCCACGAGATCGCGATGAAGCACCAGCCGAACGCCGTGGGCGCCATCGGCCATATCGACGTCTACCCCAACAGCCGCAACGTGATCCCGGGTAAGGTGGTGTTCACCATCGACTTCCGCTCGCCCGACCCGGCCAAGCTGCACGCGATGGAAGCCGAGCTCTACGAGCGCGCGCCGGGCATCTGCGAAGAGATCGGGGTGACGTTCGAACACACGATTTCCGGCCAGTTCGAGCCGCCGGCCTTCGACGAGGGCTGCGTGAACACCATCCGCGAGGCGGCGGAACGGCTCGGCTACAGCCACATGGACATCGTCTCGGGGGCCGGGCACGACGCCTGCTGGATCAACGACGTGGCGCCGACCGCGATGGTCATGTGCCCTTGCGTAGACGGGCTGAGCCACCACGAAGCCGAGGAAATCAGCCCCGAATGGGCCCGCGCGGGAACCGATGTCCTGTTCCACGCGGTCGTCGAAACAGCGGAGATCGTGGAATGAAGATCGCAACGAAACTCTTTGGAATCGCGGGGCTTCTGTCGCTTTCCGCCTGCGTCGGCGCACCTTACCAGGACGGCCCGATCGAGCTGAGCGAAGACGTGCTCGCGGTTGTCGCGCCGAACCAGGACCTCGCCACCGTCCGGGTCCAGTCCGACGGCTGCTACTGGTGGCTCTACGAGGGGCCGGTCGAAGCCACCTACATTCCGCTCGAAACCCGCGATGGGCGGATGATCTGCCGGGGGAGCTGAGCGATGAGCGCGCCCGCCCGGACCCGCCCGCCATCGCCGGAGACGCGCCCGTGACCCATGCGCACGGGGCAGAGCCGGGCATCTTGTGCGGCCATGTTCTCCGCCGCGGGCGGCCGCTCCTGCACGTCTGCGCCTTCGAGGACTTCGCGCCCGGGATGTCGATGGACGGGGTGCCCGTGGGATGGAAGGCGGACAGGTCGCGGCATGACGGGGCGTGGATCACCGCGCCCCTCTCCGCCGCCGAACGTCAGGAATACCTAGAGGAGTGACGCGATGAGCAAGGTCATCAAGGGCGGAACGATCGTCACCGCCGACCGCCAGTTCAAGGCCGATATCCTGGTCGAGGGCGAGCAGATCGCCGAGATCGGCGAGAACCTGAAGGGCGACGAGGTGATCGACGCCTCCGAGGCCTACGTGATCCCGGGCGGGATCGACCCGCACACGCACCTGGAAATGCCCTTCATGGGCACCACGGCGGCGGAAACCTTCGAGAGCGGAACCTGGGCCGCGGCGGCGGGCGGCACGACCATGCTGGTCGACTTCTGCCTGCCGGGCGAGGACGGCTCGATCAAGAACGCGATCGAGGAGTGGCACCGCAAGTCGGCCCCGCAGATCTGTTCCGACATCGGCTATCACATGGCGATAACCGGCTGGAATGAAACGATCTTCAACGAGATGAAGGACGCCGTCGACATGGGCGTCAACTCGTTCAAGCACTTCATGGCCTACAAGGGCGCGCTGATGGTGGAGGATGACGAGATGTTCGCCTCCTTCGCCCGCTGCAAGGAACTCGGCGCGCTGCCGATGGTCCACGCGGAGAACGGCGACGTGGTCGACCTGCTCCAGAAGAAGATGATCGAACTCGGCATCACCGGGCCGGAAGGCCACGCGCTGAGCCGCCCGCCGGAGGTTGAGGGCGAGGCGACCAACCGCGCCATCATGATCGCCGATGCCGTCGGCACGCCGCTCTACGTCGTCCACGTCTCCTGCGAGCAGTCGCACGAGGCTATCCGGCGGGCGCGGCAGAAGGGGATGCGGGTCTACGGCGAGCCGCTGGCGCAGTTCCTGATCCTCGATGATAGCGAGTACCTGTCGAAGGACTGGGAGCACGCGGCGCAGCGGGTGATGTCGCCGCCGTTCCGGTCGAAGGAACACCAGGACGGGCTCTGGAACGGGCTCGCCGCGGGGTCGCTCCAGGTCGTCGCGACCGACCATGCCGTCTTCACGACGGAACAGAAGCGCATGGGATTGAAGGATTTTCGCACGATCCCGAACGGGACCGGCGGGCTGGAGGAACGGCTTGCGGTGCTCTGGACCTTCGGGGTGGAGACCGGCCGCCTGACGCCGGAGGAATTCGTCGCCGTGACCTCGACCAACATCGCCAAGATCCTGAACGTCTACCCGAAGAAGGGCGCGCTGGTGCCCGGGGCGGACGCCGACGTGGTGGTCTGGGATCCGAAGCAGTCCAAGACGCTGAGCGCGTCGAACCAGAAATCGGTGGCCGACTACTCCGTCTGGGAGGGGCTCGAGGTGACGGCGCAGGCGCGCTACACGCTCAGCCGCGGCGACGTGATCTGGGCCTGGGGCCAGAACAGCCAGCCGCAGCCGGGGCGGGGCCGCTTCGTACCGCGCCCGGCCTTCGGTTCGGCCGCCAAGGCCTTGTCGAAGTGGAAGGATCTGAACTCGCCCCGCAAGGTGGAGCGGGATCCGATGAACATCCCGGCCGGGATCTGATGGACAACGCGCGGTTCAGGGAAGCGCTCTACGGCGGCGCGGAGCCGGAGGTCGAGACCTCGGTACCGGGCCGGTTGGCCGGGATCGCCATCGCGGTCCTGTCCTACGCCGTCTGCAGCGTCCTGCTCGGCGCGTGGCTGGCGCTCGGGATCAACGTGGTGTTCGCGGACGGGCCGGCGGCCGGGGGCATGGCGGAGGCCGTCGCGACGGCCCCGCTGTTCATGCTCATCAGCGCGGTCTGTGCCTTCCCGGCGTTCCTGCTCGTGCGGGGCGGGATGGCGCTGGCCCGCCGGTTCTGGCTGTTCGGCTTCGTCGTTCTCTGGGCGATCGGAGGATTCATGAGCATGGTCTTCGCGTCCGGAAACCTGCCGCAAACCCCCGGAAACTGGGGGACTTTCGGCGCCGTCGCGGCCGGGCCGGGGGCCGTCATCGGCGTGCTAGGGTACGGGCTGGAACGGGTGCTGCGGCGTGGTTGAGACGGGGGTGGTCGAGTCGACAATGACCGGAACGGAGACGGCCGGGGCGGTGATCGAGGCGCGGGGTCTGAACCTCGTGTTCCAGACCGCGGACGGGCCGGTGCACGCGCTGAAGGACGTGGATCTTTCCATCGGAAAGGGCGAGTTCGTCAGCTTCATCGGGCCGTCGGGCTGCGGGAAGACGACGTTCCTGCGGGTCGTCGCGGCGCTGGAAACGCCGACCGGCGGCAGCGTCGCGGTGAACGGGATGACCCCCGAGGAGGCGCGTCTAAACCGTTCCTACGGCTACGTTTTCCAGGCCGCGGGGCTGTATCCCTGGCGGACCATCGAGAAAAACATCAAGCTGCCGCTGGAGATCATGGGATACAGCCGGGCGGAGCAGGACGAGCGTGTCAGGAACGTCCTGCAACTCGTTGATCTGGAAGGATTCGGACGCAAGTATCCGTGGCAGCTTTCGGGCGGGATGCAGCAGCGGGCGAGCATCGCGCGGGCGCTGGCCTTCGACGCGCCGATCCTGCTGATGGACGAGCCCTTCGGCGCGCTCGACGAGATCGTTCGGGACCACCTGAACGAACAGCTCCTGGCGCTCTGGGCGCGGACGGAGAAGACCATCGGCTTCGTCACCCATTCGATCCCCGAAGCCGTTTATCTGTCTACGAAAATCGTCGTCATGTCGCCGCGGCCGGGGCGCATCACCGACGTCATCGAAAGCCCGCTGCCGCGGGACCGGCCGCTCGGGATCCGGGACACGCCGGAGTTCCAGCGGGTCGCCCACAGGGTGCGCGAGGGGCTGAGGGCGGGGCATGCCTACGATGATTAACCCGTGCCGGAAAGCCACAGGTAGAAGGCAGGTAGAAAGTGGGTAGAAAGCGGGTAGAAACCGGGTATCTTCCGCGCGTTAACCCCTTCGGAGTTGCGGGCGGTGAGTGCGGGATTCTTCGCGTGGCTCGGGATGGCGATGGCCATCTTCCTTTCGGCAAGTGCTTTCCTCAGGTCCTACGTCGCGACGCCGAAGCTGTGGCTCGTGATCGTGGCCCTGCTTCTCTACAGCCTCGGCAACATCATCATGGTCCGGCTGATGCGCGAGACCGGGATGGCGGTCGCGATCTCGCTGTCGGCGGTGCTGCAACTCCTGTTCGCGAGCCTCGTCGGGATCGTCGCCTTTGGCGAGCGGCCGGGCGCGTTGCAGGCGGCGGGGCTGATGCTGGGTGTCGTCGCGGTGGCGCTGATCGTCTGGCCCGCGCGGCCGGGATGACGGCGCCATGACCGAGGCCGCCACCACGCCCCGCATCACGGCGGCGGGCGGCGGGATCGGCGCGGCCGCGCGGGCGGCCGGCGGGGCGGTGCTGCCGATCCTGGCCGTTGTGCTGGCCATCGTGACGCTCTGGTACCTCGCCTGCATCCCGCTCAACAGCGCCTGGGTCATCGACCGGGCGGGGCCGGAGGCCGATCTTTCCACCGGTGACATCCTGTCGGGCGTGTTCAACCAGGAACGCCCGGTGCTGCCCGCGCCGCACCAGGTGGCGGAGGAACTGCGCGCCACCGTGCTGGGGGAGCCGCCGCTGCGCGAGCGCCGCGGATCGTTGCAGGGCAACCCGCGGAGCCTCGTCTTCCACGCCTACCAGACGCTCGCGCCGACGCTGCTCGGGTTTCTCGTCGGCACCGGGGCGGGGATACTGCTGGCGGTCGGCATCATCCACAACCGGGCGATGGACATGGGCGTGATGCCCTGGGCGATCGCGAGCCAGATGATCCCGATCCTGGCGATCGCGCCGATGATCATCGTGGTGCTGAACGCGGTCGGGATCGAGGGTCTGCTGCCGAAATCGCTGATTTCGGCCTACCTGAGCTTTTTCCCCGTGGTCGTCGGCATGGTGAAGGGCCTGAGAAGCCCGTCGTCGATGGACCTGGACCTGCTGAAGACCTACTCGGCCAGCGCCGGGCAGACGCTGGCGAAGCTGCGGCTGCCGGCCTCGCTGCCGTTCCTGTTCGCCTCGCTGAAGGTGTCGGTCGCGGCGGCGCTGGTGGGGACCATCGTGGCGGAGCTGCCGACCGGGGCCCGCTTCGGTCTTGGCGCGCGGCTGCTGACCGGGAGCTATTACGGCCAGACCATCCAGATCTGGTCGGCGCTGTTCATGGCGGCGATCTGCGCGGCGCTGCTGGTCGGGCTGATCGGGCTGGCGGAGCGGGTCACGCTGAAGCGGATGGGGCTGGCGCGATGAGGGGGGCGTTCCGTTCCCGGATCGCCCGCGATCCGGTTGAGACACGTGACGGAGGGCCGCGATGACCGCCCTCCGCGCGCCGTTCCTGCTGCCGGGCCTCGGGATCCTGATCGTGCTGGCCGCGCTTCTGATCGACCCGCGTCTCGCGCTGGTGCTGGCGGCCTGGTTCGCGGCCTGGGGGCTCAACGCCTTCATCGCGCGGACAGGGCGCGGGGCGGGGGTGCGGTTCCTCGTGCCCGTCATCTTCGGGTTGACGCTGATCGGGCTGTGGGAACTGGCGGTGCGGCTGTTCGAGGTGTCGCCGGTGATCCTGCCGCCGCCGACGATGATCGCGGAGGAATTCGCCGGGTCGATCCCGATCCTGTGGGCGGACTTCGTGCAGACCATCGTCAAGGGCGCGCTGTCGGGGCTGGTGATCGGCTGCGCGGCGGCGGTGCTGACGGCGCTGGCGATCGACCGGTCGCCGTTCCTGCAACGGGGTCTGAAGCCGGTCGGCAACTTCGTCGCCGCGCTGCCCATCGTCGGTACCGCGCCGATCCTGGTGATGTGGTTCGGCTTCGGCTGGCAGTCGAAGGCGGCGGTGGTGGTCGTGATGGTGTTCTTCCCGATGCTGGTGAACATGCTGGAGGGCCTGAAGGCGAGCGACCACATGCAGCGGGACCTGATGCGCACCTACGCGGCCAGCTATGGCCAGACCCTGCGCAAGCTGCGCCTGCCCGCGGCTTTGCCCTTCTTTTTCAACGGGTTGAAGATCTGCTCAACTCTTGCACTGATCGGCGCAATCGTTGCCGAATTCTTCGGCTCGCCCATCCTCGGTATCGGATTCCGCATCAAGACCTCTTTCGGGGCGCTGAATCTGCCGATGGTGTGGGCCGAAATCGCGGTGTCGGCGCTGGCCGGCTCGGCGCTTTACGGGCTGATCGCGTGGATCGAACGGCTGGTGACCTTCTGGCACCCGTCGCAACGGGGATAACAAGTGGACCGACAGGAGGACCAAAGATGAAGAAAGTGCTGATGGGGGCGGTTGCCCTGGGCCTTGGGGCCGGGGCGGCGCAAGCACAGGACGAGGTGACGTTGCAGCTGCAATGGGTCACCCAGGCGCAGTTCGCCGGCTACTACGTCGCGCTGGAGAACGGCTATTACGAGGAAGAGAACCTGGACGTGACGATCCAGCCCGGCGGCCCGGACATCGCGCCGCCGCAGGTGCTGGCGGGTGGCGGGGCCGACGCGATGCTGAACTGGATGCCGTCGGCGCTGGCGGCGCGGGAACGCGGCCTGCCGGTGGTGAACATCTACCAGCCCTTCGTGCGGTCGGGCCTGCAGCTCACCTGCTGGGCCGACAGCGGCATCGGGAGCCCGGAGGACCTGGCCGGCCACACCGTCGCGCACTGGTTTTTCGGTAACGAGTACACGTTCCTCGGCTGGATGAACCAGCTCGGCATCCCGGTCGACGGGTCCGAGGGGGGCGTGACGCTGGTGCAGGCGGGCTTCAACGTCGACCCGCTCCTGCAGCGGCAGGCGGACTGCATCTCGACCATGACCTACAACGAGTACTGGCAGATCATCGACGCCGGCATCTCGGAGGACGAGATCGTCAACTTCCGGTATTCCGACTACGGGGTCGACACGCTGGAGGACGGGCTCTGGGTGCTTGAGGAGAACCTCGAGGACCCGGCCTTCGCCGACAAGATGGTGCGCTTCGTGCGGGCCTCGCAGCGGGGCTGGGAATGGGCCGCGGAGAACCCGGACGAGGCGGCGATGATCGTGCTCGACTACGACGAGACCGGCGCCCAGACCGAGGAGCACCAGCTTCGCATGATGGGCGAGATCGCGCTCCTGATCGACGCGGGCGGCGGGGCGCTGGACGAGGCGTCCTACCAGCGCACGGTCGACACGCTGCTGGCCGGTGGCGACGCGGTGATCACGGAGGAGCCGACCGGCGCCTTCACCCACGACATCACCGACGCGGCGCTGTCGCAGTAACCGCGCCCTGAGCGGTTCGGCGGCCCCGGGGGTTCCCTCCGGGGCCGCTGCCTTTTCCGGGGGACGGTGCGCCGATCTCGCGGCGGATTCATCTGTGGGGACTGCGTGCGGTCTGCGGCGTCGTCGCGCGGGGTGCGGCGCGGAAAGGTGGGGCGCAGCGGGGCGGGTCAACCGCACGCGCGCGCGGGATCCGGGATCCTTGTCCGCGATGCCGGAGGGCGAGGGCGCCTTGCCGTCCCGCGCCGGTCGTCAGCGGCGGAGGTCGTAGCGGCCGGGCGGCGGCGGGTCGGGGACGTCGGGGGCGGTCGCGGTGCGGGCGGGCGGTTCGGCCGCCTTGCCGGTCGGCCCCCAGGGCGTGGGCTGATCGGGCGCGCGCGGACCGCCGGCATCCCTGCCGGGGCCGCCGGTCGCTTGCGACGGGGCGCCCGGGCCCGTCATCGCGGTGTCGCCCGGGTCTTCCGGCGCGCCGGGCACCGGGGCCTGGCCCTGGAGCGTCAGCCCGGTTTCGGTCGCGTCCTGCGCGTCGCCGGACAGGCCGGCTTCGCCCTCCGGTTCCGGCGGCGGGTCGATCGCGGGGACGGGATCGGCGGTGCCGTCGCGCATCTGGTCGAGCGTGACGATCGGTTCGGGCATCCGCGCGGTCGGGCGCATCGGGTCGATCTCGTCGGAATCGCCGACCTCGCGCGTGTCGAGCGGCAGGAAGCCGGGCCATTCGATTTCGTGGTGGGACCTGATGAGACGGCGCACCTGCGCCTCGACCGCCGCTTCGGACCCGCCGAACCGGCCGCCCCCGTCGTTGCCCACGCCGGTCCCTTCGGTCCGGTCGACCGGCTGCAACTCGACCACTTTCTGCGGACGTTCCACCGGCAGTGCCGGTGCGATGAAGATTGGCGGCGTGGTGAACATTCCGCTGACTCCACTCACCCAAATGATCCTGCCCCGACCCGATCCGATTCTATAGTTGAGCACAGGTTTCGGGAGCGTTAAGCGCGGGGCGCCTCTGCGCGGCATTCGAGCCGAATGTCCAGCAAGTCCCGCGGCCCACGGGCGCGGCCCCCTGCAATCCTTTGAGATCGCGTGCAATACCGGTAAAGAGGACGGTGACACATCCCGAGGCCGCCCATGTCCGTCACCCCTGCAGCAGATCGCCGCGCCGCGCTGACCGGCAGCCGGATCCGCGAACGGCGGATGGCGCTCGGGCGGCGGCAAGGCGATCTCGCGCGAGAGGTCGGGATCAGCGCGTCCTACCTGAACCTGATCGAACACAACAAGCGGCGGATCGGCGGCAAGCTCCTGATCGACATTGCCCGCGCGCTCGGGCTTGAGCCGGGTGCGTTGTCGGAGGGCGCGGAGGCCTCGGTTTTCGAGACGTTGCAGGCGGCCGCCGCGGCCCAGTCCGGCCCCGCCGCGCGGCCCGAGACCGACCGGATCGACGCCTTCGTCGGGCGGTTCCCTGGGTGGGCGCGGACGATCGCAGGACAGCACCGCCGGATCGCGGCGCTGGAGGCGCTGACCGACGCCCTGCGCGACCGGCTGAGCCACGACCCGGTGCTGGCCGAGGCGATGCACGAGGTGCTGTCGACGGTGGCCGCGATCCGTTCGACCGCCGCGATCCTGGCCGAGGACGACGGGCTGGACCCGCAATGGCGCGCGCGGTTCCACCGCAACCTCCACGAGGAGGCGGAGCGTCTGTCGGCGCGCGCCACCGGGCTGATCCAGCATTTCGAGCCGGGCCCCGGCGGCGGGCCGGCCGCGGTATCGACGCCGGAGGAGACCGTCGAGGCGCTGTTCGACATCGCCGGGCACCACTTCCCCGAGATCGAGGCCGCGGGGGCCGAGGGCATCGCGCCGGTCCTGTCACGGACCGAGGGGATGGAGGACGGGCCGACCCGCGCGCTCGCCGTCGCTGCGCTGACCGACTACGCCGCCGACGCCGCCCGCCTGCCGCTGGCGGATTTCGCGGGCCGGGCGGCGGAGGCCGGGTTCGAGCCCGAGGCGCTGTGGCCGCTCGCCCCCGGCGATCCCGCGCTGGTCCTGCGCCGGCTCGCCAGCCTGCCGCCCGAGACCGGGGTGCCGGATTTCGGGCTGGCGGTGGTGGACGCGGCGGGCGCGGTCCTGCGGCGGCGGCGGCTGGCCGGGTTCACGGTGCCGCGCTTCGCCCCCGGCTGCCCGCTCTGGCCGATCTACCGGGCCTTCGGGCGGCCGCTGATGCCGGAGCGGGCCGGGATCGAGATGCCGGACGGGGGCCGCTTCGCGACCTGGTCGGTGAGCCAGCCGGGCCCGCCCTCGGCCGGGCCGCCGGCGATGCGGGCGACGATGCTGATGCGCGACGCGGGCAGCGGCGAGGGACGGGCGGAGCCGGTCGGGCCGGGCTGCGCGCTCTGTTCCCGCGAGGCCTGCACGGCGCGGCGGCGGCCGAACTTGGCAGGTTGAGCGTTTTCGTCTAGACTGGCTTTCGCATTTGAAAGCCCCGCGATTTCGGCGGGATCATTCGTCATCCTGATTTGAGGCGCGTGCATTTCGCCATGCCGTCCGCATCCGACATCCTGTCCCCCGCCATCGCGCGCAAGCTGTCCCGCTGCGACCGCGACATCTGGTTTCACGCCGTCATAGGCCTGCTGTCCGTGGTCGCGGGGGCGGGGCTGTTCGTGTTCCTGTGGCGGACCTTCGGCGAGTCCGGCGGGGAGTTCGTGGCGCAGATGGTGAAGTGGTCCTCGTCGCTGGTCGTGTTCGGGATCGGCGGCGTGTTCGGCACCAAGCTGTTGGCGCTGCGGGACGAGGTGAACCTCGGGCGGGAATGGCAGAAGCTGTACGAAAGCGCGCTCGGGCCGCCGCCGAATGCCATGCTGGCCGATGTCCGGAAAGGCGTCTTCGACTGGTTGGGAGGGAGCTGAGATGTCCGAGGCGGGGCTGGAGACGGCGGTGTTCACGGCCGAGGCGCGGGCGGAGCAGGCGCGGCGGCGGCGGCTGGTCGGGACCGTCATGGGCCTCCTGACGGTCGCGGGCGCGGTCGGGCTCGGCATCGCGGCGATGGTCGCGTGGCAGGAGCGGGGCGTCGCGATGTCGGCGGTCGATCAGCAGATGGAGGAGGCCGTCATGGCCGCCGAGCGCGCCGACCGGGCGGAGGCCGAGGCGCGCGCGCTGTCGGTGCAGTTGGAGGAGGTGGAGACGCGCTACGCGGACATCTTCGCGAGCTCGACCGACATCGAGGCCGATCTCGCGGCGCTGGCCGCGCTGCGGGTGGAGAACGCGCAGCTCGTGTCGGCGCTGGAGGAGGCGGAGGCGCTGCAGGCCGACCTGCGGGCGGAACTGGTGGCGAGCAACGCGGCATCGCAGGCGGTGACGGCGCTGCGGCGGGAGAACTCGGAGCTGGTGGCGGCCAACCGGGAGCTTTCGGTGGAACTCGACCGGACGCTCGCCGCCGCCACGGCCTACCAGCAGCAGTACCAGACGTTGCAGCAGGCGGTGCAGGACGCGCCGTTCGACTTCGACGTGCCCGAGTTCCTGCCGTCCCCCGACCTGCCGCAGCGGTTCGAGCTTCAGCCGCCGGACGGGCTGCAACTCGTTCCCTGAACCGCGCACGTTGACAGGTCGGCAAAACCCGGCATCCTCAGCCCAAGCCGCACGGGTGGAGGAGAACCGGGCGTCATGCGTGTCCTGCTTGTCGAAGACGAGGCGAACATCCTGGAAGCGATCCGCTTCATCCTGTCCCGCGACGGGTGGGAGGTGATGGCCCACGGCACCGGAGCCACCGCCCTGTCCGAGGTCGCGCGGGTGCGGCCGGACGTGGTGGTACTGGACGTGATGCTGCCCGGGCGGTCGGGGTTCGACATCCTGCGCGACCTGCGCGCCGCCGACGAGACCCGGACGCTGCCGGTGCTGATGCTGACCGCCAAGGGCCAGTCGCGGGACCGGGAAACCGCGATGGCGCTCGGCGCGGATGCGTTCCTGACCAAGCCGTTTTCCAACGCCGAGCTGGTCGAGACCGTGCGCGGCCTGCTGGCGGAGGGTGCGGGGCAGGGCGGGGGCGCGGTGTGACCGGCCCCGGCGGTGACGGAGGTGGCGGCGGCGGCGGCGGGGAACCGGCGCCGGGCGCGCCCACGGGTGACGCCGGCATGACCCCGATCGCCGCGGGTGCCACCCCGCCGGCCGCCCGCGCGGCGGACGACCCGGTGCAGGGTCGGCGGCGGCGGTTTCTCGAACGGCACACCTATCGCCGCTACCGGCTGGAGGACGCGGCGCGGCTGGTGCCGGTGCTCGGCGCGTTCCTGTTCTTCGGCCCGGTCGCGATCCTGACCACCGAGACCGGCATCGGCGGCGGCACCAGCGGCTGGCTGATCTACTTCATCACGGTCTGGTTCGGGCTGATCTGCCTCGCCGCCGCGCTGTCGCGCGCGCTGATGCGGCGGCGGCCGCCGGACGAGGCCGGCTGATGCTGTCCTTCAACGGGCTGGTCGCGGTCTGCGTGTTCTATGTCGCGGGCCTGTTCGCCATCGCCTTCCTCGCCGAGAAACGCGCGGCGGAGGGCAAGGCGGGCTGGCTGAACTCGCCCGTCACCTACACCCTGTCGCTGTCGATCTACACCACCGCCTGGACCTTCTTCGGCGCTGTCGGGTCGGCGGCGCGGACGGGGCTGGAATACATGACCATCTACCTCGGGCCGACGCTGGTGTTCATCGGTTGGTTCTGGCTCCTGCGGAAGATGGTGCGGATCGGGCGGGCGCAGCGGATCACCTCGATCGCCGACATGATCTCCAGCCGCTACGGCAAGTCCGGCGGGCTGGCCGCGCTGGTCACGGTGCTCGCGGTGCTCGGCACCACGCCCTACATCGCGCTGCAGCTCCAGTCGGTGACGCTGGCCTTCGGCGTCTTCGCCGCGCCAGGACCCGGCGGCGCGCCCGACAGCGCGCTGACGGCGGTCTGGATCGCCGGCGGGCTCGCGCTTTTCACCATCGTCTTCGGGACCCGCAGCCTCGACGTGAACGAGCGCCACCCGGGCCTCGTCTCGGCCATCGCGCTGGAGGCCATCGTGAAGCTCTTCGCGCTGGTGGCGGTCGGTGTGTTCGTGGTCTGGGGCGTGGCCTCGGGGCCCGGGGACATCGTGGCGCGGATCGAGGAGAGCCCGATCGCGGACTGGACGTCGAACGGCGCGCGCTGGCTCGGCCTCACGGTCCTGTCGGGGGCGGCGATCCTGTGCCTGCCGCGCATGTTCCAGGTGCTGGTGGTGGAGAACCAGGACGAACGCCACCTCGCCACCGCGTCCTGGGCGTTCCCGCTCTACCTGCTGATGATGTCGCTCTTCGTGCTGCCGATCGCGGTGGTCGGGCTGAACGTGCTGCCGGCGGGATCGAACCCGGACCTGTTCGTGCTGACGCTTCCGCTGCACCTGAACCAGGGCGGGCTGGCGCTGCTGGCGTTCCTCGGCGGGTTCTCGGCCGCGACCTCGATGGTGATCGTGGCCTCGCTGGCGCTGTCGACCATGGTGTCGAACCACATCATCGTGCCGATCTGGATGGCGCTCACCCGCGGCGAGGACCCGATGTCGGGCGACATGCGGCAGGTGGCGCTGGTCGCGCGGCGGGTGTCGATCGCGGGCACGCTGACGCTCGGGCTGGTCTACTACCGCCTGTCGGGCGGGTCCGAGGCGCTGGCCTCGATCGGGCTGATCGCCTTTCTCGGCGTCAGCCAGGTGCTGCCGGCGCTGCTCGGCGGCATGGTCTGGCGCGGCGCGACGCGGGCGGGCGCAGCGGCGGGCATCGCCGTCGGCTTCGCGATCTGGGCGTGGATCCTGCTTCTGCCTGCCGCGGCGGCGGCCCTGCCGGTGGAGCCGATCCTGGCCGACGGGCCGTTCGGCATGGCCTGGCTCCGCCCGGCGACACCGTTCGGGCTGACCGGGACCGACCCGCTCCTGACCGCGATGGTCCTGTCGCTCGGGCTGAACGCGTTCTTCTTCATCCTCGTGTCGCTGATGACCTTCCCGAGCCCGCTGGAGCGGCTGATGGGGGCGCAGTTCGTCAACGTCTACGACCACGCCCCGGCGCCCGCCGCCTGGCGCGGGTCGGTCGGCACGGCGGACGATCTCCTGGTGATGGCGCGGCGGATCCTCGGCACCGGCCGCGCCGGCCGGCTGTTCCGGGAGGCCGCGGAGGCGCAGGGCCGCGAGGACGGCCTGCCCGAGCCGACGCCGGATTTCCTGGAGCGGCTGGAGCGGGAGCTTGCCGGGTCGGTTGGCGCGGCGACGGCGCACGCGATGATCGCCCAGATCACCGGCGGCGCCAGCGTCAGCGTGCAGGACCTTCTGGCGGTGGCCGACGAGACCGCGCAGATGATGGAGTATTCCAGCCAGCTCGAGGCGAAGTCGACGGAGCTTGCCCAGACCGCCGCACGGCTCAGGGAGGTGAACCAGAAGCTGACCGAGCTGAGCGTGCAGAAGGACGCCTTCCTGAGCCAGGTCAGCCACGAGCTTCGGACGCCGATGACCTCGATCCGCGCGTTTTCCGAGATCCTGCTGGCCGATGACGGGCTCGACGCCGAGGCGCGCAAGCGGTTCTCGGTCATCATCCACGACGAGAGCCGGCGGCTGACGCGGCTCCTCGACGATCTTCTCGACCTGTCGGTGCTGGAAAGCGGGCAGGTGACGCTGAACGAGCGCGCGGTGAAGCTCGCCGACGTGATCGACCGGGCGGTCTACGCGTCGAGCGCGCTGGCGCGCGGCAAGGGGCTCGCCATCCGCCGCGACCGGGCGAGCGAGAACATCGAACTGATGACCGATGCCGACCGGCTGGTGCAGGTCTTCGTCAACCTGATCGCGAACGCGCAGAAATACTGCGACGCCGAGACGCCGGAACTGACGATATCGGTGCGCCGCGTGCCGGGGCGGATCGAGCTGGAGTTCGCCGACAACGGCGCCGGGATCCCGCCGCAGAAGGAAAGCCTGATCTTCGAGAAATTCGCGCGGCTGGAGGCCGGCAGCGAGGCCCCGGGGGCGGGGCTCGGGCTTGCCATCAGCCGCGAGATCATGGCCCGGATCGGCGGCGGGCTGTCCTATGTTCCGGGCCACGGCGGCGCGGTTTTCCGCGTCCGGCTGCCATCCCGCGCCCTGCGCGCGGCCTGAGACGATTTTCCCGCCCGCGCCGCGGCGTCGCGGCGGTTCGGGAAAGCGGCTGTTAACCTTGGGCATGGCAAGACTGGTCCCGACGCGTCGGCGAGGAAAGGCATGGCTGAGCCCGAATCCAAATCCGTTCTGGCGAGGAAATGCGACCTCGCGCGGTCCCGTGGCCCGCGATCCGCCGCCAAGGTGGATCACGGGCCGCGGCCGGCGACGGCACTGGTGCGCGCGGTCAAGCGTGCCGGGATGGCCTACGAACCGCTGGAGGCCGAGCCGCGCGACGAAGCCGTGCTCTGGGACCAGACCCTCGCGGAGGTGACGGCGGCGCTGCCCGAGGGCGGGCTGACGGTGGTGCTGGAGGGCGAGGATCGCGTGCGCGGGCTGATGCATCTGCACCAGGGGCTGCTCGACGCGCTGATCGAGGTGCAGACCACCGGCCAGGTCGACAGCGTCGAGGGGCAGATCCGGACCGCGACCCGGATCGACGGCGCGCTGTCGCGGGACTTCATCGACCTCGTCCTGTCCGCCTTCGACAACGAGATGGAGGAACTGGGTGCCGCCGTGCTGCTGCCGCGGCTGTCCTTCGGCACGCTGCTGACCGACCGGCGGCAGTTGCCGCTGCTGCTGCCGGAACACGGGTTCCACATGTTCCGCGCCAACGTGAACCTCGCCGGGGGCACGCGGCTCGCGCAGATCCTGCTCGCGCTGCCGGGCCGTCCCGCGCCCGCGTCGGAGGCGGCCGCCGATCCTGCCCGCACCGGCCAGAGCGAGTGGCAGCGCGCCTTCCGCCAGACCGTCGCCCAGGCCCGGGTGCCGTTCCGCACCATCCTGTTCCGCACCGAGATCGGGATGCACCGGTTTCTACGGCTGCAGGCGGGGGACATGATCCCGTTCAGCGTCGACGCGCTGGACGGCGCCCGGCTGGAGGACGGCAATGGCCGCAACGTGATGCGCGGGCGGCTCGGACAGTCCGGCGGGCGGCGCGCGGTGCGGCTGTCGGTCGGCGCGGTCGACGGGCCGCACCTGTCCGACCCCGCCGCATCCGGCCGGAAACAGGGCGCGCGCGCGGGTGCCGCGACCGGCGGCCTTCCCGCGCTCGGCGACGAGGCGCCCGCCGGTGCGGGCGGCTTCGCGGGTGGCCTAGACCCGGCGCCGTTCGGGTCCGGTCCGGGCGATACCGACGGCGCCGACGATTTCCCCGATCCCGGCACGGGCCTTCCGCCGCTCGGCGGGGACGGCGGGGGCGATCCCGGTGCCGGGCTTCCCCCGCTCGGGGAGGGACTGCCGGGCGGGGACGGCCTGCCGGACCTCGGAGGCGGGCTGCCGCCCCTCGGTGGCGATGGCCTGCCGGATCTCGGGGGCGGTCTGCCGCCCCTCGGCGGAGAGGGATTGCCGGATCTCGGGGGCGGTCTTCCGCCCCTTGGCGGAGAGGGCCTGCCGGAGCTTGGCGACGGACTCCCCGATCTCGGCAGCGGTCTGCCGGACCTTCCGAAGACGGGGTGACGGCGGGGGTGACCGTGTCGGTGCGATGCGGAGGTACGTGGGCCGAGCCGTAGTGAAAGCGTTTGAGTGGGTCCGGCCCGGAGGATGATTGGTCAGTTCGGGAGGCTTCGGATTGAACCGGCTCGCGGCCGGGTCGAGGTCTCTGTTCGGGTTGGCGGTGGTTCGGGCGGATTGATGGAGCGCGGATCGGGTCTCTTGACGGCGCCTTCCCGTACTTTCCCGTCCCAAGGCTAGTTGGGCACCGTCATCTGTGTCGCCTGCCACCACCCCGCCAGACGTCCCCACATCGACCCGGACAACAACCCGCACGGTGCACCCGTTCCGCCCGCCGGTTCCGCCATTGCATCCCGGCCCGCGCCAGCGCAGGCTCCGCCGGGACAACCGGAGGTGCGGATGCGATTTCTCAGATACGGGCCCGCGGGGGCGGAGCGGCCGGGGGTGCTGGATTCGGAGGGACGGATCCGCGATCTCGGCCATGTCATTTCCGATTTCACCCCGGACACCCTGTCGCGCCTCGCCGACCTGCCGCTCGACGGCCCGGTCGTGCCGGGGACGCCGCGGATCGGCGCGCCGGTGCCGCGGCCCGGCAAGATTGTCTGCATCGGCCGCAACTACGCCGAGCACGCCGCCGAGACCGGGAACAAGCCGCCGCCGGAGCCGATGATCTTCATGAAGGCCTCGTCCGCGCAGGCCGGTCCGTTCGACCCGATCCCGATCCCGCGCGGCTCGGTCTCCACCGACTACGAGGCGGAGCTCGCCATCGTCATCGGACACCCGGCCAAGCACGTCGCGGAGGCCGACGCGCTCGGCCACGTCGCCGGCTACATGGCGATGAACGACCTGTCTGAGCGGGACTGGCAGTGGCACCGGGCGGGGCAGTACACCAAGGGCAAGAGCTGCGACGGCTTCGCGCCGATGGGCCCCTGGTTGGTCACCCCCGATGAGGCCGGCGACCCGCAGGCGATGCGCGTGACGCTTTCGGTGAACGGCCAGCCGCGGCAGGACGGCACCACCGCCGACATGATCTTCGGCGCGGCCTACCTCGTGTCCTACCTGTCCGATTTCTTCACCCTCGAACCCGGCGACGTGATCGCGACCGGCACGCCGTCCGGCGTCGGCGCGGGGATGGACCCGCCGGGCTACCTGCGGCCCGGCGACCGGCTGCGGCTGGAGATCGGGGGGCTCGGCGCGCAGGAGGCCGAGGTGATCGGGGAATGACCGCACCTTCGTAAAATGGAAACAATGATGTCGAAAGACCGAAGATTGGCGCCGCTCCGGCACCGATATGTCGCATTTCGGCAAGCCGCGGGCACGAAATGGTCGCCCGCGTCGCGAAGTTTCTGACCTGCGCAATCGTGGATTGTATCCTGCCCACAAAAAGTAACGAGCAGGAGAAATCACGATGTTCCGAAGTGCCGCCGCCATTCTCGGCCTCGCCGCGCTCGCGCTGACCGCGGGCTGCCAGGCCAATCCCGAAGCGAGCGCCCGGTCGGTGCCGCTGGCGCAATCGGCCGTCGGCGCGAACCAGCCGCAGGACTGGCGTTTCGCCTCGCTCGAGGTCGTCGTCCCCGCGAGCCTGACTGTGTCCGAGGAGAACTCGATCAAGCCGCGCGCCGACATCGTCTGGCGCGAGGACCCGTGCTGCAACCGCCACGAGCAGGTCGACCGGCTGATGACCGACGCGCTGCAGCCGGTGCTGGCACGGATGCCCGGCAGCCAGCCGGTGCGGATCGAGCTGACCGTGACCCGGTTCCATGCCCTGACCGAGCGCACCCGCTACACCATCGGCGGCGAGCACGAGATCGAGTTCGACCTCGTGGTGCGCGATGCCGCCACCGGCGCGATCCTGCGCGGGCCGCGCCATGTCGACGTGACCTTCCCCGGCGCCGGCGGCGACAACGCGGTCGCCGAGGAGGCGCGCGGCTACTTCCAGCGCGACGCGATCCGCGACCGGCTGCAGCAATGGGCGCTGGCGGAATTCCGGATCGTCCCGGTGGTGCCCGCGCCCTGACCGGCGCCGCCGCGCTTGCGGGGGGCGGGGCGCGCGGGTAAAGCGCGCCCATGTCCGCTTCCGATCTTCCCGTCCTGCGCCTGAAACCCAAGGCCGATGCCCGCCGCATCCGCCACGGCCACCCCTGGGCCTGGGGCGACGAACTGGTGCTCGACCGGCGGTCGCGGGGCGTTCCGGCCGGCGCGATCGCGCGGCTGGAGGACACGGCGCGCGAGCCCCTGGGCGTGGGCGTGGCCACGGTCGAGGCGAAGATCGCCTTCCGCATCCTCGACCCCGACCCGGCGGCGGAGATCGGCGCGGACTGGCTGCGCGCGAAACTCGCCGCCGCGCTCGACCTGCGCGAGAAGCTCTACGCGACGCCGCATTACCGGTTGATCCATGCCGAGGGCGACGGGCTGCCGGGGCTGATCGTCGACCGGTTCGGCGACCTGCTCGCCGTGCAGCCGAACGCGATCTGGCTGGAGGAACGGCTGGAGACCATCGCCGATCTTCTACAGGAACTGACGGGCTGCGCGACCGTGGTGAAGAACGGCACCAGCCGCGCGCGAGAGGCCGAGGGCCTGCCGGCCGAGATGGCCGTCCTGCGCGGCGCCGCGCCGTCGGCGCCGTTGCAGGTGCCGATGACGGGCGCGGTCTACCTCGCCGACGTGATGGGCGGGCAGAAGACCGGGCTGTTCTATGACCAGCGGCCGAACCATGCCTTCGCGGCGACGCTGGCGCGCGGTGCGCGGGTTCTCGACCTGTTCAGCCATGTCGGCGGCTTCGGGCTGGCGGCGCTGGCCCACGGCGCGGCCTCGGTCCTCGCGGTCGACAGTTCCGCCCCGGCGCTGGCGCTGGCGCGGGAGGGCGCGGCGCTGACCGGCGGCGCGGAGCGGTTCGACACCCGCGAGGCCGATGCCTTCTCGGCGATGGAGGCGCTGGTCGCGGAGGGCACGGAGTTCGACCTCGTGGTCGCGGACCCGCCGGCCTTCGCGCCGTCGAAAGCCGTTCTGCAACAGGGGCTTCGCGCCTACGAACGGGTCGCGAACCTGGCTGCCAAGCTGGTCGCGCCGGGGGGCGTGCTGGTGCTGTGTTCCTGTTCCCACGCCGCCGACCTGTTCCGGTTCCGCAATTCCTGCCTGCGCGGGATCGGGCGGGCGGGCCGTGCGCCGCGGATCGTCCAAACCGGTTTCGCGGGCCCCGACCATCCGCAGCACCCGGCCCTGACCGAGACCGGGTACCTCAAGGCGATCGGCTTCCGGCTGCTGCCGTGATCGCCTGTCTCGACGCCTGCGTCCTGTTCCCGACCGTCCTACGCGAGATCCTCGCGGGTTGCGCCCGCGCGGGTCTCTACCGCCCGGTGTGGTCGGAGCGGATCGTGGAGGAATGGGTGCGCGCGGCGGCGAAGCTCGGGCCGGGACAGGCGGAGGTCGCGCGGGGCGAGGCGGCAGTGCTGCGGGCGGAGTTCCCGCACGCCGGGGTCGAGCCGGGGGAGGCCGCGGACCTGTGGTTGCCGGACCCGGCGGACATCCACGTTCTGGCGGCGGCGCGGGCGGGCGGGGCGGAGGCCATCGTCACGCTGAACCTGAAGGACTTCCCGCGGCGGGAGCTTTCGCCGCTCGGCATCTCGGCGGTGCATCCCGACGCGTTCCTGCTCGCGCTGTGGCAGGCGGAGCCGAGGGCGGTCGAGACGGTAGCCGACGCGGTCCTGGCGGAGGCGGAGCGGCTATCGGGCGAGGCGATCGGGATGCGGCCGTTGCTGAAGCGGGCGCGGCTGCCGCGGTTGGGGAAGGCTTTGGGGTAGGGGGACCGGCACGGAGCCGCGTATCGACGGGCCGCGGCGCGGCGATGAAACGGTTCCGCATCAGTGCTTCATCTCGCCATGTCCGAAGAAGCTCGGAGCCGTGTCACGGCGTCACCATATCGCCGGGCCGGGGGGCGGCCCGGCGATGCGCGGCGGCCTGCGGCCTTGATTCCGCGCGGCCCGCCGATGCGTGTGCAGGGCAAACCGTACCCTAGCTGCGCCACCGCGCGTCCATCGCCTCGATCGCGCGGATGCGGTCGTCTGTGGCCGGGTGGCTCAGAAGCCAGGCGGGCGCGGGGGCGCGGGAGCCCGTCAGCGCGCCGAGCTTGCGGAACAGCGAGATCTGCGGCGCGGTCCCGATCCCGGCCTTGTTCAGAAGCGCCGCGGCATAGGCGTCGGCCTCGTACTCGTCCTGCCGCGACAGCCGCGCGGCGAGCAGCGAGGTCAGGAGCCCCGCCAGCAGCACGCCGAAGCCGGGAATGAAGCGCGAGAGCACCGCGGCCAGGCCCACGCGGAGCGCGTTCTGGCCGGAGAAGTCGATCATCCGCCGCCGCGAATGGCCGAGCGCGACATGGCCGAGTTCGTGCGCGATGACCGAGGTCAGTTCCTCCGCCGTGACCTCGCCCGCGCGGTACTTGTCGTAGAAGCCGCGCGTGAGGAAGATGCGCCCGTCGGGCGCGGCGAGGCCGTTCACGGGCGCGACCTCGTAGAGGTTGACCGTGATCCGGTCGACGTCGAGCGCCTCGGCCAGTTTGGCGGTCAGGACGCGCAATCGGGGATCGGCGAGCTCCGCCGAGCGGGCGTCGAGCTCGCGCTTCGTGCGCCAGGCCGAGAAGTGATAGGCCGCGACCCCGTAGAGCAGCGCGAGAAGGATCGGCGCGAGTTTCAGCATGGTGCCGATATGGGGCCGCGGCCGCTGCCGGGCAAGTTCAGGACAGGGTCGCGTCCATCGTGATCTCGGCGGCCGCGAGCAGGCGCGAGATCGGGCAGCCGGCCTTCGCCTCCGCCGCCTTGGCCTGGAACGTGATGTCGTCGATCCCCGGCACCTTCGCGGTGACGTCGAGGTGGATCTTCGTAACCGTGGGGCCGCCGTCCAGCATCTCAAGCGTCACGGTCGAGGTCGCGGCGACCTCGTCGGGGAGGTGGCCGGCCTCGGACAGGATGTTCGAGAACGCCATCGCGAAGCAGCTTGCATGCGCCGCGCCGATCAGTTCCTCGGGGTTGGTGCCCGCCTTGCCCTCGAACCGCGTGGCGAAGGTGTAGGCGGCGTCCTTCAGGGTGCCGCTCTGGGCGGACAGCGCGCCCTTGCCGGACTTCAGGTCGCCGGACCAGGTGGCGGAGCCGGATTTCTCGATGGCCATGACGTGTCTCCCTTCGCTTGCGTGTGGGTCGGTGCCGCGCCGGATCCTAGCCCTGCAACGGCGCGCTGCAAGTGTCCTCGGCGGTGGCGGCGCGGCGGCGGGCGCGCAGGGCCGCGCGCAGCCAGAGGAACAGGACCGCCGCCCCGATCAGCGCGGCGAGGAACGCCCCGGCGTTGCCGAGCAGTCCCGCCAGCGCCACGAGATCGCCGGTGAAGGCGGCGCCGAGACCGATGTAGATCGCGACCCAGACCGCCTCTCCGGCGACGGCGGGCCAGGTGAAGCGCGCACGCCTCAGCCCCGCGGCCCCGGCGGCGAAGTTGACGTAGGGCCCGAGCGGGGACACGAGCCAGCGCGACAGGAACACCGCCAGCGGGCCGCGGCGGCGGAGTTCCGACGCGGCGCGGTCGTAGAGCCGGGCGCGTGCGGGGCTGCGGAGACGCGCCGTCAGCGCCTCGCCGCCCCAGGCGCCGATCCGGTAGCCGGCCTGGTCGCCGAGCACCGCGCCCGCGAAGGCCGCGAGCGCCGCCTGCCACAGCACGAGGTCGCCAGAGGCCGCGAAGCCGCCCGCCGACAGCATGATGAGCGAGGTCGGCACCGGCAGGGCGAGGCAGGACAGGAACGTGGCCACCGCAAGCACGACGAGGCCGTAGGACGGGACCAGCGCCAGCAGCGTCTCGGTCATGGGGCCGCCGCGCGGGCATCCGCGATCGCCGCCTCGACCCCGGCGATCAGGTCGGGCAGGGGGATGCCGTTCTCGGCCGCGATCCGGGCGAAGGTCAGGCGGCCGGGCAGGGTTTCGTCCGGCGGGGGCGGCAGCGCGGCGCGGATCACGTCGGTATCGACATGCCAGGACCGCGCGACGTAGCCCGGCGTCATCCAGCCCTCGATCGGCTGTTCGCGGTGGTCGGGATCGGACCAGTAGACCGCGAAGAGCGTGAAGCGGACGGCGAAGAAGACCACCAGCAAAAGCGTTGCGGCGAAAGCCGCGAGCGCGACGCGGTTGGTGCGCCAGAGATAGGCGAGCTTTCCCTCGCTCACCGCGTGAGGTCCCGCATCCCGCGGTCGATCCCTTCCAGCGTCATCGGCACCATGCGGCCGTCGAAGATCTGCGAGATCATCGCGATCGACTGGGTGTAGCGCCAGCGGCTTTCCGGCACCGGGTTGATCCAGAGGTTGGCGGGCCACTGGTCGCGCGCGCGCTGCAGCCAGACCTGGCCGGATTCCTCGTTCCAATGCTCGTTCGCGCCGCCCGCCACCGCGATCTCGTAGGGCGACATCGACGCATCGCCGACGAAGATGCACTTGTAGTCGGACCCGTAGGTGTTCAGCACCTCGTGGGTCGGGATCTGGTGGGTCCAGCGCCGGCGGTTGTCGCGCCAGACGCCTTCGTAGAGGCAGTTGTGGAAGTAGTAGTGTTCGAGGTGCTTGAACTCGGCCCGCGCGGCCGAGAACAGCTCCTCCACCACGCGGATGTGGTCGTCCATCGAGCCGCCGACGTCGAGGAACAGCAGCACCTTCACCGCGTTGCGCCGTTCCGGCCGGGTTTTCACGTCGAGCCAGCCCTGTTCGGCGGTGGCGCGAATGGTGCCGTCCAGGTCTAGTTCCTCCTCCGCGCCGTCGCGGGCCCACTGGCGCAGGCGCTTCAGCGCGACCTTGATGTTGCGGGTGCCAAGCTCCACCTCGCCGTCGAAGTCGCGGAACTCGCGCTTGTCCCAGACCTTGGTAGCGCGGCGGTGGCGGCTTTCGTCCTGTCCGATGCGGACGCCCTCGGGGTTGTAGCCGTAGGTGCCGAAGGGCGAGGTGCCGGCGGTGCCGATCCATTTCGACCCGCCCTGGTGCCGGCCCTGCTGTTCCTTCAGCCGCTCGCGCAGGGTCTCCATCAGCTTGTCGAACCCGCCGAGCGCCTCGATCTCGGCCATCTCCTCGGGGCTCAGGTGCTTTTCCGCCAGCTTTCTCAGCCAGTCGGCGGGGATCTCGGCGGCCTCCATCACCGCCTCGGGCGGGATCGATTCCAGCCCGCCGAAGACATGGGCGAAGACCTGGTCGAAGCGGTCGAGGTGGCGTTCGTCCTTCACCATCGCGGCGCGGGCGAGGTAGTAGAACCCGTCGACGTCGTAGGTCACGAGCCCGGCCTGCACGCCTTCGAGGAAGCCGAGGTATTCGCGCAGGCTGACCGGGATGCGGGCGGCACGGAGGTGTTCGAAGAACGGCAGGAACATCGGCGCTACCCCGCGCCGAGAACCAGCGACAGGACCACGCCCGCGACGAAGCCGATCAGCCCGCCGACGCCCGCGTATTGCCACTGGTCGGCGCGGTTGCCGCCGTGGCGGCGGGCGACGAAGGCGCCGGTGAAGGCGCCGGCGAACAGCCCGGCGATGGAGGGAATGCTGAGCATCGGCTCTCCGGTCTCAGGGGGCGAGCGCGGCGATCTCGGTCAGGCGCGCGGTCACCGCCTCGGTGGTGCCGAAGCCATAGCGGGCCCAGGCGAGGCTGTCCATGCGGACGGTCCGCGCCTCCTGCCGCCGCCCGAGTGCTTCCAGCGCCTCGGCCCGGATCATCAGGAGCGTGGCGAGGAGCGAGGCGTTCTCCTCGCGCATGGCGGCGGGCAGGGCGGCGCCGGACAGGTCGAGCGCGGCCTGCGGATCGCCCGCGGACAGCGAGAAGGCTGCGAGCTGCATGTTGACGTGGGCGGCGTGGATGCCGCCGGGCTCGATCCGGTCGAACACCGCGCCCGCCGCGCGGAAGGCGTCGATGGCGCCGGTGCCGCGCTGGCCGAGCGACAGCCGCCCGATGGCGAAGTAGGAAAAGCCGAGCCGGGTATCGGTCCAGCCGCGCGCCTCGGCATAGGCGAGCGCCTGCTGCGCGGCCTCCAGCCGCCGGGGGCCGGAGGTGCCGCGGCCGAGCGCGGTCTCGATCAGGTCGACCCAGGCGCGAGGCGTGGATTCGACGATGCCGCCCGAAGGCCGTTCGCCGCGCGGGTTCAGGCGGGCGAAGAGTCCCGGCAGGGCGGCCGCGACCTGAGCCCGCGGCTGGCCCGAGTGCAGCGCCGGGTCGTAGTAGGCGCGCAGGATCAGCATGTCGAAGCCGGTCAGGACGGCGTGGAAGTTGTCGTCGTTGAAGACGCTGTCGGGCAGGCGGTAGAGGTCGTTCAGCGGGCCGATGGCCTGGCCGATCTCCTCGTGCAGGCAGTCGCGGATTTCCTGCGGCGGCACGTCGGAGGGGATGAACACCGCGACCCGCTCGCGTTCCGCGAGCGTGGTCCAGTCCAGCAGGGCGGTGTTGCGGGCGCGGCGGAACTCGGACCAGCTCGACACCCGCGGCACGACGAAACACGCGGCGTGCGGCACGACGCGCTGCATCCGCGCCCGCGGCAGGGTCTCGATGGTGATCGAGGCGGGGCCGCGCGGGATGCGGGCGATCTCGATCCCGGCCTCGGTCCGGAGCCGGGCGAGCAGGCGGTCGAGATCGTGGGTCAGGGTGCCGGGCGCGCCGGGCGCGACGGTCACGGTGATCGGCCCCTCGAAACGGGAGAAGACCGGCAGTTCGCGGCCCGATTCCATCCGGAAGGCGAGGTCGAGGAAGTCCTGCACCATCTGCGCGTTCGGCCGCGACGGCGGCGCGGCGCGGCGGGCGCGGAACTCGGCCATCGCGGGCAGGCCGCCCGGCAGGTGCAGGTCGGACCGGTCGGCAGGCGCGTGTTCCGGAAGCGAGATGCAGCCGGAGACGGCGAGCGCCAGGCAGAGGGAGATCAACGCGCGGATCATCACCGCTGATACTTCATGAAATCGGTCGCCGTGCCGATGCGGTCGTACAGCGCGCGTGCCGTCGTGTTGCCGGTTTGCGTCAGCCAGTAGACGGAAGGCCGCCCGTTTTCGTCCGCATCGGCGTAAACCTGCCGGATCAGGGCCGCGCCGACGCCCCGGCCGCGGGCTTCGGGCGCGGCGTAGAGGTCCTGGAGGTAGGTGACCGGCGCTTCGCGCCAGCCATGCGCATGCACGATGACATGGACAAGCCCGAGCGCCGCGCCGTCCTCCCGCGCGATCCAGGCCTTCATGTCGTCCCGCGCGGGGTCGGTGTAGCGGGCGAAGGTCAGGTCGTACTGGCGGTCGGGCAGGACGGTTTCGTAGAAGTCGAGATAGCCGCGCCAGAGCACGCCCCAATCGGTGCGATCCGCAGCCGCCAGCGGACGGATGTCGAGTGTCATGGGCCTGTTCCTGCTCGCCCCTTCGTTGTCGCCCAGACTAGGCCCGCCGCGGCCCCGCGGCAACGGTCGGCGGCTCAGCGGCGGCCGGACCGTGCCATGAATGCCAGCCGCTCGAACAGCGCCACGTCCTGCTCGTTCTTCAGGAGCGCGCCGTGGAGTTTCGGCAGCGCGGTGGCGCCGTCGCGGCGCAGGTCCTCGGGCGAGAGATCCTCGGCCAGGAGCAGCTTGAGCCAGTCCAGCACCTCGGAGGTGGAGGGCTTCTTCTTCAGGCCCGGCGTCTCGCGGATCTCGTAGAACTGGGTCAGCGCGGTCGACAGCAGCGCCGGCTTGATGCCGGGGAAATGGACCTCGACGATCCGCTTCATCGTCTCGGCGTCGGGAAATCGGATGTAGTGGAAGAAACAGCGGCGCAGGAAGGCGTCGGGCAGTTCCTTCTCGTTGTTGGAGGTGATGATGACGACCGGCCGGGTTTCCGCCCGGATCGTCTCGCCGGTCTCGTAGACGTGGAACTCCATCCGGTCGAGCTCCTGCAGCAGGTCGTTCGGGAACTCGATGTCGGCCTTGTCGATCTCGTCAATCAGCAGCACGACCTTGCCCTCGGCCGCGAAGGCCTGCCACAGCTTGCCGCGGCGGATGTAGTTCGCCACGTCGTGCACGCGCTCGTCGCCGAGCTGGCTGTCGCGGAGGCGGCTGACCGCGTCGTATTCATAAAGACCCTGGTGCGCGCGGGTGGTCGACTTGATGTGCCACTCGAGCAGAGGCAGGCCGAGCGCCTGCGCGACCTGCCGCGCCAGCTCGGTCTTGCCGGTGCCCGGTTCGCCCTTTACCAGCAGGGGCCGTTCGAGCGCGACCGCGGCATTCACGGCCACCGTCAGGTCGGCGGTGGCGACGTAGTCTTGGGTGCCTTCGAATTTCATCAAGGATCCTCGGCCGTTCGCACAAATTGTTTATGCGGCCTTAAAGCCACATTCATAGGGTGACAAGGACCGCCCTTTGGGATAATCGACCCCCGGGAGTTGCCGGATGAGTACCGATACTGACCGACTCAAGAGTTCCGGCCCCATTGAGGGGAGCGAAATGAAGGCCGAAGTCTTTCTGCCCGAAGACTATCGTCCCGCCGAGGACGAACCATTCATGAACGAGCGCCAGGTGGAGTACTTCCGCCGCAAGCTCTTGACCTGGAAAAACGAGCTTCTCGCGGAAAGTCGCGGCACCGTCGCCGGCCTTCAGGACGGGACGCGGAACATCCCCGACGTCGCCGACCGCGCGTCCGAGGAGACCGACCGCGCGCTCGAACTGCGCACCCGCGACCGCCAGCGCAAGCTGATCTCGAAGATCGACAGCGCCCTGCGCCGGATCGACGAGGGCGAGTACGGCTACTGCGAAGTGACCGGCGAGCCGATCTCGCTCAAGCGGCTCGACGCCCGCCCGATCGCGACCATGAGCCTCGAGGCCCAGGAACAGCACGAGCGCCGCGAGAAGGTCCACCGCGACGACTGACGCGCGGCCGGGCCGGGTGCCTTGATCCCCTCCGCCGCGGCGGGCAGGATCGGGCGGTTGGTTCCGGAAGGCTTGTTCATGCAGAAGAATTTGCGTGCCGCGGCGTGTTGCGCCGTGGCCCATCCCGCGGCGGCGCGGGCCAGGATCACCCCAGGTTTCGATAGTCCGATAGCGGCTTCCGGCGACGGCCGGGGGCCGGTCGATGACGTCGCGGATCTCCTTGTTGCGAATACCATCAGCGGTGCCGTGGCCGCGACGTGGGAAGGTGAGGCGGCGACCAACCGCGTGGCTCCCCGCGCAAGGTTGGCCGAGAAGGCTCCGGGCAATCCGGTCGGTCGCGTCGGCAGTTCCCGAATGGATACCGTCGGTCAGCATGCCTTCTTCGAGCGCGCGGTCGGCGGTGAGATCCTGCCGGGCTTCGACACCCGCCCGACCGAAGTCGCCCCGCACATCGCAGGCACTGCCCGATGGTAGCCTCCACCCCCGTCACCATCCTCGGCGCCGGCATCGGCGGGCTTGCCGCCGCGGTCGCGCTGGCGCGGCGGGGGGCCGAGGTCACGGTGCTGGAGCGCGCGCCTGAAGTGGCCGAGGTCGGGGCGGGGTTGCAGGTCACGCCGAACGGGTTCCGCGTGCTCGATGCGCTCGGTCTCGGGGCGGGGGCCGCCGCCGCGGGGCTTGCCGCCCGCGCGGTCCGGCTTCGCGACGGGGCCACGGGGCGCGACGTGGCGGTGCTGCCGCTTCACGGCCGCTACGAGCTGATGCACCGCGCCGACCTGATCGGTCTCCTGCAAACCGCCGCCCGGTCCGAGGGGGTGAGGATCGAGACCGGTGTCGAGGTGACGGATGTCTCCCCCGTAGAGGCCGGCGTCACCCTGCGCCTCGCGGACGGCACCACCCGCGACGCGGCCGTGCTGGTCGGCGCGGACGGCATCCGCTCCGTCACCCGTGCCGCCGTCGCCCCCGGCCTGGAACCGCGCTACACCGGGCAGGTGGCCTGGCGCGCGATCGTCCCCGGCTCCGGCCTCGACCCCGAGGCGCAGGTGTTCCTCGGCCCCGGCCGCCACCTCGTGCGCTACCCGCTCCGGGGCGGTTCGGTCACAAACCTCGTCGGCGTGGTGGAACGCGACGAGTGGACAGAGGAGGGCTGGAACCATCCCGACGACCCGGCCGCCTTCGCCGCCGCCTTCGCCGGTTTCGCGCCAGATGTGCGGGCCACGCTCGACCGGCTGGAGGAGGTCCGGCTCTGGGGGCTCTTTCGCCACCCGGTCGCGCCGCGCTGGCACCGGGGCCGGGCGGTGCTGCTCGGCGACGCCGCGCACCCGACGCTGCCGTTCCTCGCGCAGGGGGCCAACATGGCGTTGGAGGATGCCTGGGTGCTGGCGGCCTGCCTTGCCGACGACACCGCGCCCGAGGCCGCCTTCGCGCGCTACCAGTCGATCCGCCGCGCCCGCACCGTCCGGATCACCGACGCCGCCGAGGCCAATGCCCGCAACTACCACCTGCACCCGGGCACGCGGCGGACGCTCGCGCATCTCGCGCTCGGCGCCGCCTCGGCCCTCGCGCCGTCGCTCCTGACCCGGCAGTTCGCCTGGCTCTACGATCACGACGTCACGCGGGCCTGATCTTCTCTATCCTCGAAATATCCGCGGGGATGCCCGAAGGGGTGGCAAACCCCTTCGGCCCCGGCCCGGTCCGGGCGATCCCGCCGGGAGCGGGCGCGGGCGGCTTCAGTCGAGCGAGTAGGACGGCAGCGCGTTGAACGCGTCCTTCAGCGCATCGGCCCATCCCTCGGAGATCATGTTGAAGAACGGGTCGTCCCGCTCGATCCGGCGCATGATGCCGTGGCGGTAGCTGTCGGCCTCGTAGATGTGCAGGTCGAGCGGCAGGCCGACCGACAGGTTCGCCTTGATGGTGCTGTCGAAGCTCACCATCAGGAGCTTCACCGCGTCCTCGAAGCTCATGTCGGGGTCGTAGGCGCGGATCAGGATCGGGCGGCCGTACTTCGTCTCGCCGATCTGGAAGAAGGGCGTGTCCTCGCTGACCTCGACGAAGTTGCCCTCGGGGTAGATCATGAAGATGCGGGGCTCGCCGCCGCGCACCTGCCCGCCGAGGATCAGCGTCGCGCCGAAGGCGCCCTCGGCCGAGGGGCCGGACAGGGTGTTCTGCTCCGCGATCACCTCGCGCAGGGTCTGGCCGACGACGCGGGCGACCTGGAACATCGATGGCGCCTCGATGATCGAGGTCACGCCGCGGTCCTCGACCGCCTTCGACCGTTCCGACAGGAGCGACACGACGGCCTGCGTGGTGGCGAGGTTGCCGGCGGTCATCAGCGTCACCGACCGCTCGCCCTCGGCCTCCCATGTGAACATCTTCCTGAACACCGAGATGTTGTCGACGCCCGCGTTGGTGCGGGTGTCGGACATCATAACGAGCCCGCGGTTGAGCTTGAGACCCACGCAATATGTCACCGGATACCCCTTCCGTCGTCCTGGGGCAGACTATTGCTGCACCTGGATATCCACTGACAATGATTCTCCGGAATTTCCGAACCTGAGACCCGAGATCGGTGCCGCCTGGGCATAGTCGAGCCCGGAGGCGACGCGGACGTAGCGTTCGTCCGGGCACATCGCGTTGGACGGGTCGAAGCCGATCCAGCCGATCGGGTCGACATGGGCCTCGGCCCAGGCGTGGCTGGCTTCCTGGTGGACGCGGTCCTCCATCACCAGGTAGCCCGAGACGTAGCGGGCAGGGAACCCGAGGTAGCGGGCGGCGGCGATGAAGATGTGGGCGTGGTCCTGGCAGACGCCGCGGCCAAGCTCGATCGCCTCCTCGGCGGAGGTGGCGGGGCCGGTGGCGCCGGTCTCGTAGGGGACCTGCTCCAGCACCCGGTCCATCAGCGCGTGCAGCCTGGCGATGTCGTCGGGAACCTCGTCGCGAAGGCCCTTGGCCAGCCGCCGCACGTTCGGCCCGGCGCGGGTCAGCGGCGTCGACCGGTCGAACAGCCAGAGCGGCGCGAAGCCGCCGTGCTTGCCGATGACGCCGTTGGTGTCGCTGGTTTCCACCTCGCCCTGGCACTGGACCACCATCTCGGTCGCGCCGGGGTCGAAGGACACGAGCGAGACCCGGTTGAGGTACTCGTCGGTGAACTCGGTCTGCGCGGTGCCGCCGGTCAGCGTCATCGCCCAGGACAGGACCTCCTGCCCGGCGCGGCTTTTCGGGATCAGCCGAAGCTGCTGAAGCCCGTAGGGGACGGGTTCGGCGAAGCGGTAGGTGGTGGTGTGCTGGATCGTGATGCGCATGGGGTCAGCCGAGGAACCTGTAGTCTTTGGAAATCTGGCTGCCGAGCAGGGCCAGCGATTGCAGGATCTCAAGGATGAACTCGTGCAGGCCCTCCTCGAACACCTGGTCGATGTTCGACCGGTCGATCCGGGTCTGGATGTCGTTGACGAGCCCGTGGCTCGGCGCGGGCGCGCCGTATTCCTCTTCGAGGTAGCGCAGGTTGGTGCCGATCTTGCTGACCGCGAATTTCAGGCTGCGCGGCATCCGGCCGTCGAAGATCAGGAAATCCGCGATCCCCTTCGGGCTGGCCTCGCCCTTGTTGATCCAGCGGTAGGCCCGCTGCCCCGCGACCGAGCGCAGGATGGTTTCCCACTGCACGTTGTCGAGCGATGATCCGATCTGGGTGATCGACGGCAACAGGACGTAGTATTTCACGTCGAGGATGCGCGCGGTGTTGTCGGCGCGTTCGAGGAAGGTGCCGATGCGGGCGAAGTCGAACACGTCGTTCCGCAGCATCGTGCCGTGCAGCGCCCCGCGCACCAGCGCCGACTGCTGCCGGATCATGCCGAGCACCTCGGGCAGGTCGCGCGCCGCGACCGGGCGGGCCAGCGCCTGCTTGAGGATCATGTAGGTGTCGTTGACGGCCTCCCAGACCTCGCGCGTGATCGCCGTCCGCACCAGCCGCGCGTTCTGGCGCGCGGTGGCGATGGAACTCATCACCGAGGACGGGTTGGCGGAATCGCGCAGCAGGAAGTCGATGACCTTGCTGGCCTCGATCTCGCCGAACCGCTCGCGGTAGTCGTCGGCGACGGCGGCGGTCTGCAGCACGCTGCCCCACTCGTCGTCCGACCCGTCGGGCCGGGTCAGCGCCATCCGGAACCCGGCCTCGATCAGGCGCGCGGTGTTCTCGGACCGCTCGAGATAGCGGAACATCCAGAACAGGCCACCTGCGGTCTTTCCGAGCATCTACTCCTCCAGAACCCAGGTGTCTTTGGTGCCGCCGCCCTGGGAGGAATTGACCACGAGAGAGCCCTTCTTGAGCGCCACGCGGCTGAGACCGCCGGGCGTGATCCGGATATCCTGCGGGCTGACGAGGCAGAACGGGCGCAGGTCGACATGCCGCGGCGCGAGGCCGGACTGGGTCAGGATCGGCACCGTCGACAAGGCAAGCGTCGGCTGCGCAATGTAGTTCCCCGGTTTCGCTTCCAGCTTGTCGCGGAAGGCCGCGATTTCCTTCTTGGAGGCGGCGGGGCCGACCAGCATCCCGTAGCCGCCGGAGCCGTGGACTTCCTTCACCACCAGTTCCTCGAGGTGTTCGAGGACGTATTTCAGCGAATCCTCGTCCGAGCAGCGCCAGGTCGGCACGTTCTTCAGGATCGCCTTCTCGCCGGTGTAGAATTCCACGATGTCGGGCATGTAGCTGTAGATCGCCTTGTCGTCGGCGATGCCGGTGCCCGGCGCGTTGGCGATGGTGATGCCGCCGGCGCGGTAGACGTCCATGATCCCCGGCACGCCCAGGAGGCTGTCGGGGTTGAAGCTGAGAGGGTCGAGGAAATCGTCGTCGATCCGGCGGTAGATCACGTCGATCGGGTGGTAGCCCTGCGTCGTCCGCATTGCGATCCGGCCGTCGACGACGCGCAGGTCGCTGCCCTCGACCAGTTCGACGCCCATCTGGTCGGCGAGGAAGGCGTGCTCGAAATAGGCGGAGTTGTGGATGCCCGGCGTCAGCACCGCCACGGTCACCGAATCCCCGGACGCGGCCGGGGGCAGGCAGGCCTGCAGCGACCGGCGCAACTGGCGCGGGTAGTCCTGCACCTCCTGCACTTTGATCCGGCTGAACAGCTCCGGGAACATCTGCAGCATGGTCTCGCGGTTCTCGAGCATGTAGCTGACGCCAGAAGGCGTGCGGGCGTTATCCTCGAGCACGAAGAAGTCGTCCTCGCCGGTGCGGACGAGGTCGATGCCGACGATGTGGGTATAGACGCCGCCCGGCGGCTCGACCCCGATCATCTTCGGCAGGAACGCGTCGTTCTTGGCGATCAGTTCGACCGGGATCCGGCCCGCGCGGAGAATCTCCTGGCGGTGGTAGAGGTCGTAGAGGAAGGCGTTGAGCGCGCGCACGCGCTGCTCGATCCCCTTGGTGAGCCGCGCCCATTCGCGGCCCGAGATGATGCGCGGCACGATGTCGAACGGGATCAGCCGTTCGTCGGCCTCGGCCTGGCCGTAGACATTGAAGGTGATGCCGGTGCGGCGGAAGAATCGCTCGGCCTCGATCGATTTCTTCCGCAACTCCCTGATGTCCTCGGAATGGAACCAGGCCTCGTAGGATCGGTAGGGCTCGCGCGCGGCCTCGCCGTCCTGTCCGTACATCTCGTCGAAAAAGGTTCCGCTCCCCGTCATGCCTTCAACCATAGTGCCCGGGATTAGTTCTGCAAATCCGGTATATTGCCGCGATGGCCTGATTTCCGACTTTTCTTGCCTGCACGGTTTTTGAGCGCTCCGCTCAGGTCTCGAGCCAGATTGTAACCGGGCCGTCGTTCACGAGGTGCACCGCCATGTCCGCGCCGAAGCGCCCGGTCTCGGTCGCGATGCCGTGGCCGCGCAGCGCCTCGGCATAGGCCTCGTAGAGCGCGCGGCCCTCGTCGGGCGGGGCGGCGGTCGAGAACCCCGGCCGGTTCCCGCGCGAGGTGTCGGCGGCCAGCGTGAACTGGCTGACCACGAGCGCCGAGCCCCCGGTGTCGAGGATCGAGCGGTTCATCTTGCCCGCCTCGTCCTCGAAGATGCGGAGCTTCGCGGTGCGCCCGGCCAGCGCCTCGGCCTCCGCCCCGGTGTCGCCGCGCATCGCGCAGACCAGCACCATCAGCCCCGGGCCGGTGCGCCCGACGATCTCTCCGCCGACCTCGACCCGCGCTTCGCGGACCCGCTGCAGCAGCGCCCTCACGCCAGTTCCTCGCGCCGGGGCGGGTTCGCGCCGGCGCGGCTGACGGTGACGGCGGCGGCCTTCGCGCCGAGCGTGAGCGCCGCGCGCAGGGTATCGTCCGAGATCGCCGAGACCCCCTGTTTCGACAGGAGCCCAGCATCGTCGAGGCTGGCCAGGAGCCCGGCGTTGAAGGTGTCGCCCGCGCCCACGGTATCGACCACCTCGACCCGTTCGGCGGCGACGGTCACGGTTCGGTCCGCCATGTAGCCGGTCACGCCCTTCGCGCCCTCGGTGATGCACACGAGCCGCGGTCCACGGTCGAGCATCGCGCGGGCGAGGTCGTCGATCGGCCCGCCGCCCATCAGCCAGTGCAGGTCCTCGTCCGACAGTTTCACGATGTCGGCGGCGGCAAGCATGGCGTCGATCCGGGCGCGGTAACGGGTCTCGTCGCGGATGAAGCCGGGGCGGATGTTGGGGTCGATCATCACCGCGCGCGATTTCGCCTCGCGGGTGGCCAGCGCCTCGTAGGCCATCGCGCAGGGTTCCACGGCGAGGCTGATGCCGCCGAGAAAGAGGGCGTGGACATCCGTCAGGTCGCCGGGCAGGTCGTCCGGCGTCAGCATCCGCCCGGCGGTGTTCTCGTCGTAGAAGGCGTATTTCGCGTGGCCGTCCGTCAGCGTGACGAAGGCCAGCGTGGTCGGCCGGTCGGAGGTGACGGCGAAGCTGCGATCGACGCCGTTGAGGTCGTAGACCCGCGAAAGCTGTTCCCCGAAGAGGTCGGTGGACAGGCCCGTGAACATCCCGGTCTTCACCCCGAGCCGCGCCAGCGCGACCGCGGTGTTGAAGACCGCGCCGCCGGCATAGGGCGCGAACGCGGCCTCGCCGCCCTCGGTCTTGCGGGGCAGCATGTCGATCAGGGCTTCGCCCGCGCACAGGATCATATCGGTCCTCCCTTGGTCCGCCGTGAATACCCGCCGCCGCGGTCGCGGTCGAGGGCCGGGCTACTTGAACAGGCTGCCGCCGGTGCCGGTCGAGGGGAAGCTGCCGCCGCCCGTGGGGAAGGTCGACCCGAGCGACCCGCCGCCCTCGCCGTAGACCGCGTAGAGGTAGAGCGCGATGCCGATGACCAGCGCCGCGACGATGACCGCGATGGCGATCTTGATCGCGGAGTAGGGCCGTTCGCCCTGCACCTTCCCGGTCTGGCCGTTGACGACGAAGCGGTAGGACTTGCCGTTGTACTTGTAGGCGGCGAGCCAGACCGGCAGCAGGACGTGCTTGAAGGTCACGTCGGACAGCCGCGTGTCGACGCGGTTGACCCGTTGCAGGTCGCCGCCGATGTCGCGGCGCACGTCCGCGGCGATCTGCGCGTCCATGATCGCGCGGGCCTCGGTCATGCCCTCCTCGAGCTCCACCTGGTAGGCCTCGGCGCGGAACCCGGCGAGGTATTGCGGTGCGTAGGGCGCGAGCGCACCAAGCCCCCAGGGCGCGAGCGCGTCGGTGAACCGCTTCGGCAGGCTGCGGGACGCCAGCACCAGCACGTCGTCGAAGAACCGGCTGACCCGGCCCGAAACCGGCGTCCACCGCACCTTCTGTTCCTGCCGCGGCTTGCCGTCGGGCCCGCGCACGGTGACCGTGTAGACGGTGCCGCGCTGGCCGGTGTAGCTGGAGGCCGTCTGCGCATCGTAGGTCCAGTAGGGGACGTAGATCCCTTCCATCTTGCGGCCCTTGCGCGCGTATTCCTTCAGGCCCGAGGGCGCGAACCAGAGCCGGCCGAGCCACTTCGACATCGCCTTCTGCGCGTCGCGCTCGGGCAGCTGGAACGGGATCACGCCGGCCGGCTTGATGTGGCGGTGAACGCCGGTGTCGGTGACGACCGGCGTGGCGCAGAACGGGCATTCGGCGGCGTGGACGTCGGGCTCGAACTCCACCTGCGCGCCGCAGTTCGGGCAGCGGGAGACGCGGGTCTCCTCCATCTCGGCGCGCGGAAGCTGGTCGCGGATCGCGGACTGGAAGTCGAGCTCCTCGATCGCCGGGACGGTGCGCCAGGGATCGCCCGACGGCGCGTCGTCCAGGGGCTCGGTGTTGCCGCAGTGATCGCAGACGAGCTGCCCCGCGCCGGGGTTATACCGCATGTCCGAACCGCAGTTGTCGCAGGGAAAGCGGTGTTCTTCCTCGGGTCGTGCAATGTCGGTCATCGCGGAATGTGCCGTGCCTCGGGCGGTGCTCGGGGCGACATTGGTACATCGCGCGCGGCGATGGAACCCTCGAAACCGTGCCTGCGGCCGGGGGTCAGCGGGCGGGGCGATGGCCGAGCGACAGGAGCAGCACCCGGACCGACGGATCGTCGAACCGCTGGCGGGGGCGGGGTTCCGGTCGCGGGCCGGGATCGGCCCGCAGGCGAGACAGCACGCGCCGGACCAGCCGCAGGGCGGCGTCACGGCGGAACGGGGGCACGTGATGTGCGGACAGGTCGGTCATGGCTCGGTCTCCGATCGGGTTGCGATGAGCCGACCATCGCAGCCAGGCGACCGCAGCGGGCAGTGCAGGAACGGAACCGCGCCCGCTACAGGATGTGAACTGGATCGGTGGCCGGGGCCGTGTCAGGCTGGTGCGGACAGCGAAGGAGTGCGCCGCATGGCCGGAAAGCCCTACGGAATGATCTGCCCGATCACCCGCGTCTGCGAGATCCTCGAACCCCGCTGGACCATCGCGATCATCGTCGCGCTCTGGGCGGGCAACACGAGGTTCAACGAGATCCGGCGCGAGGTCGGCTCGATCTCGCCCGCGCTCCTGTCGCGGCGGCTGAAGGAACTGGAGGCGCTCGGCATGGTCGAACGGGTGGAGGACAGGGCCACTGGCTCGGTCGACTACATCCGCACCGAGGCCGCGGTGGCGCTGGAACCGGCGCTCGACGCGCTCGCCTTCTGGGGGCAGCGCTACATCAAGGCGGAGATGGCGCTCTGCACCGCGTCTGTGTCCAGCCTGATGTGGAAGATCCGCAAGATGTTCGATGCCGAGGCGCTGCCGAACCGCCGCGTGGTGATGCAATTCCGTTTCTCGGACGAGGGGCTGGCCTACGACACCTACTGGGCGATCCTGCAACCCGGCGCGGAGGTGGAGATCTGTTCCTCGATCCCCGGCTTCGAGGTGGATCTCTACATCGAGTCGAACGTGCCGTCGCTGCTCGGCGTCATCCTCGGGCGGACCACCGTCGCGCGCGAGATCGACCTGGGCGAGATGTATCTCTCGGGCGACGCGGTGCTTGCGCGGACCATGCCGCGCTGGCTGCCGGTGTCGGACTACGCGCGGATCGACGGCGTCGCGCCGCTCGGGGACCAGCGGGACTGGACCGCGGCGCGGGCCGCCTACCGGGTTTCGGCCACGGCCTGACCGGGTTTCACGCCCCGGGCCGGACCATCCGGGTGAGCGTCCCGTCCTTCAGCACCCACTGGTGAAAGATTCCGGCGGCCGCGTGGCCGAGAACGACCAGCATCAGGAGGTTCGCGAGCGTCTCGTGCAGGTCGCCCGCATCGTGGATGCCGCCGAAGAACGTCGCGATCCCGAGCGCGGGCACCGCCAGCATCAGGACGTAGAGCAGGCGGTGACCCCAGACCGCGGCGAGATGCGGGAGGCTGCCGCGCGCGGCGGCGGGGGCGGGGGCGCCCGAGGTCACGCGGGCGGCAAGGCGCGCCAGCACGAGGACCAGGACCGCGATCCCGATCAGGACATGGGCATAGGGGCCGCCGGGATCGGCGCCGTCCTCGACCTGCCTCAGAACATGGCCCATGCCATCGCTCGTGAACCACGCGGCCGCGATCAGCGCCGCCACCAGCCAGTGCAGGGCGATCTGCACCGTGGAATATCCCGTCTTCGTCGTCATCCTGCGTCCATCCTTGTCCGTCGTTGCGGCGCGGTGTTCGTCCTGCACACGTCCGGGCGCGCGTATTCCGTCGCGCCCGCGGTCAGATGAAGTGCCGGATCACCGGGATGCGCCGCAGGACGAGGCCGAGCAGGGTCGACAGCGCCACCACCGCGGCGATCGCGGGCACGCCGTCGAAGCCCGGCAGAAGGACGCCGAGCGCCGCGGCGACGCCCGAATGCAGGATGTAGACCGCGAGCGACAGCATCCCGAGCCGCACGGCGAGCGCCGAGTCGAAGCGGTGCGGGACCAACAGCACGAAGGCCGCGACCGGCACCGACACCAGCAGTAGCTCGCCGCCCGGCGCGCGGCCCGCGGCGACGGCGGCGGCGATGGCGGCAAGCCAGATCGCCAGCGCGACGTATCCCCCGCCGCTCGCGGCGCGGAACACGGCGACCGCCGCGAACACCGCCGCCGCGCCGAGCGCCCACTGGTCGGCGGGCACCCCGATGCCGAGCCCGAGAAGGTGGAGGCACAGGAGCGAGCAGGCGGCGAGGCCGATGCCTTCCAGCCAGGCCGGCGGTGCGGGGACGTGGCGCAGGTAGGTCCAGCCGAGCCCGTTCATCACGTAGATGAACGGCAGGAACCACAACGGCAGGGACCAGCCGGTCAGGATCATCCACCATTCGAACTCGGACCCGAGCGGCCGGTTCTCCAGGTGCGCCTGCGCGAATTTCAGAAGACCGTAGACCGCCGACCAGAACACCCAGAGCCGCAGCACCCGGAGCCGCCGCCACGCCGCGGGGCCGTCCGGGTCGGCGGCGGTGCGCTCCAGCGTGTAGTAGACCGACAGGAGGATGAACATCTCGAGTGCGGCGTGACCGATCCAGGCCATCGGGCCGCCGAGGTGGAACCAGACGATGCCGACCGCGCCGAGGTAGCGCAGAAGCTCCACCGCCGCGTCGCGGGACTGGCCCCGCGCGCCCACGGCGCGGCCCGCCGCCGGGGCGGGCCGTTCCCTGTCGTCCTGGAGCGATGTGGAAAGGACCTGTCCCGGATCCCTCACGCGGCCGTCGTCCTCAGCCCGCCGGCGGCGGCGGCGGAGGGGGCGGTGGCATCACCGTGAAGAGCTGCGCGAGTTCGGACACGTCCTCGGCCTTCATCCAGCCGTCCTGGCCCTGGGTCCAGACCAGCGTCTCGCGGGTCAGCTCGCCCGAGCCGGTCATGCGGCCGAGATCGGCCTTGGAGAACGGGCCCTTGGTCTGGCCGTTCTCGGCAATGTGCCAGACGTGTTCGACCGGAGGCGGCGGGGGGACGGCGGCGGGCGCGGCCTGCGGCTGCGTCGCGGCGCCCCAGGGCCCTCCCATCATGCCGCCCATCTGCATGCCCAGGCCCGCGCCCATGCCCATGCCCATCGCGTTGCCGGCCGCGCCGCCCTGTTGCGCCAGCGCCTCGGCGGCCTTGTACTTCAGGTGCTCGTCGAGGTTGCCGGTGATCCCGCGCGAGGTGCGGGTGTCCAGCGCCTTCTCGACCTCCGGCGGCAGCGAGATGTTCTCGATGTAGAGCTCGGGCAGGGTCAGCCCGTATTGCGAGATCGTGTCCGAGATCGCGTTCGCGACCAGCTTGCCGACGTCGCCCGTGTTCGCCGCCATGTCGAGCACCGGGATGCCCGAACCGGCGATCGAGCGGGAGAATTCCTGCACGATGATGTTGCGGATCTGGAAGGTCACCTCGTCGGTGGTGAACTCGCCGTCGGTGCCCACGATCTCGGTCATGAACTTCGCCGCGTCGCTCACCTTCACGGTGTAGGTGCCGTAGGCGCGGATGCGGGTCGGCCCGAATTCCGGGTCGCGCAGCATGATCGGGTTCTTCGTGCCCCACTTCAGGTCGGTGAAGCGGTTGGTGTTGACGAAGTAGATCTCCGACTTGAACGGGCTCTTGAAGCCGTGGTCCCAGTGCTGGAGCGACGTCATGATCGGCATGTTGTTGGTCTCGAGCATGTAGAGACCGGGGGTGAACACGTCGGCGAGCTGGCCCTCGTGGATGAAGACCGCGGTCTGCCCCTCGCGCACCGTCAGCTTGGCGCCGTACTTGATCTCGTGGCCCTGCCGTTCGAACCGCCAGACCATCGTGTCGCGGGTGTCGTCGGTCCATTCGATGACGTCGATGAACTGACCGGACAGGAAATCGAAAATGGGCATGGGTCGTCTTTTCCCCGCGTTATGAACGGCTTGGCAATGGCCCGGAGGGGCCGGCACGGGCATCATATAGTCGTTTTCCGGGGTTGTCGCCCCGGTTTCGCGGCGGGAAAAACGGGGCCGGTTTCCCCTCGGGTCAGGTCGAGCCGCCGAGCATTTCGTCGGCGATGCGCCGGACCACGGGCCGCGCCTCGTCGGCGGTCATGCCTGGGGTCAGGCGGCTGTCGTAGAGCATCCGCAGCAGCATCTCGTCCATCCGCGTCAAGAGCGCAAACTCCTCGTCGTCGTTGAAGATCGAGGGCCGCGCGGTCGGGCTGTCGTTCGGCAGGCCCAGGCCCTGGGCGATTTCCTCGTGGACGCAGGACTGGCGCAGGAGGTCCGGGTGCTCGGTCCGGATCACGGCGACGGCGGTGACGTAGGTCGATTGCGCGTCGGGCTCCGAGAAGGCGTAGACCGAGCAGAAGGTGTAGCGCGGCAGGTGGGTGATCTCGCGCACCGTCTCGGGCCCGATGCCCGGCACCAGCCGTTCCAGGAGCGGCCCGGCGAGAAGCTGTTCATCGCGGCTGAGGTAGAGGACGTGGAAGTTGCCGTTCGCGCCCACGGTCGAGACCGGGTGCCCTGTCAGCCGCGCCAGGCGGCGGGCATAGGCGGCGAGGAAGGCGGTGTCGGCCTCGCGCGTGGCGGCGTCGACGGAGGCGCCGAAATGCGGCTCGATCCGCACCGGGGCGGACCAGCGGCGCAGGACGGACGGCGTCTCGCGCGCGACGAAACGGCCGCCCGACAGCGCGTACTCGTCGAACAGAGCGATTCGTTCGAAGGTGCCGGCGAGCGACTGGCGCGTGATCGGCGTATCCGGCCCGCCGCCATCCGTGCGCAGCAGTCCGTCCGCCACCAGCCGCTGCTCGACCCCGGCGTAGTAGGCGGCGAAGGCACGGCTCTCGGCGGAGGGTTCGGGCGCGGCGGCGACGACGGCGCTTTCGGACGGCACAGCCGCCGGCATCGCGATCTGGCACGCAGACAGCGCGGCGAGCGCCAGCGCGGCCGATGCGGCGCGGAGAAAACGGGGAAGGCGGGGGCGGGGGCTCCCATCCCGCGGACATGCGCCATCGCAACGCTGGTGCAGGTGCGTCATTGCCGAGACTCCATGGTCCCCCCGCGCCCCGTCTAGCAAATCGGCCGGGGCAGAGCCAGCGCCGATCGGGGAAACCGCGGCCGTGCGAGGTTTGCCGCGCAAGTGCATGGAATCTGGTGAAGATGAGGGGCGATCTGCCGGGAAATCGGGCAGTCGTCGCCGGGGGCGGACAGGGTGCCGCAGGCCGGGCCCGCGCGCGTCGCCGGCGCGCGGACCCGGACCGGATCAGGTGGCGACCGACTCGCCCACGTTGGAGCCGACGCCGTCCGCGCGGGCCTTGGCGGAGGCCAGCGTGTCGCGCAGTTCGCGCTCCATCTTCTGCATCTCCTCCTCGGCGGCGGCGCGGCGGGCCTTGCCCTCGTCGGCGATCTGCAGGCTTTCCTGGATCGTGGCGATCAGCTCGGCGTTGGCGGCCTTCACGGCCTCGATGTCGAACACGCCACGCTCCATCTCCTCGCGCACCATTTTGTTGGATTCGCGCAGGTTCTTCGCGTTGGAGGTGAGCAGTTCGTTGGTCAGGTCGGTGGCCTCGCGGACGGCCTTCGCGGCCTCGGTCGAGCGCTGGATCGTCACCGCCTGGGCCAGCTGCGTTTCCCACAGCGGCACGGTGTTCACGAGCGTGGAGTTGATCTTGGTCACGAGGCTCTTGTCGTTTTCCTGCACCAGCCGGATCGAGGGCAGGGACTGCATCGTGACCTGGCGGGTCAGCTTCAGGTCGTGGACCCGGCGTTCGAGGTCGTCGCGCGCGGCGCGGAGGTCGCGCAGTTCCTGCGCCTTGATGACCTGGTCGTCCTCGGGGGCGGCGTTGACCTCGGCTTCCTTCGCCGGGATCGTCTGCTCGTCCAGTTCCTTCAGCTTCTCCTCACCGGCGGCGATGTAGAGCGCGAGCTCGTCGTAGAAGTCGAGCGTCTTCTCGTAGAGCTTGTCGAGCGACTTGATGTCCTTCATCAGCGTGTGCTCGTGCTTCAGAAGGTCGTCGGTGATCTTGTCGATCTGGTCCTGCACGTCCTCGTACTTGGCCATGAAGTCGTGCAGCGGCTTGGCCTTGCCGAACAGGCGTTCCCACCACGACCGCTTGCGGTTCGGGTCGAGTTCGTCGACGGAAAAACCGCGGATCGTGCCGACGATGTCGCGCAGGCTGTTGCCCGCCGGGCCGACATCCTTGTTCTTCACCCCGTCCAGCATCGCCTGGCTGATGGTCTGAAGTTCCTCCTGCGCGGAGGAGCCGAAGCTGACGATCGAGTTGGTGTCGGTCATGTCGATTTCCGACATCCGCTTGCGGATTTCCTCGGCCGTCGGCGGCTCGGCCTCGGACAGCGGCACCAGCGCGTTCGACGGCTCAGGCAGCACGACGGCGTTGATCTCGTCGACGAGCTTTGCGGCCGCCTCGGCCTGTTGGCGGATTTCAGTGGTCATGTGTCAGCCCCGTTCCTCGATGAAAGCGATGTCTCTCTGCAGCCGCTCGCGCAGTACCTCGACCTCGACGTCGAGATCGCTGCGGTCCTCGAGCAGCATGGTCTTGGTGCGCTCCGCGAAGCCCTTTTCCAGGTCCGTCAGCAGCGAGACGTAGTCCTCGCGCGCCGCGGTATCGCGGTTGCGCGCGTAGATGTCGGCGAATTTCACGGTCGCGTCGCGGGCACCCTGCAGGTAGACGCCGATGTAGCGCCGGGCGCGGCTCAGGTCGCGTGGGTCCTCCTCCACCGCGCGGAACATGGCGCGGGCGGAGTGGGCGAAGCTGTCGACGCGGGTTTCCAGTTCCCGGTCGCGGGCGCGCAGGATCGCGTCTTTCATCTCTGCCAATAGGCTCTCGGCGGCCTCGATCTTGCGGGCGACGCGGTCGGTCTCGGCCATGTCGATGCCTTCGAGCCCCTTGTCGCGCATCGGGTCGGGGCCGAAGCTGACGAAGTGGAGCGCGGCGGCGACGATGCCGGCCAGCGCAGCGGGCAGGACCTGCCAGTTGCCGCCGAAGACCAGGCCCGCGACGCCGAGGCCGGTGGCGACGGAGCCGAAGATCTTGCGCGGGATCGCCGGGCGGCGGGCGACCTTGCGTTCGTTGTAGGCGTCCTCGGCCCGCACCCCGTCGCGGGTCAGCCAGGCGGCGAGGAACAGGAAGGCCGCGCCGACGAGGTCGGTGGCGAGGCCCGTGATCGACTGGAAGAAGGCGGGGATCACCGACAGGCCCGCGACCGCGAACAGCAGGTTGATCTTGGCCGCGTGGCGAGCCGGGGACCGGCCGCGGAAGCTCAGTTCCGGCGGCCGCGGCGGCGTTACCGCCGCGCGCGGGGCTTCGGGATCGCGGCGGCCCTGCGGGCTGTGTTCGCCGCCGTAGCGCTGCGCCATCTCAGAGACCCGCGAATCCGCCGAAGGCGGCAAGCATGATGACGGCCAGAAGCGCCGCGAAGGCGATGCCGCTCAGGGCGTTCGAAGTCATTCTTTTCCCCGTCGTCTTGGTTGGTTGTCACGATAGGCAGTCCCGGGCCCAAAAAAAAGACGTTGCCTGAGGGGAATTTCCGGCGCTCGGCAGCAGGTTCAGGCGCGCAGGCCGACACCTGATCCGCCCCGGAGGGCCGGAAACGCCCGTGCCGGGGCGGCGTCGCGGGCGGGCAGGGCGGCGCGCAGGCGCGCGAAGGCGCGAGCGCCGTCGGGACCGAAAAGTTCCCGGTAGAGCGGGAACAGCCCGGGCCGCAGGTAGGCCGACCAGTGGCAGACCCGGCCCGTCGGCGCACCGACCCGGTGGCCGAGCCCGCGCAGCGCCGAGAGGTGCGCAGGGTCGTCGATCCGGAGGTCGATCCAGCCCGGATGCGGCCGCGACAGCCCGGCGGAGATCTGCCGCGACAGGAGATCCGGGCCGGGGGCGAACAGGCGGAACAGGCCCTCGAACAGCGCGTTCTCTCCGCTGGTGACGTTGAGGATGCGCGCGGACTGGCCTGCGGGCGAGAAGGCGGCGCGCTCCGCCGCGCCTCGGTATTCCGCGCCGGTCATCAGGACGAGCGTGTCGAGCGCCCCCGGCGCCTGGCTCTCCAGCGCCGTCAGCGCGACCCGCGCGCCGAGGGAATGGGCGACGACGTCGAGACGCAGGTCGGGCCGGTCGCGGGCGATGCCGGCGATCATCGCGCCCATCGCCTCGCCGGCGGCGAAGGCGCGCTCGGCGGCGCGGTCGAGCCGCCCGAGCGCCGGCCAGCCGAAGCCGATGGCAAGCTCGGGACCGCCGCGCCCGACATGCAGGTAATGGGGCCAGCTCGCGTCCTTCCAGTGCGTGCGCCCGCGCGCGGGCTTCAACACCCGGCGGTGCGGGTCGGCATGGGCTGCGTAGGGGGAGGAGCGGTAGCCGTGGACGAGGATCGCGACGGTGGCACCGGGCGCGAGCCGGTCCGTGGCGGCCCTCACCAGGTCCGCGTTCCCGATCCGCCGTCCCGGCGCATTGACCGCAATGACCGCCATCTGCCCCTGGTCACCTACAACACCTTGCTTGTGGATAGGCGGTTTCGGCGACATCTGGGTGACGTGCATGCGAAACACGGATGACAGCGGCATGACGGCCGGGTGACAGCGGCCGAAATCCCTTGAACCCGGAGGCGAACGGGATTATCGCCTGCGGCGTGGCGATTTGTTACCGGATTGCGGGCCACGTTAAACAAGCCGCTAAAGAGGTCGAAGGTGTGTCGCCGCCTGACGCGCGCCCCGGCCAAGTCCGGCCCGGCGCGTTTTTCGTTTCGGGCCCCCTGATTGGAATAGGCGATGAAAGATCTGACCCGCGCCGACGCGCTCCGCCCCCGCACCCGTGCCGTCCATTCCGGCACCCGCCGCAGCCAGTACGGCGAGGTGTCCGAAGCGCTCTACCTGACCCAGGGCTTCGTCTACGACACCGCCGAGGACGCCGAGGCGCGGTTCCAGGAATGCGGCCCCGACGAGTTCATCTATGCCCGCTACGGCAACCCCACCGTCGCGATGTTCGAGGACCGCATCGCCGCGCTGGAAGGCGCGGAGGCCGCCTTCGCCACGGCCTCCGGCATGGCCGCGGTCAACGGCGCGCTGACCTCGCTCCTGCGCGCGGGCGACCACGTGGTCTCGTCCCGCGCGCTGTTCGGATCGTGCCTCTACATCCTCGAAGACGTGCTGACCCGCTACGGCGTGGAGGTCACCTTCGTCGACGGCACCGATCCCGCCCAGTGGGAGGCCGCGATCCGGCCCGACACCAGGGCGGTGTTCTTCGAATCCATGTCGAACCCGACGCTGGAGATCATCGACGTCGCGGCGGTGTCGAAGCTCGCCCACGCGGTCGGCGCCATCGTGATCGCCGACAACGTCTTCGCCACCCCGGTCCTGCAACGCACGCTCGATCTCGGCGCCGACGTGGTGGTCTATTCCGCCACCAAGCACATCGACGGGCAGGGGCGGTGTCTCGGCGGCGTGATCCTCGGGACCGAGCAATTCATCCGCAAGACGGTGGAGCCCTACCTCAAGCACACCGGCGGCGCGATGAGCCCGTTCAACGCCTGGGTCATGCTGAAGGCGCTGGAGACGATGGACCTGCGCGTGCGCGCCCAGGCCGATGGCGCGCTGACGATCGCACGGGCGCTCGAAGGCCACCCGGCGCTGGCCCGCGTGATCTATCCCGGCCTCGCCAGCCACCCGCAGAACAACCTCGCGATGGCGCAGATGGAGGCGGGCGGCACGGTCCTGTCCTTCGAACTGAAGGGCGGCAAGGCCGCGGCGTTCAAGGCGCTGAACGCGTTGAGCGTGGTCACGATCTCCAACAACCTCGGCGACGCGAAGTCCATCGTCACGCACCCCGCGACGACGACGCACCAGCGGCTGTCCGAGGACCAGCGCGACGCGCTCGGGATCGGGCCGGGGCTGCTGCGGCTGTCGGTCGGGCTGGAGGATCCGGCGGATCTTGTCGACGACATCCTCTCGGCGCTCGACGCGGTCTGAGGCGGGGATGTCCGGGCTCACCATCCGGCCCTACGCCGCGGGCGATGCGCCCGTGCTCGGGCAGGTCTACCACCGCGCCGTCCACGAGGGCGCGGCCGGTCACTACGACGCCGACCAGCGGCGGGCATGGTCGCCCGCGCCGCCTGACGACGCGGAGTGGGAGGCAAAGCTCGAACGGGTCGATTGCGTGGTCGCGGAACGGGACGGCGCGGCGGTCGGCTTCATGTCGATGGACATGGGCGCGGGCCACCTGGAGCTTGCCTTCGTCCTGCCCGCGGAACGCCGGCGCGGCACCGCCGATGCGCTTTACGCCGTGCTGGAGGGCCGGGCGCGGGCGGCGGGGCTGTCCGGCCTGACCGTCGACGCCAGCGCGCTCGCCGAACGCTTCTTCGCCCGCCGCGGCTGGAGCGTGGCGTCGCGCGAACTGGCCGAACGCCACGGCGTCCTGATCCCGCGCGCGCGGATGGAAAAGCGGCTGTCTGCGGGGCAGGCGGCATGAAGCCTTTCCTCGTCCTGCAACTGCGCCCCGAGGACGCGGCGGCGGAGGAGGAATTCGCGTCCTTCCTCAAGCGCGGCGGACTGACGGAGGAGGGGACGCGGCGCGTCCGGCTCGACCAGGCACCACTGCCCGCGCTGTCGCTCGACGACTACGCCGGCGTCATCGTCGGCGGCGGCCCCGGATGCGTGTCCGACCCGCCCGACAGCAAGGACCCGCTGGAGGCCCGGATCGAGGCCGACTGCCTGTCGCTCATGCCCGAGATCCTCGCCCGCGACATGCCCTACCTCGGCTGCTGCTACGGGCTCGGCATTCTCGCCGTCGCGCTCGGCGGCGAGGTGTCGAAGGCGCGCTATGGCGAGCCCATCGGCGGGGTCGACTGCACCATCACCGACGACGGCCACGCCGACCCGCTCCTGCGCGACCTGCCGCGCGACTTCCGCGCGCTCGTCGGCCACAAGGAGGCGGTGCAGCACCTGCCGCAGGGCGCGGTCCACCTCGTCGCCTCGATCCCGTGCCCGTTCCAGATGATCCGCGCGGGGTCCAACGTCTACGCGACCCAGTTCCACCCCGAGGCCGACGGCGAAAGCTTCGCTACCCGGATCGCGATCTACCGCGACCGCGGCTACTTCGCCCCGCACGAGGCCGGGGCGCTGACCGATGCCGCGCTGGCCGAGAAAGTCGACGTGCCGGGAATGATCCTGTCGCGCTTCGTGCGCGTATACTCGGGCAGGTGAGCGCATCGGCGCTTTGAAATCGGGGCCGGACACGCCATATGTGGCCCCCGGACGGCAAGGAGGGGTGAGATGAACCTGCATGTGAGCGAGCCGAGCCGCGACGAGGTCGAACAGGCGCTGTCGGTGCTGAAGGACTACGCCGCGCGCAACGGTACCGGCGGGCTTGCCGGGCTCGACCCCGCCATCGCGGCCGCGCTTCGCGGCCAGTCGGCGCTGAGCCGGGCCTACCCCGAGGATTTCACCGCCGACGAGGCCTACCGCGCGACCCTGCCGGATCTCCAGAACGGCCCCGCTTCGCTGATCCGCGGGGCGAAGCGTCAGATCCAGCATGTCGGCATCTCGAACTTCCGGCTGCCGATCCGCTTCCATACCCGCGATAACGGCGACCTGACGCTGGAAACCTCCGTCACCGGCACGGTCAGCCTCGAAGGCACCAAGAAGGGCATCAACATGAGCCGCATCATGCGGTCCTTCTATGCCCACGCGGAAAAGACCTTCAGCTTCGAGGTGATCGAGGCTGCGCTCGACGACTACAAGTCCGACCTGGAATCGATCGACGCACGCATCCAGATGCGGATCTCCTTCCCGATGAAGGTCGGGTCGCTGCGGTCGGGCCTGTCCGGTTTCCAGTATTACGACATCGCGCTGGAACTGATCGAGCGGGCGGGCGTGCGGCGCAAGATCCTGCACCTCGACTTCGTCTATTCCTCGACCTGCCCGTGCTCGCTGGAGCTGTCCGAACACGCGCGCAACACCCGCGGCCAGCTTGCCACCCCGCATTCGCAGCGCTCCGTCGCGCGGATCTCGGTGGAGCTGAACCGCGACTGCGGCTGCCTGTGGTTCGAGGACCTGATCGACCTCGCCCGCCGCGCGGTGCCGACCGAGACGCAGGTCATGGTCAAGCGCGAGGACGAGCAGGCCTTCGCGGAACTGAACGCGGCCAACCCGATCTTCGTCGAGGACGCGGCGCGGCTGTTCGCGCACGAGTTGCAGGCCGATCCGCGCATCGGCGATTTCCGCATCGTCGCGAGCCACCAGGAAAGCCTGCATTCCCACGACGCCGTCAGCGTGCTGACCGAGGGCGAGACCTTCGACGCCGAAAGCCTCGACCCGCGGCTGTTCGCGTCGCTCTACCACACCGGCTGATCCGCCGGGGCCGGACCGCTTGACACGCGGACGGGCAGGGGCCAACGCTCCCGCCCATGTTCGATCTGCGCATCGTGGGCTATGTCTTCGGCCTTCTGGTCCTGGCCCTCGGGCTGTCGATGGCCGTGCCGATGGCCGCCGACCTCGCGGAGGGAAACGGCCACTGGCCCGCCTTCGCCGAAAGCGCGCTGATCACCGTCGCCTGCGGCGGCTTCGCGGTCCTGGCCTGCGCGTCGTCGCGGCGGCAGGGCCTGACCTTGCAGGAAACCTTCCTGATGACGACCGGCGTCTGGGTCGTCCTGCCGCTGTTCGGGGCGCTGCCGTTCATGTTCGGCGCGACCGAGGCCCGGGTGGTCGACAGCTTCTTCGAGGCGATGTCGGGCATGACCACCACGGGGTCCACCGTGTTCGGCGGCGACGACCCGATCGGGGGGCTCAGGCTCGACGATTTTCCCGCCGGGCTGAACCTCTGGCGCGCGTTGCTGCAATGGTACGGGGGCATCGGGATCGTCGTCGTCGCGATGGTGTTTTTGCCCGAGCTCCGCGTCGGCGGGATGCAGATCTTCCGGTCCGAGGCGTTCGACACTATGGGCAAGATCCTGCCCCGCGCCGCCGAGATCGCGAGCCGGATCTCCGTCATCTACGTCGCGCTGACCGTCGCCTGCGGCCTGTGCTACGCGGCCCTCGGCATGACCGCCTATGACGCGATCTTCCACGCGCTCACTACCATGTCGACCGGCGGATTTTCCAGCCACGACGCGAGTTTCGGAACCTTTCAGGGGCCGATGGAATACGTTGCGGCGGTGTTCATGATCGCCGCGAGCCTGCCCTTCGTGCGCTACGTCCAGCTCGTCGCCGGAACCGCGCGCCCGATCCTGCGCGACACCCAGATCCGGGTCTATATCGGGATCATCCTGGCGCTGACGCTGTTCCTCACGGTCTATCGCGTCGTCGCCAACGGCGACCACTGGGAACACGGGTTCCGCGAGGGCATCTTCAACGTCACCTCGATCATCTCGGGCACCGGGTTCTCGTCGGTCGACTACCAGCTCTGGGGCCCGGTCCCGGTGGTGCTGTTCTTCTTCATCGGCCTGATCGGCGGTTGCGCCGGGTCGACCTCCTGCTCGATCAAGATCTTCCGCTACCAGCTCCTGTTCGCGTCGATCTCGACCCAGGTGCGGCGGCTCTACGCCCCCCACGGCGTGTTCGAGCCGCGCTACGACGGCCGCCCGGTCCCGCTCGACGCGATGAACGCGGTGATGGCGTTCTTCGTCCTGTTCTTCGTCACCCTCGGCGTGACGGCGGTGCTGCTCGGGCTGACCGGGCTGGACTTCACCACCTCCGTCTCGGGCGCGGCGGCGGCGCTCGCGAACATCGGCCCGGGGCTCGGCCAGTACATCGGCCCCGCGGGCAACTTCGCGTCCCTGAACGACGCCGCGAAATGGATCCTGATCGCCGCCATGCTCGTCGGCCGGCTGGAGCTGGTCGTGGTCTTCGTGATCTTCACCGGGGCGTTCTGGCGCGGTTGAGAGAGGTCCGGCCTGAGCCGGTGCCTTCGCCAAGTGCGTCACCTCGTCCTGACGGCCCCGCGCTTTCCGCAACTGGCGGTTCCTGATACACTTCCCGCCACGTTTGATCTGAAGACAATTTACCATGACCAAGCCCTATTCAAGGACCGTGGTCGGTGTCAGCAACGTGAAGCGTTGCTCAGCCTGCGGCGGTTTCATCGCCGACGATGTCGACCTCTGCAAGCACTGCGGCGCCGACCAGGCCGACAGGCGCTGTACGAGCTGTTACAGCCGGATCCTGCCGGAGGCGCTCCGCTGTCGCCACTGCGGTGCCGAGCAATCGCGCTGGCGTCGATACATGACGGTAAGCATCCCGGTTCTCGGCCTTGTCATCGCTGCGCTCACGATATTTTCTGCCCAGATCTCGGCAGCGCTTCAGCTTGCCGTTCCCATCACCCGGGTCGAGGTCGATCACGCTTACGTCGAGAACGTCAGCCTCAGCGTCTACGCGGTGAACACCGGCAATCGAAGGGTAGTCGTCCAGCAGTCGATGCCCTGTACGGCGGAGGTGGCCGACAAGGCAATCCGGGTCGAGTTTCGCCGCCAGAGCGAACTGACCCTTCAGACGGGGCGCTCCGAGTTCGTGACCTTCGGCCAGAATATCTCGTTCGCACTCGCCAGTGACACGATCAGCCGTAGGGGCAGTCTGACCGACCTCTGGACCTGGGTCACGACCGACTTCCTGAAGGCGGGAGAGGAGAACGCGGTCCGGAACAACGTGCAGTTGCACTGCGCGTTCGGCTTCCGGATCCCCAGCAACGATGTCGGCGAAAGCGAAGAAGCCGAGACGATCATCCTCGACTTCTCGGGCCCGACAGCGGTCCGGCTCGGGACCCCGGAGCAACTCAATCCCGGAAGTTCCGGCTCTCCTTGATCTGGTCCCAGGCCCAGACGACCTCCTGCAGGCGTTCTTCGTCCGAGCGGTCGCCGCCGTTCAGGTCCGGGTGAAGAACCTTGATCAACGCCTTGTAGGACTTGCGGATTTCGGTCTTCGTCCAGCTGTCCTTGGCGTCCAGGATGTCGATCGCCCGCCGCTCCGTCGGCGGCAGTTTCCGGTTGCCGGTGACCTGCTTGCCGGGGTTGCGGGTGGCGTTCTGGCCGAGCACCTGGTGCGGGTCCTCGATGCCGAGGCGGGCCCAGGCGCGTTCCTCGGCAGATTGCTTGAACGGCTTCGTCGGCCGGTCCCAGACGCGGTCGCGGTCGAGCTGCGCCTCCATCTCGGCCTCGGTCGTGCCCTCGAAGAAATTCCACTTCAGGTTGTATTCGCGGACGTGGTCGCGGCAGAACCAGTAGTAGTCGTCGGTCCGGTCGGGGGACTTGGGCGCGCGGTACTGGCCGGGTTCCTCGCAGCCGTCGTGCTCGCAGACCCGCTGAGACGTCTCGAAGGCGCCCGACATGCCGCGGCGGCCGGTGCGGCGCTTCTTCTTGTCCGTCGAAACGCGGAGATCGAAGTTGAAAGGGTCTTCGTTCGGCATGGGACCACCTTCTCGACTCGGAAGCGCCAGTTTAGGGTTTCACGCGCCAAGGTGAAGAGGGTAGGGCGAAAAACCGTGTCGAAGACGACCGAGATGCAGGCCAGGCTGGAAGCGGCGTTCGCGCCGGCGCGCCTGGAAATTGTCGATGAGAGCGAGGCACATAGGGGCCACGCGGGTTACATGGAAGGGGGCGAGAGCCATTTCCGCGTGCGGATCGCCGCCGAGGCCTTCGGCGGGCTGTCGCGGATCGCGCGGCACCGCGCCGTTCACGATGCGCTCGGGAAGGACCTGCTGCAAGAGATCCACGCCCTCGCGCTGGAGATCGAGGCCGCCTAGTCGTCCTCGACCGGGCGGATATGCGGGGTGGGAGAGGCGTCGCCGTCGCGGTGAATGACCGCTTGGCGGTGTTCGCGGGCAAGCTCCAGCCGGCGGGTGAAGACCGGTGTTTTCTCTTTGAGTTCGGGCTCTTGCACCACCGGCGCGGGCCGAGTCTCGGGCATCACCGGGCGCTCGACGGGGCGGTCGGGGCGGGTGGGTTCGACGTGCTTGCGGCGGAACACCAGAAGGTGGCGTTCGGTGACCTTCGACCCGGTCAGGCCGGAGCGTTCGACCGAGGGCAGCGTCTCCGCCCGCCAGTATTCCCAGCCATCGGCGCCAAGCTCGTTCATCGCGGTCTCGATCGCGTAGGCGAACCGGTCGGCGGGAGCCTTCAAGCCCTTGGCCTTCAATCCCTTTTCCGGGGCCGGGACGACCTTGTACTCGTAGCGCTCCATCGAACTGACCTCTCCTCTGGCGGGGGAGTGATACGGGGTTTCGGGGGCGAGGTGAAGGGGAAAGGGGCCGCGTCCCACCCCGTCGGCGGGCCGCCGCGGGGGCAGGGTTAACGGGGGTAGAACGCGGGTAGAAGGCAGATAGAAAGCAGGTAGAAACCGGGTAGATTTTTGCAGGCTGGCGGCGGACTGTTAAGGTTTCGCCCCGGCGGCCGGACCGGCGCGCGGAGGCCGCGTGCATCCCGGCCCGGTGCCGCGACGCGCATCGCCCCGGACGGGCGCCGCCGTGCTGGAACCGATTGCTGAATTTCCGGGCGGTGGCGGTTTCCCCGGTTCCGGCCAGCCGGTGCGCCGGAGCCTTCGGTCGCGGGCCCGGTCCGGAGGCCGCTGCCGGGACGATGCAGGGCCGCCGAAAGGGGGGCGGGGTGACTGCGGGCGGCGGGTGTCAAGCGATATTCTCATGGCCTGTCGGGGCGGGCAGCCAATCACGGTGATTGCCGCGCACGTCACCTTTCGAAGCTCTTACGGTAACATCCAGAAATTCCGCTACAATTAGAGCGTGTGTCGATGCCCGGCACTACATGTGGCCCGGATGTGACAGGCCCGCTGGAAGCCGAATTTCGGCAAGGTTTCGCCTGTGAGTTGCTCCAATCCGGCTTCTACAAGTCGTTAACAAATCTTAACGAGGGGCAAATCCATGAAACGAGCAGTATCCGTCGCGGCGCTTGTCGCGGGTCTCGGCGCGGGCCTTCCGGCCGCGGCGCAATCGATCTCCACCTTCGCGGACGAGAACAACTCCGTCTGCTGCGCGGGGCCGAACCAGGCGTTCGGACAATCCTTCCGCCTGAATGCGCCGAGCAGCCTGAACAGCCTGAGGTTCCGGCTGGATGACCGTGGCTCCGCAATGGATTACGAGATCGCCGTCATGGCCTGGGATCCCGTCAGTCATGTTGCGACGGGCGCGCCGCTGTTCACGGGTACCGGCACCACGGCGGGCGCGAGCGGTTATACCGACCTCACCACCACCCTCCCGGGTACCGCGCTGCCGGCGGGCGACTACATCGCGATCTTCCAGGGGACCTCGGGTGTCGACACCCTCTTTTTCGCGGGCGTTCAGAACCCCACCACCGACATTTACCCAGACGGTGAATTTGCCTACCAGTACAACGCCGGGGACACCGGAAGCTGGACGACCGTTCCGTGGAACACCTTCGCGTCGTGGACGAACTACGAGCTGGTCTTCGAACTTCTGTTCGGCGTATCCGCCCCCACGCCCGCCATCGCCGATGCGGCGGCAGCGAGCCTGCAGGCGTCGCGCCTTGTCGTGGTCGACACCCGCGGGATCATCCGGGGGCAGGCGAACCGCAGCTTTGCCACGCGCGATGCGATGCTGTCCTTCGTGCGCACCGAGAGCGGCAGCGCGCCCTTCGTCTCGGTCTCCAGCAGCGGGATGCCGGGGATGATGGGCAACCTCTATACCTGGGTCGAGGTGACCGGTTTCCACGCGTCCGACGATGCCGCCGACCGCAGCTACCGCGGCGCGGGGCTCCAGATCGGTGCCGATGCCGAGGTTGCGCCCGGCGTCATCGCGGGCCTGTCGATCGGCGCGCAGGACATCTCAAGCTCCGTCGGCGCGGTCAGCCAGGACGGGACGCTGGTGTTCCTGCAGCCCTACGTCGGCTACCGTAACGGGCCGATCTCGGGCGAGGCGACGCTGGTCTACGGGCGCGGCGACTTCGACCAGGACGGAGGCGCGGGCGAGGGCGAGACCGAGCTTTACGCGCTGACCCTGTCGGGCGGCTACGACTTCGCCTTCGCCGGCGCGACGATCACGCCGAGCATCGGGCTGGCCATCGGGCGCGAGGAGGTCGAGGGCACCGGCGGCGTGCTGGCCGGCACTGGCGAGACGGTGGAATTCGGCGAGCTGTCGCTGGGCGCGCGCTACACCCGCGGGTTCGCGGGCGGCAGCTACTTCGCGGGCATCTACGCCGACTACCTGCACACCGACGCGGACACCGCGCTGGTGTCGGACCTGCTGGTGGACGACGGCTGGACCGGCCGGATCGAGCTTGGCGGGACGATGGAGCTGGACGGCGGCATCAGCCTCGACACCGCGGTCGAGTTCGGCGGTCTCGGCGGCGACCTGCACCAGGTCTCGGGCGCACTCCGGGCGACGTTCCGGTTCTGACGCCCTCATCCGGGGGGATCGGGAAGCGGGCCCTGCGGGGCCCGTTTTTCGTTTCGGGGTGGGGCGGACCTACTCGGCGGGATGGTGGTCGCTGTCGCGTTTGTGCAGGCGACGGGCGGACCAGTTCGCGAACAGGATGCCGCCGCCGCCGCAGACGATCAGCAGCGCGAGTGGCATCCAGAATTCATAGGCGGTCATCGTCGACCTCCTTTTCCAGCATGCCCAGAATGTAGTGTGCCGCGACGTGCAATGCAAAGGCGACGAGCGACCACCACAGGGTCGAAATGCCGAGCATTGCCATGTCTTCGACCGCGACGCGGAGGAGCGCGAAACCCACGAGGCCGATCCCGAGCGCGTTGAGGCTGGTCGCGAGCAGCTTGAGCCGCTCGTTGTGAACCGTCAGTTCGTCGCGCCGGCGGGGCACGGGATCAGAGCCCGAGCTTCGCCGTCACGATCTCGTTCACCGCCTTCGGATTGGCCTTGCCACCGGTCGCCTTCATCACCTGGCCGACGAACCAGCCGGCGAGCTTGGGGTTGGCCTTGGCCTTTTCCACCTGGTCGGGGTTGGCGGCGATGATCTCGTCCACGGCGGCCTCGATTTCGCCGGTGTCGGTGACCTGCTTCAGCCCCTCGGCCTCCACGATCTGGTCCGGGTCGCGGTCCTGGGTGTAGGACTTTTCGAACACGTCCTTGGCGATCTTGCCCGATATCGTGTCGGACCGGATCAGTTTCACGATCTGCGCGATCCGGTCGGGGGAGATCGGGCTGTCCTCGATCCCGCGCTCGTCCTTCTTCAGCCGGCCGAACAGTTCGTTGATGATCCAGTTCGCCGCGAGCTTGCCCTCGCCCGAGGCGAGCGCGGCGCTTTCGAAGAAATGCGCGGAGGCGAGGTCGGCGGTCAGCACGCTGGCGTCGTAGTCGGACAGGCCGAAATCGCCCATGAAGCGGGCCTTCTTGGCGTCCGGCAGTTCCGGCAGATGGGCGGCGATGTCGTCGACCCAGGCCTGCTCGATCTCCAGCGGCAGGAGGTCGGGATCGGGGAAGTAGCGGTAGTCGTGCGCCTCTTCCTTCGAGCGCATGGAGCGGGTCTCGTTCCGGTCCGGGTCGTAGAGCCGGGTTTCCTGCTCGATGCTGCCGCCGGCCTCCAGGATGCCGATCTGGCGCCGGGCCTCGAAGTCGATCGCGGCCTGGATGAAGCGCATGGAGTTCATGTTCTTGATCTCGCACCGGGTGCCGAGATGGGAGAAATCCTGCGTCTCCTGGTACATCTCGTAGGCGCCGGGGCGGCAGACCGACACGTTCACGTCGGCGCGCAGGTTGCCGTTCTGCATGTTGCCGTCGCAGGTGCCGAGGTAGAGCATGATCTGCCGGAGCTTGGCGAGGTAAGCGGCGGCCTCCTCGGGCCCGCGGATGTCGGGGCGGGAGACGATCTCCATCAGCGCGACGCCGGTGCGGTTGAGGTCGACGAAGCTGAGCGCCGGGTCCATGTCGTGGATCGACTTGCCGGCGTCCTGTTCGAGATGGATGCGCTCGATCCGGACGAGGCGGGCGCGGCCGTCGCCCATCTCGACCAGCACCTCGCCCTCGCCGACGATGGGGTGGTAGAGTTGCGAGATCTGGTAGCCCTGCGGCAGGTCGGGGTAGAAGTAGTTCTTGCGGTCGAAGGCCGAGTTCAGGTGGATCTCGGCCTTGAGCCCGAGCCCGGTGCGGACCGCCTGCGCCACGCAGAACTCGTTGATGACCGGCAGCATGCCGGGCATGCCCGCGTCGACGAAGGCGACGTTGGAATTGGGCTCGGCGCCGAATTTCGTGGAGGCGCCGGAGAAGAGCTTGGACTTCGACGAGACCTGGGCGTGGACCTCCATCCCGATGACCAGTTCCCAGTCGTGCTTGGCGCCCTGGATCACCTTGGGTTTCGGGGTCTCGTAGGTCAGGTCGAGCATGGGTCAGCCTCCGCCGGTTACGACGGAAGCGTTTAGGTCAGGCTGGCGGGGCGGGCAAGTGGCGGGCGCGGCGTCAGACGTAGTCGCCGATGTTCCACGGGCCCCAACCGGCGGCGGCGTCCTCGATCAGGATCGTGCCGCCGTAGCCGTCGACGGTGAGCATGACGTGGCCGTCGACGAAGGTCGTGGTGACGTCGAAGCTGTCGCCGTCGTCGTTGCGGAACACGACCCAGTCCTGCTGCGTGCTGAAGCCCTCGATCACGTCGATGCCGACGTCGTCGGTGACGGAGAAGTCGAACACGAAGATGTCCTCGGTGCCGTCGGCATCGTCGTATCTCGTCACCAGCCGGTCGTTGCCCGCGTCCCCGAGGATCGTGTCGCGGCCGCCGCCGCTGTCGATCTCGTCGTTGCCGGGCCCGCCGGACAGGAACTCGTCGTGATCGGTGCCGCCGATGAAGTCGTCGCCCGCGTTGCCGAAGATGTGCCGCCCGTCCGCGCCGCGGCCTTGGAACGGCACGATCTCGTCGTCGCCGTCGCCGCCATGGACGGTGTCCGGGCTGAAGCTGCGCAGGTCGACGTAATCGTCGCCGTCACCGGCCAGGACCAGGTTGCCCGGGTTGTAGGTGTCGGACCAGATGTTGAAGGTCATGATGTAGTCGTCGCCGCCGCCCGCGATTACCGTGTCGGCGCCTTCGCCCGTGACGATCCTGTCGCCCTGTACGCCGCCCCGGATGAGATCGTCGCCGTAGCCGCCGTCGATCAGGTCCGACCCTTGCGAGACGGTGACGGTGTCGTTCCCGTTGCCGGCCTCGATCCGGGTGTTCAGCGTGCCGGTGATCACGTCGTCACCGTCGCCGCCGAACACGCTGGTCCAGGACCCGGCATGCACCGTGTCGTCTCCGAGCCCGGCGTGGATCTCGTCGAGACCGTTGGCGCCCTTGTCGGTGATGCTGTCATCGCCCCATCCGCCGAGGATGAGTGTATTGTCGTAGCCGCCAAAGATGGTGTCGTTGCCCATCCCGCCGTCGAGCGTTTCCCGGTCGCCGTTGTAGGAGCCGCTGCCGCCGGCGATGTAGTCGTTGCCGTCGTGGCCGTAGATCTCGTCGACCCCGTCGCCGCCGCGCAGGGTGTCGTTGCCCGCGCCGCCGCCGATCCAGTCGCGGCCGTCGCCGCCGCGGAGGGAATCGTTGCCGTCGCCGCCGTTGAGCCCGTCGTCGCCGCCGCCGCCCCGGATCGTGTCGTTCCCGTCGCCGCCGTAGACGCCGTCGTCGCCATCGCCGGCATCGACGGAATCCCGCCCGTCGCCGGTGACGATGTAATCCGCGCCGTCACCCGCGACGACGGTGTCGTTGCCGTCGCCCGAAACGACGGAGTTGTCGCCGTCGCCCGCGTCGATCCAGTCGGCGCTGTAGAAGCCGAAGATGCTGTCGTCGCCGTCGCCACCGAAGATCGTGTCGCCGAAGAACCCGGCATGGATCTCGTCGTCGCCGAGACCGCCGCGAATGAGGTTCGGCGCGGTGTCGGTGCCGTCGAGGTTGCCGCCCCAGATGCGGTCGTTGCCGCGCCCGCCCTCGACCGTGTCGGCGCCGTAGCCGCCGATGACGGTGTCGTGGCCGCGGCCCGCGAAGAAGGTGTCGTCGCCGTGGTTGCCGAACAGGTAGTCGGACCCGGCATAGGCATGGACCACGTCGTTGCCGGTGGTGAAGGCGCGGTAGTCCGCGTTGTTGGTCAGGTAGAAGGTCGGCATCGGCCCGTGTCCCCCGGTTCAGCGGTTCAGCGGCCGAACACGCGGCGCAGGCGGGCGAGCGCGTCGCGCTGCGCGTCGGTCAGCCCGCCGGTGCGCGCGGCGACGGCGGAGGCGATGCGGAGCGCGGGGTCGAGCGCCTCGGGTCCGCCGATGCGGCGCAGGCGCCGGGCGATGCGGTCGACGGCGGGAGCGGGGCCGCCGCATTCGCCGATGAACCAGTCGCCGAGCGCGAGGATCTCCTCGGCGTCGCCAAGGTGAAGGCCGAGATGGGTCTGCATCGCGCGGACATGCTCGATCCGGGCCTCGACCGTCAGGGCCGGGCCGAGGGCGAGAAAGGCATGGGCGAGGGTGCCGGCGGCAAGCCCCGGATCCTCGACCGCGTCGACCGGGTGAACTTCGGCCCGCGCGCGGAACCGGGCGCGGCGGATCGCGCCGAGGCCCCGGCCGAAGAGATCCGCGAGATCCGAGATGGCGTCGGCGGCCAGCCGGGCGCGCGTGACCCAGAACAGCGCGGTGAGGCCGATCGCGGCGAGGGTGGCGAGAATGGGCATGGTCGGTTCCCCGGTCCTGTCGTCGTTTCCTGTCGTCTCCGCCCGTGGGTCGCGCGACGCGGGCCGGGGGTTCAGTTCGGGGGAGGGGGACGGGCCGGGGAGGGGAAGGACGCGGGGGGCGGGACCGGCCGGGGGGCGGGGGCCGGGCAGGGCGTTCCGATGGGGGGCGCGGGCGTGTCGGCGGTTCGGTGGTCGCGCTTCGCCGGGGCGCGACGTCAGCGGCGGAAGATCACCTTGAGGTCGTGCAGCGCGTCGCGTTGCGTGTCGGTGAGGCCGGGGCCGGTGGCAGCGACGTCGTTGACCACCTGCAACGCGGGGTCGAGCGCCTGCGCCCCGCCGAGCTTCATCAGCCGCCGGCCGAGCCGGGTGACCGCCGGGCCGGGGCCGCGGCATTCGTTCACGAACCACGGCCCGAGCACGAGGATCTCCTCCGCCTCCTGCAGGGTCAGGCCGAGATGGCTCTGCAGTGCGCGCAGGTGGGCGGCGCGGGTCTCGTCGGTCTGGCGCGGGCCGAGATCGAGAAAGGCGACCGAGAGCGCGCCCTGGGCGAGGCTTTCCTGGTCGATGGCGTCGACCGGGTGGGTGTTCGCCTTGCGCCGGAAGCCGAAGCGGCGGGCGGCGCCGAGCACGTCGCCGGCCATGTCGGCGAGTTCGGAGGCGGCGTGGCTGGCGGCGCGGGCGCGCAGGATCCAGAACACGATGCCGCCGGCGATGGCGGCGAGGGCAAGAAGCGCGGGCATGGGGGGCCTCGTTCCGGTCCGGTCGGGGGGCAGGATGCCAGCCACGATCCCCTGCATCAATCGCGGGGTTGGAAACAATTGCAGGCGGAAATCGGCCGATTCCGCGGGTGCGGGCGCGGGAGGCTTGCCCGGACCCGCGCGCGGGGCCAAAGGCCGCGGCTGGAAAGAGACAGTCTCAAGGAGGAGCGGCATGCGTCTGCTCTCGTTCGCGCTGATGGGCGCGTTTCTGGCCCTCTCGGGCTGCGTGATGCCGGGCGGCGCCTCGGACGAACTGCCGGTGACCCGGTGGGATTTCCGCCCCGATGGTGCGGTGTGGACCGCCGAAAGCCTGGAGATGCTGGAAGAGGGACCGGCGCAGCCGCTGACCGAGATGGTGCCGGCCGATGTCGCGACCTGGTGCCCGGGCTATGCCGGGGCCACGACCGAGGAGCGGGCGGCGTTCTGGACCGGGCTGCTGTCCGCGCTGGCGCAGCACGAGAGCACCTGGAACCCCGACGCGGTGGGCGGCGGCGGCCAGTGGTTCGGCCTGACCCAGATCTCGCCCGCGACGGCGCGCTACTACGGCTGTCAGGCGGCGGACGGGGCGGCGCTGCGGGACGGGCCCGCGAACCTGCGCTGCGCGCTGCGGATCTGGACCACCACGGTGCGCCGGGACGGCGTGATCGCGGCGGGCGGCGGCGGCATCGCGGCCGACTGGGGGCCGATGGCGACCGCGGCCAAGCGCGAGGAAATGCGCGCCTGGGTCAGCGCCCAGACCTACTGCCGGGCGTAAGCGCCCGGATTTGCCGCCGGGCGGAAACGCCCGGATTTGCCGCCGGGCGCGCGTGATCGCGCGTTCCGGGCCGGGGCCGATCCGCCCAAGGGGGCGGCGGCCCGACCTGTCACACAACTTTTGGTTGCTCCCGCCCCGGCGGACTTGGCAGACTGGTTCGGTCCGCCCGGTGGGAGAGCTGCCATGACCCGAGGGATGGCCGGGGCGCTTCTGGCGTTCTGGTTCGTGCTGCCCGCGGCGGCCGACGAGGTGGTGCCGGTCGCAAGGCCGGCCGCCGCGCCTGCCGCCGCGACCGACATCGAGACCGGCCCCGCGACTGGCCCCGCGACCGGCGGCCCGGCCGGGGCGGGGGGCGTTGGCGAGGCCGCGATGGCCGCGCACATGACGCTCGCCCCGATCCTGCCGCCTGGGCTGGACCGGAGCCTCCGCCCCGAACCGCGCGACACCTGGGCGATGCCCGCGATGGCCTGGGACGGCGCGCCGGACGCCGGGTCGTGGTCGGCGGCGGTGATGGCGGCCCTGCGCGGGCCGGGCCGGCCGCTGGTCGAGGTCGTGCCGCGCGACATCGGCGCCTGGTGCCCGGCCTACCGCGACGCCGACACCCCGCAGCGGGCGGCGTTCTGGGCCGGGCTCGTCTCCACCCTCGCCTGGTACGAAAGCACCCATGACGAACGCGCCGTCGGCGGCGGCGGCCTCTGGTACGGTCTGGTGCAGATCGCGCCGGCCACCGCCCGCGGCTACGGCTGCGCCGTCGGCACCGGCAGCGCGCTGCTCGATGGCGAGGCCAACCTGCGCTGCGGGCTCAGGATCATGGGCCATACCGTGCCGCGCGACGGCGTGGTGGCCGAGGGGATGGAGGGCGTCGCCGCCGACTGGGGCCCGTTCCATTCCGCCCGCAAGCGCGAGGGGATGCGGCACTGGCTGCTGCGGCAATCCTACTGCGTCCCCGGCGACCGCCCGGTGGCGCGGCCCTCGGGGCCGGCGGGGACGGCGCGGCCAACGCCCGGACCACGGCCCGCGATGCGGCCGGGGGCGGCCGTGGGCGTGGTGGAGGAAGCGGCGCTCGCGCCCTGAGGCGGTGGGAACCGCCACGGGGTGCATCCTGTCGAGGGGTGCGGAGGCCGGCTCGGCTCAGGGTTCAAGTGGAAGGTGCCCGGCGAGGGTGGTCGACGCCCGGCAGCGAATGAAGACATCGCCCCAAGTCCTTGGCACAAAGGGATTTCGCGGCGTGTCCGCCGCAATCCCTCGTCCCGGATGCTCAGGCCTGGCGGATGTTCAGGCCGTTCGCGGAAGCCTGCCGGATCAGCGCCATCGGGTCCGCCGGAAGCGCGGCGTCGGGCAGCGACACCTCGGTCCCGTCCTTCAACACGATGGTGCAGCGCGGGCGGTCCTTCTTGTCGGAGAACCGGACATGGGCGATCTCGGAGGCCGGGATCATGTGGTCCGTATCGTCCGCGAGAACTTCCCACCCGTCCTTCGACACCCGGATGCCGTAGACCGGGGAAACGACGATCTGGTAGAGCACGATGCCGAGCGCCGGCACCATGAGGATCAGCGCGTAGGCCGGAGCCACGGTCCAGATGACGGCCGCGAGCAGGCTCAGCCCCGCGAATGCCGCGATCGAGAGCGGCAGGTTGCCCGCACGGGCGCGATATTCGAAACCATCGGTCATGCCCGCGATCTAACCGCGCCATTTCGTCCGGATTGTGGCGCGGCGGGGGAATCCTCGGGTCGGGACGGTGAAACCTCCGCGACGCAGGCGGCCGGGCGGGGGCGGTGCAGCCCTCAGGTCCGCGAGAACCGCAGCACCGGGCGGCGGGTCGCCAGCGCCAGCGACACGCCCGGGCCCTCGTGGCGGGCGAGCGACAGGGTGGCGTGGCGCAGCTCCTCGATCGCGTCGTCGTGGTTCGCGGGCAGGGTGCCGCCCGCGATCGGCTGGCCGACGCGGATCCGGTAGGGCTGCCGCGCCTTGTTCAGCGTCTCGTGGAACAGGGTGATGTCGCGGAGCGTCGGGTGGATCGCGTCGAACAGGTAGAACAGCGCGGAGTTGCGGGCGCGGATGTGGACCGGCACCACCGGCACGTCGAAGCGCCGCGCGATCATCGCCGCCGAGCTCATCCACGGCCGCTCGTAAAGCCTGAGCCCGCGCCGCTTCGCCAGCCGCCCGGACGGAAAGATCACGCCCGCCCGGCCCGCGCCGATGGCCTCGCGCAGGTAGGCCATGGTCTCGCGTGTCTTGCGGTGGCAGCGCTTTTCCGGCCGCCATTCCACCGGCGCGATGACGTCCGACATCTGCGGCAGGACGCGCAGGATGTCGGCATTGGCGAGGAAGTAGAGATCGGGCCGCCGCGCCTTCAGCGCGTGGTGCAGCACGACGCCGTCGGCGATGCCGGTCGGGTGGTTGGCGACGATCAGGACCGGGCCGGTCGCGGGCAGGCGGTGCAGCCCGGTGACGCGGGTGTCGCGGGCGATCATGTCGCCGAGCCGGGCCATGATCTCCTGCCCGGGCAGGTCGATGAAGCGGCGGCCGAGATCCAGCGTCTCGCGGTAGCGAAGGACGTGATCGAGACAGCGCCGCGCGGTGGCGGTGCCGGGCCGGCCCGAGAACAGCCAGGGGGCGCGTTCGGCGATCAGCGGGTCGGTGCGGCGGGCGATCTCGTCCATGGTCGGGATAAATCACCGTTCGGTGACGCTCTGGTGACAGCGGCGGATGCACGCGGCCGGTGGCCCGTCGGTGGATTGCCGCGGCCGCTGCCCCTGATATGGTCCGCGCCATGACGGAGACAAGAGCAGCCCCGGCGGCGGACCCGGCCCGCGGCGGCCGCATCGCGGCGCTCGACGCGGCGCGGAGCCTCGCGCTCGTGTGCATGGCGATCTACCACTTCTGCTTCGACCTAGAGATGTTCGGCTGGCTCGCCCCCGGCACCGCGATGGGCCAGCCCCTGCGCGGCTTCGCCGTCGCCATCGCGTCGAGCTTCATCGCGATGGCGGGGTTCAGCCTGGTGCTGGCGCATGGCCGGGGCATCCGCTGGCGCGGGTTCCGGCGGCGGCTGGCGATGGTGGCCGGCGCGGCGCTGGCGATCTCGGCCGCGACGTGGCTCTGGCTGCCCTCGGCCTTCATCTACTTCGGCATCCTGCACGCCATCGCGGCGATGAGCCTGATCGGCCTCGCGTTCCTGCGCCTGCCGGCGGTGATGATCGCGGTCCTCGCCGCTGGCGCCTTCTGGCTGCCGCGCGCCGTCTCGTCGCCCGCCTTCGACACCCGCCGGCTGGCCTGGACCGGCTTCGCGGAACGCCCGCCGCCGAGCCTCGACTTCGAGCCGGTGTTCCCATGGATCGCGGCTTTCCTCGCCGGGATGGCGCTGGCCCGCGCGTTCCCCGCTTTCTGGCAGAGCCTCGCCGCGCGGCCAACGCCGGGATGGCTGCAACACCTCGGCTTTCCCGGCCGCCATTCGCTCCTGGTCTACCTCGTCCACCAGCCGGTGCTGATCGCGGTGGTCGGCGCGGCGACCTGGGCGCTGCGCTGACCCGTCTTTGTCCTATAAATATTCCCCGGGGGTTGCGAAGGGGGCAGGCGGCCCCCTTCGGCCCGTGCCGGCGAGGCACCGCGCGGCGAGGGGGCTCGATGCCCCCGAACCGCGCCCGCCTCCGCCCCGGACCGCGCCAACCTCAGATCGTGGCGGCGAGCCCCGCCATGACCCCGCGCAGTTCGGCCAGCCCGCGCAGCCGCCCGATCAGCGGGTAGCCCGGCTGCGCCTTCGCCTCCAGGTCGGCCAGCAGGTCGTGGCCGTGGTCCGGGCGCATCGGGATCTCGGCGTCGGACCGGCCCGCCGCGCGCCGCCGCGCCTCCTCCTGCATCAGGGCGCGGATCGCGGCGACCATGTCGGTGTCCCCGTCGAGATGCTCGCTTTCCTCGAAGGCCGGCACCGGCCCGTCGAAGCCGCCCGCGTCCCGGCGGGTGTTGCGCAGGTGCGCGAAGTGGATCTTCGGCCCGAGCCGTCCGACGAAATCCGTCGGGTCGAACCCCGGCCGCACGCCGAGCGAGCCGGTGCACATCGTGACCCCGTTGGCGGGGCTGTCGACGGCCGCGACGATGGCCTCGTAATCCTCTGCCACCGACAGGATCCGGGGCAGGCCGAGGATGTCGTAGGGCGGGTCGTCGGGATGGGCGCAGAGCCGCAGGCCGAGCCGTTCGGCCTCTGGCACGACCTCGCCCAGGAAATCGACGAGGTGGCCGCGCAGGCGCTCCGCGTCGATGCCGTCGTAGGTGGCGAGCAGGGAGCGGACCTCGTCGAGGCTCCAGTTGTCGTTGGCGCCCGGCAGGCCCGCGACGATGTTGTCGACGAGCGCCGCGCGGGCGTTGTCGTCCATGCCCGACAGCCGTTCCTCCGCCGCCGCGCGCAGGTCGTCGGGGTAGTCCGCCGCCGCGCCGGGGCGGGCCAGCAGGTGCAGGTCGAAGACGGCGAAATCGACGAGGTCGAAGCGCATCGCGGTGCCGCCCGAGGGCAGGGGGTGACGCAGGCTGGTGCGGGTCCAGTCCAGCACCGGCATGAAGTTGTAGCAGATGACCGCGGGCCCGGCCTCGGCCAGGTTCCGGAGGCTCTCGCGGTAGGCGTCGTAATGGGCGCGGTAGTCGCCGGTCTGGGTCTTGACCGCCTCGCTGACGGGCAGGCTCTCGACCACGTCCCAGGTCAGCCCCGCGGCCTCGATCATCTCGCGCCGCGCGGCGATCTCGTCGACGCTCCAGACCTCGCCCGGCATGACGTGATGCAGCGCAGAGACGATGCCGACCGCGCCGGTCTGCCGGATCTCGGGCAGCGAGATGCGGTCGGCGGGGCCGAACCAGCGCCAGGTCTGTCTCATGCCTCGATCTCCTCCCGCAGGCTCAGGCCGGTTTCCGTGTCGAACAGATGCACCGCCGCGTCGCCGTAGGTCAACGGCACCCGTTCGCCTTCCCGCACGCGGGTCTGGCCGGGGTTGTGGACGGTCAGCCGGGTGCCGTCGCGGAGCGCGCCGTAGAGGTAGCTGTCGGAGCCGAGCTGTTCCACCGACACCACGTCGAGGTGCAGCGGCCCGGTCTCGGCGGGCTTGAGGTCGTTGGGGCGGATGCCGACCGTCACCTTCGCGCCCTCGGCCTGGCCGAACCCGTCGAGCGGCAGCGGCACCTCCTCGCCCGTGGGCAGCACCAGCAGCGACCGGTCCGCGGCGTGGACGGTCCCGGCGAGGAAGTTCATCTTCGGGCTGCCGATGAAGCCCGCCACGAACAGGTTCCGCGGCGCGTTGAACAGATCGAGCGGGCGGCCGAACTGTTCCAGCTCGCCGAGCCGCAGGACGGCGATCTTGTCGGCCATCGTCATCGCCTCGACCTGGTCGTGGGTGACGTAGATCATCGTGTTGCCGAGCCGCTTGTGCAGGCCCGAGATCTCCGCCCGCATCCCCACCCGAAGCTCCGCGTCGAGGTTCGAGAGCGGCTCGTCGAACAGGTAGACCCGCGGTTCCCGCACGATGGCGCGGCCGATCGCGACGCGCTGGCGCTGGCCGCCCGACAGGTCCTTGGGCCGGCGGTCGAGCAGCATGTCGATCTGGAGCATTTTCGCCACCTCCTCGACCTTGTCGCGGATCTCGGCGCGCGGGGTGGCGATGTTCTCGAGCCCGAAGGACAGGTTCTGCCGCACCGTCATGTGCGGGTAGAGCGCGTAGGACTGGAACACCATCGCGAGGCCGCGGTCGGCGGCGGGGATGTCGTTCACGACCTCGCCGCCGATCTCGATGGTGCCGCCGGAAATCGGCTCCAGCCCCGAGATCATCCGCAGGAGCGTGGACTTGCCGCAGCCCGACGGCCCGACGAAGACGCAGAACTCGCCGTGGCCGATGGACATGTCGATGCCCTTGATCACGTCCGCCTTGCCGTAGGACTTGCGCAGGTCTTTCAGTTCGACCGATGCCATCACTTGCCCCCCGTCGATGCGATGCCGGTGGCGATGTATTTCTGAAGGAACATGAACACCGCGGCGATGGGCAGGAGCGTCAGGACGGTCATCGCCAGGAGCGACGGCCAGTCGGTCTGCAACTCGCCCTGGAAGGAGTTGAGCGCGATCTGCAGCGTGAACACCTCGTTGCGGCTGAGCACGATCAGCGGCCAGAGGAAATCGTTCCAGCGCCACATGATCGCGAGGATCGCCAGCACCGCGATGGCTGGCGCGGACAGGGGCAGGATGATGCGCCAGTAGATCTTCCACTCCGACGCCTTGTCCATGCGGGCGGCGTCGAGGATCTCGTCGGGGATGGTGATCATGTACTGCCTGAGCAGGAACACGCCCGTGGGCGTGGCCGCACCCGGGATGATGACGCCCCAGAGCGAGTTGATCATGCCCATCTGGGACACGATCAAGTAGAGCGGCACCAGCACCACCGTCTGCGGGATCATCAGCGTCCCGATCACTAGCAGGAGTACGGTCGTCCGCCCCCGGAATTCGTATTTCGACAGCGCGAAGGCGGCCATCGAGTTCACCAAGAGCATCAGGAGCGTCGCGGTCGCGGTGATGAGGACGGAGTTCTTGAAGTAGGTCAGGAACCGGAACCGGGGGTTCTGGAACAGCTCCGCGTAGTTCTCCGCGTTGAAGGCGACGTGTTCCAGCGGGGTCAGTTCCGTCGTGGGCAGGCGGACGCGGGCGTCCGGGTCGCCCGGCCGGATCACCTCTGCCCGGCCCCCGGCGCGGCGGGTCTGGGCCACGGTCTCGCCCGCGAACTCGGTCTCGCTGTCCGGCGAGACGGTGAAAAGCGGCAGCGGGTCGTCGAACCCGTCCACCGCCATCGTCTCCTGCGCGTAGGGCAGGAAGCGGGGCGGGTAGCGGTTGAGGTCGGTCTGGGTCTTGAAGCTGGAGATGACGAGCCAGAGCACGGGGCCGAACATCAGGAAGATGCCAAGCGCGAGGTAGCCGTAGCTGACCCAGTCGGTCCAGTGCAGGCGGCCCTTGCCGCGGGTGGCGGTGAGAAAGGCGAGGGCGCGTTTCATGGGCGGGCCTCGGGGGAGGTGCCGGGCCCGGAATCAAGGCGCGCAAGCGCCGCCGGGCCGCGCCCTCCCTCCCCCCGGGAGGGCGCATTGTTGGTGTCGGATGTAGCCGGAGGGTGGTCGGGGCTTTTGGGATAAAGCGCGCAGCGGGGGTGTTGCGGCGCCCGCCCGAGGGAGGGCGCGGCCCTGTGGTGCGCTTGGGGAAGGCGGGTTGCCGCTATCCGGGGCTCCGCCCGTTCGCGGGTCGAAACGTCCACTGGACGTTTCGTCGTCGCTGCGCGCCGATGCACCCGCTCACCCATCAATATTCCTCCGGTTGAGCCAGAACTGCACCAGCGTCAGGATCACCAGCACCCCGGCCACCAGCAGCGAGGCCGCGGCGGCGAGGCCGAAGAGGCGCGGGGACTGGGCGAAGGCGCGGTCGTAGATGTACTGGATGATGAAGGTCGTCGCCGTGCCCGGGCCGCCACCGGTGAAGGCGTAGACCTCGTCGAAGGTCTGGACGGACCGGATCAGCGCTAGCACAAGCACCACCAGCATCGTCGGCGACAGGAGCGGAAGTGTGATGCGGCGGAACACGCGCCAGGCGCTCGCCCGATCCATGATCGCGGCCTCGTAGACGTCGCGCGGGATCGCCTGCAGACCGGCCAGCAGGATCAGCGTGTAGAACCCCATGTGCGCCCAGACCGAGATGAACACCGACCAGGCGAAGGCCCAGTCGGCCTCCACCAGCCAGTTGACCCCGCCGATGCCGGTCCAGTCGAGGAAGGCGTTCATCACGCCCTCGCGCTGGAGGATCCACTTCCAGATCAGCGCCACGACGACGGGCGACAGCAGGACGGGGAAGAAGAACACCGAGCGGAAGAAGCCGCGCGCCTTGATCTCGCGGTTCAGGATCAGCGCGGTCAGGAGCGAGAAACCGACCATGATGCCGACCTGGAGCACCACGAACCACGACGTGTTCCAGACCGCGCGCCAGAACTTGTCCTCGCGGCAGGTGTTGGGATCGAGGAAATCGCCGCAATCGGTCAGTTGCACGAAGTTCCGCATGCCGACGTCGGGGCGGTCGGACAACAGCACGTTGTCGCCGCCGGTGGTGGCGTAGAAGGCGTTCAGGATCACCGGCAGGAAGGCGAACAGTCCGAACAGGATCAGGTTCGGCGCGAGGAAGGCCCAGGCCAGCCGGTTGATCCCGAGCATCCGCTGAAGCGCGAGCATCGGGATCTCGACGATCCGCATGAGGGGATTGAGGATAGCGAGCATGGGGCGTCCCCGAAGGGCCCCGGGCGCGGCGGCGCGCCCGGGGCGGTCTCGTGGTGTCCTGGCGCGTTACTGCGTTTCGGCCAGCGCGGCGTCGAGATCCTCGGACATCCGCGCGAGCGCGTCCTCGACCGAAAGCTCGCCGACGATGGCTTGGCTCAGGCGCTCCACCGTGATCCCGAACATCGCCCGGTTGCCGGCATAGCCCTGGTAGGCGAAGGCGATCGGCGAGACGTTGGGCAGGTCCGCGGCGAAGGCGTTGAGCGCCTCCTGCGCGGCGGGCGAGGCGTCCTCGAACTGCACGCCGGCGGCGGCGACGCCGAGATGGGCGGGCAGGTTCCGGGTGCGGGCCGCGACCTCGGAATAGACGTCCTCCTGCGCGAGGAAGTCGATGATCGCCGCCACGACCTCGGCGTTCTCGGACTGCTCGAAGCCGACGATCCCGGCGCCGCCCGGCATGCCCGAGCAGGGGCCGGCGGGGCCGCAGGGCGAGCCCACGACCTGCCAGTCGAAGAAGTCGCCGACTTCGCTGTCCATCCGCCCGACCTGCCAGGAGCCGGAGTAGTAGAACACGATCTCGCCGTTGATGAAGTCCTGCGCCGCGTCCTGGTAGGTCGCGCCGCCCTGGCCGGCCCAGACGTCGCGGGCCATCGTGCCGTCCTCGTTCCACGCCACGAACTGCTCGGCGAAGGGCGCGAAGCCCTCGAAGGTGCCGACGCCCTCGTCGTCGAAGTACTGCGCCCCGTAGGAGATCGCGGGCCCGGCGACGCGGTGGCCTGAGCGGTCGATCGCCATCGGGAAGTCCGCGTCGGTCGCGTTCGCGACCTCGGTCGCGGCGGCGGCCCAGTCGTCCCAGGTCGCGCCTTCGCCCGGCATCTCGACGCCCGCCTGCTCGAACAGCGAGGCGTTCACGAACGGGCCGGTGATGGTCAGTTGCGAATGCAGGCCGTAATAGCCCTGCCGGTCGCCCGCGCGGTACCAGTCGAGCGTCGCGCCGAAGCTGTCGTCCCAGTAGGCGGTGTCGATGTAGGGCGCGAGGTCGAGGTAGTACTCGTTCAGGCCGCCGAGGTCGGTGACCTTGGCCATGTCCGGCCCGGTGCCGGCGGCGAGCTGCACCGGCAGGTTTTCCAGGATCGCCTGGTAGGGCACCACGTCGACGATCACGTCGACGCCGTCGTTCTCGGCCTCGAAGCGGCTCAGGACGTCCTCGTAGACCTCGCACTCGTTGCCGTCGGAGTAGCACATGAAACGGATTTCCTGTGCCATCGCGGGGGCGGTCACGAGCGCGCCGAGCGCCGCGGCGCATGCGAATCTCTTGTGTATCACTTTTGTATTCCTCCCGGCTGTCTCCCTGCATTTGCAGGGTGTTGTTCGTTGTGGCTTGCCCCGGTTCAGGGGCACCAGCCCGCGTAGCTTGCCGCGTCCCGTGCGAGGGGTAAAGAGAGACGTTCCCCGCTGCGCGCGGCGGCGTAGACGGCGGTCACGAGCTCGATCGAGGCGCGCCCGTCCCGCAGCGTCACCGCGCGGCTGTCGTCGCCCGCCACGGCGTCCGCGACCGCGCCGAGATAGCCGATGAAGCCGACCGGCGCGCGGGTATGGGCGGCGACGATGGCATCGACCTCGCCCTGCCGCGCGGGATCGCGGGCGTCGAAGGTCCAGCGCCCGGCGGCGGGGGCGTAGGGGTTGATCCCGGAGGTCGCGGTCAGGTGTTCGAACACGAGGTTCAGCCGCGTCGTGTCCGTCGCCGCGCCGAGCGTGACCGAGGAGGCGGCGAGCGCGCCGCACTCGAACATCAGCGAGATCGAGGCGCAGTCCTCGGTCTCGATCGGGTTCACCCGCGTCGCCACCTGCGCCGAGACCGCGGCGACCGGGCCGAAATAGCGGCACAGGAGGTCGTGGTTGTGGATCGCGTGGCCGAGCACCGCGCCGCCCTGTTCGCCCGCCCAGGTCCCGCGCCACGGCACGGCGTAGTAGTCGGCGCCGCGGTTCCAGTGCGTCTCGACGCTCGCGACCTGCGGCCGCCCCGCCAGCCCCGCCGCGATCAGCGCGTCGAGCGCGGCGGTGGCGGGGCCGTAGCGGTACTGGAACACCGGGAAGATGCGCCCGCGCGACGCCGCCTCGGCCTCGGCCAGCCGGTCGCAGTCGGCAAGCGAGGAGGCGATGGGTTTCTCGAGGATCGCGTGCCGGTTCGCGGCCAGGACCTGCAGCGCGACCGGGACGTGCAGGTGCGGCGGCAGGCAGATGTCGACGAGATCGACCTCGGGGTCGGCGAGCGCATCGGCGATGTCGGCCGAGACCCGCGGCCCCGGATCACCGTCGAGGATCGTGTAGGCCCGCGCGGTGTTCACGTCGATCACCCACTTGACCGCGAACTGGCCCGGCAGCGCCCGGTAGCCCGCGAGGTGTTCGCGCCCGATGCCGGAGCCGAGGATGGCGACGTTGATCATCCCCGCGCCTCGGCCATCGCCTGCGCCTTCAGCGCAAGCTCCATCACGGTGAAATCGTGTTCCTGCGACAGCGTGCGATCGGCGCCCTGCATCTCGGCCAGGAGTTGCGGGAACCACGGCAGCCCGGCGTCGGAGCACTGGATCTTGCGACACTCGGTGCCGTTCACGAGGATCAGGTGGTCGGTGCCCTCGGGCCCGCCGACATCGACGTACTTGCGAAGCTCGATGTAGCCCTCGGTGCCGAGGATCGTCAGCCGCCCGTCGCCCCAGTTCGGCAGCGCGTCCGGCGTGTACCAGTCGACCCGGATGTAGCCGTGGCCGCTGTCGGACCTGAGCGCGAGTTCCCCGAAATCCTGCAGGCCGGGGTCGTCGGGATTGGCGTAGTTGCCGACGCTCGCCATCGTGATCTCGGCGGTGGTGGAGCCGGTGAAGTGCAGGAACTGGTCGATCTGGTGGGACGCGATGTCGGTCAAGATGCCGCCGTAGGCGTCGCGTTCGAAGAACCATTTCGGCCGCGTCGGCGCGTTCAGCCGGTGCGGGCCGAGCCCCACGGTCTGCACCACGCGGCCGATCATGCCCTCGGCCACCAGTTCGGAGGCGCGGGTCACGGCCGGGACCTCGTAGCGTTCGGAGAAGTTCACCGCCCAGATCATGCCGGTCCGCGCCTGCGCCTCGCGGATCGCCTGCAACTGTTCGGGCGTGGTGCAGCCGGGCTTGTCGACCATGACGTGCTTGCCCGCCTCCATCGCCGCGATGGCGAGCGCGGCGCGGTCGCGCGGCACGGCGGCGATCAGCACCGCGCCGATCGAGGGGTCGGACAGGATCGCGTCCTTCTCCATCCGCTCGACGCCGGGAAAGCGCTTGTCGAACCCGTCGAGCGTGTTCGGCTCGCCCTCGGTCCACCAGCCGGCGAAGTCCGCGCCGGCGTCGATCATGTTCTGGCTCATGCCGTAGATGTGGCGGTGGTCGAGGCCGAGGGCGGCGAAACGGAAGGTCATGGGGTCTCCACGGGCATGGCGTGACCGCGGCGGGCCGAGGTCACGATGGCGTCGATCAGGGCGTGGGCTTTGAGCGCCTCGCGGCCGGTCACCAGCGGCGGGCGGCCGGTGTCGAGGCAGTCGAGGAAGTCGGCGAGGATGTCCTTGTGCCAGTCATGGGTGAAGGCCATCGGGTCGGCCCCGCCGCCGGTGGTCGCGGCCGCGCCGAAGGTGTCCTCCCGGCCGTCGCGCCACGACACGCGCAGTACCCCCTCGCCGAGCCTGAGCGTGGCGCGGTCGAAGTGCAGGGTGATCATCTCCGGCCCGCCGGGATAGCTGGCGGTGGAGGCGGTCAGCCATCCGACCGCGCCGTTCTCGAAGGTCAGTCCGGCGGCGGCGACGTCCTCGGCCTCCATCGAGTGGAAGCGCGTGGTCGCGGTCATCGCGGTCACCTCGGACACCGGGCCGGTCAGCGACAGGGCGAGGTCGATGGTGTGGATCGCCTGGCTGATGAGCACCCCGCCGCCGTCGCGCGCGTAGCTGCCGCGGCCGGGTTCGTCGTAGTATTTCTGCTCGCGCCACCACGGCACCGAGATCTCCACGAGGCCGAGCGGGCCGAACTCGCCCGAGGCGACCATCTCCGCCGCCTTGCGCGAGGCCGCGCGCATCCGGGTCTGGAACACGATGCCAAGCGGGATGTTGGCTTTCTCGCACAGCTCCACCAGCTCGGTCGCTTCTTCCAGGTCGCGGGCGACCGGCTTTTCCAGCAGCACGGGCTTGGTCGCGGCGGCCAGCGGGCGGATGATCCCGAGCCGCGCGTCGGGCGGTGTCACGACGATGGCAAAGTCGATCCGGTGCGCGGCGGCGACGTCGTGGGCGTCGTCCATCACCTCGGGCCGGTGGCCGGTTTCGGCCTCTGCGAGGTCCGCGAACCGCTCGGCGCTGTCGTAGTGGCGCGCGACCACGGCCCCGAGGGTCAGGCCCGGCGTGTCACGGATCGCGAGAAGATGGGTCCTGGCCACCATGCCGGTGCCGATCAGGGCTGCGACTCGGTTCATGGGCTCTCCCTTCGTCGGGCGGATAGGGGCAAGTCAGGCCGCCGGGTGCAAGACCCGTTGCAGGAAATCCATGACCGCCGCCCGCATCGCCGGGCTCTCGGCATGGCCGAGGTTCGGGTCGACGAGCGTTTCCAGCGTGCCGGTGCCCGCGTAGGCCGCGGCGAGGTCCGAAAGCCCGCGGTCGAGTGCCGCGGGCGGCGTCAGCGGGTCGAGCCGCCCGGCGCAGACAAGCTGCGGGCGCGGCGCGACGAGGCCCGCGATCTGCCCGGTCCTCGCGGCGGGCAGGAGGCCGGGGACGGTCATGTAGTTCCCGTGCAGGTCGTGGTTGCCGGTTTCCACCAGCGCCTCCAGGTCAGCGAAGCAGGCGATGTGCGCGGCGGCGGCGATGCCCGGTTCCAGCGCGGCGAGCCAGAACGCATGGGTCGCGCCCATCGACAGGCCGAGCGTGGCGACCGGGCCGATGCCCTGCGCGTCGAGCCAGCGGAAGGCGGCGGCAAGCTCCGCCAGCATCCGCCCGAACAGCGGCGTCCCGCGCCACAACCCTTCCTTGGCCCGCGCGCTTTCCGGCGGGTCGCGGCGCTGGCCGAAGCAGGGCAGGTCGATGGCGAGCGCGGCGAACCCGGCCGCCGCCAGCGCGGGCCCGTAGGCGCCCTGCAACGCGGGGCGGCCGTGCAGGAGCTCGTCGCGGCCGAGCGCGTAGTTGCCCCCGTGGGCATGGCAGTAGAGCACCGCCGCCCGCGCCCCGTCGGGCCGGATGAACCAGCCGGGTACCCGGGTGCCGTCGTCGAGGGTGAAGTCCAGGTCCGCAAGCGGCGCGCCCGCGACCTCGTCCGCCGGGCGCGACACGGCCTCCGCGATCCCGGCCCGCTGGCGGCCGAGGAGTTCGTCGAGCGTATCGCGCAGGTCGGTCATGGCGCGAAGTGAACGCCCGACCGGGGCCGGGGTCAATCGGTGTCCGGGGCGCGACCGGCCCCGGACCGCTCAGCTTGCCGCCGCGAGCAGGGTCGCGTTGCCGCCCGAGGCGGTGGTGTCGATGCAGAGATGCCGTTCGAGCACCAGCCGTGGCGCGGGGTCGGCCTCCGTCACCAGCGGGACCAGCGCGCCGTCGCGGGCGGCGAGCGCGATGCGCAGCGCGCGGGCGGTCTCCGCGTCGCCCCACCAGATCACCGCGTCGAGCGGCGCGGCCTCGATCAGCGCGCCGGGCTCTGGCGGGGCGGGCAGGGCGA
>WVSL01000011.1 GCA_015689685.1 Rhodobacterales bacterium HKCCE2091 | reverse complement strand
AGCCGGCAAGAAGCCCGACAGGCGCGGCGGCGAGCGGCGTCAGCCCCCGCGCGCGGGCGAGCGCGGCGACGGCCCCGCCCAGCATCGCGAGGATCAGCACCGCCGCGGGCAGCGGGGCGGCATTCGCCACCGCGAGCCAGGGCGCGCCGAGAACGAGGCTCGCGAAGAGCGGCCAGCGCGGCGCGTCCCATGCCGGGTCCGCCGCCCGCCGCGCCAGCCCGTAGACCGCCCACGCGACCAGCGCGAGGTAGATCAACCCCCAGATCGAGAACGCCCAGCCCGCCGGTTGCAGCGGCACCGGCGGCGTCGGGTTCGGGAAATCCGCCGGGTCGAAGCCGGAGAAGGACGGGCTGAAGACCGGCGCCACGGCGAAGGCGATGGCGGCGACGAGGACGAGGATCGCGCGCATCCGCGCGGCATCGGGGGACGGGTCTGTCATGGCCGGTGAGATAGGCGGCGCGGGGCGAAGGGGAAGGGCGCGCGCCTGGACGCCGGATCAGCCGTCGTCGGGGGCGACGCCCCAGCGTTCGGCGGCGTAGTCCGCGGTCGCGGTGTCCCAGGTGGCGGTGCAGGCGTCGAGATCGACGCCGCCCGGAACCTCGGCGTAGCCGTCGGGATGCTGCGCGATCCGGCCGCGGAAGCAGAGCGACGGGTCCTCCGCCCCGCGGATGCAGCGGTCGCCGGTCGCGGTGGACGTGCCGCGGGCGAAGGCGACCGCGGCGAGGGCGTCGATCGACAGCGCCTCGTAGGTCGCGCCGGCGACGATGAAGGGCAGGTAGAACGAGCCGGATCCGCACTGCCGCGCCGCCGCCGCCTCGGCCCCGGTGGTCGCCGCCGGGGCCGAGGTGCGGACGCTGACCCGGCGCAGGACCAACCCGTCGAGGTCGTGCCCGAGGTAGAGCCGGTCGGGCGTCTCGGCGAAGATCGGGCGGGCGGTGCGGTTGGTCGAGGCGACCCAGACCGCCATCGCGCCTTCGAGGCCGAGGTCGTCGATCATCGCGTCGGCGAGGTCATGGGGGTTCGGCCCGCTTTCGTAGCCGCGCAGGAAATCCCACCGCGCGTCGAACGGCGCAATGGCGAGCGCGGCGGCGGCCGCGCCGAGGCCGATGGCGACCACGGCCCAGCCGCGCGGCCCGGCCAGAGCGCCGCGGGGCGGGCGCGGATCGGCGGAGGGTTGCAGGAACAGCCAGGCCTGCACGACGGGGACGAGACCGAGGAGCGCGAAGCGGGTCGCGCCGAAGCCGTCGCGCGCCCGCGCCATCGCCGCCGCGCCGAAACCGAACCCGGCCAGTGCCGACACCGCGAGATCGGCGGCGACGAGCCAGGCGAGCCGGCCCGACAGGTAGGCGGGCACGAGCGAGAGCCACATGAGTTGCGCGAGCCCCCAGGCGGCGGCGATCAGGGACACGAGCGCGAGGAACCTCAGCCGCCCCGCGCGCAGGTCGCGGCCGCCGAGCACGAGGGCCGCGAGCGCGAACCCGGCCAGCGCCGACAGGGCGAGATCCCCGGCGATGGCCCAGCCGGACTGGTAGACATACCCGATCCCCTGTTGCCGGATCAGTGCCACGCCGTCCCTCCGTTCTGCGTCGGAAGGCTACGGCAGGGGCGGGGCGCGGTCGAGGAAAACGTGGCATCGCGGGCGGTTGCGGGCGGAGACGCGGGCCCCACTGGGGCGCGGGCCGCTTCGATCCGTCGCCCCGCCCGGTATGCCCCGCCGGTGGACATGCGCGCCCGATTGCGGGACCGTTCGGGCAGGATGACGCGAAAGATCACAAGCGGCCGGCGGGTGCTGCCGGCCATGATGGCAGCGGGGCTTGCGGCGGGACTGGCGGTGTGCGCCGGTTCCGGCGCCGCGGCGCAGGCCGACCTCGAGGGGCTGACCTGCCTCGCGCCGCCCTACGACGCGCCGGCGACGGACCGCGAGCGCCGCATCGCGGACGTCGTGGCGGAACTGGGCGCGCTGCTGTCGCCCTATGACAGCATGTCCGCGACGCTCGGGGACGGGGCGCCCGAAGTCTGCCTCGCCGACCGGCTGTACGGGGTGCAGGGCTACTACGAGACCGACATCCACCGCGTCGTCCTGTCGGCCTCGCTGCCGCGGGCGATGATGCTGGCGGTGGCGATCCACGAGTTGCGCCACGTCCACCAGGCCAGCATCGGGATCTGCCCCACGTCAGACCTGTCGATGGCCGCGACCGCCGAGATGACGCTCGCGATGGAGGCCGACGCGAGCGCGACGAGCCTGGTGATCGCGTGGCGGCTGCAGGGCGACGGGCGGCAGGACATTTGGACCGCGCTCAGGGGCTGGAGGAGCCACACCACGCTCGCCGACGCGTTCGAGGCCGAGATGGAGCGCAGCGGCGATCTCGCCGCCGCGGCCGCCGCCGCCTTCACCGCCTGGTTCGATCAGGACTGGCTGCGGGACAGTTACTACATCGCCGCGTGCAGCGCCTATCTCGACCGGCAGGACGAGACCCACGCGCTGCCCCGCTACGGCGCGCTGTCGGACGATTACCTCGACGCGCTCTGCCGCCTGCCGAGCGGGCGGGACTACGGCTGCGAGACCCCGTTCGAGTAGCGCCGCCGCCGGCCCGTGCCGGGGCCGGTGGTGCTGGAGTTATTGCCGTGGGGATCGCCGCAGAGGGCCGGGGGGGACGGCCGCCGCCCTCGAACCGACGCTCGACCGCTGCGCACGCGGCCGCGGCGAGGGTGCGCGCGAAGAGGACGGGGTGGAATTCGTGGGTGCGGCCTCCGGTGCCGGTCGCCGCACCGCAGGTCGTCCGCCCCCCCGACCAGGTGCATGCCTTCGGGCTTTCCCATGATGCCGATCCGGGTGTCGCTGGCCCCCGGCACGGCGTATCCCGGAACCGGCCTGGCGGTTTCCGCGAAGCCGAAGGCGGCGGCGTGGAACCGCACACCGTTCCCGAAGTCCGGCGCGTCGATGACGGCGGTAAGATCCCTGCGGACGAGGCTGGCGGGCGGAGATGCGGAGGGAAACCGGGCGGGGCGTGGCACCCCGGTTCCCGCCCGTGGCCGCACCGGTCCGGGCGCGGGCGGGGAAGTTTTCGCGCCGCCCTTGCGGAGGACCGGCCCGCACGCCACCTAACCGTCCGGCGCCGGACATGCCCGGCGAGGAGGATTTCCCGTGATCGATACCTGGGTGCCCGTTCTGGGCGGTCTCGTGCTGCTGGTGGCGGGGGGCGAGTTGCTGGTCCGCGGCGCGGTTCAGGCCGCCGGACGGATCGGGGTCTCGCCCCTGGTGATCGGGCTGACGCTGGTCGGTTTCGGCACCTCGATGCCGGAGCTCGTCACCTCGGTCCAGGCCGGCCTGAGAGGCTCGCCGGGGATCGCCTACGGAAACATCGTCGGGTCGAACATCGCCAACATCCTGCTGATCGCGGGCGTATCCGCGCTGATCTGCCCGGTCATTGTCGCCCGGTCGGCGCTGCACCGGGACGCGGCGGTGATGCTGGCGGTGGCGGCGGGGTTCGCGGCCTGGGCGCTCGCCTTCCCGATGAGCCGGGCCGCGGGCGCGGTCCTGCTCGTGCTGCTGGTCGCCTACATCTGGTACGTCATCCGGCAGGAACGCGCGGCCATGAACGGCGGGGCGATCCACGACAAGGGCGCGGCCCTGGCCGGGGCCGATCCCGGCCTCGCCGCCGGGGCGCCGCGCGGCGGTCTTCTCGTGCCGCTCCTGACCGCCGCCGGCGGTCTCGTTCTGGTGGTGGCGGGCGGCTCGCTGCTTGTGCGCGGGGCGGTGGCGCTGGCGCTCGGGTTCGGCGTGTCGGAGACGGTGATCGGGCTGACCATCGTCGCGGTCGGCACCTCGCTGCCGGAACTCGTGACCTCGGTGATCGCCGCGCTGAAACGGCAGGGCGACGTCGCCTTCGGCAACGTCGTCGGGTCGAACATCTACAACATCCTCGGGATCGGCGGCACCACCGCGCTGATCGCGCCTTCCCCGGTGCCGCCGGGGATCGCCGCCTTCGACGCGCCGGTGATGGTCGGCGTCTCGGTCCTTCTGGTGCTGTTCGCGGCCACGGGTCTCAGGATCGCGCGACGCGAGGGCGCGGTGCTGGTCGCGGGATACGCGGGCTACACCTGGATGCTCTGGCCGTGACGGGCGGGCCGGGGACGGAGACGGGCCTCAGGCCAGCACCCCCTCCGCCGTCAGCCGGGTCTTGCCGCCGAGCCACGGGACGAGCGCCTCGGGCAGGGTGACCGATCCGTCCTCTTCCTGCCCGTTCTCCAGCACCGCGATCAGCGTCCGGCCCACGGCGAGGCCCGACCCGTTCAGCGTGTGGACGAATTCCGGCTTGCCGCCGCCCTCGGGGCGGAACCGCGCGTTCATCCGCCGGGCCTGGAAGTCGCCGCAGGTGGAGCAGGACGAGATCTCCCGGTAGGTGTTCTGCCCCGGCAGCCAGACCTCGATGTCGTGAGTGCGCCGCGCGCCGAAGCCCATGTCGCCGGCGCAGAGCACCACGGTGCGATAGGGCAGGTTCAGCCGTTCCAGCACCGTCTCCGCGCAGCGGGTCATCCGCTCCAGCTCCGCGTCGGAGTGGTCGGGATGGGTGACGGAGACCATCTCCACCTTCTCGAACTGGTGCTGGCGCAGCATCCCCGCCGTATCGCGCCCCGCGCTCCCGGCCTCGGACCGGAAGCAGAGCGAATGGGCGGTGTAGCGGCGGGGCAGGTAGCCTTCGCCGATGACGTGGCCGCCGACGATGTTGGTCAGCGTCACCTCGGAGGTCGGGATCAGCCACCAGTGGTTCGTCGTCTCGTAGCTGTCCTCGGCGAACTTGGGCAACTGTCCGGTGCCGTACATCGTCTCGGGCCGCACGAGGACGGGGCCGTTCACCTCGGTCAGGCCGTGCTCGGACGTGTGCAGGTCGAGCATGAACTGCGCGAGCGCCCGGTGAATGCGCGCGACGCCGCCCGACATCAGCACGAAGCGCGAGCCGGAGAGTTTCGCCGCGGTCTCGAAATCCATCCCGTCCTGCGTGCCGGCAAGCTCGTAATGCTCCTTCGGGGCGAAGCCGAAGTCCCGCGGCGTGCCCCAGCGGCGCAGCTCCACGTTGTCGGCCTCGTCGGCGCCGTCGGGGATGCTGTCGTAGGGCAGGTTCGGCAGGGTCTCCAGGATCGCGGTCAGCTCCGCGTCCTTCGCCCGTGCCTCCTCCTCCAGCCGTGCGATCTCGTCCTTCTTTTCCGCGACCAGCGCGCGCAGGCGCTCGAATTCCGCATCGTTGCCGGATGCCTTGGCCTGGCCGACCTCCTTCGAGGCGGCGTTGCGGGCGGCCTGCGCCTCCTCGGCGGCCTGGATCGCGGCGCGGCGGTCCCCGTCGATCGACAGGATCGCGGGCGATTGCGGCGGCAGCCCGCGGCGGGCGAGGGCGGCGTCGAAGGCTTCGGGGGCTTCGCGGATGGCGCGGATGTCGTGCATGGGTCTCTCCCGGGCGTCTCGCGGCGGTCTATGCCCGATCGGGGCCGGTCAGGGAAGGGGGCCGAGCGCGTCCGGCCGCGTCGCGAGGCTGCGGACCGGCGCGGCGGCCTCGGGAAAGCTGGCGACGACCACCGCGACGACCCGCGGGCCGCCGGGCGTGTCGGCGAGCAGCGGCGCGCCGGAAAAGCCCTGCACCACGGTGCAGTCGGTGACGATCAGCGGGCCGAAGGGCCGCGGCGTGGCGCGACAGCCGTCATGGCCCGAAAGCTCCGTCGGCCGGCCCATCGGGTAGCCCCAGATCGCGAACGCCGCGCGGTCGAAGGCGTCTGTGGCGGGGCCGGCCAGCGGGATCGGCGCGACGAGGTCGCCCGGCACGGGGCGTGGCAGGGTGACGAGGGCGACATCGACGCTCGCCGTGTCGAGAGAGAACGGCTCGCCGCCGTAGCCCGCCGGGATGTCGACCCGCACCGCCGTCCCCCGCCAGAGCGGCGGCCCGTCCGCGCGCCAGCCGAAGGTGATATGGACATCCCCGGGCCGCTCCGCCCGGACGAGGCAATGCGCCGCGGTGAGAACATGGGTGGGCGAGATCAGCGTGGCGGTGCAGCCGGAAATCCCCTCGCCGCCGCCGGGACGCGGGCGGGACGGGGTGACGTAGCCGATGGCGGTGAGGCGGGCGGTGATGAAGGCGGGGGCGAGGGCGGGTGCGTCGGCGGGGCCGGCGAGGGCGGGGGTGGCGGCGAGGAGGAGGGCGAGGAGGGGGCGCATGGGGCGAGCCCAGGCCGGGGCGGGACGGCGGAGAAGCGGCACTAGTCCTGCCGATCCGGGTGGCCCGGCGGGCGGTAGGCGGCGTGGTCGGAGCGCCAGCGGTCGAACTCTGCCTCGTCATCCTCGGGCGGGTAAAACACCCCGCGCGCCGATGGCACGACGTAGGCATCGGGGTCTGATTGCCAGAGGTGCCATTCGATGTGGAAGGGGGAGTTGGGTCTTTCCCAATGCTCGAAGAGCACTTCGGTCGGCCAGTGGGCGGGGCGCTCGCCGTCCGGAACATCGACGCTGCCGTCGGCGAACATCTCTCCCCAGAACTCCCGCAATCGCGCTACGGTCCTATCATCCAGGCGTCTCGCCGCCGCACCGCGGAGCGTGGTGTCGGTGAAATCGGAGTAGTTCGAGAACCTTGTTCCCCAAAGGTACGTTGCCTGCATCTGCGCCTCCCGGAGAAACGCCCCCTGCATGTCTGCCACAGTGAGATCCGCCCCCTGCATCAGCGCCCCTCGAAGGCCCGCCCCCTGCATCTGCGACATCGTTAGGTCCGCTCCCTGAATCTGCGACCTGAAGAAGCTGGCCCTTTGCAGCTGGGCCTCCAGAAGTTCCGCTCCCGGCATCTGCGCCTCCCGGAGGACCGCCCCCTGCATCTGCGCCCGCCCTAGGTCCGCCCCTGCATCAGCGCCCCAGAGAGGTCCGCGGCCTCCATCTGCGCCCACTGGAGACTTGCCCCCTGCATCAGCGCCCCGGCGAGGATGGCCCCCTGCATCTGCGCCCCAACGAGGTTCGCCCCTCGCAGGTCCGCACCAGAGAGATCGCGGGTGGCAAGGCGGCGGAGTTGGGCCTGCCATTCGATGTTCCAAGCGTGGACGAAACTTGCCTCATAACCGGCGAAGAGGGCCCCGCAGTTGTCGTTGATGTCGTCAGGCTCGTCCCCAGTTCCAGCGAATGCCCGTCTGCAATGTTCGAGACGCGCGATATGCAGGGCGCTGGCGACGTGATCCGAAGGCGTGGTCCATTCCGAGGCTGGTCCGCAGGCACTATGCGCAATGCCCAGCGCGTCACACCAGACGATGCGGAAGTTGGCGCGGGCGGTTTCGAGGTCGCGCCAGTCCTCGGGCGTGTTCATGAAATCGACGCCTTGAAGGTCGGCAGGGTAGAGAAGGGAACTCAGTGCGGGTCTGCCCCACCAGTGCTCGTGCGCCGGGTTCACGACGGCCGCCGCCGGGTCGCGTGGATCGCGGTTCTCGAGATCGTACTGGATCGGTTCGTCGAAGAATGGGCCGAAATCGCCTTCGATTGTGACATCGCGATCGGGCCGGTCATAGAAGGGGATGTCGTAGGTCCGCCGCATGTACTGCTCGAAACTGCCCTCGGTCGTCAGCCAGCCAAGCACCACGACCCCGGTTCCGGTCGTGTAGCTGGCGAGCCGCAAGAGCCCGACCCCGAGCCGGGGTCTCACGTAATCCGGCCGCATCCGGCCTTGCATGTGCACCCAGCTCGACCGACCCGTGTAGAGGCTGACGATGAGGGGAATGCCGCAGCCGACGATGGTGAGCCATTCATGGTGATAGGGCATCGACCGGAACCAGAAGCCCGCAAGCACGAGCGGACCGGCGATGTAGGTCAGGAGTAGCGTGACGGAATGCGCAAGCCAGTGCATGGGGCGTGGGGTCAGGGCGCCCGGGCGCCAGGCGAGGGCGAGATCGGTGACGAGCCACGGGAGGATGCGGTCGGAGAGGGGTTTGTCGCCATCCGGCGCTGCGCCGAGGGCCTCGTAGAGCTTCAGGAGGTGCAGGTGGAAATACGCGTAGAGCGCCGCACCGAGGGTTGGGGCGACCCAGAAGAACAGGACCGTGGGGATGGAGACGCCGACGAGCGGCAGGTCGGTCTGGCGTTCGGGGATGAAAAAGTCGGCATCTTCGACGCCGAGCAGCGTAACGCCGACGAAGGCGAGGTAGGACAGGAGCGCGAACCATGTCGCGCGGGCCGTGGAAGTCAGCGTGTTGATGCGCTCGATGGCGGCCTTGTCATCCGGTTCCAGCGTGGCCGGTTTCGGTCTCCTGTTCGCGTTGCGGATGTTGACCTGGCGCGGATCGGGCATCGGGGAATATCGCGGTTCTGAAATCTGACCCCGAGGTTACCCCCGCACCCGCCCCCTGCCTAGTCCCGCCCCGCCTTGCATCCCCCCGACCGCGTCGCTAGGTAGTGCCCAATTCTTCGCCGGGGCGCCGCCGCGCCAGCCCGGCCAGCATCGAAAGGGACCGGGATGGGTGGCGGCTTCGAACAGATTTTCCTTCTCGTCGGTATCTTCGGGATCATGTACTTCCTGCTGATCCGGCCGCAGCAGAAGCGGGTGAAGGAACACAAGGCGATGGTCGACGCGCTCCGCCGCGGCGACGAGGTGATCACCCAGGGCGGGCTGATCGGCAAGGTGACCAAGGTCAAGGACGACGGCGAGGTCGAGGTCGAGATCGCCACCGGCGTCAAGGTCCGGGTCGTCCGCCAGACCATCGCGCAGGTGAAGTCCAAGACCGAGCCGGCCGAGAGCGCCTGAGCCGGCGACATGCTGAACATCCCCTTCGTCAACCGGATCGCCATCATCCTCGTCGTGCTGGCGGGGCTCGTGCTGGCGATGCCGAACCTGTTCTACGACCGGGTCGAGCGGCACAACGACGCGGTCGCCGCGATCGAGGCCACCGGCGCGGAGACCGACGAGCTTGGCGCGGACCGCGCGCTGTGGCCGTCGTTCCTGCCGTCGGGGCTGGTGAACCTCGGGCTCGACCTGAGGGGCGGCGCCCATCTTCTGGCAGAGGTGCAGCTGTCCGACGTCTACGAGGCGCGGATGGAGGGGCTCTGGCCCGAGGTCCGCGACCGGCTGCGCGACGAGCGCGAGACCATCGGCACGATCCGCCGCCTCGCCCCGGAGGACGTCCCGCCGGGCGAATTGCACATCCAGATTTCCCGGCCGGAGAACCTCGATGCCGCGGTCGCGGCGGTGCGCGAACTGGCGCAGCCGGTGGCCTCGCTGACCGGCGTCGGCGCCTCCAGCCTCGACGTGCGGGGGCAGGGCGACACCGTCATCGTGACCCTGTCGGAGGCCGAGCAGGCCGCGACCGACGAACGTACCATGCGCCAGTCGCTGGAGATCATCCGCCGCCGGGTCGACGAGGCCGGCACCCGCGAGCCGACGATCCAGCGCCAGGGCGAGGACCGGATCCTGATCCAGGTGCCGGGGCTCGGCTCCGCGCAGGAACTGAAGGACCTGATCGGCCGACCCGCGCGGCTGACCTTCAACCCGGTCGTCGGCCGCAGCCAGTCGCCCGAGGAAAACGTGCCCTCGGACCAGGTGGTCTACCCCTCGGCCGAGGAGGAGGGCGTCAACTACATCCTCGAACGCGCCGAGGTCGTGTCGGGCGAGGACCTGACCGACGCGCAGCCGTCCTTCGACCAGAACGGCCGGCCCTCGGTCAGCTTCCGCTTCAACCCCAACGGCGCCCGCGCTTTCTGCACCTATACCGGCGCCAACGTGGGCGCGCCCTTCGCCATCGTGCTCGACGGGGAGGTGATCTCGGCCCCGCGCATCAACGAGGCGATCTGCGGCGGGTCGGGGCAGATCACCGGCAACTTCAGCGTCGAGAGCTCCACCGACCTCGCCGTGCTGCTCAGGTCCGGCGCGCTGCCCGCGGACATGGTGTTCCTCGAGGAGCGCACGATCGGCCCCGAGCTCGGCTCCGACTCGATCGAGGCCGGGCAGGTCGCCGCGGTGGTCGCGCTGGCCGCGGTGCTGGTGTTCATGGCGCTCAGCTACGGGCTCTTCGGCATCTTCGCCAACGTCGCGCTGTTGCTGAACGTGGCGATGATCGTCGGGCTCCTGTCGCTGTTCGGCGCGACCCTGACCCTGCCGGGCATCGCCGGGATCGTGCTGACCATCGGCATGGCTGTCGACGCCAACGTGCTGGTGTTCGAGCGCATCCGCGAGGAATTGAAGACCGCGAAGGGGCCTGCGCGCGCCATCGAGCTCGGCTACGAACGCGCGCTCAGCGCCATCATCGACGCCAACATCACCACGTTCATCGTCGCGGTGATCCTGTTCGTCATGGGATCCGGCCCGGTGCGCGGGTTCTCGGTGACGCTCGGGCTCGGTATCGCGACCAGCGTGTTCACGGCGATCTTCGTCACCCGCCTGCTGATCGTCTGGTGGTTCGAGCGCCGGCGTCCGAAGACCATCGAGGTATAGCGCCATGCGCCTGAAGCTGGTTCCGTCCGAGACCAACATCGACTTCTTCGGCTATGCCCGGCTGACCTTCGGCGCGTCCATCGTCGCCGTCGTGCTGTCGCTCGTCCTGTTCTTCGTGATGGGACTGAACTTCGGCATCGACTTCCGCGGCGGCACCACGATCCGCACCGAGGCCGAGACCGCGGTGGACGTGGGCGCCTACCGGACCGCGCTGTCGGGGATGGAGCTTGGCGACGTCTCGATCACCGAGGTCTTCGACCCGACCTTCGGCCCCGACCGCCATGTCGCGATGGTGGTGATCCAGGCGCAGGAAGGCGAGGAGGCCGTCACCTCGGACCGGATCGCGGACATCGAGGCCGCGCTTCAGGGCGTCGATCCGACGGTGACGTTCGAAAGCGTGGAATCGGTCGGCCCCACGGTCTCGGGCGAGTTGATCCAGACCGCGGTGATCGCGGTCCTGCTGTCGATCGGGGCGATGCTGGTCTACATCTGGCTGAGGTTCGAGTGGCAGTTCTCGGTCGGGGCGGTGGCGGCGCTGGCCCACGACGTGATCGTGACCGTGGGCATCTTCAGCCTGCTGCAGATCCGGTTCGACCTGTCGACCGTGGCGGCGCTTCTGACCATCGTCGGCTACTCGATCAACGACACCGTGGTCATCTTCGACCGCCTGCGCGAGAACCTGCGCAAGTACAAGCAGATGCCGCTCAGGGACGTGATGAACCTGACCGTGAACGAGACCCTGAGCCGGACCGTGATGACCTCTGGCACCACGCTGATCGCGCTGATCGCACTCCTGGTGCTCGGCGGCGACGTGATCCGGGGCTTCGTCTTCGCGATGACCTTCGGCGTGGTGGTCGGCACCTATTCCTCGGTCTACGTCGCCAAGAACATCGTGCTGATGCTGGGCGTGAAGCGCGACTGGTCGAAGACCGACAAGGGCAAGGGCACGAAGTTCGCGGATATCGACGCCTGACCCCCGCGGCGTGTGCCGATGCGGGGCACCGGGTGGACGTGCGGCGCGGGCGGGATCGGGACTTCGGCCCGCGGATCGGCTAGGGTCCGGCTGCGCCCGCGCGGCGCGGCGGATCGGATTTCCGGGAGCGGATGACATGCGTCTGAACGAGGTGAGCTACGGCGACGGGGTCCCGCTCGACGGGTACGGCCCCGGCTTCTTCCGCATCGGCGGAGAGCGCCGCGACGGCGCGGTCCTGGTCCTGCCGGGATCGGTCGCGCCCTGGGGTGGCTACGACGACACCGCGCCGCTCCTGGCCGCGGCGGGACGGATCGACGTGCTGCTGGTCGGGACCGGACCGGAGATCGCCCAGATCCCCACGGCCCTGCGCGAGGCGCTGGAAGCCTCCGGGATCGGGGTCGAGATCATGGCGACCGGACCCGCCTGCCGGACCTACAACGTGCTTCTGGGCGAGGGACGGCGGATCGGCGCGGCGCTTCTGCCGGCCTGACACGCACGCCTGAAACGCATTCCTGAAACGCATTCCTGAAACGCGCCTCCTCGGGCCCCCTTGCGGAAGCCCTCGTCGGCGCGGCGCGCGTGTGACACGCGCGGTCTGCCGCGGAAAGGGCGCGGATGGATTTCGAGGGGAGCGAGGGGCTCCGGCTCACCCGGGCGAAGACCCCGGTTTCGCCCCGGAGCCGCCATCGCCTGCGCCTTGCCTGGCCCCGCGCCGACCGCCGCCCAAGGGCAATAGCGGTTTCCACGCCTGCGGCGCGGAGCCTCCGCGATTCCCCTTGGCCGCCGGCCGCCGAGGGGCCGGGGCGGCTTCGGGCGACGGCGGCTCCGGGGCGAAACCTTTCGGGTCAGCGCGGGCGTGACGCGGCGCTCAGGGCCTTGCGGGCGGGGCGAGTTCGCCGAGGATCATCGCCTGGAGTTCCCGTTCCAGCTTGCGCCGCATCGCGTCGGCGAAGTCGCGGTGGCTGGAGGCGTATTCGACGAAGGCGCCGGGGCCCTGGATGACTTCCTCGGCGTAGTATTCCGCGATCTCGCGCTGGGCGCCGCCGATGGCCAGCCCGTTCACCGTCACGCCGCCGAGCTGGAAATGCTCGTAGGCGGCGGAGGGCGGGAAGCCGTCGTTGTTCTGGCCGTCGCCGGAGATGTCGAGGGTCTGGAACAGGCAGGGCGGGGCCTCGGCGAAGGTATTGGCGGCGAAGCCGAGCGCGTAGCCGAGCGCGGTCGGGAAGTCGGTCGACCGCCGTTCGCCGCGGCCGACCGCGGCCGCCACCGCGAGCAGGTCGGCCTCGGACCGGATCAGGGTCCAGTCGGCGAGCAGGTCCTGCTGGAACCGGCCGGACCATTCGTAGACCGCGAGCGCGACCGGGCCGGGGCCGTTCAGGAACGCCTCCTGCACCTCGGGCGCGACGAGGGCCGACATCAGGCCCTCCTGCTGGAGAAGGTATTCGTCGGCATCGACGGAGGCGGAGACGTCGAGGCCGAGGAGGAGCGCGAGCCGGCACGTCTCTTCCTGCGCCGCCGCCGGCAGGGCGGCGCTTCCGGCGAGGAAGAGGACGGCCGCCCTTACCAATGCCCGGTATTCTCCATCGAGGCCCAGGGTTCGGCCGGCGAGAGGCTCTCGCCCGCCTGCAGAAGCTCGATCGAGATGTTGTCGGGCGAGCGGACGAAGGCCATGTGGCCGTCGCGCGGCGGGCGGTTGATCGTCACGCCGGCGTCCATCAGCCGCTGGCACATCTCGTAGATGTTGTCGACGCGGTAGGCGAGGTGGCCGAAATGGCGGCTGTCGGAGGGCAGGCCGTCATCGCCGTCCCAGTTGTAGGTCAGCTCGATCGGGCATTCCTCCTGCCCCGGGGGCGCCATGAAGACCAGCGTGAAGCGGCCCTTCTCGCTCTCGGTCCGCCGCGTCTCGCGCAGGCCGAGCAACTGGTAGAAGGCCATCGAGGTTTCGAGGTCCTTCACCCGGACCATCGTGTGCAGGTAGGTCAGTGCCATGCGGATATCTCCCCTTGCCGGGGATGATCCTAGCGCGGCGCGCGGGTTTATACAGCCTCGTCGCGCGTCACGTCGCCGTGACGGCGGATCGCCTCGCGGGTGACGAGGGTGACGGTGACGAAGGCGACGTAGAGGAGGAGGTACCACGACCCCAGCATCCGCAGGCTGACGATGTCGAAGCTGCCCTGGCCGGGATAGGTCCAGGTCCGGGTGAAGGTGCCGACGTTTTCGGCGATCCAGACCAGCACCGCCACGGACAGCGCCGCCACCGGCAGGCGGATCGTGCGGCGCGGGCCGTCCAGCCGGAACCCGATCCGCGTGCGCCAGAACAGGATCACCGTCGCCGCGAACAGGCCGAGCCGGATGTCGGGGTACCAGTGATGGGCGAAGAAGTTGCCGTAGATCAGCGCGGCCAGCAGGAACGTCACCCAGTAGGGCGGGTAGGGCGCGATCCGCACGTCGAAGATCCGAAGCGACCGCGCGATGTAGCTGCCGATGGCGGCGTACATGAACCCGGTGAAGAGCGGCACGCCGCCGATTTCAAGCACGCCCTGGTCGGGGTAGTCCCACGACCCCTGCGCCAGCTTGAACACCTCCATGCAGGTGCCGGTGACGTGGAAGATCAGGATCACCATCGCTTCCTTCAGCGTCTCCAGCCGGGTCGCGATCAGGATGACCTGGGTCGAGACCGCGAAGATCACCAGCGCGTCGTATCTGGTGAGCCAGGCGTCGTCCGGCCAGAGGAAGCGGGACAGGATGATCGCGGAGAGAAGCAGGATCGCGAACAGCGCGGCGGAGGCCTGCTTGCCGAGGAATCTCAGAAAGCTGTGGAAAGGGCCCCCAATATCTTGCGGCAGAGTATCGGATTGATGCAAAATGTTGACCTGACCAATGGTGACACGGGAGACTTTTCCCATGCCGCAGCGACGCAGTCCAGATCAACCGACCGAGGGGACCGAGCCCATGAACGACCTGTCCGACCGACCCGTCACCATCGAGGACGAGATCGCGGCCATGCGCGACACCTGGACGCCGACCCGCCGCGCGGTCGCCCCCGGCATGGAAGAGCACCTGTACTCGATCAAGCCCGTCCTCGATCACGGCTTCATCCGGGTGATCGACTACATGGGCGACGACGCGGCCATCGTGCAGGCGGCGCGGGTCAGCTACGGCGCGGGCACGAAGCACGTCCAGAACGACGAGGGGTTGATCCGCTACCTCATGCGCCACTGGCACTCGACCCCGTTCGAGATGTGCGAGATCAAGCTGCACGTGAAGCTGCCGGTCTTCGTCGCCCGCCAGTGGATCCGCCACCGGACGGCGAACGTGAACGAATACTCCGCCCGCTACTCGATCCTCGACCGTGAATTCTACATCCCCGCGCCGGAACAGCTTGCCGCGCAATCGACGGTGAACAACCAGGGCCGCGGCGCGGTGCTGGAGGGGGCGGAGGCCGCGCGGGTGCTGGAGCTTCTGAAGGCCGACGCCGGCCGGTCCTACGACCATTACGAGGAGATGCTGAGCCAGGACGGCCAGCAGGGGCTGGCGCGGGAGTTGGCGCGGATGAACCTGCCCGCGAACATCTACACCCAATGGTACTGGAAGACCGACCTCCACAACCTGTTCCATTTCCTGCGCCTCCGCGCCGATGCCCACGCGCAATACGAGATCCGGGTCTATGCCGAGGCGATCTGCGACGTGGTGAAGGACTGGGTGCCGGCGGCCTACGGGGCGTTCGAGGACTACCGGATGGGCGGCGCGCAGTTGTCGGCGAAGGGGCTGGACTGCGTGAGGCGGATGATTGCCGGGGAAGAGGTGACGCAGGAGACGAGCGGGATGAGCAAGGGGGAGTGGCGGGAGTTCCGGGGGGTCTTGAACGACCCCGCTTGAGGCGGGTCAATTTTCGTCGGCATGATGAAAGGCGACTAAGTCGCGACCTCGCGCTAGGCTGTTGACCGCTAGACGAAAAGATTGTGCTATCTCCATAATTTGAGGGAGGATAGCCTTGAGCAGTCTTGATACTTCAGTCGCCGCGCTCGCGTCCCGTATTCGCGAGTATTCTGAGACGATTCAAACTGAGGAAGCAGTCAAGACCTCAGTAGTGCTGCCGTTCCTCCAAGCTTTGGGTTACGACGTTTTCAATCCAGCCGAAGTGATCCCTGAGTTCACTGCGGACACCCCCGGAAAGAAGGGTGAGAAAGTCGATTACGCCATTCAGCGCGACGGCGAGATGATGCTGTTAATCGAGTGTAAGGGGCTTAGCACGCAACTTACCGATAAACACATCGGACAGCTTCTTCGCTATTTCACTGTGACGAGCACCCGGTTCGCACTCCTCACCAATGGCCGGGAGTATCGATTCTTCACCGATCTCGAGCATCCCAATCGAATGGATCACAAGCCATTCTTTATCTTCGATATTCTTGAATACTCACAGGCAAGTTTGGCAGAGTTGAACAAGTTTTCGCGCTCCGAGTTCAGTGTCGAAGCCATTCTCGCTCAAGCGGAGCGGCTGAAATATGTGTCTGCCGCAAAAAGGCTCCTGAGTGGTTGGTTCGATACTCCGCCAGAAAGCTTCGTGAAGCTGGTAGCGAACGAGATCTACGAAGGTCAGTTCCGCGGCCCTGCACGAGATATGCTTGCAAATGTCGTTGTGGCAGCGATCAAGGAGATTGTCCGGGAAAAGCTGCAAACCCGTATCTCTTCCGCATTGGCGGACCCCGAGGTTGTGGAGGAAGCGGTAGAAGGCCCTGTCCCGGAATCGGAAATCGAAACCACCCACGAAGAGCTGGAGGGCTTTCTTATGGTCAAAGCTCTTCTGCGTGGCGAGGTAGATACCAACCGGATCGCTATTCGAGACGCAAAGTCCTACTGTGCTGTGCTGCTTGACGATAACAATAGAAAACCTCTAGCCCGCCTGCATTTCAATCGCAGCCAGAAATACATTGGGCTGTTTGACGGAGAAAACGAGGAGAAGGTCGCGATCAACTCACTCGACGAAATGCTCGGTTTGAAAGAGCGTCTTGTCGAGACGGCCAAGAAATACGGATAGGAGAAAGTTTGCCGGCCCCTTAGGCGGGGCCGACCGGCGCCTCAATCCATCTTCTGCAAATCCACCGCGCTCGTCCGGCCATCACGGCCCTCACGCAGTTCGAAGCTCACCTTCTGGTTGTCGGCGAGGCCCGTGAGCCCTGCGCGTTCCACGGCGGAGATGTGGACGAAGATGTCCTTGCCGCCGTCGTCGGGGGCGATGAAGCCGTAGCCCTTGGTCGTGTTGAACCACTTCACGGTTCCGGTAGCCATCGTCTCAGGTCTCTCTCTCAGGTCAGCCCGGGTTCACCGGACCCCGCACGCGGGATTGCGGCGGTGCTGTGCAGTCAGGCGCGAACGTCTTTGTCGGTGCCTTCTTGAGAGGGCTGTCGATCGTCTGGTGTCACGGCGGAAAGTCTACGGGGATTCGTTAATTTTGGAAGTGTAAATAGACGTGAACGTCAGGCGGGATCGCGCCGCCGGAACAGCAGCGCGTCGAGCGAGATCGGCCCCGCCCCGCGCACCACGAGGATCAGGAGGCCGAGGCACCAGTAGGCCCGCTGGTCCGCGATCAGGCCGCCGGACGCGCGGTCGAACCAGGTGCCCACGGTCGCGGCATCGACGCCGTGACCCATGACGTCGACCCAGGACTGGACGAGGATGAAGCCGATCATCGCCAGCGCGGCGGGCCGGGTGAAGAGCCCCGCGACGACCAGCACGGGCAGCACGATCTCGGTCCATGTCCCCGCCAGCACGACGAATTGCCCGATCGGCCCGATGGCCGACGGATCGTAGCCCGCGGCGTCGAAGACGCGGGGCAGGATCTGGATGTAGGCGCCGGGTTCGGGGTTGAAGAGCCCCGCCGCGCCCTCGCCGAGTTTCCCGAGCCCCGAGCGGACGTAGTAGACGAGCAGCGTGCCGGCGAAGACGAGCCGCGCGAGCGTCGGCATCAGGACGGCCCCGAGTTCCCGGTCGAGCCAGTCGAACAGCGTTGCATAGCGGGTCATGGCGTCTCCGGGTCGAGGGTGAGGGCGCTGGTCTGCACGAAGAGGGTGAGAAGGGCGGAGACATCGGCCCCCGGCACCTCGGCCATCGTGCCCGCCATCGCCTCTGCCAGCGTGGTGCGGCCCTTGAGGTGGCGGGCGAAGGCGATGCCGCCCTCGGGCAGGAGGTGCGGGGCCGGGTCGAAGTCCGGCCGGGTCACGAGCACGTCCTGCGCGGCGCGCCCCGGCTTCGGCGCGCCGGGTTCGCGGTTCGCGCGCCAGATGTCGAGGATCGGGAAGGCCGAGCGGACGACGAGCGACGCGGGCGCCATGCGGGGCCGAAGCTGGAGCACGGCCTCGGGGTCGAGACCCGAAAGGCGGAGCGGTTCGGTGTCGGCGGCGTGGTAGCTCTGGCGGAGACCGAGTTCCAGCAGCGCGATGTCGGGCAGGTAGGGCAGGTGGGCCACGGGCGGGAACGACCGCAGGAACCCCGGCAGACGGCCGCCCCAGAGCATCAGCCGCGGGTCGTCGGGCGGATGGGCGCGCAGGAACACGCCGGCCATCGCGCGGAAGAACTCCTCGCCCACGAGCTTTCGGATGACGGGAAAGCCCTCGCCGAGCGCCTCGGTCAGGCTGACGGCGTGGTTGTTGCGGTAGACGTCGAACCGCTTGCCTGCGGGCCCGCCGAAGGGGTTCACGAGCCCCGCGGGCGCAGGCCGTTCGGCGTCGATCAGCGCGGCGTGGAACTCCGCCTGCCCGGTCATCCCGCGGGCTCCAGGATCGCGGCGGCGCGCGCGGCCTCGGCGCGGAGAACGGGGAACTCCGGCAACTCCGAATCCCATTCGATCAGCGTGGGGCGGGGGCCGCCGCGGGCGATGGTGTGAGCGTAGAGCGCCCAGACCGGGTCGACCACGGCGCAGTCGTGGGTGTCGATGAGGAGCGTCCGCCCGGTGCCGTCCTCGTCCTCGGTATGGCCGCCGAGGTGGATTTCCCCGACCGCGTCGAGCGGGAAGGCATCGATGTAGCCTTCGGGGGAATAGCCCTGGTTCGTGGCCGAGACGAAGACGTTGTTGACATCGAGCAGCAGGCCGCAGCCGGTGCGGCGGGCGATCTCGGACAGGAACTCGGTCTCCGCCATCCCGGTTTCGGCGAAGGCGAGGTAGGTGGAGGGGTTCTCCAGCAGCATCCGGCGGCCGAGCGCGTCCTGGACCTCGTCGATATGGCGGGCGACGCGGGAAAGCGTGGTCTCGGTGTAGGGCAGGGGCAGGAGGTCGTTGAGGTAGCCCGTGTCATGGGTCGACCAGGCGAGATGTTCGGAAAAGCTTGCCGGTTGCAGCCAGTCGCAGAGGGTGCGGAGCCGGGCGAGGTGGTCGCGGTCGAGCGGGCGTTCGCCGCCGATGGACAGGCCGACGCCGTGAACGGACACGGCGAAGCGTTCGGACAGGGCGCGGAGCTGTGCGCGCGGACGTCCGCCTTCGCCCATGTAGTTTTCCGCGTGGATCTCGATCCAGCGGATCGGGCCGGTGTCGGCGGTCAGCGCGGTGAAATGCGCGTGCTTGTACCCGATCCCCGCGGCGCGGGGCAGGCCATCGCGGTCTGCGGCATCGAACATGGTACTTCCCCCCGGGTTCGCGCGCCCCGGCCGCAGGGACCGGGGCGCGCGCACGTTCCTGGATCGCGACCGGTCCTACATCTCGACCGGGCGCAGGCCCTCGGTGTCGGTGCCGTCCGGCAGGTCGCGGGCGAGCCCGGCATAGCCTTCGGCCATCAGCTCGTCCTCGGTCGCGCCCATGCGGCCATCGGGCAACTCGATGTCGGCGCAGGTGCCGGCGGGCACGAGCGTCCAGGCGTTGCCCTGGTAGTCGACGGTCGAGGTGCCTTCGCAGGTAGTGCCGGGACCGGCGGCGCAGTCGTTCTCGCCGGCGAGGCTGACGCCGAAGCACTTCTCCTGCGCCTGTGCCTGGGCATCGGTAGTGCCGTAGGCGGTGACGGCAGCGGCCGCGGCGCCGAGAAGGGCGAGCGATCTGACGTGAGTGGACATTGCGGTTTCTCCCTGTTTGTCGCGTCGTCATGCGTCATGCGCAGGTTGCCCTGCGACGCCCCAGAGGTAGCGAAGCGGAGCGCTCACATTCCAATCACAGGACCGTGCCGCACGGGCCTGTGAGCATCGGTGAGCGGCCCCCGTGGACCCAAGGGACTGATTTTCATGGCTTCGGTCAAGCGCCGGGCGCGGGGCGCGCCGGGACCGTCGCGGGGAAACCGGGCGAATGTTTCACCGCGCCGCGCGATCTTGGCGGCCTGCCGGGTGCTGCATATCTCGAATCCGAGGCGAAACGGAGACAGGACAGATGCGGAACGCGGCGCTCACGCTCGGGCTGATCGGCGGGATCATGGGAATGTTCGTGGGCTTCTTCGCCTACGGCTACGTCGAGGTCACCGAGCGGTTCGAGGAGGTGCGGCAGTTCGCGGGCGTCGCGGAGGATCCGCAGCTCTGGCGGCTGGTTGCGATCCTGTCGCCGCTGCTCGCGATCGCGGGCGGGGCGATGTCGCGGGCCCGTGCGCTCTGGGGCGGGATCCTGCTGATCTTGTCGGCGGCGGGCATGTACCACGCCTTCGGGTTCAACGTGGCGACGATGTTCCCGATCGCCTTCTGCGGCGTCGGCGGGCTGATGGGAATCGCGGCGGGCCGGCCCGACGAGGAGAAGGCGCATTTCTGAACGAAGCGCGGCGGTCCGGGGCATCGGGCCCCGCCCCGCCGCGGCCGCCTTCGGCGGCTGCCTCCGGCGGGGAATATTTGCAGGATAGAGAAGCCTATGCCGCCGGAAGCTGATCCGGCGGCACCGCTTCGTTCACAAGGATATCCACGAGTTCGTCCACCGGGATGACGGTGGTCTGCTTCTCGCCCAGGCGGCGGACAGTGGCGGTGCCGTTCTCGACCTCCTGCCGGCCGATGGCGAGAATGACCGGGACCTTGCCGAGCGACAGCTCGCGGACCTTGAAGTTGATCTTCTCGTTGCGGATGTTGGCCTCGGCCCTGAGCCCGGCGGCCTTCAGCCTGCCGACGATGTTCAGCACCGTCTCGTCGGCCTCGGACACGATCGAGGCCACGGCGACCTGGCGCGGCGCAAGCCAGAAGGGAAGCCGGCCGGCGTAGTTCTCGATCATGATGCCGATGAAGCGCTCGAAAGAGCCGAGGATGGCGCGGTGGAGCATCACCGGGCGGTGCTTCTCGCCGTCCGGACCGACATAGGTCGCGTCCAGCCGTTCGGGCAGGTTGAAGTCGGCCTGGAAGGTGCCGCACTGCCACTCCCGCCCGATCGCGTCGGTGAGCTTGAAGTCGAGCTTCGGCCCGTAGAACGCGCCTTCGCCCGGGTCGATCTCGTAGTCGTTGCGGACCGAGAGGATCGCCTTTTCGAGCGCCGCCTCGGCCTTGTCCCAGACCTCGTCGGAGCCCACGCGCACCTCCGGCCGGGTCGAGAGTTTGATGTCGAAGGTCGGGAAGCCCGCGTCGCGGTAGATGCCGGACAGGAGGTCGATGAAGGCCGCGCATTCGGCCTCGATCTGGTCCTCGGTGCAGAAGATATGCGCGTCGTCCTGGGTGAACCCGCGCACGCGCATCAGACCGTGCAGCGCGCCGTGGGCCTCGTAGCGGTGGCAGGAGCCGAACTCGGCCAGCCGCAGCGGCAGGTCGCGGTAGCTTTTCAACCCCTGGTTGTAGACCTGCACGTGGCACGGGCAGTTCATCGGCTTCAGCGCGTTAACCCGCTTCTCGTTGGCATGTTCCTCGTCGATCTCGGTGATGAACATGTTTTCGCGGTACTTGTCCCAGTGGCCGGAGGCTTCCCAGAGCTTGCGGTCCACGACCTGCGGGGTCTTGATTTCCCTGTAGCCCGCATGGGTCAGCTTGCGGCGCATGTAGTCTTCCATCACGCGGTAGATCTGCCAGCCGTTGGGATGCCAGAACACCATGCCCGGCGCTTCCTCCTGGAAGTGGAACAGGTCCATCTCGCGGCCGAGGCGGCGGTGGTCGCGCTTCTCGGCTTCCTCGAGAAAGTTCAGGTGGGCCTTCAGGTCGTCGCGGTTGCGGAAGGCGACGCCGTAGATCCGCTGAAGTTGCGGGCGGTTCGAGTCGCCGCGCCAGTAGGCGCCGGCCACGCGCATGAGCTTGAAGGCGTCGGCAGGCACCTGCCCGGTGTGCTGGAAATGCGGCCCACGGCAGAGATCCTGCCAGTCGCCGTGCCAGTACATGCGGATCGGCTGGCCGTCGTCGGGAATCATGTCCACGAGCTCGACCTTGTAGCTTTCGCCGTTCGCCTCGTAGTGGGCGCGCGCGCGGGCGCGGTCCCAGACCTCGGTGCGGACCGGGTCGCGGGCGTTGATGATCTCGCGCATCTTCTGCTCGATCACGCCGAGATCCTCGGGCGTGAACGGCTCGGCGCGGTCGAAGTCGTAGTAGAAGCCGTTGTCGATCACGGGGCCGATGGTGACCTTGGTATCGGGCCAGATCGCTTGCACCGCGCGCGCCATGATATGCGCGGCGTCGTGGCGGATCAGTTCCAGCGCCTGGGCCTCGTCCTTCAGCGTGTGGATCGCGATCCGGGCATCGGCCTCGATCGGCCATTGCAGGTCCCAGTGTTTCCCGTCGACGGAGGCGGAGATCGCGGCCTTGGCCAGCGACTTCGAGATGTCGGCGGCGACTTCGGCAGGGGTGATGCCGGCGTCGAAGTCGCGCGAATTGCCATCGGGGAAGGTGAGGGAGATCGTGGCCATCCTGGCCTCCTCGTCGGTTCGGCGCCTACGAAACGCCCGGTTGCGGGTATGTGCGTCCGTGCTATCTGGCCCCCTCGGCGCGCGTTGTCAACGGAGGGTGCGGATGCGGAACGGGCTGGCGGACGAGACATTCGAGCTTCTGTTCGACACCGGCGCGGATGCGACCGACACCCTGACCGACACCGCGGCGGCGGCGGAGCCGAAGAACGCGCTGACCCATGTCCTGTCCCTGTCCATGACCAAGATCGCGGACGGGCTGGTGAACCCCAAGCTGGTCCTGTCCTGGCTTCTGACCGCGCTTGGTGCGCCGGCGATCTTCATCGGGCTCCTGGTCCCGATCCGCGAGGCCGGCGCGCTTCTGCCGCAGCTCTTCACCGCCGCGCGCATCCACGCGCTCGGCCAGCGGAAATGGGTCTGGGCGGCGGGCAGCTTCGTGCAGGGCGTATCGGCGGCGGGGATCGCGGCGGCGGGGCTGCTGCTGGAGGGCGCCGTCGCGGGCGCCGTGATCTGCGGCCTGCTCGCCGTGCTGGCGGTGGCACGCAGCCTCTGTTCGGTCAGCTACAAGGACGTGCTCGGCAAGACCGTCGCCAGGACGCGGCGCGGCACGGTGACGGGCGTGGCGGGGAGCGCGGCTTCGGTCGCGGTGATCCTGTTCGCGCTGGCGCTGATGTTCGGTCTGCTCGACCGGATGACGCTGGTGCTGCTGGCACTCGCGGCGGCGGGGGCGCTCTGGGTCGCGGCCTCGGCGCTGTTCTCCACCCTGAGCGAGGAATCGAACCCCACCGATCCGCCGGGCGAAAGCCCCTTCGCGGCCCTGTCGCTCCTGAAGGAGGACGCCACGCTTCGCCGCTTCATCGTCGCACGCGGGCTCCTGACCGCGACGGCGCTGGCGCCCCCCTTCCTCGTGCTGATGGCCTCGGGGGAGGCGAACGACGCGTTCGAGGCGCTGGGCGCGCTGGTGCTGGCCTCGGCACTGGCGTCGTTCCTGTCGTCCTATGTCTGGGGGCGGCTGTCGGACCGGTCGTCCCGTTGGGTGCTTGTCCTGTCCGGCGTGCTCGGCGCGGTGGCCCTTGCAGGGGCCGTGGCGCTGTCCCTGTGGGGCGCGTTCTCCTCTGCGGTTGTCGTGGCGGGGACGCTTTTCGTCCTGATGATCGGCTATCACGGCGTGCGGCAGGGGCGGTCGACCTACCTCGTCGACATGGCGCCGAAGGACAGGCGGGCGGACTACACCGCCGTCGCGAACACGGTGATCGGGATCTTGCTGTTGGGGTCGGGGGCGTTCGGCGCGGTCGCCTCGATCCTCGGGGCGGTCTGGGCAGTCGCGGGGTTCGCGGCGATGAGCCTTGCCGCGGCCTGGGTCGCCTTCGGCCTGCCGGAGGTGGAGACCGCCGCCGACTGACGCTTGCCTTCCCGGCGGGCGCTGCGGCATCAGGGGCGCGGGAGGTGCCCATGACCGATTTCCTGACCACCGCGACCGGCCGCCGGATCGCCTACGACCGCACGGAAGGCGCGGGACCGGGTGTCGTGTTCCTCGGCGGGTTCAAGTCCGACAAGGAGGGCACCAAGGCGCTGCATCTCGAAGCCTGGGCGAAAGCCACGGGCCGCGCCTTCCTGCGGTTCGACTATTCCGGGCACGGCCAGAGTTCCGAGGCCTTTACCGACGGGTGCATCGGGGATTGGGCGGACGACGCGGCAGCTGCGATCGAGGCTTTGACCGAGGGGCCGCAGGTGCTGGTCGGCTCGTCCATGGGCGGGTGGATCTCGCTTCTGACCGCGAAGCGGATGCCCGGGCGGCTGGCGGGTCTCGTGACCATCGCGGCCGCCCCGGACTTCACCGAGGACAGCATGTGGGCCGGGTTCTCGGACGCGCAGAAGGCCGAGATGGCGAGCACGGGCCGCGTCGCGCTGCCGTCGGAATACGGCGAGGACTACATCATCACGCGGAAGTTGATCGAGGAGGGGCGCAGGCACCTCGTCCTGCGCAGCCCGCTCAGGATCGGGGTTCCGTTCCGGATGCTCCACGGAACCGCCGACGCCGATGTCGCGCTGTCTGTCGCCCTGCGGCTTTTGGCGCATGTCGAGGGGCCGGATATCCGGCTGGACCTCGTGAAGGACGCCGACCACCGGTTCTCGGACGAGCGGTGCCTTGCGCTGATCACCGGTCGGGTGGAAGAGGTGCTGGCGGCGGCGGGGTAGGGGTTGCCCTTTTCGGACACAAGGGCCCGCAAGTATTCGCTCATCCTGCGAATACTAGAATATCTTCGGCATTCGCGTCGTCAGCCACGGATGTGCCGAGCCGTGTATCGACGGGCCGCGGCGCGGCGATCCGAACCAATCCGCTGTGGCGTTTTATGTCAGCCAAATCCGCCAGTGTTCTAAGCTGTGTCCAAGGCTTTCAAAGATCGCCGGGCCGGGGGCGGCCCGGCGATGCGCGGCGGCCTTAGGCCTTGATTCCGCGCAACGCACCAAGGACGCAGGCTCGCAGCCTACTTCGCCGCGATCGCCTTCACCTCGAAGGACGGCCCTTCGTTATTGGCGTCGATGAAGTCCAGCACCAGCGGACGGATGTTGTTCCGCCAGCTCCGCCCCGCGAAGATGCCGTAGTGGCCCGCGTTCGGTTCGAGGTAATTGGCCTTCTTCGATTCCGGCAGGCCGGTGCAGAGGTTCAGCGCCGCGATGCACTGGCCGGGGGCCGAGATGTCGTCCTTGCCGCCCTCGACCGTCTTGACCGCGACCGTGGTGATCTTGCCGATATCGACCTGCTTGCCATCCACCACGAAGGCATTCCGCGCGATTTCGCGGTTCTTGAAGATGCGCTCGACGGTGGACATGTAGAATTCCGCCGTCATGTCCATCACGGCGAGATACTCGTCGTAGAACTTGTTGTGCTTGTCGTCGTCCTTCGCTTCGCCCTTGGCGACGGCGAGGATCTGGTTGGCGAAGGCCTTGGCATGGGTATCGGCGTTCATCGCCATGAAGCTGGTGAGCTGCTGGAGCCCCGGGTAGACCATCCGGCCCGCGCCCGCGTACTTGAAGCCGACCCGCTGCAGAACGAGTTTTTCCAGCTGGCCCATCGTGACCCGCTGACCGAAGTCGGTCACGTCGGTCGCGGCGGCGTCGGGGTCCACCGGCCCGCCGATCAGCGTCATCGACCGGGGCTGCGCGACCGGGTCTTCCTCGGCGAGGTAGGCGACCGCGGCCAGCGTCAGCGGCGCCGGCTGGCAGACCGCGATGACGTGGGTGTCCGGCCCCATCGCGCGCAGGAACTCGACGATGTAGAGTGTGTAGTCCTCGATATCGAACTTGCCCTCGCTCACCGGGATCTCGCGCGCGTTGTGCCAGTCGGTGATGTAGACGTCACAATCGGGCAGCAGGCTGACCACCGTGGAGCGCAGGAGCGTCGCGTAGTGCCCCGACATCGGAGCGACCAGTAGCACCTTGCGCCCGGTCGGCGGGCGGCCCTGCACGTTGAACCGAATCAGGTCGCCGAAGGGACGCTCCACCACGGTCTCGACAGACACGGTGTGATCGCGGCCGTCGATGCCGGGGATCGAGGCGATCCCCCAGGACGGTTTCGCCACCATCCGGGCAAAGCTGCGTTCCATCACCTCGCCCCAGGCGGCGGTGATCTGGATGGCGGGGTTCGCGACGATGCCGAGTTGAGGGTAGGAACACATGGCCCGCGCGGTGGAGCCGAGCCACTGGTTCGTCACGCGCATCGTCTCGAACAGGTCGTAGGTGAGCAGGTATCGCATCGCTGGTCGCACTCCGAAAGGATGGCCCGCTGACCAGGGGGCCGGGGCCTTTCGTCGCTTTGCCTCCTCACCTCGGCGTCGCGTAGAATGGAATTGCAGCATGCGGGAGGAAAATTCAAGGTATGAGCACGGCAGGAGGGGAGGACCATGTCATGGGAGAGAACCTGGACCGTCTGAGCGCGAACCTCGCGAAGATGGAGGAACTGTCGCAGCGCATGGTGACGGCGCTGAGTTCCAGGCCCGCGTCGGATGCCGGTCTCGAGGGGCCGGGGCCGGAGCTCTACATGAAGGCCGGGATGGCATACTGGCACGAGATGATGACCAATCCGGCCAAGCTGATGGAGAACCAGGTCCAATACTGGGGCGAGGCGCTGACCCACTTCATGGAAGCGCAGCAGGAACTGGCCCGCGGCAGTCTGCACGCGCCCGAGGATGACGGGCCCGAGGACAAGCGCTTCCAGAACCCGATGTGGAAGTCGCACCCCTATTTCAACTTCATCAAGCAGCAGTACCTGATCTCGGCCCAGGCGATCGAACGCGCCATTGCCGATCTCGACAACCTGCCGCCGCGCGACAAGCAGCGGGTGGAGTTCTTCGCCCGCCAGATCATCGACCTGTTCGCGCCGACGAACTTCCTCGCCACCAATCCCGACGCGCTGGAACGCGCGGTGGAGACCGACGGGGCGAGCCTCGTGCAGGGGCTGGAGAACCTCGTCCGCGACATCGAGGCAAACCGGGGCGCGATCCTGCCGACCCTGTCGGACCCCGAGGCGTTCACGCTCGGCCAGAACATCGGCACCGCCAAGGGCTCGGTCGTGTTCCGCAACGAGATGATGGAGCTGATCCAGTTCGCGCCGACCACGGAACAGGTGCATCGCACCCCCATCGTCGTGTTACCGCCCTGGATCAACAAGTTCTACATTCTCGATCTGAAAGAGAGCAACAGCCTGATCCGGTGGATCGTGGACCAGGGCTACACGCTCTTCGTCGTGAGCTGGAAGAACCCCGACACGAGCTATGCCGACACCAGCCTCGATGACTACGTCGAGAAGGGCTATCTCGAAGCCATCGCGACCGCGAAGGCGATCACCGGCGAGAAGCAGATCAACGCGATCGGCTACTGCATCGCGGGAACGACGCTGGCGGCGGTGCTGTCGCTCCTGAAGAAGCGCAAGGACAACTCGATCAAGTCCGCGACCTTCTTCACCGCGCTCACCGATTTCTCGGAGCAGGGGGAGTTCACGCCGTTCCTCGACGACGATTTCGTCGACGCGATCGAGCGGCAGGTGACCTCCGAGGGCATACTCGGCAGCCACCTCATGTCGCGGACCTTCAGCTTCCTGCGCGCCAACGACCTCGTCTACGGGCCCGCCGTCCGCAGCTACATGATGGGCGAGGCGCCGCCCGCCTTCGACCTGCTGTTCTGGAACGGCGATTCGACCAACCTGCCGGGCCGGATGGCGGTGCAGTACCTGCGCGATCTCTGCCAGGGCAACAAGCTGGCGCTCGGCGAGCTGCAGATCCTGGGCGAGACCCTGTCGCTGTCCGACGTCACGCTGCCGGTCTGCTCGATCGCCTGCGAGACCGACCACATCGCGGCCTGGCCCGACGTCTACCGCGGGCTCGTGCAGTTCGCGTCGAAGGACAAGACCTTCATCCTGTCCGAGTCGGGCCACATCGCGGGAATCGTGAACCCGCCGACCAAGAAGAAGTACGGCCACTACACCAACACCTTCGTCAGCGGCACGCCCGAGGAGTGGCGCGAGAGCGCGACCTACAACCAGGGATCGTGGTGGCCGATGTGGGAACGCTGGATCGCGCCGCGGTCCGGCGCGATGGTCCCGGCCCGCACCCCCGGAGAAGTCGCGGGATTCGAACCGCTTGGCGATGCACCGGGCACCTACGTCCTGGAAAAGGCGGCCGGCTGACCGGCCATTTGCCGCCGAACGGTCTCAAAAATTCTATGCTGCAGTGCAGAAAGGGGTTGATTTGCTGCACTGCAGCATCTAGGTTTCTCGCGGACGCAGAAATCCCAGTCGGGCCTGATCCCCGAGAACCGAAAGCGAGTACCACAATGGCTAAGACCAACGAATTCACCAAGTACGTGTCGGACCTGATGGCTCAGTATCCGATGGACATGTCGGCCTTCAGCGACGCCTTCAAGTCGCAGGCCGCCCTGGGCGAGAAGATGTCGAAGGTGGCCCTCGAAGCCGCCGAGAAGTCGACCGAGATCTCGACCAAGTGGACCAAGGACACCATCGCCAAGCTCGGCGACGTGGCCGCGGTCAAGGAAGACCCGTCGGACTACACCAAGGCGATGACCGACTTCGCCTCCGCCTCGGCCGAGATGGCTGCCGAGTCGATGGCCGCCTTCGCCGAAGTCGCGAAGAAGGTCCAGATGGAAACCGTCGAGCTGATGATGGCGGCCGGCAAGGAAGCTTCCGAAGAAGCCACCGCTGCCATGAAGAAAGCCACCAACGAAGTGACCACGGCGGCCAAGAAGGCCACCACCGCGGCCGCCAAGTAATGGTGTGAATGTTCTCGCGCCGGCGTCCTCCCCGCCGGCAGAGACAGGGAAGGACGGGCCCCGCGGCTCGTCCTTCTTTTCGTTCAAGTGAACGGAAACATTGCAATTCTGACGGACCCGCGCCAGCATGAGGGGGCTCGAGTGTCCGAGGGGAGTATGTCGCCCATGACCGCGACGGACGGAACGCTTCTGATCAAGCGATATGCCAGCCGGCGTCTCTACAACACCGAGACGTCGGATTACGTGACGCTCGAGGACATCGCCCGGTTCATCCGCGACGGCCGCGAGGTCAAGATCGTGGACCTGAAATCCGGCGACGACCTGACCCGCCAGTACCTTCTCCAGATCATCGCGGAGCACGAGTCGAAGGGCGAGAGCGTCCTGCCGATCGAGGTGCTGACCGACCTCGTGCGCAGCTACACGACCCAGGCCCAGAGCGTCGTCCCCGACTTCCTCGCGATGTCGTTCGAGATGCTGAAACAGGGCCAGTCGAAGATGGTCGAGAACATGACCGCGATGAACCCGATGGCCTCGATGCCGGGGTTCGAGGCCATGCGCGCGCAGCAGGAAGCCTTCATGAAGGCGATGACCGGTGGTCTGTCGTCGAACTGGTCCGGCCCTTCGCCCGAGGATGCCGAAAGCGCCGAGGACGAGCTTGGCCAGATCAAGAAGCAGCTCGCGGACCTGCAGGCGAAACTCTCGAAGATGTAAGGCAGCGCCACGCTGCCTGCGCGCGCAGCGGATCGCTGCGCCGCCACTCTCTGCGGCTGCAATGCTGTGCCCGCAGCGGGGGTCTCAGCCCTTCCGCGGCAAGTGGTCGGAGAGGTCCACCCAGGGAACGTGTTCGGACCAGTGGAAGTGCTGTTCCGGTTCGAAGGCGGAGTGGTCTTCCAGCCCCGCGGCGTAGAAGTGCATCTCGCCCGGCTGCTGCGTGGACCTGTAGGCCATCGGCGTGCCGCAGGTGGGGCAGAAGGACCGTGTCGCGTGCTCGGAGTGACGGTATTCGGCCGGTGCCGCGCCGGTCCATTCCCACGCGTCGTCGCGAACGCCGAAGAAGGTCGTGAAGGCCGCCGCGCAGTTGCGGCGGCAGCTTTCGCAATGGCAGTGCCCGCGCCAGATCACCGCGTCTGCGTCGAAGCGGAAGGTCACCCCGCCGCAGAGACAACGGCCCCGGGGCATCGGGTCAGGTGCCGTAGGCGCGGGTTTCGCCCTTGATGTCCTCGGCCGCCGAGATCAGGGCGCCGGCGACGAAGTCGAGCTCCGCCCGGTTCAGGCGCGGGGGCAGGCGCACGTCGCAGGCGCGCATCAGCATGGCGCGGGTCTGCGGCAGGTCCGGCGTCTCGCCCGGGATGAAGTTCCAGTTCCAGAATGCCCGCGCGTTGTCGGTGGACAGGCCGAAGACCTGCACCTTCACGCCGCGCGCCTCGGCGGCGGCGGCGAAGGCGCGGGCTTCCTCGTCGGTGTCGAAGCCCACCAGGTTGAACTGGATCGAATCCGGCGCACGTTCCTCGGGGCCGAGCGCCTCGGGCACGGACAGCCAGGGCGAGGAGTTCAGCGCGGCGGCGACGTAGTCGTGATTGGCGCGGCCGTCACGGACCCGGCGCGGCACTTCGGCCAGTTGCGGGCGGATCACGGCGGCGGACAGGTTCGAAAGCCGCTGGTTGTAGAGCGGAAGCTGGTTCTGCCAGCGCGCGAAGGCCTCGGCCAGTTCCGGGTCGTTCTGGCCCTCGGGGCCCTTGTGCTTCTTCCAGTTGTGCTCGTAGGCGCCGGACATGATGACCGCGCGGGCGACGAGATCGGCGTCGTCGGTGATCAGGATGCCGCCCTCGCCGGAGTTGACCAGCTTGTAGGACTGGAACGAGAAGCAGCCGATCTTGCCGATGGTGCCGACCTTGCGGCCGGCCCAGAGCGTGCCGAGCGAATGCGCGGCATCCTCGACCACCGGGATGCCGGCCTCGTCGCAGAGCGCCATGATCGCGTCCATGTCGGAGGTATGGCCGCGCATGTGGCTGATGATGACCGCCTGCGCCTCGGGCAGCTTGGCGGCGAAGTCGGCCATGTCGATGCGGTAGTTCTCAGCCACCTCGACCAGCACCGGCAGGCAGTTGGCATGGACGACGGCGGAGGGGACCGCTGCGAAGGTGAAGGCCGGGATCAGCACCTTGGCGCCGAAGGGCAGGTCCAGCGCGCGGAGCGACAGGAACAGCGCGGCGGAGCAGGACGACACGGCCAGCGCGTATTTCGACCCCATCATGTCGGCGAATTCGCGCTCCAGCAGCGCGACGGGCGCGTCGGCGGGGGCGGTGTAGCGGAACAGGTCGCCGGAGGCGAGCAGGCGATCGATTTCCGCCTTCGCGGCCTCGGGGATGGGCTCTGCGTCGTAGACGTTCGGTGCAAGCGCCATAGTTTCACCTTTTCGAAATGTCCCGTTTCAAAAAACTTTAGCCGGGAAACGTGTCAGAATCCAGACACGGGGCGGGTGCCCGTGGGTCCTTCGGCGGAAAATGTCCGGTTTGTTGCCTAGATGCCGAGACGGTCGCGCAGGGCGAACCAGGTCATGGCAAGCGTCAGCAAGGGCGCCCGCAGCCGCGAACCGCCGGGGAAGGACGGCACATGGACCCCCGCCATCGTGTCGAACCCTTCGCTATCCCCTTGTATTGCAAGGGATATGAGCTTTCCCGCCTGGGTCGCGGTGGCGATCCCGTGGCCGGAATAGCCCGACGCCGTCCACAGGCCGGGCTTCACCAGCGCGAAATGGGGAAAGCGCGGCCGGGTGATCGCGACGGTCCCGCCCCAGGCATCGACGACTCGCACATCTTTCAAATCCGGAAAGATGTGGGCCATCGGTTTGCGCACCTTGGCGGCGATATCGGCGGGGAAACGGTGGCCGTAACTCTCTCCGCCGCCAAAGATCAGGCGGTTGTCGGCATCGGTGCGGAAGTAGTTCACGACGAACTTCGTGTCGGCCACGCAGACCCGGCGGCCAAGTGCGGCACCGGGGGGCAGGGGTTCGGTCGCGAGGACGTAGGTGTTGATCGGCAGCACCCGCGCCGCAACCTGCGGCAGAAGCCGCCCGAGATAGCCGTTGCAGCCGACGATGACGTGTTCGGCCAGGATCTCGCCCCGGTCGGTCCAGACCCGGCCCGGAGTGATCGCCCGGGCCTCCGTCGCCTCGAACAGCTCCGCCCCCTCGGCCTCGGCCATCCGGGCGAGGCCGAGCGCATAGGCGAAGGGGTTCAGTTGCCCCGAGCTGCGGTCGAGCAGCCCGCCGGCGTAGCGCGGCGAATTCACGATCGCGCGGATGCCGTCCCGGTCGAGCGCCTCGGTCTCCTCGTGACCGTAGTTGCGGGCGAGGTGGTCGCGGTAGTGGTGCAGCTCCGCGACCTCGGCATCAGTGAACCCGGCCTCGACCGCGCCCATCTGCAGGTCGCAGGGAATGTCGCCTTCGGCCACCAGGTCGCGCACGAGGCGCACGGCATCCTGCCCCAGGTGCCAGAGCCGTTGCGCATGATCCGGCCCGACCATGCGCTCCAGCGTCACCTGGTCTTGCCGCTGGCCGCCGAGAAGCTGGCCGCCGTTGCGCCCCGAAGCGCCGTGACCGATCCGCCAGGCGTCGATCACCACCACCCGGCGCCCGGCGCGGGCGAGGTGGAGCGCCGCCGACAGCCCGGTATACCCGCCGCCGACCACGCAGACATCGGCGCTCAGCGAACCGTCCAGCGCCGGGCGCGGAGCAGGGGCCGGCCCGTAGATCGCGGGCGGGAACCTCGGATCGCGCAGGGTGGCAGCGAGGCCCGCGTCCATCTCAGCTAAGGCCCGTGTCAGACATTCAGAAGCAGGTGTTCCCGTTCCCAGGGCGAGATGACCTGGAGGAACTCCTTGTGTTCCAGCGACTTCACCGCGGCGTAGAGCTTACAGAACTCGGGGCCGAGCACCTGTTCCATGGCCTGGTTGGCCTGGAACAGGTCGAGCGCGTCGCCGAGCCCGCGCGGGATGGCGTCGTCATCGAGATAGGCGTCGCCCGTTGTCTCTGCCGTGGGCTCCTCGCCTTCCTCCAGCCCGAGATACCCGCAGGCGAGCGAGGCCGCGATGCCGAGGTAGGGGTTGCAGTCCATGCCGGGCAGGCGGTTTTCCACCCGCCGGCTTTCGGGGTCGGAGACCGGCACGCGGATGCCTGTGGTTCGGTTGTCGCGGCCCCAGGCGAGGTTGATCGGCGCGGCGAAGTCCGGGACGTAGCGCCGGTACGAGTTAACGTAGGGCGCGATCAGCGCCACGACCGAGGGCAGGTGCCGCTGCAGCCCCGAGATGAAGTGCCCGAATTCCGGCGTCGCCGTGCCGTCGGGCGCCGAGAAGATGTTGCGCCCGGTGCTCTCCGACGTGACCGAGTGGTGGATGTGCATCGCGCTGCCGGGCTCGCCCGCGATCGGCTTGGCCATGAAGGTGGCGTAGCAATCGTGGCGCAGCGCGGCCTCGCGGATCATCCGCTTGAAGAAGAAGATCTCGTCGGCCAGCTTCACCGGGTCGCCGTGGCGGAGGTTCAGTTCCACCTGTCCCGCGCCGCCTTCCTGAAGGATGCCGTCGATCTCGAGGCCCTGCGCCTCGGCGAAGTCGTAGATGTCGTCGATGACGGGCCCGTATTCGTCGACGGCGCTCATCGAGTAGGCCTGCCGCGCGGCGGCCCTGCGGCCGGACCGTCCCATCGGCGGCTCGATCTCCCGCGCCGGGTCGGTGTTCGGCGCGACGAGGTAGAACTCCATCTCGGGCGCGACGATCGGATGCCAGCCGCGGTCGTTGTAGAGCTTCACCACGCGCTTCAGCACGTTCCGCGGCGCGATCGGCACCGGGTTGCCCTGCTGGTCGTCGACGTTGTGGATCACCTGAAGCGTCCAGTCCGCGGTCCAGGGCGCGGGTGTCGCGGTGTCCCAGTCCGGGGTCAGGATCATGTCGGGTTCGGTGAAGCCCTCGCCCTCGATCTCGGTCCAGTCCCCGGTGATGGTCTGGTAGAAGATCGAGTTGGGCAGGAAGAAATGGCTCTGCCGCGCGAATTTCAGCCCCGGCATCGCCTTGCCGCGCGCCACGCCGGCGAGGTCCGCGACGATGCATTCGACCTCGTCCAGCGTGCGGCCGGACAGATAGATCTGCGCCACTTCGGGCAGCTTTTCCAACAGGTCTGCGGTCGTGGTCATCGGCGGCCCTCCAGCACGGCGGCCATCATGTCGGCGGTGGCGGCGGTGTCGAGCGGCTGGTCCAGCGACGCGGCCGCCCCGGTGACGAGATCGGCGGGCAGCACCTTGCCACGCGCCTCCAGCAGATCGCGCGTGAACCCGGCGTCGAATTCCGGGTGCGGCTGGATCGTCAGGATGCGGTCGCCGTAGGCCAGGATCGCGTTCTCGCAGAACGGGGTGGAGGCCAGGACCTCCGCCCCCTCGGGCCGTTCGACCACCTGGTCCTGGTGGAAGGCGACGAGGTTCAGCGCGTGCCCGTTCACCGGGTAGCCGACCCGTCCGAGCGACCAGCCGCCCGCGAACTTCTCTACCCGTCCGCCGAGCGCCTGCGCCACCGCCTGGTGGCCGAAGCAGATGCCGACGAGCGGAGTTCCTGCGTCGCGGATGTCGCGGATGAACTGCAGCAGCGGCGCGATGAACGGCAGGTCCTCGTAGACCCCGTGGCGCGACCCGGTGACGAGCCAGGCATCGGCGTCCTCCGGGCTGTCGGGGAACTCCATGTCGACCGCGTTCCAGGTGCGGAACTCGTAGCCCCGCCCGCCCAGGAGCTTACGGAAAAGGGAGTCGTAGGCACCGTATTCCGCCGCGAGGTCCTCGGGCAGGTGGCCGCATTGCAGGATGCCGATCAGCATTGAAAATCTCGTGGCTTGTCGCTGCCCGGCAGGCTACGCGGCGGTCGGGTCGCGGGCAAGGGGGCGGCGCCGGACAGAAGGCCGCGACCGCGGCATGCTGCGGCCGTGTGGCACGCTGCGAAGTCGCCTAGCCGACCCGTTGCAGGGCGATGTCGTGGTAGCCGCCGCCTTGCAGCGCGAAATGCGACACCCGCCACCTCCGGTCCGCGTTGAGGAACTCCACCACCGCCTTCGACACGCCGTAGTTGCCGCAATTGGCCGCCGACCACAGGGTGAAGTCGTTGAACACGAAGTATCCGCCGCGGCTGATCTTGGGTGACAGCGCCGCGATGTCCGCCTCGACCGATGCGTATCCGTGATCGGCGTCGAGGTAGATCCAGTCGAAGCTTCCGTCGGGCTGGTCCGACAGCGCCGTGGCCGACGGCGCCTCGATCAGCCTCGCCTCGGGGCGGGCTCGCAACCGCGCCTCGTTCTCAGGCGACAGGCGGCGGAGGTCGAGATCGACGAGGAACAGCTCCGACGGCCGGGCACGGGACAGGATCTCGCGGGAGAAGTCGCCCCGGTCGACGCCGATCTCCGCGCAGCGGCCGCCTTTCGGAAGCCGATCCAGCAGGGCCAGCCGCTCGGGCAGAAGTACCGCGTCCGTCAGCGCGTCGGCCCGTGGCACCGGCGCCCGGTTGAGGTAGCTGCTGGTCCCGAAATCCCGCTCGTAGGCCTGGATCAGCCGGCCCAGTTCGAGCCGAGCCGCGTCCACCTCCCGCCGACGATCCGACTGGCGACTTCCGGCCATGTCCTCCCCCTGACGCTACCAGCGGCGGAGTCCGACCCTCCCCGGCCGGTGCGCCCGCGCTACCGCCGACACGATGGCCCGGCGCGGCGCGCGAGGCAACGCGGGCGGGGCGCTCGGGTGGGGTGACCGGAGTTGTTACCGGATCAGGTTCGGCCGGTAGCGGATCCGCGTCCGCTCCCCCGGCAGGTGGCGGTTCAGGCGACGGTTCACCGCCCCGAAAACCGCGATGATGCAGAGCGTCACGAGGACGAAGTAGATCGCGACGATGGGGTAGGGGACGAACGGGTTGAAGGTCCGGTCCGCGAAATACTGGGCGTAGTAGAGCGCGTCGCCCTTCTGCTGGAACGCAGGGAAGCTGGAAAAGAACACCAGCGTCGTCGCGTGGAAGAGGAAGATCGCCTCGTTGGTATAGGCCGGCCATGCCAGCCGCATCATCGTCGGGAACACCACGCGGCGGAACCGCTTCCATCCCGTCATGCCGTAGGCGTCGGCAGCCTCGAGATCCCCCTTCGGCACCGATTGCAGCGCGCCGTAGAAGATCTGCGCGGCATAGGCGGAGGTGTTGAGGAACAGGACCAGCAGCGCGCCGAGCCAGGCCCGGGCGAGCCAGCGTGTTTCCACCGTCAGTTCCATGGAGCCGAGGTCGAGGTCGAAGCCAAGCCGGGGCAGGAGGACGAACGCCTCGTAGGCGAGGAAGAACTGGATGAAGAGCGGCGAGCCGCGGAACACGAACACGAACCAGTCGGCCGGCTTGCGCAGGAGCGCGCGAGGCGAATTGCGGGCGACGGCGAGCGCGACGGAGAAGAAGAAGCCGAGGCAGAGCGCGAGGATGGCGAAGTAGACGTTCCAGATCAGGCCCGACCCGATCAGCACGACCTGGTCGCACAGCGTGATGTCCGCCCGCGGCAGAAGCCGCTCGCCGAAGCCGAGCGACCTGAGGCCGTAGTTCTGGAGCGCCTCGCCGCAGATCAAGACCGTGTCCTCCCCGGGAGGGCACGGTCAGTGCGCGACAGTGATCGCCCCGCAATGTCGCGCGTCACCCGGTGCGATGGATACGCCACGCCGGTCATGCCGCCCTCCGCGCCTGTTCGCCTGCCGCCGTCGCCTGCCCGTGGGACAGCCGCCGGGTCAGGCGGGCCAGCACGATCTCGGACACCCGCGTAAAGGCGAGGTAGAACACGAGAAGCCCGAGGAAGTACCACAGCCGCCAGTCCGGGTGCGGGTAGGCGTATTGCGAGGTGCGCGACCCGCCGAGCTCCCGCGCCCAGTAGACGATGTCCTCGATCCCGAGCAGGAACAGGAGCGGCGTGGCCTTGATCAGGATCATCCAGACGTTCGACAGGCCGGGCAGGGCGTAGACCCACATCTGCGGCACGAGAATGCGCCAGAACGCCTGCCGGCGGGTCATGCCGTAGGCCTCGGCGGTTTCCATCTGCGCCCGCGGCACCGCGCGCATGGCCCCGATCAGGACGTTGGCGCAGAAGGCGCCGAAGACGATGGCGTAGGTGAAGACGGCGAGCGCGAAATTGTAGGCCTCGTGCACGAATTGCGGCGAGCTGCTCTGCGGCGTCCGCGCGGCGGGACAGACGATGAAGTTCGCGCCCTGCCGGATCGGATCGGTCCAGTCCGGGCAGACGATGTTGTGGCGCAGGTACTCGATCCCCTGGTCGAGCACGATGACGAAGAACAGGAAAAACGCGATGTCGGGAATGCCGCGCACCATCGCCGTGTAGATGTTGCCGAACCAGCGGACCGGCGGGATGCGGGAACGGGTGGCCGAGGCCGCCGCGAACCCGAAGGCGAGCGCGGTCGGCGCGGTCACCGCGAGAAGCAGGAGAACGACGAGGAAACTCTGGTAGAATTTGAAGTGGACGCCGTTCGTCAGGTAGCAGGCGAACCAGCGCGCACCTTCGAGGGCGGAGGGGTCCTCGCAGAAGGCGAACATCAGGCCACGCGCCCCGGCGTGTCGCGCCCGACCCAGCGGATCCGCTGCTCGCGCGCGCCGCGGGGCCAATCCAGCATCAGGCGGGGAAAATACGCGAGCAGGTGCATCGGACCCGGCGCATCGGCCATGATCTCGTCCGCGTCCTCGTCGCCGCGCACCGGGATCAAGGTCTCGTAGACGCTGTCATCGCCCGAATCCCAGTCCTTCTCCTCGTACCGTTCGTGCAGGTAGAGCTGGCCGCAGAGGCGGCAGCGCAGGAGGCTGCGCGAGTGATCGCGGTCGTGGCGCAACTCCCGCATGACCTCCCACCGTTCCTTTCGGGTCGCGGCGGCGGGATCGTCCCAGAGATCGCATTGGAGGGGGCGCAGCATCGGGCGGCGTGGATGAGGGGCCCCGGCGGTCACCGGGGCCCGTCGCATCACTCGTAGGTCGCGGCCTCGGGGCCGAACCAGCGGGTGATCATCTCGTTCAGCGTGCCGTCTTCCTTCATCGAGGTGATGGCCGCGTCGAAGGCGTCGCGCAGTTCGGTATCGGTCTCGCGCAGGCCCATGCCGACGCCACCGCCGAGCTGCACCGGCTCTCCGACGATCATCAGGTCCTCGTTCTCGTTCGCGATCGGAAGCAGGTAGTCGCCATCGGCGAAGACCGCGTCGGCCTCGCCGTTGCGGACGGCGGCCACGGTCTCGTCGGGGGTGGCGTACTCGATCAGGGTCGCGCCGGTCTCGGCGATGTAGCCGGCCTGGATCGTGTTGGTCTGCGCCGCGATCACGCCGCCTTCGAGGTCCGCGTCCTCGGACAGGGCCATGAACAGCGACGACGCCGGCGGGATGTAGTTCTGGGTAAAGTCGATGATCTCGTCACGCTCGTCGGTGATCGACATGCCCGCGATGATCGTGTCGTAGTTGCCCGAGGTCAGGTTCGGGATGATCGAGTCCCATTCGTTGGTGACCCATTCGCAGGTCAGTTCGGCGCGCGCGCAGAGCTCGTCGCCCAGTTCCCGCTCGAAGCCGTCGACCTCGCCGTCGTCGTTGATGAAGTTGTACGGAGGGTAGGCGCCCTCGGTGCCCATCCGGACCACGTCCTGCGCCATCGCGCCGGTCGCTGCCAGGGCCAGGACGGCCGCGGAGATTGCGAGTGATTTCATGGAATTGCTCCCTGCTTGGTTATCCCCTCAGGCGGCGTCTTCGTGCCTGAGGAATTGCTTGAGCCGGGTCGATTGCGGGGCGCCGAACAGTTGTTCGGGCGGTCCCTCCTCCTCGATCCGGCCTTGGTGAAGAAAGATGACGTGATCCGACACGTCGCGGGCCATCGCCATGTCGTGGGTGACGAGGACCATGGTCCGGCCCTCGGCGGCGAGGTCCTTGATGACCTTCACCACCTCCTGTTCCAGTTCGGGGTCGAGCGCGCTGGTCGGCTCGTCGAACAGGAGCGCGCGGGGACGCATGCACAGCGCCCGCGCGATCGCCGCGCGCTGCTGCTGGCCGCCCGACAGCTGCGCCGGCCAGGCATCGCACTTGTCCCCGATCCCGACCTTGCCGAGCAGGTCGCGCGCGCGGGTCTCGACCTCGGCGCGGTCCTCCCTCAGCACCGTCAGCGGCGCCTCCATGACGTTCTGCAGGACGGTCATGTGCGACCACAGGTTGAACTGCTGGAACACCATCGACAGGTTCGTGCGGATGCGGGTGACCTGCGCCGGGTCGCCGGGATGCCGCGACGGTCCGCGCCCCTTCCAGCGAACGGCCTCGCCTTCGAACAGGATCTCCCCGTCCTGGCTGTCCTCCAGCAGGTTGGCGCAGCGCAGGAGCGTCGACTTGCCCGACCCGGACGACCCGATCAGCGACACCACGTCCCCCGCCCGCGCGGTGAGGTCGACGCCCTTCAGCACCTCGAGATCGCCGTAAGACTTGTGCAGGCCGGTAATCTCGATCACCGGCACCGGGTTCGAGGTCATCGTCCGGTAGGTCCCCCTTGGTTCGTCCGAATTGATGCCGAATTTTCAGGCAGAGTCCATGCAGACGGCAACCGGTGACGCAAGGTCTGCCCGCAGTTCGGCCGAAAAACCCGGCGATTGCCTAAGGCGCGGGCGGGATCGGGAGCGCCTCGTAGGCACCATCCGGCAGTACGGCGACGCCATGCAGGTCCAGCGCCTGCCGGTCGCCCTCCGACAGCGCCGCGACGGCCGCCGTCAGCGCCGCGCGGTAGGGGGCGGGGTCGCATCCGGCGGCGGTGATGTAGGGCGTGGCGGGGGTCGGCCGGGTGCGGTCGATCTCGACCAGCGGCCGCGCCCAGTCCTCGTGCCGCTGCAAAAGCCGCAGCGTGTGCGCGTCGATGGCGGCGAGGTCGGCGTCGCCGTCGATCACCGCGCGGGCCGAGGCGGCATGCGCCCCTGTCGCCGTCACCGGCCCCAGCGTCACGCCCGTCGCCCGCGACCAGGCCCAGAGCGCGCCCCAGCCGGACTGGCTGTGGTCCTGGTTGATCGCGGCGCGCGGATGTTCCGGCACCGCGCCGCCGCGGGCGACGACGACGCTGTTGTATTCCCCCGGCGCGCATCCCGGCAGGTGGTAGTCCGGCGAGGCGACGTAGGTCACGCGGCCGCTGAGACCGTCGCGCAGGGGCAGGCCGCAGGTCTGGGAAAAGACCAGCGCCGGGTCGGTCCAAGTGTCCCAGAGGTCCCGGTCGCGGGTCAGGTCGTCCGGCGCGTCGATGCCCCGTTCGCGCAGCCCGTCGCGGATCAGTCCCCAGAGCCGGTCGGTCGCGTCGCGGCACTCGGGCCTGTCGTACATCGGCAGCGAGGCGATCATGCCCGCCGCGCCTCCACCCGTTTCCGGGCGAGGTTCGAGTCGCGGTCGTTGACGCCCAGAAGCGGCGCGACCTGCCTCAAGAGCGCGTCCTCCTGCTCGTCCCGCGTGCCGTCGGCCAGGACCACGTCCCACAGCGCCTCGATCACTGCCTCGCGGTCCTCGTAGGGCACGGCGGACTTGATCGCGCGGGTGAAGCGGACGGTGTCGGGGGCCTCGGCCTCCAGCCCCTCGGCCTCGGCCCGAAGCTTCGCGGCCTCGAACGGAGAGATCCCGTGACGGCGGGCGAGGATGCGGTCGATCCGGTCCATCTCGCCCTGCGCGTAGTCGCCGTCCGCCCGCGCGATGCGCACCAGCAGGGCGGCGAGCGCCAGCCGCGCGTCGGGGTCGGGCAGGCGCTCGGGTTCGGGCGCGGCGAGGCGGCGAAGGAGATCTGCGAACATTCGGCCCATATAGGGCCGGCGGGCGGCGGGGGCCAGAGCGGGCGGGCTCAGCCCGCCGGCAGGATGCGCCCCTCCGACACCCGCACCGCGGAACCGCCGACGCGGATCGCGGTGATCGCCCCGCCCGCCGTGTCGACCGACAGCGACAGGCGGCTTTCCCGGCCCATGTCGCGCCCCTGGCAAAGCGCGAGGTCGGTGCGCCCGTCCGTCGGCAGCGTGCCATTGGCCAGAAGCTGCCCGGCGAGCAGCGAGGTCGCGGAGCCGGTCGCCGGATCCTCCGCGATGCCGCTTGCCGGTGCGAACATCCGGGCATCCCAGTCGCAGTCCCGCCCCGGCGCGTAGACGTAGACGCTGCCGGTCCCGGCCGTATCGCATAACCTGTCGAACTCCGCCCCGCGCGGCCAGGCCCGGGACAGCGCGTCGGTGGAGACGACGGGGACATGCAGGAACGGATGGCCGCCGTGGATGACGTGGGCGGTGTGGGGGCCGATGTCCCCGGCCTGGAGCCCGAGCGCGGAAGCGATCTCGCCGGGGCCAAGGCCCAGCGGCCGCGGGTCGGGCGAGACCGGGGCGGTGAATTCGGCCGCGATGGTATCGCCGGTGCGCGCGACCGTGACGGGCACGATCCCGGCCTGTTCCTCCAGCACGATCACCGTGTCGAAGTCGCCGTCGCCCGCCGCGGCGAGCGCGAGGTGGACGGCGCAGCCGATGGTCGGGTGCCCGGCGAAGGGCATCTCGAAGGACGGCGTGAAGATGCGCACCTTCGCGGTATGGGCGGGGTCGTCGGGCGGCAGGACGAAGATCGTCTCCGACAGGTTGAATTCCTTCGCCATCGCCTGCATCCCGCCGGTGCCGAGCGCCGCGGCATCCTCGACCACGGCGAGCGGGTTGCCGGTATAGGGCCGGTCGGTGAAGACGTCGTAGACGAAGAACGGCAGCATGAGGCCCCCCGCGGTTTCGGACACGCGGGGAGCCTCGGGGCAATCCCGGTCGGGCGCAAGCCTCAGAAGTGCATCGCGACGCCGAGCGAAACCCGGTCGCCGCGGAAATCCGCCGCGCCGCCGATATCGAGGTCCATGCGCTCGTACTCGATGCGGGCCGACATGTTCTCCTGGAACATCCACTCCAGCCCGAGGCCGTAGGTGATGCCGTCGGCGTTGATGTAGCTGCCCGAGTTGTTGGCCAGTTCGGTGTTCATGTAGCCGACGGTGCCGTAGGCCATCATGTCGCCGAAGACGTAACCGGCACGGCCCGAGATGCCGAGCGTGTCCTGCAGGATGATGTCGGTGCCGCCGCCGCCGACATTCCCGAAGCGGGCCTCGGTCATGTAGTCGAACTCCGCGCCGACGATCCAGTTGGAGCCGAGCGCGTGGTTGTAGCCGAAGAACAGCCCGGCGTTCGGCGCGGAACCGAGATCGACGGTGATCATGCTGTTGCCGTAGTCGGCCGAGTTGTAGCCGAGCTCCACGCCGCCGTAGAAACCGGCGAAGGCGTCGGCCGGGCTTTGCGCGCTGGCGGCGGTGGCGAGGGTAATGGCTGCGAGGGCCGCGGGGGCGAGGATCTTGAACATGGCGTGTCTCCGAACAGAATGAACGAGCCCGCGGCGCGAGCTTCGGTCATCTGTCGGAGGCGGTGGCGGGACGGTTCAAAACGCGGTCCGCGTGTCGCGGAGGCCTGCCGTCGCGGCCGATGCGCGGGCCATCAGGGCAGGGCGGCGATCCGCTGGAAGATCAGTTGCGGCAGCGTATCGAAATCGACCAGTCCGAAGCTACGCAGCACCACGTCGGAGGTCTCGACCGTGCAGGTCTGGCCGCCGAAGCCCTGCGCGGCCCGGTAGTTTTCCGGTATCGCGTTGCAGGGCAGGACGTAGAGGCGAAGCTCATCGCCGCCGTCGCGGGCTTCGGCGGGGAAGAAGAACGAACGCGGCTCGCCCGCAAGGAACGTCGTGCGTGCCTCCAGCACCTGGTAGACGCCGTCGAACTGGTAGAACCGCAGGTTTGCGAGCGGGGTCTCGTAGCTGCCGCTCGCCCCGTGCCAGCGCAGGATGTGAAGATCGAGCATCACCGGCCGCGGAAGCTCGTCGCCCGCAATGAGCTGACCGGCCGCCTCTTCGTCGAAGGGCACCAACCCGTCTTCTTCCGTGACGACACCGACGAGACGCCATATCCCGTCGGGCACCGGCCGCTCCGTCGCGCCGAGGCCGAAGCTGACCGCGTTCCCGGCCTCGCCGGAGGGTGCGGAAAGCGGTTCCGAACAGGCGGCGAGGAAGGCCGCCACCAGCAGCGCGGCCGCCGCCCGGATCATGGCGCGCGGATCAGACAAGGCGGCTGACCTCCTTCGCGGCGCGCACGAAATCGCGGAACAGCGGGTGCGGCGCGAAGGGTTTCGATTTCAGCTCCGGGTGGAACTGCACGCCGATGAACCACGGGTGATCCTTCACCTCGACGATCTCGGGCAGGCGGCCGTCCGGCGACATGCCGGAGAACACGAGCCCCTGGCCCTCCAGCGCCTCGCGGTACTTGATGTCGACCTCGTAGCGGTGGCGGTGGCGTTCCTCGATCGCGGTGTTGCCGTAGACCTCGGCGACGCGGGATCCTTCCTTGAGCACCGCGTCGTAGGCGCCGAGCCGCATGGTACCGCCCTTGTCGTCGGTCTTCTTCCGCGTGACCTTGGCGTTCCCCTTCACCCATTCCTTGAGGTGGTAGACGACCGGCTCGAACCGTTTCGCCCCGGCCTCGTGGTCGAATTCCTCGGACCCCGCGGTGGGCAGGTCGGCGAGGTTCCTCGCGGCCTCGATCACCGCCATCTGCATCCCGAGACAGATGCCCAGATAGGGCACCTGCCGGGTGCGGGCGAATTCCGCGGCGCGGATCTTGCCCTCGGTCCCGCGCTCGCCGAAGCCGCCGGGGACGAGGATCGCGTGGAAGCCTTCGAGGTAGGGGGCCGGGTCCTCGCGTTCGAAGATCTCCGCGTCGATCCACTCGGGCCGGACCTTCACGCGGTTGGCGATGCCGCCGTGGGTCAGCGCCTCGGCGATGGATTTGTACGCGTCCTCGAGCTGCGTGTATTTCCCGACGATCGCGACGCGCACCTCGCCCTCGGGGTTGTGGATGCGGTCCGACACGTCCTCCCACACCGACAGGTCGGGGCGCGGCGCCGGGCTGATGCGGAAGGCGTCGAGCACCGCCTGGTCCAGCCCCTCGCGGTGATAGGCGAGCGGGGCGTCGTAGATCGACGACAGGTCCTGTGCCGCGATCACCGCGTCGGGGCGCACGTTGCAGAACAGCGCCAGCTTCTCGCGCTCCTTCTCCGGGATCGGCCCCTCGGAGCGGCAGACGAGGATGTCGGGCGCGAGACCGATGGAACGCAGTTCCTTGACCGAGTGCTGTGTCGGCTTGGTCTTCAGTTCCCCGCTCGCCTTGATGAACGGCAGCAGGGTCAGGTGCATGAAGATGCAGTCGCCGCGCGGCTTTTCCTGCGCGAACTGGCGGATCGCCTCGAAGAAGGGCAGGCCCTCGATGTCCCCGACCGTGCCGCCGATCTCGCACAGCATGAAATCGGTCTCGTCCTCGCCGATCCGGATGAAATCCTTGATCTCGTTGGTGACGTGCGGAATGACCTGGATCGTCTTGCCGAGGTAGTCGCCGCGGCGTTCCTTCTCCAGCACGTTCGAATAGATCCGGCCCGAACTGACGGAATCCGTCGCCCGCGCCGCGACGCCGGTGAAGCGTTCGTAGTGGCCGAGGTCGAGATCGGTTTCCGCGCCGTCGTCGGTGACGAAGACCTCGCCGTGTTCGAACGGGCTCATCGTGCCGGGATCGACGTTCAGGTACGGATCGAGCTTGCGCAGCCTCACGGTGAATCCGCGTGCCTGCAGCAACGCCCCGAGCGCGGCGGAGGCCAGGCCCTTTCCGAGCGACGAAACCACGCCGCCGGTGATGAAAATGAACCGTGCCATCTGCCTGGAGCCCCGTATCTTGTGGTCGCGCGAGCCGGCGACACTTCATCGTCTACGGGATTTCACGTTTAGGGGATTCGGACCGATCCGGCAACCGCTGGCGTGAACCGAAATCGCCTCTTTGTCGACATATCGTGGACAACAGGCCTCTGCAGGTTACACACATGAGCGATCCGGCACCGATTCCCCGTTCCCTCGACCGCCACGGCGACGTGGTGGATTTCGCCGTCTGGACGCGCGGCCGCGGATCGGTCTCCCCCGACTACTCCGATCTCGCCGAACGGCTCGGTCCGGATGCGGGCGACGGGCTCATGGCGCTGATCGGCGCGCGCCCCGCGCAGGCCGCGCGCGTCGTCTCCCTGCGCTGATCCGCGATCACCCGGGCCTGATCCTTCGTGATGACGTGCCGGGCCGGGCAGGCCCCAGATGACGCACACCGTTTCCATTGACGACCCAGGTTTCCCGTTCCGGTTTCATTGAAGGAGTCCCGCCATGATCTTCGGCAGCATTTCGACCCCGGCCACGCTCTACCTGGACGCCAGACCTGGGATAACGCTCCCGGCCGCGGAAACGCCACCGCCCGCTTTCGACACCGAGATCACCTACGTCCCCGGCGCGTCCTTCACCGGTCATGTCGAAGCCGCGCTTGGCGCGGGCACGTCCTTCGCGGTGTTCGACGGCGAGGCGGATACCGGGCGAAGCGGGGTGATCGCGAAGAAAGCGGGGATGGAGCGCCTGTTCCTCGATGACGGCCGACAACTCGGCGACGTGGCGGACCCCGGGGACTGGGGTGTGCTGGCGGACCAAGGGGCGTCGCGTCTCCCGGGCTTCCGGCCCGGCTGGACCGACCACGCGGACAGCGACCCCGGCGTGACGCTTCTGTCGCCCCTTGTGCAGGCACCACGTGTCGGGATCCTCGGCGCAGCGGAATCAGGGCCGGCGACCGCCGGACCGCTCCGCTTCGGCGACGGGCAGACGGGCCGGGTGCCGGGTTCCGATCCGGCTCAGGTTGAACCCGGCCACGTGGACCTGTCATCGAACAACGGCGCGGTCTCCGCGGCGCCGGAGTTCGGCGCGGGGCTCGATGCCTTCGTGTTCCAACCGAATACCGGTCCGCTATGGGACGGGATCAGCCCGCGCGCACTCGCGCGGCTGGTCGACTATGCACCGGATCCCGGCGGGGCATTCCATAACGTGTCACCGGGATTCGATCCCGCCTGGGAAAGCCCGGCCGTCGAAACCGCGGATGTCGTCTGGCCCTTCGACCTGTTCCCGGGCTGAGCCCGGTCAGTCGCCGCGCGGCGGGAGCGCCGGTGCGGCGTCACCCGATGCCGGCGGCGGCAGAAGTTCCGAACCCGGCGGCAGCAGCGCCTCGCCCGGTTCGCCCTCGGTTTCCACCGGGGCGGTTCCGCCGAGACGGTCGAGAACCGACTCGGTCGCCGAGTTCTGCGCCGCGATGATCGTGAGCGTCAGCGAGGTCGCGAGGAAGGCGATCGCGAAGGCCCAGGTCAGCTTGCCGAGCGCGGTGGCCGCCTGCCGGCCGGTCATGACGCCGCCACCGCCACCAAGGCCGATCCCGCCGCCTTCGGACCGTTGCAACAGCACGACTCCGATCAGGCAGATGGCGAGGATCAGGTGGACGACGAGGATGACATTTTCCATGCAGGCTTCACCCGGGCTTCGGCAATTTCGGCCGCTACATATGGGATGCGACACGCAGCCGCAAGAAAGAACGGGGCCGGTGGCGGCCCCACGGTGCGCGATTTGATCGCAGGATCGGTTAACGAATCGTTAACCGGGGGACGACGCGGGGATTGCCGGTTCCCCCGGCCACGAGGCGCGGGTATACGGGCCATCGGATTTCCGGAACGGGGAGCGGATCATGGCCAACGTGGTGGTCGTCGGCGCGCAGTGGGGCGACGAGGGCAAGGGCAAGATCGTCGACTGGCTGAGCGAACGCGCGGACGTGATCGCGCGGTTCCAGGGCGGGCACAATGCCGGCCACACGCTGGTCATCGACGGCGAGGTCTACAAGCTCCACGCGTTGCCTTCGGGCGTGGTCCGCAAGGGCAAGCTGTCGGTGATCGGCAACGGCGTCGTGCTGGATCCCTGGCACCTCGTCGGCGAGATCGAGACGGTGCGCGGGCAGGGGGTGGAGATCACGCCCGAGACCCTGATGATCGCCGAGAACACGCCGCTCATCCTGCCGATCCACGGCGAACTCGACCGGGCGCGCGAAGAGGCCGCGTCGAAGGGAACCAAGATCGGCACCACCGGTCGCGGCATCGGCCCGGCCTACGAGGACAAGGTCGGCCGCCGCTCCGTCCGCGTCGCCGACCTTGCCGACGATGCCACGCTGGAGGCGCGGGTGGACCGCGCGCTCCTGCATCACGACGCGCTTCGTCGGGGTCTCGGGCTGGAACCCGTCGACCGCGACGACCTGATCGCCCGGCTTCGCGCCGTCGCACCGGAGATCCTGAAATACGCGGCCCCGGTCTGGAAGGTGCTGACCGAGAAGCGCAAGGCCGGCAAGCGGATCCTGTTCGAAGGCGCGCAGGGGGCGCTGCTCGACATCGACTTCGGGACCTATCCGTTCGTCACGTCGTCCAACGTCATCGCGGGGCAGGCCGCCACCGGCACCGGGATCGGACCGGGGTCGATCAGCTTCGTGCTCGGCATCGTGAAGGCCTACACGACCCGGGTGGGCGAGGGGCCGTTCCCGACCGAGTTGCATGACGCGGACGGCCAGCGGCTCGGCGAGCGCGGTCACGAATTCGGCACCACCACGGGCCGCAAGCGCCGCTGCGGCTGGTTCGACGCGGTACTGGTGCGCCAGACCTGCGCCACCTCGGGCGTGAACGGCATCGCGTTGACCAAGCTCGACGTGCTCGACGGGTTCGACGAGTTGAAGATCTGCACGGGCTACGAACTTGACGGCAAGCCGCTCGACTACCTGCCGATCGCGGCCGATCAGCAGGCGCGGGTGGTGCCGGTCTACGAGACCATGCCGGGCTGGTCCGCATCCACCGCCGGTGCGCGGTCCTGGGCCGACCTGCCGGGCGAGGCGATCAAGTACGTCCGCCGGATCGAGGAGCTGATCCAGTGCCCGGTGGCGCTGCTGTCGACGTCGCCCGAGCGCGACGACACGATCCTGGTGACGGACCCGTTCGCGGACTGATGGAGCCGGGCTGTCGTCGGTCACGACGGGCTTCGGTCGTTTCATCCGGTCTCCGGCAGGCAAGACGGAGCCTCGCCCCACCTTGGGCCGAGGTTCCGCTCGGGGAGCAGGCCATGTTTGCCGCCCGCCGAACTAGCACATCGCGAAGACCGCCTCGGTCCCGCGACCTGCAAGGCACATGGTCCCGGTCCGCAATCCGACACGGTGCTTGACCCGACCGCGACGGGACCCATAACGAGCCCCATGTCGCTCTCCTACAAAGCCCGCAAGCGCCTGTCGCTCCTGATCCTGCTCATCGGCCTGCCGCTCTACATCGCGGCGGCGTGGTTCGTTCTCAGCCTGTTCGAGCGCCCCGGTATCCTCCTGGAACTCGGGGTCTACATCGGGCTCGGCATCCTCTGGGCGCTGCCGTTCCGCGCGGTGTTCAAGGGCGTCGGCAAGGCCGACCCGGACGATCCCGGGGCCTGAAAACGCAACACCGCGGCGCCCGATCGGGTGCCGCGGTGCCGGTATCGCGGGTGGGGTGGATCAGCCGCGGTGGAGACGGGAGCGATGGCCGATGCGGAACTGGCCGCGGCCGACCTTCTCTAGCTTGCCCTCGCGCAGGAGGATCCCGAAGGCGCGCAGCGCGGCCTCTCGGGTGATCTCTCCGCCCGAGGCGGTGATGACGAGGTGCAGGAGCGTCGGCCGGCCGACCACGGGCTCTTCCCCGTTCTCGGCGATCCAGGCTGCGGCCTGTTCCAGGTAGTCCTGCGGACGCGAGGCGTCGGCCGGCCCGGCATGGGCGCGGAAGGCCTCCGCGCGGGGGTCGCCCGGCACGGCTGTCTCGACCGGGGCGACCGCGGCGGCGGTGGCCGCAATCTCGGCCTCGACGTCGTAGTCGGCCTCTGCCTCGGTTTCCGCGTGGTCGTCACCGGCCTGCCGGGTCTTCGGCGCGGAGCGGCGGAGGAAACCGGCGCGGGCGGCGAACTGAACCAGCGTCGCGGCGACGCCGCGGGCGGCGGGCTTTTCCTCGACCTCGGCTTCCGGCTCGACCTCGGTTTCGGCCTCTGCCTCCGCTTCCGCTTCGTCCGCTTCTGCACGGGCCTCGGCTTCGGCTTCGGCTTCGTCCTCTGCCTCGGCGTCCTCTTCGGCTCCCAGATCGGTGTCTGCCTCGTAGGCCAGTTCGGCACGAACAAGGTCCTGCAGATCCTCCTCCGCGTCGTCCTCGTCCTCGAGGATCGCCTCGGGGTTCTCGAGCCGCAGCGGGGCGTGGGTCTCGTCGTCGAATGCCTCTTCGCCGGTGTCGATGTCGTCCTCTTCGGCCAGCGCCAGGCTGCCGGAGGTGACGCGGCGCGGGCGCACCGGGGCCATCGAACCGGCATCGGCGGAGGCCGCCGTCATGCTGCCGTCGACGCGCTGTTCGGAGACCAGCACCAGCGGCGACTGGCGGCCGGGAGTGCCGTCACCACCGCGGCGGCGCGAGGTATCGACCTGGACCCGGCGCGGGCGCATGACGCGGGCGAGGTCCTCGCGGTATTCCGCGGCCTTGTCGTCGCCATCCTCGTCCGGCTCGCCCAGTTCGCGCTCGGCGACGCGGGCGGCCACGGCGGCCTTGAGGTGCTCGAAGTTGGCCCGGCGGCGCGACATTTCCTCGTCCGAGAGACGGTTGTCGGTCGCGGCGAAGAGACGGCTCATGTCTGCCCCGCCGGTATCGCCCTCGCCCGGGGTGCCGAGCACGGAACGGCGGCTTTCGCGGGCCATGCGGCGCGCGGCGCGGTCGGAGTCCTCGGCGATGCGGGAAAGCTCCGCCTGCAGGTCGGCCTCTTCCTCGGGGTCGAGCTCGGCGCTAACCGCCGCGGCCGGGGCCGGGGTCTCTTCCTGCCAGTCGACCTCCTCGGGCGCTTCGCCATAGGCGATCGCGTTCCAGTCGATCGCCTCGCCGGAGTCGTCTTCGTCTTCTTCGTCTTCGTCCTCGAACCCGTCCTCGTAGCCGGACAGTTCGGTCTCGGCCACGGTGTCGAGGGCCTCGATGTCGTCCATCGCGGGGTCGGCGGCACTCTCCTCGGTCCAGCCGTCGCCGGCCTCGTCCGCGAACGCGTCGTCGTCCTCGTCGGTCGACTCGTCGTCGGCCCGGGCCTCGGCCTCGTGCCAATGGTCGCGCGGCGCGGCGGCCTCGGTCTCAACCTCGTCGGAGCCGTCGTCCTGCCACTCGGCGCGCATGGTGTCGTCGTCCGCGGCCCAGTCATCGGCGGCCATCTCGTCGCCGAGCGCGAAATCGTCATCGCCCTCCGCGTCGTCGGTGCCGTCCATGTCCGACAGCTCGCCCGCCATCGCCTCTGCGACCAGCGTTTCGGCGTCGGGCATCTCGACCGGCTCGGCGGTTTCGAGCGACCAGGGCTCGACCGTCACCGCGTCGTCGCCCGCCGCCCAGTCGGCCGCGGCCTCCGCCACGAGGGCGTCGGTGTCGGGCAGCTCGTCGGTTTCGGTCGTATCGGCCTGCCAGGTTTCGTCGACACTGCCCTCGGAGCCTGCAGCCCAGTCGGCCGCGGCTTCGGCCACCAGCGTTTCGGTCTCCGCGAGTTCGTCGGTGTCGGCCTCGGGGGTCTCCGCCTGCCACGGCTCGTCGGCACTGCCCTCGGAGCCTGCGGCCCAGTCGGCTGCGGCTTCTGCCACCAGCGTCTCGGTCTCCGCGAGTTCGTCGGCGTCGGCCTCGGCGGTCTCCGCCTGCCACGGTTCGTCGACACTGCCTTCGGAGCCTGCGGCCCAGTCGGTGGCGGCTTCGGCGACCAGCGTCTCGGTCTCCGCGAGTTCGTCGGCGTCGGCCTCGGGGGCTTCCTCCTGCCACGGTTCGTCCACGGCGCCTTCGGAACCTGCGGCCCAGTCGGCCGCGGCTTCCGCCACGAGCGTTTCGGTGTCGGCGGGCCCGGACAGGTCGGCTTCCGGCTCCGCGGCCTCTTCGGCATCGGTCCAGTCGCCGGCGGCCTCGGCCACGCGGGCGGCGGTGTCCTGCCAGTCGTCGTTGTCGGCGACCTGCTCTTCCGGCGCGTCCTCGGGCAGCCAGTCCGCGACGACCTCGGGCTCGGCCCAGGTCTCGGTGGTGTCGGCGGCCGCTTCTTCGGCCAGGTCCGCGTCGTCGAAGGGTTGGGACAGGTCCGACGCGACCTGGGACCACAGGCTTTCCGATCCCTCGGCCTCGGCGGAGTCGTCGGCATCGGTCAGCCACGCGTCCTCGGCGGCGTCGCCGTCCAGGTCGTCCGAAAGTTCGTCGGCCTCGTCATCCAGCGTCACCGTGTCGGCCGGAACCGGGGTGACCGAGACGACCGAGCGCTCGGGGTGAAGGATCGTGACGCCGGCGAGCGAATGCGCGGCCTCGTCGTCGTCGCCGCCGGAAACGGTGTCGGCGATCAGTGCGGCGATCGGGTCGTCGATCAGATCGTCGTCGTCACCGATCGCGTCGAAATCCTCGTTCTCGCTGTAGGCGGAGGCGGGGCCCGCGGGACCGGCGACGGCGGCACGGATGCGGGCGAGCTTGGCGGCGACGCTTTCGCCGTCCTCGACCGCGACGTCCTCGAAGACGTCCTCCTCGAAGTCGCTGCCGTCATCGGCGAAGTCGTCGGCGACGTAATCGGCGGTCGCGGCAGCGAGCGGGTCGAACCCGTCATCCGCATCTGCCTCGTGGTCCTGCTCCGCGGTCTCCGCGGCATCGGTCCAGTCGTCGAGCACGGCCTCGGCCTCTGCGACCTCGTCCTCGGCCGGCGCATCGGGCGCGGCCTCGACGATCTCGTCGGCGTTCTCGAACGCGGGCGCGGGGGTCTCGATCATCTCGTCGGCGAACGGGGCGTCATAGGACGCCTGATCCTCGACGGGGGCGGGTTCGAACGGCGCGTCGAAGGCGACGGGTGCGTCATCTCCGAGCTGGGCTTCGTGGGAAACCGGTTCCGCGGTCGAACCGTCGTCGAAGGCGCGTGCTTCGTCTTCGGGTTCGGATGCGACGGGTTCGTCCTGCGCCAGCGGCGCCTCGCCGTGGGGGGCGTCGAAGGCAACCTGGTCTTCCGGCTCGAACGAAGGTTCTTCGGCGACGGTTTCCTCGATTGCCTCGGGTTCGAACGGCGCGTCGGTCAACTCCGCGGTGTCGTCCACGTCGATGTCGTCGGCGGCGTCATCCTGCGAGTCGTCGGCCTCGGCGGTCGCGGCTGGAGCGGGCTCCGGCACTTCCTCCTCCGCCGCGTCCTCGGCGGCCTCGGCGGCGGCGCGCTCGATCTGCGGGCGGATCACCAGGCCGGTGGCGGAAAGGCGCGCCTCGACGCGGGACTGGATCGCCTGTTCGGTGATCCGCTCCAGCATCTCGGTGTCGGGCGTGGGCGGTTCGGCGCCAAAATACCGGTCCTCGGCCGCAAGGTCGCGGAAGTATTCCGCGATCCCCTTCATCGCGTTGAAAGGATCGTCGAACCCTTCCAATGTGCAGGAGAACGTGCCGTAGGAAACGGTCAGGATCTTGTTTGCGTTCTGCATCAGGGCACCTGTTTACCTGGACCCGGCGACGCCGGAATTTAACATCGCATCGTTTCGTGTCACACATTGATTCCCGACAAAGGCGACGGGAATTGGGCCACAAGGTGAAGTTTGACCGGGAAGGTGGCGACAATGGGTCGAATCCGGCCGCGATTGTCCACGCTGCCACATTCGTGACACTTTTGGGCGGCGGTGAGCTGGAACCCGCCGATCTGGACACCGCCCTGGCCCGCGCCCCGACGCTGGTGGCGGTGGATGGCGGGGCGGGCGCGGCACTGGCACTTGGCCACAGGCCGGACGCCGTCATCGGCGACCTCGATTCCGTTACCCCGGAAGACCTTGCGCAAATCCCTTCACAGCTTGTCCACAGGATCGCGGAGCAGGACAGCACCGATTTCGAGAAGGCTCTGCGCAGCGTCGCGGCGCCCGGCGCGATCGCCGTCGGCTTCACCGGGCGGCGCATCGACCACGAGCTCGCGGTCTACCATGCGCTCGCCGCGGACGGTGCCCCGCGGGTGCTGGTCCTCGGCCGCGAGTACGTGGTTTTCCATGCGCCCGGGGCTGTCAGCCTCGATCTTGCCGCCGGAACACGGGTGTCATTGTTTCCGATCCGGCCCGTATCCGGCCGGTCCGAGGGGCTGAGATGGCCCATAAACGGCCTTGATTTCGCGCCGGGTGTGAAGATCGGAACGTCGAACGAGGCCACCGGGCCGGTCCGTCTCGACTTCGACGGGCCCGGAATGCTGGTGATCCTGCCGCGATCCGGGATCGACGCGGCCCTCGCCGCGCTCGGCTGGCGGGCAGGCTGACAAACACGGCTTTTCCTCTGTCCCAAGCGCGCCCGGTCGGCTAAGGATGCCCGCCATTGGGGACCGACGACATATCGAGGGGTGCATGACAGAGCCGCTTTCGCCCGAGGATCGCGCCAAGTTCGCCGCCGCACGCAAGGCGGTGGAACTCGTCGAGGACGGCATGAAGGTCGGTCTCGGCACCGGGTCGACGGCCGCGCACATGGTCCGGCTACTCGGCGGTCTCGTCCGCGACGAGGGGCTTAAGATTTCCGCCGTCGCGACCTCCACCCAGACCGCGAAGCTGGCATCCGAGGTCGGTATCACCGTCTCGGACCTTGACGACCTGCGCTGGCTCGACCTGACCATCGACGGGGCCGACGAGGTCGATCCGCAGCTGAACCTCATCAAGGGCGGCGGCGGCGCACTCCTGATGGAGAAGATCGTGGCGACCGCGTCCGACCAGATGGTGGTGATCGCGGACCGCTCGAAATCCGTCGGCCGGCTCGGGGCCTTCCCGCTCCCGGTGGAGGTGCTGGCCTTCGGCTGGCAGACCTCGAAGGGCCTGCTGGAGGAAATGCTGTCCGGTCTCGACGTGGACGGCCGCGAAGTGGTGCTGCGGATGGCCGACGACGTGCCGTTCCGCACCGACCAGGGCAACCTGATCCTCGACCTTCATCTCAGCCGCATCGGCGCGCCCCTGCAACTGGCGCTGGCGCTGAACCAGATTCCCGGCGTGGTCGACAACGGCCTGTTCCTCGACATGTGCGACCTCCTGATCCTCGGCCACGAGGACGGGACCGTATCGGTCGAGAACCTGGCGACCGGACGGATCAGCCACGAGCGGGTCGGCATCGCCGAGCCCGACAACCTCTTCACGGACATATCCGACAGGTGAGGCGATGAGCTTCGACTACAACCTATTCGTGATCGGCGGCGGATCGGGCGGCGTTCGCGCGGCGCGGGTGTCCGCGGGAATGGGCGCGAAGGTCGCGCTGGCCGAGGAAAGCCGCATGGGCGGTACCTGCGTCATCCGGGGCTGCGTTCCGAAGAAGCTGATGGTCTATGCCTCCGGCTTCCGCGAGGGCTTCGTCGACGCCCGCGCCTACGGCTGGGAACTGGGCGAGACCGCGTTCGACTGGTCGGCGTTCTCGGGCAAGCTCCGGACCGAACTCGACCGGCTCGAAGGGGTCTACCGCGGGCTGCTCGACGGCTCGGGCGTTGAGATCTTCGACCAGCGCGCGAAGCTTGCCGACGCGCATACCGTTGAACTCGCCGACGGCACCACGAAGACGGCGAAGCACATCCTCGTCGCGACCGGCGGCCGCCCGGTGCGGCCCGACGTGCCGAACGCGCACCTGGGGATGGTGTCGGACGACATCTTCCTCCTGGAGACGCTGCCGAAGTCGATCCTGATCGTCGGCGGCGGCTACATCGCCTGCGAATTCGCCTGCATCCTCAACGGGCTCGGGGTGCAGGTCACGCAGTACTACCGCGGCGCGCAGATCCTGCGCGGCTTCGACGGCGAGGCGCGCGGGCTGGTCGCGGACATGATGCGCGGGCAGGGGATCGACCTGCATTGCGGCACCAACATCGTCGAGATGTGCCCGCCGGGCGAACGGGGCGGCCACGCGATCTCGGGCGGGCCGGACATGGGCCCGACCGAGGCCGCGGACACCGCGGACGGCCCCCATGACGGGCCGGTCTGGGTCAAGGCCACGAACGGGCGCGAACAGACCTTCGATGCGGTCCTCTTCGCCACCGGCCGCGCGCCGAACACCGCGGGGCTCGGGCTGGAGGACCTGGGCGTCGCGCTCGGCCGCCGCGGCGAGATCGAGGTCGATGAATACAGCCAGACCGGGGTGCCCTCGGTCTACGCCATCGGCGACGTCACCGGGCGAGTGCAGCTGACGCCGGTCGCGATCCGCGAGGGCATGGCCTTCGCCGAGACCGTGTTCGGCGGCAGGCCGACGCCGGTCGATCACGATCTGATCCCGTCGGCGGTGTTCACGCAGCCGGAACTCGGCACCGTGGGCCTGACCGAGGAGGACGCGCGCGAGCAGGAGCCGATCGAGGTCTACACCGCGTCGTTCCGGCCCATGCGCGAGGCTTTCGCCGGCCGCTCCGACCGGGTGCTGATGAAGCTCGTCGTGTCGAAGGAGAGCCGCAAGGTGCTCGGCTGTCATATCGTCGCACCGGAGGCCGGGGAACTGATCCAGCTGGCGGGAATCGCCGTAAAAATGGGTGCGACCAAGGAAGATTTCGACCGCACGGTTGCGGTCCACCCCACGATGGCGGAAGAATTGGTCACCATGAGAACGCCCGTCCGCACCGCCTGATCGGTTCGCGGAATTTCGGCGTGGCAATCGTGCCCGGAACCCCCATATGGGCAGGGAACGGGCGGAAGGCGAGAGAGGAAGGTCAGGCGATGGCTGGCAACAACGGCGGCCCCTGGGGCGGCGGCGGCTCGGGCGGATCGGGTTCGGGCGGAAACCGCGGCAATTCCGGGGGTGGCCGCAGGCCCCCCGGCAACGACGGCAACCAGGGTATTCCCGAGATTGACGAGATCGTGCGCAAGGGGCAGGAACAGCTCCGCGTCCTGATGGGCGGCCGCGGTAACCGGCGCCCGCCGAACGGCGGCGACGGCGGCGGATCGCCCGCGGGCCCGAAGCTGACCGGCGGCACCATCGCGCTCGTCCTGCTCGGCCTTGTCGCTGCCTGGGTCTTCGCCTCGTTCTACACCGTCCGGCCGGAAGAGCAGGGCGTAGAGCTGTTCCTCGGCAGCTACTACCGCACCACCGACGACGGCCCGCACATGGCCTGGTGGCCCTTCGTCAGCGCCGAGGTCATCTCGGTGACCGAGAACCGGACCGAGTCGATCGGCACCGCGCGGTCCGGCGCCTCGGACGAGGGTCTGATGCTGACCACCGACGAGAACATCGTCGACATCGACTTCGAGGTGGTCTGGAACATCTCCGACCCCGCGCAGTACCTGTTCAACCTCCGCGACCCCGAGGCCACCGTGCGGGCGGTGTCCGAGGCCGCCATGCGGGAGGTGATCGCGCAGAGCCAGCTCGCACCGATCCTGAACCGCGACCGCCAGCTGATCGCCGATACCGTGCGGCAGCTCATCCAGGACACGATGGACAGCTACGAATCCGGCATCAACATCGTGCGTCTGAACCTCGACCGCGCCGACCCGCCGTCCGAGGTGATCGACGCCTTCCGCGATGTCCAGGCCGCCGAACAGGAACGCGACCGGCTGGAACGGCAAGCCGACGCCTACGCCAACCGGGTGCTTGCCGGCGCCCGAGGCGAGGCCGCGCAGATCCTCGAAGAAGCCGAAGCCTACCGTGCCCGCGTAGTGAACGAGGCCGAGGGTGAAGCCAGCCGCTTCCTGTCGGTCCTCGGCGAGTACGAGCAGGCCCCCGAGGTCACGCGCCGCCGTCTCTACCTCGAGACGCTGGAACGCGTGCTCGGCGACGTCGACCTCGTGATCCTCGACAGCGCGGGCGGCGGTGGCGGTGGCCAGGGCGTGGTGCCCTACCTTCCGCTGAACGAGCTTCGCACCCCCCGCAACACGACCGCAGGGAGCAGCAACTGATGCGCCGTCTCACCTATATCCTGCCCGTCATCGCGGTGCTGATCGTCGGGCTGCTCAGCTCCATCTTCATCGTGGACGAGCGCGAGCGCGCGTTGGTGCTCCAGTTCGGCCAGATCCGCCAGGTGATCGAGGAGCCGGGCCTGCACTTCAAGGTGCCGCTGATCCAGCAGGTGGTCTACTACGACGACCGGATCCTGTCGCTCGACACCGCCCCGATCGAGGTCACGCCGTCGGACGACCGCCGGCTCGTGGTCGACGCCTTCGCGCGATACCGGATCACCGACGTGGTCCAGTTCCGCCAGGCCGTCGGCGCCGGTGGCCTGCGCAACGCCGAGCGCCTGCTCGAAGACATCCTGAACCCGCAGATCCGCGCGGTCCTGGGTGCCGACGGCGTCACCTCCAACACCATCCTGTCCGAGGACCGGGCCGTGCTGATGGCGCGGATCACCGCCAACAGCCGGGCGCTGGCCGATGACATCGGCGTGGAGGTGCTGGACGTCAGGCTGAAGCAGACCAACCTGCCGGGCCAGAACCTCAACGCCACCTTCGACCGGATGCGGGCGGAGCGGGAACGCGAGGCGACCGACGAACGCGCCCGGGGCGAGGAAGCCGCGCAGCGCGTCCGTGCCCAGGCCGATCGGACCGTGGTGGAGCTCGTGTCGGATGCGCAGCGGGAAGCCGAGATCATCCGAGGCGAGGCCGATGCGGAGCGGAACCGCATCTTCGCCGAGGCCTTCGGGCAGGACCCGGAGTTCTTCGAGTTCTACCGCTCGATGACCGCCTATGACCGGGCGCTCCGGCAGCAGAACTCGACAATGGTGATCTCGCCCGACAGCGAGTTCTTCGAGTATCTCGGCGGGTCCACGGGCACGGGCGGCGCCGCGGCACCGGCACCGGCCCCGGAGACGCCACCGGCGGAATGACGCTTTCGGCGATCCTGCTCGGGCTCGGGATGGTGCTGGTGATCGAGGGACTGATCTTCGCCCTCGCGCCATCCCGGCTGGACGAGATCGCGCGCCTGCTCGAACAGATGCCGCTGAAGGCGCGGCGGCTCGCCGGGCTGGCCGCCATCGCCATCGGCGCGGTGCTTGTCTCGTGGGCACTCAGCATCGGCTAGGGATTGATTAACCAACACGCGCGTAAGCTTCACCGGCGCGTCACGGCCTTTTGACGGGCGTTCCGCCCGCGCCGGTTGATCCCGCGGCGATCTGGACGGATATACTTGCCGGGTGGCGCTGCGGCAGCGGAACCCGGCGCGTGCCGGCCGATACGGCAACAGCGACTTCTTGGAGGAGGTTCGATCTTGAACACCGATATGCCAGCCAGACGCGAGGCCCGGGCGGTCGCCATCGCCCGCACCGAAACGCGGGGCCCCGCCCTGCGCGCATCGCTTCTGGCGCTCGCCGCGATCCTCGCGCTCGTGTCGATGGTCCTGGCCTCCGGGCCAGTGCGGGGGCAGACCCTGCCGCCCACGACCTTCGCCGATCTCGTGGACCAGGTCGGCGATTCCGTCGTCAACATCACCACCAGTTCGATCGTCGCGGGCCGCGCGGGCCAGCCGCCGGTGGTGCCCGAGGGATCGCCGCTCGAAGACTTCTTCAACGACTTCCTCGACCGCCAGGATCCCGACCGGCAGGCGCGGCGCAGTTCCGCGCTCGGCTCGGGCTTCGTGATTTCCGAGGACGGGTTCATCGTCACCAACAACCACGTCATCGAGGGCGCGGACGAGATCACCGTCGAGTTCCGGTCCGGCCGCACGCTCGACGCGGAACTGGTCGGCACCGACCCGAACACCGACATCGCGGTGCTGAAGGTCGAGTCCGACGCCGCGCTGCCCTTCGTGCCGTTCGGCAATTCCGACGCCGTGCGCGTCGGTGACTGGGTGATGGCGATGGGCAACCCGCTCGGCCAGGGCTTCTCCGTCTCCGTCGGCGTGGTCTCGGCGCGGGAACGGGCGCTGTCGGGCACCTACGACGACTTCATCCAGACCGACGCCGCGATCAACCGCGGCAACTCCGGCGGCCCGCTGTTCAACCTGTCGGGCGAGGTCGTGGGCGTGAACACCGCGATCCTCAGCCCCAACGGCGGCTCCATTGGCATCGGCTTCTCCATGTCCTCCAACGTGGTGACCGCGGTGGTGGACCAGTTGCGCGAATTCGGGGAAACCCGGCGCGGCTGGCTCGGCGTCCGGATCCAGGACGTGACCCCCGAGATCGCCGAAAGCATGTCGCTCGAGGAAGCCCGCGGCGCGCTGGTGACGGACGTGCCCGAGGGCCCGGCACTCGACGCCGGGATCGAGGTCGGCGACGTGATCCTGTCCTTCGACGGGCGCGACGTGCAGGACACGCGGGAGCTTGTCCGCGTGGTCGGCAATTCCGGCGTCGGCGACACCGTGCGCATGACCGTGATCCGCGACGGCGAGACCCAGACGCTGCTGGTGACGCTCGGCCGCCGCGAGACCGCCGAGGGCGTTGCCGGACCGGACGTGCCGGGCACGCCGGACGTCGCGCCGAGCGCGACCGAGATGCTCGGCATGGAGCTGGTGCCGCTCACCGACGAACTGCGCCAGCAACTGAACGCGCAGGGCGTGACCGGCGGGCTGGTGATCGAGGCGGTCGATCCCGACAGCGACGCCGCGGCAAAGGGCCTGATCGCGGGCGACATCATCACCGAGGTCGGCCAGCAGCCGGTCTCGACCATCGAGGGGCTGCGCACCCGCGTCTCCGACGCCCAGGCGGCGGGGCAGAAGAGCCTGCTCCTGCTGATCCGCCGCGACGGCACGCCGCGCTTCGTCGCGCTGTCGATCGACGAGGACGCCCCCGCCGACGAGTGAGGCAGGGTCCGGCCCGTCGGCCCGCGGACACATGATGACGGCCCCCGCGGCACCCGCCCCGGGGGCCGCCTTCGTATCGGGCGGTGCGCTGCCGGCCATAGGGACAGAGCGCCGTGCACCGCTTTGGGGCTGGAAAGCGGGGGGAGCCGCCGTTAGGTAAGTCGGCGGACGCTCTCCCGGGGAAGTTGCATGGCGAAGATCACCTACATCGAACACAACGGCACCGAACACGTCGTCGAGGTTCCGACCGGCCTTACCGTGATGGAAGGCGCGCGTGACAACGGCATCCCCGGCATCGAGGCCGATTGCGGCGGCGCCTGTGCCTGTTCCACCTGCCACGTCTACGTCCATCCCGACTGGGTCGGGAAGCTGCCTCCGATCGACCCGATGGAGGAGGACATGCTGGAATTCGCCCACGAGCCGAACCCCGAACGCTCGCGCCTGACCTGCCAGCTCAAGGTTTCCGACGAACTCGACGGGCTCGTGGTGCAGATGCCGGAAAAGCAGATCTGATGCTTCCGGGGGCGCCGCGTCGGGCCGCCCGCCCGTGGCGGCGTCTCGCCCGCGGCGCGTGCCTGACGGTCTGCCTGTGGCCGGCGGGCATGGCGCTCGCCTGCGAGCGCGCGCCCCACGAGACCGAGGCGATCGCGGGTTCGGTATCCAATCGCTGGCCGGGCCACGGGATCTCGCTGGCGTGGTTCCAGGGGCCGACCACGCGGTATGCGCACGGCGTTCTGGGCGACGAGATCGAGGCGGCAGAGCTTCACGCCTATTCCGAAGCTGCCGGGACGCCCTGCGGCACGCTGTCGGTGACCCTGCCGGACACCCGCGTGTTCGAGGATATCGCGCCCCGGCTCGCCGATCTCGACGGGGACGGGATTCCGGAAATCGTCGTCGTGGAGAGCGATCGGGATCTCGGCGCACGGCTCGCCGTCTATGGTCCGGCGCAAGACGGCGAGAGCCTGCGGCTGGTCGCGGCGACGCCGCATATCGGCCAGTCACGCCGCTGGCTCGCCCCGGTCGGGATCGCGGATTTCAATGGCGACGGGCTGATGGACATCGCCTATGTCGACCGCCCGCACCTGGCCCGGACCCTGCGCATCTGGACCTACGAGCGCGGCGCCCTGCGCGAGATCGCGGCGGCGGCGGGCCTGACCAATCACCGGATCGGCGAAACCTTCATCACCGGTGGCGTCCGCGATTGCGGCACCGGGCCGGAGATGGTGCTGGCCGACGCAGAGTGGTCCCGAGTGGTGGTTGCCCGGCTGACACCGGCCGGGATCTCGGCGGAGGCGGTGGCCCCGTTCTCGGCGGCGGCCGTCACGGCGGCGCTCGCCTGCCGCTAGGGCGCGCCCGACGGTCTTGCAGCGGGGCGCGTTGCCGGTGTCGGAGCCTCCGGCGGGGAATATTTGAAGGATGAAGAAGGCTGGGGTGTTCGGGTGGCCCGCGTCGTGCGAGGGCGGCAGCGTCGTCGGGTCCGGTGAAGGGCACCGGGATGCCCGAACGGCGGATGCGAGGCCCGTGCCGGGGATGCAGGGCCGGGCCGCGAGGCCGGAGGGGCCGGCCTGTCGGTCGGGCGGGCTTGACTTCCCACCGCCCGCGCGGTGTATCGGCGCGGCCCCGGACGGAGAGGATGACCCCATGCACCGCTATCGCAGCCATACCTGCGCGGACCTGACCAAGGCGAATGTCGGCGAGACCGTGCGCCTTGCCGGATGGGTGCACCGGGTGCGCGACCACGGCGGAGTGCTGTTCGTCGACCTGCGCGACCATTACGGCGTGACCCAGGTCCTGTGCGACCCCGACAGCCCGGTGTTCTCCGAGATGGAGAAGGTGCGGTCCGAGTGGTGCATCCGCGTCGACGGCGTGGTGAAGGCGCGGGACGAGAGCCTCGTGAACCCGAAGATCCCCACCGGCGAGATCGAGGTCTTCGTGCGCGACCTGGAGGTGCTCGGGCCCGCGGGCGAGCTGCCGTTGCAGGTGTTCGGCGACCAGGAATACCCCGAGGAGACGCGACTGAAATACCGTTACCTCGACCTCCGCCGCGAGACGATGCAGGAGAAGATGACGCTGCGCTCGGACGTGGTTGCCTCGATCCGGCGGCGGATGTGGGACAGCGGGTTCCGCGAGTACCAGACGCCGATCATCACCGCCTCCAGCCCCGAGGGTGCGCGCGACTTCCTCGTGCCGTCGCGCCTGCATCCGGGCAAGTTCTACGCGCTGCCGCAGGCGCCGCAGCAATTCAAGCAGTTGCTGATGGTGTCGGGCTTCGACCGCTACTTCCAGATCGCACCCTGTTTCCGCGACGAGGATCCGCGCGCCGACCGCTCGCCGACCGACTTCTACCAGCTCGACGTGGAGATGAGCTTCGTCGAGCAGGAAGATGTGTTCGCGACGATGGAGCCGGTGCTGAAGGGCCTGTTCGAGGAATTCGGCGGCGGCCGCAGCGTCGACCAGGACTGGCCGCGCATCCCCTATGCCGAGGCCGCGTTGAAATACGGGACGGACAAGCCGGACCTGCGCAACCCGATCGAGATGCAGATCGTATCGGAGCACTTCGCGGGGTCCGGCTTCGCGATCTTCGCGAAGCTCCTGGAGCAGGACGGCACGCAGGTGCGGGCGATCCCGGCGCCGACGGGCGGCAGCCGCAAGTTCTGCGACCGGATGAACGCCTGGGCGCAGGCGCAGGGGCTGCCGGGGATGGGGTATATTTTCTGGCGCGAGGTCGACCAGGGGCTGGTCGAAGGCGCGGGTCCGCTCGCGAAGAACATCGGGCCGGAGCGGACCGAGGCGATCCGGGAACAGCTCGGCCTCAAGGCGGGCGACGCTGCCTTCTTCCTCGCCGGGAAGCCGTCTGAGTTCGAGGCGGTCGCCGGGCGGGCACGGGCGGAGATCGGGCGGGAACTCGGCCTGATCGACGAGAGCCGCTTCGCCTTCGCCTGGATCGTCGACTTCCCGCTCTACGAGAAGGACGCGGAGACCGGCGAGATCGACTTCGAGCACAACCCGTTCTCTATGCCGCAGGGCGGGATGGAGGCGCTGGAGGGCGATCCGCTTTCCGTGAAGGGCTACCAGTACGACCTTGCCTGCAACGGCTACGAACTGGTGTCGGGCGCGATCCGGAACCACAAGCCGGAGGTCATGCTGAAAGCCTTCGAACTGGCGGGCTACGGCGAGGACGAGGTGAAGGCGCGGTTCGGCGGGCTCTATACCGCATTCCAGTACGGCGCGCCGCCGCATGGGGGCTGCGCGCTCGGCATCGACCGGACGGTGATGCTGCTGGCCGAGGAGGAGAACCTGCGCGAGGTGGTGCTGTTCCCGATGAACCAGCGGGCCGAGGACCTGATGATGGGCGCGCCGTCGGAGCCGACTTCGGACCAGCTGATGGAGCTTAGGCTCCGGGTGCTGCCGCCGGAATGAGCCTCGACCGCCTCCGCGCGGCGGGCTTCGACGTGATGGCCCGCAACCACGCCGAGGCGATCCTGTCGGTGGACTTCGCGGCCGAGGCGGGGGAACTGGTCGAGGCGCTCATGGCGTTCCGGCTGGCGCCCGCGGAGCTGATCGCGGGCGGCGGCGGCGAGGCGCCGTCGACCATCCGCCTGCGCCGCGCGCTCGCCGGGATGGGCTGGCGCAAGCACAACTTCCGCATCGAGACCACGGTGGACGGGGCCCCGCGCGGACTCGGCACCAGCCACGAGATCGACCACGTCCGAAGGGCCGCGAACGGGCTTCTCGCCCTGGAGATTGAGTGGAACAACAAGGACCCGTTCTTCGACCGGGACCTGGAGAACTTCCAGCGGCTGCACGCGCAGTCGGTGATCTCCGCCGGGCTGATCGTGACGCGGGGGCAGGGGATGCAGGCGGGGCTGCACCGGCTCGTCACCGCGATGATCGCGGATCGCGGGATCGAGGACGAGGAAGGCTTCGCGCGCGTCTTCGGGGTGAAGGACCGCTCCGCCCGCCAGCGGGAGATCGTGGCCCGCGCGATGGGCCGGGGCGACAGTTTCGCCGAGGCGTTCTCGCGCCAGTTCGTCGCCGACAAGTTCGGGCCGTCGACCACGCATTGGGACAAGCTCGCCGACCGCGTGGCGCGCGGGGTCGGGAACCCCTGTCCGCTGGTGCTGATCGGCCTGCCGGCCACGGCGATCGCCGATGCCCCGGTCTCGGACCCGGAGGCTGACCTGTTCTCGGACTGAGGCTCAGGCTTCGGCCCAGTGGTCCTCGAGGAGCGCGGCGAAGCCCGCGGGGTCGGCCTTTTGAGGCGGATTGTGGTGGCTGAGACCGGGGTAGTCGACGCGCCGGATCGACGGGTTGGAGGCGACGGCCCGGTCGGCCATGGCGGCGAAGAGGTCGGGGTTCGAGTCGCCGCAGACGACGTAGAGCACCGGCATCGCCAGGGCGGCGAGCGCGGCCGACGCGATGTCACCGGTGGCGAAGGCTTCGCCGAGGCGGCGGATGCCGTCGGGACGGGAGGCCATCCAGTCGGGCGCGGGACCGGGCGGGGGCGGTGACAGTTCGATCCCCGGGCGCAGCATCAGGCGGTTGAAACCCGCCATCGCCTGCGCCGGCGGACCCGAGAGCGCGGCGCCGATCTCCGCCATCGCCGTCCGTTCCCTCGGACCGGCCTCGGCGGTGCCGAGCCAGGGTGGCTCGATCAGGGTCAGCGTGGCGATGCGGTCCGGCACCTGCGTCGCGGCGAAGGCGGCGATTGAGGCCCCGGCGGAGAAGCCGACGAGGTGAAACCGTTCGGCCCCGGCGGCGTCCGCAGCGGACATAAGGTCCGCGACCTCGAAATCGAAGCTGTAGGGTGCGGGCAGGGGGCCGGGTCCGTAAAGCGCGAGATCCTTCGCGATCACGTCCCGACCCGCGAGGTGCGGGCGCAGTTCGGCGAAGGCTAGGCCGGCCGCGGTGACGATGCCCGGCAGCAGGATCGCGGGCAGCATCGGATCACTCCGCGGCGAGCGTGGAATTGTAGGTGTAGGTCTTCCAGCCGGGCTTGTAGTCGGCGTCGGCCTGGTTGCCCCAGACGGTCCAGCCTTCGCGGATGCCGCGACCGAAAAGCTCCAGGTAGGGGCCCCAGGAACAGCTTTCGATCAGGTCGTACTGCGCGTCGGGCTTGCGGGAATGCTCGCGCTTGCGGGACTGGATCATGTTGACCTGGCTGCGGCCCGGCGGCAGCGTGCGGGCGTCCTTGCCGCGGGTGCCGAACAGCAGCAACTCGGTCACGTTGCGGAAGTAGAAGCCGACGCCGCGCCCGTCCGACCCGCCATCCTTGCGGATCTTGTGCCAGACGATGTTCGACTTGTACTCGAACCCCCAGGCCGACAGCACGCGGAGCCCGTCCGGCAGCAGCGCGTTCGGCACCCACATGTAACAATGCGCGCGGGTTTCGAGGTGATCGGCCACGGGCAGGGCGCAGATGTCGTCGGTGGTCATCGTGGGGTAGCGGGACAGGCGCTTGTGCTCCGGCGCGACCTTGCCGGTGCGGTTCTGGAACCGCCAGGGCGGGTCGGCCATCACGGTTCCGAACCGCGCGCCGTCCAGAAACCGTGTGAGATCGTCGCTTGCCTGCCCGCCCATCCAGTCAATCTGTCCCGTGTCGCGCATCGCCACAACTGGAACAATGCGCGAACAGGACTAGCGGCGCGGGGCGCGGCGGTCAATCCTCGAGGCTGTCCTCGCGCTTCTTCTCGATCAGGCCCTGCTCCTTCTCCTTGCGCTTCAGGAAATTGCTGCCGTAGCCCTCGATCTCGGCCTCGGGGATCACTTCCTTCGCGCGGGAGAACACCTCGTCCTCTTCCTCGTCGACGTGGTGGAGGTAGTCGTGCTGCAGGGTCTTGAACTTCTGCAGCCAGCCCGGCGAGGCCATGTCGCCGTCGTTCAGCTCCTCCATCAGGTCGTCGAGCTGCTGGTGCTCGTGGACCGAGTGGCGGGCGGCGTCCTGGCCCCAGGTCTTGGAGATGAGCTTGGAGTAGAACGTCTCCTCCTCGGCGGCGGCATGGGACTTCACGTCGCGATAGAACTCTTCCCAGGCATCCCGCCGTTCGGAGGTATCGCCGGAGGTGCCGGCGATGGTGTCCATCAGGGCCCGGTGGCGGTCGTGGTCGGACTTGATGGCGTCGTAGATGGATGGCACGGGATTGCTCCTTTCGCTGTCTGTGGAAAGGATAACCTCGGATGGCCGGGCGGGTTCCCCGGCGGCAGGGACAGGAGGCGGACGACATGGCGGAGGAACGGACACTCGGGGCGCCGGTCACCGGCTACACGCCTCCGGCTCGGCCCGAGCGGCTGGAACTCGAAGGCCGATACGCGCGGCTGTCCCGGCTGTCGGCCGACCGTCACGCCGCCGATCTGCACGAGGCGTTGGCGGGCGACGACAGCCTGTGGGATTACATGCCGGTCGGCCCCTTCGCCTCGGCGGCGGCGTTCCACCGGTGGGCGCGGTCGGTGGAGCACAGCGCCGACCCGGTCTTCTACGCGATCGAGAACCGCGAGACGGGCCGGCTCGGCGGGTTCGCGACCTATCTCAGGATCGCGCCGGAGGCCGGGTCGATCGAGGTCGGGTTCATCACTTTCGCGCCGTCCCTGCAGCGCACCCGCGCCGCGACCGAGGCGATGTACCTGATGATGCGATGGGCGTTCGAGGCGGGCTACCGGCGCTACGAGTGGAAGTGCAACGCGCTGAACCTGCCCTCGCGCCGGGCGGCGGAGCGGTTCGGGTTCAGCTTCGAGGGCGTGTTCCGGCAGCACATGATCGTCAAGGGCCGCAACCGCGACACCGCCTGGTTCTCGGTCATCGACGGGGAATGGCCCGCCCTGCGGGAGGCTTTCGACGCGTGGCTGGCGCCGGGGAACTTCGATGCGGAGGGGCGGCAGCGGGAGCGGCTCGGCGACTTGACGCCGCTGGTGCGGGCGGGCTCGGATCCGGTGCTGAGAGGCTGAGGGGTTTCCACCGCGGCGCCAAACGCGCCTTGGTTGGGGAAGCTCGCTGCATCCGTTGCGCATCACGGTCGGGCGAGCTGGCCTTCTGCGCTGGCGGAGCCTCCGGCGGAGGTATTTTCGAGGCAAAGATACCCTGGGGCGGGCGAGCGGTTCGGGCGGGGGAACCGATTGGACCCCGCCGTGGAGGCGTCAGACGGATGCCACGCGGGAGATCCGGTCGGTGATCATGTCCCGCAGCGCGGCGCGGTCGTTGGCGGAGAGGCCGGCGGCGAGTTGCGCGGCCTGCCGTTCCAGCGCCTCGTCATGGGCGACGCGGGCGATGCCGATGAGGAACGGGCGCAGGTAGCCGACGGGCGGCGTGTCGGTGTCGAGCAGGGCAGCCGCATGGCTCAGATCCTCGCGGTAAGCGAGCTCGTCGGGGTGGACCTCCGTGCTGTCGACGGGGCGGGGGCGGTTCGGGCGCAATTCCTCGGGCAGGTGGCCGAGGATCGCGGCCTGGAACGCGGCGAGGGATTCCATCGGCTTCGGCAGGAACCCGTCCGCCCCCGCCCCGGCGCTTTCCTTCGCGGCGGCGTCGCGTTCCGCGCCGGAGGTGCCGAGAAGAACGGGCACGCGCGGGCGCGCCGCATCGAGCCGGCGGATCAGGTCGAGCCCGGACCCGTCCGGCAGGCCGAGATCGACGATGGCGACCGAGGGCCGGTAGACAGTCAGGTGGCGTTCGGCGGAGGCCAGGCTGTCGGCGCGGCGAATGCGCGCGCCCGATCGCAGGCAGAGGAGCCGCAGCGCCTCGGACGCGAAGCGGCTGTCCTCGACCACCAGCACGGTGAGACCGAGCAGGGGCCGTTGCGGCGTTGGGCGCGGGCGGAAGGAAAGGTCGTCTTTGGCGTCGTCGTCCATGGCAGACATCCCCGTCTGATTCTGGTTTCGATTAGAGACCGACAAGGTTGACAAGGTGTGAATCCGGGCCGCCGCGCGGCTTCCATTCCGGGGCCCGCGGCCCTATCACGGTGCAGTATTCCGCAGGGGAGATCGGGGATGATCGGACGGCTCAATCACGTCGCCATCGCGGTGCCGGACCTGGAGGCCGCGTCGGCGCAGTACCGCGACACGCTCGGCGCGAAGGTGAACCCGCCGCAGGACGAACCGGACCACGGCGTAACCGTCGTCTTCATCGAGCTGCCGAACACCAAGATCGAGCTCCTGCATCCCCTGGGCGAAGGCTCCCCCATCGCCGGGTTCCTGGAAAAGAACCCCTCGGGCGGGATCCACCACGTCTGCTACGAGGTCGAGGACATCCTCGCCGCGCGGGACAAGCTGAAGGCCGCGGGCGCCCGCGTGCTCGGCGACGGCGAGCCGAAGATCGGGGCCCACGGCAAGCCGGTCCTGTTCCTGCACCCCAAGGATTTCACCGGCACGCTGGTGGAGCTGGAGGAGGTCTGATGAACGTCGTCACCGGCATCGTTCTCTACGCGATCATCTGGTTCCTGACCCTGTTCGTCGTGCTTCCGTTCCGGATGACGACGCAGGGCGAGGCTGGGGACCGGGTGCCGGGCACCCATGCCTCGGCCCCGTCGGATGCCTCGATGAAACGCCGGTTCCTCGTGACCACCGCGATCGCCAGCGCGGTCTGGGCGGTGGTGGCCGGGATCATCCTGTCGGGCGTGGTGTCGGTTTCGGACTTCGACCTTTTCACGCGGTTCGGGATGGGCGATCCGCGCTGAGACCGCTTTCGCCGCGAAGGCGGTGGTAGATGTGGGTGAAGGTGGCCGCGCCGAGGATCGGGACGATCAGGTTCACCACCGGGATCGTCAGCGGCACCGCCATCATGACCCCAGCGGCGAAGATCTCGAACCCGTGCGCCTTGCGGAACGCGCGCGCACCCGCCGGCCCCTCGCGCCGGAGCGCCACGAGCTGCGCGTATTCGCGCCCGAGCAGGTAGCCGTTGAGTCCCCAGAAGATGAACGGCGCCGCGGGCGGGAACAGGAGATAGAGCACGAAGGCGGCGAGGTTCGCGGCGATCAGCGCGCCGAGGAACTTGAGCCCGTCGCCGATGCCTTCGACCACACCGACCTCCCGCGCCGGGGGCAGGTGGGAATAGTGCCGCGCCTCCACCGCCGCGGCGACGCGGTCGAGGAACAGGCCGGTGAAGGCGGAGGCGACCGGGATCATCAGGAACATCGACAGGACCAGCATCAGCGGCACGCCGGCCCATGACACCGCGTTGTCGACCCAGGTGATCTCTCCGATCCAAGGCAGGCTGAAACTGTCGGGCACGAGCCAGCCGACCAGGCCGACGAACCCGGCGTAGAAGGCGACGAGCAGCACGATCGTCAGGCCGAGCCCGAGGCCGAGGACACCGAGGAAGGTGGAATCGCCCATCTGTTTCACGGCCTTGAGGAAGTCGTTCAGGATCATCGGCGCAGCGTCTCCGGCATCGGTCGGTCCGGGTTACAGGTCGTGCACCCGGCGGCGCGGATCAAGGCCTGCGTCGCTGGTGGCCGTCGGGCGGTGCGTTTTCGCCGCGCACGTCATCGCGGACCTGTCCCCATGCGATGAGGGTGAAGATCACGGTTCCGCCGATGATGTTGCCAACCAGCGTCGGCAACCAGAATTCCCCGAAGGCCGCGACGGCGCCGGCATCCCCGGACAGGATGGTGACCCCGATCTCGACCGAGCCGACGACGACATGGGTGAAGTCGCCTGCCGCGATCAGCCAGGTGAACACGAGGATCACGCCGAGCGGCGATTCTTCGACCTGCGGCATCATCCAGACGATGGCCGCGACCAGGAGGCCGGCTGGAACCCCGCGCACGAGGCTTTCCCAGAAGCCGAACCCGGTCCCGTGAAGGGACAGGTCGAGGATCGCGGGCATGACCTCGGGCGGAAGCGGGTGTGCGAGAACGATGAAGGCCGCGGCGATGAAGGCGCCGAGCACGTTGGCGGCCAGCACGATGCCCCAGAGCCGCGCGACGGACGCGACGAGCGGCGGGCAGGGGTCGCGCATCAGCGGCAGGACGGTGGTGATGGTGTTCTCGGTGAAAAGCTGCATCCGGCCGAGGATCACCAGCGTGAAGCCGAGCGAGTAGCCCAGGTTCTCCACCAGGTGCGCCCAGGGGGCCTCGGGCAGGTAGGTCCGCAGGATCGCCTCTGCGACCAGCGAGAAGGCGATCAGGATCCCCGCGGAAAGCCCGGCGAAGAACAGCGAGCGGTTGGTACGGCCAAGCTCCTCCTCGCCGGCGCGGCGGATCACCTCGTAGACGAGGCGCGAGGAGAGCTGCGTCGCCTCCTCGATCGATTCTTCCTCGGCTTCCGCCTTCTCGGCCTTGGCCTCGTCTTCCGCGATGTCCGAAACCGGGTCGTCGCGGGCGGGATCATGGGGTGTGTTCGAGGTGCTCATCCGGCCCATAACGCCGCCCGCGGCCGCCGGGTTCCCGGCGTTCACACCGGAAGCGTGTCGGCCGGGTAGCCCGCGGCATGGTCCGCGTCGGGCGGGATCGGCCGGATCACGTCGATCAGCACCCCGTTCGGGTCGGCGGTGATGAAGTGGCGCTGACCGAATGCCTCGTCCTGCAGGCCCTTCAGGATCGGCAGGCCGGCAGAGGTGAGGGTTTCGTGAACGGCATCCACGTCCTCGACTTCGAAATTCAGGATGGTGCCGGTGGTCGGCCCGCGCCCCGGCCCCGGTATCGTTTCGTGGTCGTGGCGCAGGATCGCGAGGTTCACGGCCTCGTCCTGCCGGGATTGAAGGTGGACGTACCACGCGCTTTCGAAGGCCGGGGCGAAGTCGAAATGGGCGCAGTAGAACGCCGCGGTCGCCGCCACGTCCTCGACCTGCAGAACGGGGTAGTACTGGGTGATTTTCACGGGCTTGTCTCCCTCGGACTCGAAACATACACTTTGTATGCAACTGAGACAGAAACATACAGGCTGCATGTATGCAAGAAGAATCGGAACCAACGGGGCAAGCGGGTCGCAGCGCGCGGATGCGGGAACGGCTGGTTTCGGCGGCGCGGGACCTGTTCGTGCAGAAGGGCTACGCGGACACCGGCACGCCCGAGATCGTGCGGGCGGCGGGCGTGACGCGGGGCGCGCTCTACCACCATTTCTCGGACAAGGCGGACCTGTTCCGCGCCGTGGTGGAGACGGAGGCGGACCAGCTTCGGGCGGAGATCGAGGCGGGATCGGAAGGTCGCGCGCCGGACATCGCGCTCGCGGATGGGTCGCGGGCCTTCTTCGCGGCGATGGCGCGCCCGGGCCGGGTGCGGCTCATGCTCATCGACGGGCCTGCCGTGCTCGGACCGGCGGAGATGGACAGGATCGACGCGGGCGGCGGGCGGGCGGCGTTGGCGGCGGGGCTGGCGGAGGCACGGCCGGATCTCGACGCCGAGGCGGTGACGGCGCGGGCGGTGCTCCTGTCGGCGGCGTTCGACCGCGCCGCGCTCGCCGTCGCGGCCGGGGCCGGTGCCGGACCCTACGAGGCCGCGCTGGCGGAATTCATGTCGCTCGGAACCCGGACCTGACCGCGCCTCGTCACCTCCCCGCGGGGGAGGGGACCTCGGCGTGCGCCGCCTTCGGGGCGGCCGGGCACCGCCCGCAGGCAGGGCAGGCCGCGCCGTGCCGCGCGGCTCAGCCGGACTTGCGCTTGCGCCCGCCCTTGCTGCCCTTCCCGCCCTTCGCCTCACGCTCGGCGATCAGCTGCACGGCGACGTCCATCGTCACCGCCTCGGGGTCGGTGTCCTTCGGGATCGTGGCGTTGACCTTTTCCCACTTCACGTAGGGTCCGTAACGCCCGGGCATCACGTTCACCGGGCCGCCGCGCTCGGGATGCTCGCCCAGTTCCTTCAGCGGTTTTGCCGCAGCGCCGCCGCCTCGCCCGCGCGGGTTGGCGCGCTTTTCCGCGAGAAGCTCGACCGCGCGGTTCATGCCGATCTCGAAGATCTCGGCCTCGTCCTTGAGGTTGACGTAGACCGGCTTCGCCTCGTCGGGAAGCTGGTGCATGATGAACGGGCCGAAACGGCCGAAGTTCGACCGGATCTCGCCGCCGTCGGGGTGCATGCCGACGAGCCGCGGAAGATCGAGCAGCGTCAGCGCCTTCTCGAGGTCCAGCGTCTCCACCGACCAGCTTTTCGGAACCGAGGCGCGGGGCGGCTTCGGCGTTTCCTCGGTCGGCTCGCCCTTCTGGACGTAGGGACCGAAGCGCCCGGTGCGGAGCGTGACGGGCTCGCCGCTCTCCGGGTCGTGGCCGAGGAGCTTGCCTTCGGCCAGGAGCTGCGCGTCGCCGTCATCGTCGCCCGGCGGGGCGAGCGGGCGGGTATAGCGGCACTCGGGGTAATTGGAGCAGCCGATGAAGGCGCCGCCGGACCGCGCGGTGCGGAGCGACAGCCGACCGGCACCGCAATTCGGGCAAAGCCGGGGGTCGGACCCGTCCTCCTTCGGCGGGAACAGGTGCGGCTCCAGCACCTCGTTGATCTTCTCCAGCACGTCGGTGATGCGAAGTTCCGACGTCTCGTCCACGGCGGCCGAGAAATCGCGCCAGAAGCGTGTCAGCACGTCCTTGTAGTCGAGGTCGCCGGCGGAGACCTCGTCGAGCTCGTTCTCGAGCTCGGCGGTGAACTCGTATCCGACGTACTTGCGGAAGTAGTTGACGAGGAAGGCGGTCACGAGCCGGCCCTTGTCTTCGGGGAAGAGCCGGTTCTTGTCCTTCCGGACGTAGCCGCGATCCTGGATCGTGGTGACGATGGAGGCGTAGGTCGAGGGCCGGCCGATGCCGAGCTCCTCCATCCGCTTCACCAGCGTCGCCTCGGTGTATCGCGGCGGCGGGTTGGTGAAGTGGCGCTGGCCGAGCACGGCGCCGTCGGCGGACAGGAGCCCGCCCGCGGCGCGTCGCATGTCGCCCTGGACCTCGGCCTCGACCACGCTGTCGCCCTCGGACGCGATCTTGCCGAACTCGGCGGCGAGCCCGTCCTTGACCCGCGCGACCGCGTCGCCCTGGGCCATCTGCGGCAGGCGCTTGTCGTCGTCGTTCGTCTCGACGTCGTCCCGACCTTCCTCGTAGACCTTGAGGAAGCCGTCGAACAGGATCACCTGGCCGGTGGCCCGCAGGCCGACCTGGCCATCGTCGGAGGTGATCTCGACCGTCGTCCGTTCGAGCCGCGCGGCCTCCATCTGGCTCGCGATCGTGCGGGTCCAGATCAGGTCGTAGAGCTTCTTCTGGTCGTCCTCCGACAGCTTCAGCCGGTCGGGGGAGGCGGCCATGTCCGTCGGCCGGATGCACTCGTGGGCTTCCTGCGCGTTCTTGGCCTTGTTCTTGTACATCCGCGGGCTGCCGGGGACGTAGTCCTTGCCGTAGCGATCCGCGATCACGTCGCGGGCGGCGTGGACCGCCTCGGGCGCCATGTCGATGCCGTCGGTCCGCATGTAGGTGATGTGCCCGGCCTCGTAGAGCCGCTGCGCCGCGCGCATCGTCGCCTGCGCGCCCATGCCGAACTTGCGGGATGCCTCCTGCTGGAGGGTGGAGGTCATGAACGGCGCTGCCGGGTTGCGGGTGCCGGGCTTGGCCTCAACCGACGCCACGCTGAGCGGGCGGGAGGCGGAGGCATGGACGGCCATCGACGCGGCCGAGGCGGTCGCGAGGTCCATCCGGTCTACCTTCTTGCCGGCAAGGCTCGTCAGCCGCGCCTCGAAGCTCTGACCGCGCGGGGTCTGGAGAAGCGCCCGGACCGACCAGTATTCCTGCGCCCGGAACGCCTCTATCTCCATCTCGCGCTCGACGATGAGCCTGAGGCAGACCGACTGCACCCGGCCGGCCGATTTCGCACCGGGCAGCTTGCGCCACAGGACCGGCGACAGGGTGAAGCCGACGAGGTAGTCGAGCGCGCGGCGGGCCAGGTAGGCCTCTACAAGTTCCATGTCGACCTGGCGCGGGTTCTTCATCGCGGTCGTGACCGCGTTCTCCGTGATCGCGTTGAACACGACCCGAGCGACCTCGGTATCCTTCTTGATCGCCTTCCGTTTCGTCAGGGCTTCCTGAAGGTGCCAGGAGATCGCCTCGCCCTCGCGGTCGGGGTCGGTGGCGAGGATCAGCTTGGGGTCGTCCTTGAGCGCGTCCGCGATGGCCTTGACGTGCTTCTTGCTGTCGGCGGCGACCTCCCACAGCATCTCGAATCCCTCGTCCGGCAGGACCGAGCCGTCCTTGGGCGGCAGGTCGCGGACATGGCCGTAAGACGCCAGCACGGTGAAGTCCTTGCCCAGATACTTGTTGATTGTCTTGGCCTTGGCCGGAGATTCGACGACGACGACGGGCATGGAAATCCTTCGCGCGAGTTCAGGGAGCCTCGTGGCGGCGGACCATGTGGGGGCCGTCGCCGGATTGTCAATGGCGTTGGTCGGCGTTGAATCGCCCGGCTCGCGCCCCCGGGCCTCCGGCCCGGAAGCCCTCTCCTGGCGATCGCGCCGGTCCGGCGCGGGACCCGGTCCAAGCCAGTTACGGAGCCTCGACGCGGGGGCGGCGCGGTCGGTCGCATCGCGGCGCGGAGCGTCCCGTGGCCATCGCGACGGCGGATCGTGCGGCCCCGGATCGGGATCAGACGGCGCGGGCGAGCATCCCGCCGGGGCGCCGCTCGACCGCGCCGGACAGTTCCAGCGCGGCGAGCGCCTCGGCCACGCGGGAGGCCGGGGCGGCGAGGTCTCGGATCAGCTGGTCTTCGGGCGTGGGTGAGGGGCCGAGGCGGTCTAGGATCAGGTCCGTCAGGTCGCCTGCGACCGCGGCGGGGGGCACGGCGTCGGGCGGGTCGAGGGGCAGGTCGGCCTGCGCGATCTCCGCGGGCGGCCCGAGCGCCTCGATCACGTCGTCTGCGTTGCGGACCAGCACCGCGCCGTCGCGGATCAGCATGTTGCAGCCCGAGGCGCGGGCATCCATCGGGTGGCCCGGCACCGCCATGACCTCGCGGCCGAGATCGAGCGCGGCGCGGGCGGTGATGAGCGACCCCGACCGTGCCGCGGCTTCGATCACCACGAGGCCCCGAGACAGGCCCGCGACGATGCGGTTGCGGAGCGGGAAGTGGCGGGCCTGCGGCGCGAGGCCGAAGGGTTGTTCGGATATCCTCAGGCCGGATCGGGCGATGTCCGCGGCGAGGCCCGCGTTCTCCGTCGGGTAGGGCAGGTCGAGCCCCCCGGCCTCGACCGAGATCGTCCCGGTCGCGAGCGCGGCCTTGTGCGCCAGCCCGTCGATGCCGCGGGCGAGTCCCGAGACGACAACGAAGCCTTCCTTGCCGAGGTCGGCGGCGAGCCGCGAGGCCATCCGCGCGCCGAGCGACGACGCGTTCCGGGTGCCGACGAGCGAGACCGTGGGCCGGGACAGGAGCGCGACGTCGCCGATCGCCCACAGCACCGGCGGCGCGCTTTCGGTTTCGGCCAGCAGCGCGGGATAGTCCGGGTCGCCGAGGCAGAGCATCTGCGCGCCGGCGGCCTTCGCGGTCTTCATCTCCGCCCGCGCGACACCCTCGGGGCAGGGGGCGTAGTCCTCGGTCCCCGCGGCGCGGGCGACATCCGGCAGGGCGGCGAGCGCCGCGCCCGCGGTTCCGTGTTCGGCCATCAGGCGGCGGAAGGTCGCGGGGCCGACGCGGCGGGACCGGATCAGCCGCAGCCGGTCGAGCCGGTCCTGTCCCGCCGTTGAGGGCGGCGGAGCGTATCCGAGAGGGGCCTCAGAGAAACCCGTGGCGAGGTCTGCGTCCATCCGGCGACGCTAGGGGAGGAATGGTTAACGGCGGCTTACCGGAACCGGGGGTGCCCTGTCACGGGCTTGAGCCTCGTGCCGTTCGCGGTAGGCGGAGGTTGGCGGGTTTGTCGGGGCAAGCTGGCGCGTGTCACGGCCTTCGTCTCCTAGAGTTCGCCCGTTCTTCCCGTCGCGCGTCACCCGCCAGCCGACCCGTGACCGGTCAGTCCCGAACGCGTTTGGTCAGGCGTAGGACTTCGAGGGCGAAAGGACCTTGCGTCGTGGCGATCTGCTCGACGACGAGGCCGTCGGGCGACCAGCCGTGGCGGGCGTAGAATGCCTCGGCGCGGGCATTGCCGGGGGCGACGTCGAGGTGCGCGGTGACGTGGCCCGAAGCCGCGATGTGCGCTTCCCCATCGGCGAGGAGCCGCGCCCCCAGGCCGCTGCCCCGCGCGGCGCGCGCGACGAAAAGCTGGTATATCTCGTCCTGCCGGACCACGCAAAGGCCGAACGGGTCGCCCTCCGGTCCCGCGGTTCGCAGGCCGGGGAGCAACTGCGGCAGGCGTTCGGAAAAATCCTCAAGCGTCCGGATCGCGGTCAGGGCGGGTGGCACGACCGCCGCGTGGCCGTCGTGCCAGGCGTCGTGCCAGAGGCGGGCGAGCGCCGCCGTCTCTCCGGGTGCCGGTTCGCGGATCGGCCAGTCGGTCATCCGACCGCGCCGCGTCTCACGCGGCCGAGCCGCCCACGGTCAGCCCCCCGATCAGGAGCGTCGGCTGGCCCACGCCGACCGGCACCCACTGCCCGGCCTTGCCGCAGTTCCCCATGCCGGGATCGAGCGCCATGTCGTTGCCGATGGCGCGGATCTGCTGGAGCGCCGTGGCCCCGTCGCCGATCAGCGTCGCGCCCTTGACCGGTGCGCCGATCCTGCCGTCCTTCACCCGGTAGGCCTCGGTGCAGCTGAACACGAACTTGCCGGAGGTGATGTCGACCTGCCCGCCGCCGAAGCCGGGGGCATAGATGCCGTTCTTCACCTCGGCCACGATGTCCGCCGGATCGGCGTCGCCGCCGAGCATGTAGGTGTTCGTCATCCGCGGCATCGGCGCGTGGGCGAAGCTCTCGCGGCGGCCGTTGCCGGTCGGCTCGACCCCCATCAGGCGGGCGTTCTGGCGGTCCTGCATGTATCCGACGAGGATACCGTCCTCGATCAGGACGTTCTTTCCGGATGGCGTGCCCTCGTCGTCCACGGTCAGGGATCCGCGGCGGTCCGGGATGGTGCCGTCGTCCAGCACTGTCACGCCCGGTGCGGCGACCCGCTGGCCCATCAGGCCGGCGAAGGCGGAGCTCTTCTTGCGGTTGAAATCGCCTTCCAGCCCGTGGCCCACGGCCTCGTGCAGGAGGATGCCCGGCCATCCGGGGCCGAGCGCCACGTCCATGACACCCGCGGGCGCCGGTTCGGCGGAAAGGTTGACGACCGCGATCCTCAGCGCTTCCCGCGCGACGCTTTCCCAGTGGCCGCGGTCGATCAGCCCGGTCAGGACCACGCGCCCGCCGCCACCCGCCGATCCGCTTTCGCGGCGGCCGTTCTCCTCGACGATGACCGAGACGTTGATCCGGGTCATCGGACGGATATCGGCGGTGCGGGCGCCTTCGGGGCGGAGGATCTCGACCTCCTGCAGGCTGGCGGCGATGGAGGCCGTGACCTGGACGACGCGCGCATCCTCGGCGCGGAGAAAGGCGTCGATCTCGGCCAGCGTCTCGATCTTCACGCCGAACTCGACGCCCGACACCGGGTCGGCATCGGTATAGAGCCGGGCATTGGTGCCGCGCGGGGCATCGGCCATCGTGCCGCCGCCGTCGCCGACGGCGAGCCGGGCGGTTTCGGCGGCGCGTTTCAGCGCGGTTTCGGAGATCTCGGTGGAATGGGCATACCCCGCGACGGTGCCCTTGACCGCCCTCAGCCCGAAGCCCTCTGCGGCATTGTAACTCGCCGTCTTCACCCGGCCGTCATCGAACACCAGAACCTCGGACCGGCGGCGTTCCAGGAACAGCTCGCCATCCTCCGCGCCATCGGTCGCGTGGCGCAGGACGGACAGCGCCGCGGCCTCGTCGAGAAGGGTGTCGAAGGGGCGGAACGGGGTCTGGTCGGTCATGGGATCCTCCTCGCGCCATGTGGGCCCGGGGGGCCTCTCCGGCGGGTGAGACATTTTACAGCAATGTCTTGCGCGCTCGTCGTCTATATGGTTGAGCGAGGACAGAACGCAACGGGCGCGCGGTCGCGCGCGGCGCCCCCGGGAAGGTAGGACAGATCCATGCAGTTTCGGACCAAGCTTTGCGGCCTTCTGGCCGGTGTCGGTGCAAGCGGGCTTGCAGCACAGGCTCAGGCGCAGGCCCAGAGCGTCGGCGAGAACCTCGAGATCATCGGCCGCCCGCATTCCGGCGGCATCAATTTCCAGGAGGCGGTGACCGGCGTCGCGCGGGACATCCACGCGCTCGACTGGTTCCTCCTCGTGATCATCTCCGCCATCGTACTGTTCGTCGTGGCGCTGCTGATCTACTCGATGATGAAGCACAACGCGCGCGCCAACCCGACGCCCGCGACCTTCACCCACAACACGAAGATCGAGGTGACGTGGACGCTCGTTCCGCTGCTGATCCTGTTCGTGGTCGGCGCGTTCTCGCTGCCGGTCCTGTTCCGCCAGCAGACCATCCCCGAGGCCGACGTTCTCATCAAGGCGACCGGCTACCAGTGGTACTGGGGCTACGAGTACCCCGACGAGGGCCTGTCCTTCGAAAGCTTCATGCTGGCCGAGGAAGAACTGGCCGATTACGGCTACGGCCCGGACGAGTACCTGCTGGCCACCAACACCGCGATGGTGATCCCGACAGGGCAGACCATCGTCGTGCAGGTGACCGCGGTCGACGTGATTCATTCCTGGACCATCCCGGCCTTTGGCGTGAAGCAGGACGGCGTTCCAGGCCGGCTCGCGCAGCTCTGGTTCGAGGTCGATCCGGGCCAGGAAGGCATCTACTTCGGCCAGTGCTCGGAACTGTGCGGCGTGAACCACGCCTTCATGCCGATCACCGTCTTCGCGGTGACGCCCGAGGAATACGAGGCCTGGCTTGCCGGCGAGGCGCAGGAATTCGCGTCGCTCGGCGTGACCGCGCCCGAGTTCACGCAGGTCGCCTCGGCGGAGTGATCCCTTGAGCGACCTGACCGGCCATACCCAGACCGCTGCCGCGCCGCTGGCCCCCGAGCCGGAGGCGCGCTTCGGCGACTACGTGCTGCTTCTGAAGCCGCGCGTCATGTCGCTCGTGGTCTTCACGGCGCTGGTCGGCCTGCTGGTCGCGCCGGTGCCGGTCGATCCGTTCATCGGCTTCACCTCGATCCTGTTCATCGCCCTCGGCGGCGGCGCCTCCGGTGCGCTGAACATGTGGTACGACGCCGACATCGACGCGGTGATGCGCCGCACCCGCGGCCGTCCCGTTCCCGCCGGGCGGGTCGCCCCGGAGGAGGCGCTCGGCGTCGGGCTCGGCCTGTCGGCGCTGTCGGTGGTCATGCTCGGGCTGGCGGCGAACTGGGTCGCGGCGGGGCTGCTGGCCTTCACGATCTTCTTCTACGCGGTCGTCTACACGATGTGGCTGAAGCGGCGGACGCCGCAGAACATCGTCATCGGCGGGGCCGCGGGCGCGTTTCCCCCGATGATCGGGTGGGCCGCCGCGACCGGGTCGGTCTCGCTGGAAGCGGTGCTGATGTTCGCGCTGATCTTCATGTGGACGCCGCCGCACTTCTGGGCGCTCGCGCTGTTCATGAAGTCCGACTACCACGAGGCGAAGGTGCCGATGCTGACCGTGACGCACGGACGGCGCGAAACCCGCCGGCAGGTCCTGATCTACACGCTGCTGCTGGTGCCGGTGTCGATCGGGCTCGGCCTCACGCCGATCGGCGGGCCGGTCTACCTCGCCGCCGCGATCGTCCTGAACCTCCTGTTCCTGTCCGGCGCCTGGGCGATCTGGCGGCGCGACGAGGACGCGGCGGGCCGTGACGACTATGCGGTCGAGCGGCGTGTGTTCAGGCTGTCGCTCGTCTACCTGTTCCTGCATTTCGCCGCGCTGCTGGCCGAGGCCGCGCTCAGGCTCGGCGGGGGGGCATGACATGCCGCTGACCGAAACCCACGAACTGCACCGCCGCCGCTTCGGCCGGAACGTCGGTGTCGCGCTCAGCCTGGTCGCGTTCTGCGTGATCGTGTTCGGGCTGACCGTCGCGAAGATCCGGCAGGGATCGGAGATGGAAGCCTTCGACCACTCCGTCCGCCCGTCCGTCACGGTCGGGGAGGAGGGACAATGACCGCGCCCGACGCCAACCGCCGCACCGCCGTTCGCCTGCTGGCCGTCATCGCCGTGATGATCGGCCTGACCGCGGCCGCCGTTCCGCTCTATTCGCTGTTCTGCCGCGTCACCGGCTTCGGCGGCACGACCAACGTGGCCGAGTCCGGCAGCGACGTGATCCTCGACCGCACCGTGACCGTGCGCTTCGACGCCAACATCGCCGCGGGGATGCCGTGGGAGTTCCGTCCGGTCGAACGGTCGATGGAGATCCGGCTCGGCGAAACCGGCCTGGCCTTCTACGAGGCCTACAACCCGACCGACCGCCCGGTGGCGGGGCAGGCGTCCTACAACGTCACGCCCTACGATGCCGGCTACTACTTCTCGAAGATCGAGTGCTTCTGCTTCACCGAGCAGGTGCTGATGCCCGGCGAGCGGGTTCAGATGCCCGTCAGCTTCTTCGTCGACCCCGAACTGGTCGACGACCCCGAGGCCGGCGAGACGAGGGAGATTACCCTCAGCTACACGTTCTACGAGATCGACCTGCCCGACGGGTTCGACCTGGCGTCGCTCGACGCCGCGACCGCCCCGACCGACGCCCGAACAGACGACTGAGCCATCGAGAAGGACCGTGCCAATGGCCCATGCGAAGCATCACGACTACCACATCCTGCCGCCCTCGATCTATCCGCTGGTCGGGGCCGTCGGCGCCTTCGCCATGCTCACCGGCGCCGTTCTCTGGATGCACGGCAACGGGCCGTGGCTGTTCCTGATCGGCTTCACCGCCGTCATCTTCACGATGGTCGGCTGGTGGTCTGACGTGATCAGCGAAAGCCGCTCGGGCGACCACACCCCGGTGGTGCGGATCGGCCTGAAGTACGGCTTCATCATGTTCATCATGTCCGAGGTGATGTTCTTCGTCGCCTGGTTCTGGGCCTTCTTCAAGCACCAGATCTACCCGATGAGCGAGTATCCCGGGTCGACCTACCAGATCCCCGAGTTCCACCAGCTCGACGTCTGGCACCTGCCGCTTCTGAACACGGTGATCCTGCTCCTGTCCGGCTGTGCCGTGACCTGGGCGCACCACGCGCTGGTCCACGAGGACAACCGCAAGGACGTGGAGAACGGGCTTCTGATCGGCATCCTCCTCGGCGTCCTGTTCACCGGTCTGCAGGCCTACGAATACTTCCTCCTGTTCACCCATGACGGCTGGACCTTCGGCGGCGACCGCTTCTTCGGCACCTTCTTCATGGCCACCGGCTTCCACGGCGCCCACGTCATCATCGGGACGATCTTCCTGTTCGTTTGCTACCTGCGCGTGCGGGCGGGGCAGTTCACCAAGGACAAGCATGTCGGGTTCGAGGCGGCGGCCTGGTACTGGCACTTCGTCGACGTGGTCTGGCTGTTCCTGTTCGCCGCTGTCTACGTCTGGGCGCAGGCCTGACGACGGGCGGACGTGGGCGGTCCCCCGCGGGATCGCGACGCCCGCCGGACCGGATCGAAGGATGAAGAAGGGCCTGCGTCAGCGGGCCCTTTCGCACTTGGGAGCCTTGCGATGTTGAAACGCTTGATCGGGCCGATCCTGTTCGGCTTCGGCGGTGTCGCGGTGCTGGTCGCGCTCGGCGTCTGGCAGGTGCAGCGTCTGGAGTGGAAGCAGGGGGTCCTGGCCGATATCGAGGCGCGGATCGCGGCCGAACCCGTGGCGCTGCCCGACACGCCCGACCCGGAGGCCGACCGCTACCTGCCCGTCACCGCCGAGGGCGAGATCGGCGACGAAAACATCCGCGTCCTGGTCTCGCTTCGGGGCGAGGGGGCGGGCTACCGGATCATCTCCCCGTTCGAGACCGGCGGGCGGCGGGTGATGATCGACCGCGGCTTCATCCCGGTCGAGGATCACGTGCCGGGCGGCGGTCCGGCCCGCGTCACCGGGAACCTGCACTGGCCGGACGAACTCAGCGGATCGACCCCGGACCCCGACCTGATGCGCCTGATCTGGTTCGCCCGCGACGTGACCTCGATGGCCGATGCGCTCGGCACCGAACCGGTCCTCATCGTCGCCCGCGAGATCGAGCCCGGCTACGGGCCGCGGCCCCTGCCGATCGGGACCGAGGGCATCCCGAACGACCACCTTCAATACGCCATCACGTGGTTTTCGCTGGCAGTCTTATGGATGGGGATGACACTCTACCTGGTCTGGCGTATCACCCGTGGACCAAACGAGGCCTGACTTTCCGATGCGCTATGTCTCGACCCGCGGCGCCGCGCCCGAGCTGACATTCGAAGACGCCATGCTGACGGGCCTCGCCCGTGATGGCGGGCTCTACGTCCCCGCCGAGATCCCCGTTATGCCGGCGGGTGACATCGCCGCCCTGGCCGGCCTGCCCTACGAGGAGGTCGCATTCCGCGTGATGCGGCCCTTCACGGGCGACACCTTCACCGACGCGGAATTCGGCGACCTGATCCAGCGCGCCTACGCGGGCTTCGGCCATGCCGCCCGCGCGCCGCTGGTGCAGTTGCAGCCGAACCACTTCCTGCTGGAACTGTTCCACGGGCCGACGCTGGCGTTCAAGGACTTCGCCATGCAGCTCATCGGCCAGATGTTCGAGGCCGTACTGACCCGGCGGGGCGAGCGCGTGACCATCGTGGGCGCGACCAGCGGCGATACCGGGTCTGCGGCGATGGAGGCGTTCCGGGGTCTCGATGCCGCGCAGGTCTTCATCCTCTACCCCCACGGCCGGGTGTCCGAGGTGCAGCGGCGGCAGATGACTACGGTGTCCGAGGACAACGCCCATGCCCTCGCCGTCACCGGCACCTTCGACGATTGCCAGGCGCGGCTGAAAGACATGTTCAACGATTTCGAGTTCCGCGACGGCGTGCGGCTCGCGGGCGTGAACTCGATCAACTGGGCGCGGGTGCTGGCGCAGGTCGTCTACTACTTCACCGCCGCGGTATCGCTCGGCGCGCCGCATCGCGCGGTCAGCTTCACCGTGCCCACGGGCAATTTCGGCGACGTCTTCGCGGGCTACATCGCCCGCCGCATGGGCCTGCCGATCGAGCGGCTCGTGGTCGCCACCAACCAGAACGACATCCTCGACCGCACCTTCCGCTCGGGGGCCTACACACCCGCCGGCGTGAAGCCGTCGATCAGCCCGTCGATGGATATCGAGGTGTCGTCCAACTTCGAACGCGCCCTGTTCGATGCCTACGACCGCGACGGCAACGCCGTGGCGCAGCTCATGTCCGAATTGAAGGCGGGCGGGTTCGGCGTCAGCCAGGGTGCGCTCGGCCGCCTGCGAGAGATCTACGCCTCGGGCCGCGCGTCGGAGGAGGAGACCTCGGCCATGATCGCGCGGGCCAACGCCGAGTTCGGAGAGTTGCTCTGTCCGCATTCGGCGGTCGGCGTCCACGTGGCGCAGGACCACCTCGGCGCGACGCCGATGGTCACGCTCGCCACCGCGCATCCGGCGAAGTTCCCCGACGCGGTCGAGGCCGCGACCGGCATCCGCCCCGCGCTGCCCGAACGCATGGCCGACCTCTTCGACCGTCCGGAACGGATCACGCGGGTCGAGAACGACCTGAAGGCGCTGGAAGAGGTCATCGCGGGCCAGGTGATGGCATGAGCAGCGTGCAGATCCACACCCTGTCGAACGGGCTCCGGATCGTGACGGAGCACATGCCGGGCCTGCAATCGGCGGCGCTCGGGCTCTGGGTCAACGCCGGCGGCCGGCACGAGCGGGCCGAGGAGAACGGCATCGCCCACTTCCTCGAACACATGGCCTTCAAGGGCACCGCCCGCCGCAACGCGCAGCAGATCGCAGAAGAGATCGAGGACGTGGGCGGCTACATCAACGCCTACACCTCGCGCGAGGCGACTGCCTACTACGCCCGCGTGCTGAAGGACGACGTGCCGCTGGCGCTCGACCTCATCACCGACATCGTGCTGAACCCCGTGTTCGACCCGCGCGAGATCGAGGTCGAACGCGGCGTGATCCTGCAGGAGATCGGACAGGCCGCCGACACGCCCGACGACATCATCTTCGACTGGCTGCAGGAGGTCGCCTATCCCGGCCAGCCCCTCGGCCGCACCATCCTCGGCCCTGCCGACCGCGTGCGCAGTTTCGGACGGGGCGATTTCGACGGTTTCATCCGCACCCATTACGGGCCCGGACAATTGATCCTCTCGGCCGCCGGCGCGGTCGACCACGATGAGATCGTGCGCCTCGCCGAGAATGCACTCGGCCACCTGGCGCCTCAGCCGGTGATCGACGCCGAACCCGGCCGCTTCGCCGGCGGCGAACGGCGCGAGGTCAAGAAGCTCGAACAGGCGCATTTCACCCTGGCGCTCGAGGCGCCCGGCTACCGCCACGACGATGTCTACGCCGCCCAGATCTTCGCCACCGCGCTCGGCGGCGGCATGTCCTCCCGGCTGTTCCAGGAAATCCGCGAACGGCGCGGGCTGTGCTACTCGATCTTCGCGCAGGTCGGCAGTTACGATGACACCGGGATGCTGACGATCTACGCGGGCACCGGGGCCGAGGACCTGGCCGAACTGGCCGAACTGACGGTGGACGAGATCCGCCGGTCCGTCGGCGGGCTCACACAGGCCGAACTCGACCGGGCGCGCGCGCAGATGAAGGCGGGCATGCTGATGGGCCTCGAAAGCCCGTCGGCGCGGGCGGAACGGCTGGCGCGGCTGGTCGGGATATGGAACCGCGTCCCGCCGCTGGAGGAAACGGTGGCGAAGATCGACGCGGTTACGCTGAACCGGCTTCATGCCTTCGCCGAGAGCCTCGCGGGGGCGGGGCGCGCCGCTATGGCGCTTTACGGCCCGGTCGGCCACGCCCCGTCGCTCGACAGCCTGGCGGAGCGTCTGGCCGCCTGATGCTCGCCCGCGCCCGCAGAGCCCGGATCGAGACCGAGCGCATGACGCTGCGGCTCCCGGCGCATGGCGACTTCCGAAGCTGGACCGCGCTCCGGCAGACCTCCGCGGACTTCCTGAAACCGTGGGAGCCGACCTGGGCCAGCGACCACCTGACCCGCAAGAGCTTCACCAACCGCGTCTACTGGGCGCAGCGCGCGGTGAATCAGGGCTCGGCGATGCCGCTGTTCATGATCCGGCGCGACGGCGGCGTGCTCGTCGGGGCGATCACGCTCGACAACATCCGCCGGGGCCCGGCGCAATCCGGCACCCTCGGCTACTGGATCGGCGCGCCCCATGCCCGGCAGGGCTACATGCGCGAGGCCATCCTCGCCATCGTCCACCACGCCTTCACCACGCTCGACCTCAGCCGGATCGAGGCCGCCTGCCTGCCGGAAAACGCGGCGTCCCGCGGGGTGCTGGAAAAGGCCGGCTTCAAGTACGAGGGCGTGGCGCAGAGCTATCTCCAGATCAACGGGCGCTGGCGCAACCACGTGCTCTACGCGAACCTCCGCGGCGACCGCCGTGGCCGGACCGACGCGGGGTAGGGCGATGGCGGATATCCCCGACAACCTGCGCGGGCGCCTGCCTGATGCCGCCTTCCGGGAGGTGGCGCCGCGCTACCTGGAGGAACCGCGCGGCCGCTGGCACGGCTCGGCCCGCGCGGTGCTCGCGCCCGCGACAGCGGAGGAAACCGCGCTGATCGTCACCGCCTGCGCCGGGGCCGGCGTGCCGATCGTGCCCTATGCCGGTGGCACCGGCCTCGTCGGCGGACAAATCGCCGCCCTCGATCCCGCCCCGGTCCTGCTGTCGGTCGAGCGGATGACCGGCGTGATGAAGGTCGACCCCGACGGCCACACGATGACGGTCGCCGCCGGAGCGATCCTCGAGGACATCCACGCCGCTGCCGCCGGACACGGCCTGATCTTCCCGCTCACGCTCGCCAGCCAAGGCTCGGCCCGTATCGGCGGGCTGCTCGCGACGAACGCCGGCGGCGTCAACGTGATCCGCTACGGCAATGCCCGCGATCTCTGCCTGGGGGTGGAGGCGGTGATGGCGGACGGCACGATCCTGCACGGGCTGAAGGGGCTCAGGAAGGACAATACCGGCTACGACCTGCGCCACCTGCTGATCGGGTCCGAAGGCACGCTCGGCATCATCACCGGGGCCGTGCTGCGTCTGTTCCCGAAGCCCGAAAGCGAGGCCGCGGCCTTCATGGCGGTCGCCGACCCGGAGGACGCGCTGAAACTCCTGCGGCTCGCGCAGGCCCGCGTCGGCGAGGGGCTGTCGGCCTTCGAACTCATCGGCCGGGCCGGGCTCGACTTCATGGACGAGACCGGAACCGCCTACCGCGACCCGTTCTCCGACCGGCCGGACTGGATCTGCCTCGTGGATCTCGGCGTCTCCGGCGGACGCGACGCCGCAGACGCGCTCGAGGGCCTGTTCGCCGAGGCGTGGAAGGCCGGCCTCGTGACCGACGGCGTGATCTCGCAATCGGTCGGCCAGCGCGCGGACTTCTGGGCGCTGCGCGAACGCATCCCCGAAGCCAACCGCAAGATCGGGTCGGTCTCCTCCCACGACATCTCGGTTCCGGTCGCGGCCCTGCCGGAGTTCATCGCCCGCGCCCCGGCCGAGATCGCGGCGGTCGGCGATTTCCGGATCAACTGCTTCGGCCACATGGGCGATGGTAACCTGCATTACAACGTCTTCCCCCGGCCCGGCCGGCGCCCTGCCGACCACGAGGACGCCCGCGGCCCGATCAAGCGCGCGGTTCACGACCTCGTCGACAGCCTCGGCGGCTCGGTCTCGGCGGAACACGGGATCGGGCGGCTCAAGGTCGCCGATCTCGAACGCTACGGCGATCCGGCCAAGCTCGCCGCCATGCGCGCGATCAAGTCGGCACTCGATCCCGCCAACATCCTGAACCCCGGCGCGGTGCTCAGGTCCTGACCCCCGCTTCTTCATCCCCGAAATATTCCCGGGGGTGAGCCGAAGGCGAGGGGGCAGCGCCCCCTCCGGCGATCCGGTCCCGGATCGCCCGCGCCGACGAGCCCCCCGGGCGGGGGAGCGAGGAGGCGCGCACCCGGCCCGGCGGGAACCGACCCCGCCCGCGTCGGAAACGGGCATGCCACCGGCGGCGGCGGCGACTAGTCCGGGCACATGCGCCTCGTCCTGTCCTTCGCCGCCCTGTTCCTCTCGGTCATCCTGCTGCAACTGTCCTCGGGCGGGGTCGGTCCGCTCGACGTGCTGTCGGGCAACGAGCTCGGCTTCACCAACGCCGAGATCGGCCTGCTCGGCTCGGCGCACTTCTTCGGCTTCTTCCTCGGCTGCTGGTGGGCGCCGCGGCTGATGGGCGGGGTCGGACATTCCCGCGCCTTCGCGGCCTTCACGGCGCTCGGCGCGATCGGCCTCATCGCCCATACCCTGACCGATGCGCCCGAGGCCTGGGCACTGATGCGGGTCGCGTCGGGGCTCTGCATCGCCGGGGCCTACACGGTGATCGAGGCCTGGCTCCAGGCCAAGGTCACGAACGAGGCGCGGGGCCGCGCGATGGGCACCTACCGGATGGTCGACACCTTCGCCTCGCTGGTCGCGCAGCTGATGATCGGCTTCCTCGTCCCGGCCGCCTACGTCTCCTACAACCTGCTCGCGCTGCTCTGTTGCCTCGCCGTGCTGCCGCTCACCCTGTCGCGCCTCGCGCCGCCCCCCGCGCTCGGCACCCCGCGCCTGCGGCCGATGCTGGCCTGGACGATATCCCCGCTCGCCGTCGGCGGGGTCGTGGTGTCCGGCCTCTCGACCGCGGCGTTCCGGATGGTCGGCCCGCTCTACGGCGCCGAGGTCGGGCTCAGGCCGGGGCAGATCGGCTTCTTCCTCGCCGCCTGGGTTCTCGGCGGCGCGCTGACGCAGTGGCCCGTCGGCTGGCTCGCCGACCGCCACGACCGCAGGTGGGTGCTGATCTGGATCTCGGTCGGCGCCACGCTGGCGGCTGTGCTGACGGTGCTTCTGGCCCCGTTCGGCACCGGCGCCGTCTTCGTCTCGGCCCTGCTTTTCGGCGGCGTGACCTTCCCGGTCTACTCGATCTCGGCCGCCCACGCGCATGACTGGGCGGAGGACGACCAGCGGGTCGAGCTGTCCGCCGCGCTCCTGTTCTTCTACGCCCTCGGGGCCATCGTCTCGCCGCTGCTGACCTCGCAGCTCATCGAGGCCTTCGGCCCGCCCGCGCTCTTCGTCTTCATCGCGGTCGGCCACGTCGCGCTCATCGTCTTCGGGCTCTACCGGATGCGCCGGCGCGGCAGCTCCGGCATCAAAAGCCCCTACGTCTGGATCCCGCGCACGAGCTTCCAGGTCGGTCGGCTGTTTCGCCGCGGGCGCTGAACGCACAGCCGATCTGCACCCCTGCTCCTCCTCCGCCGCCGGATCGACCCTAGATCGATGGAACAACGGAAGGAAAAGGAGACCGACATGGCCAGTTCATTCGACGGAAAGACGATCATCGTCACCGGGGCCGCATCAGGCATCGGCTACGCCATCGGCAAGGCGCTGGCGGAGGCCGGGGCGAGGGTCGTCGCGGCGGACCTGAAACAGGACGACGCCGCCAAGGCGGCATCCGACTTCGGCAACGGCGCACTGGCCGTCGCGGCCGATGTCGCCGACGCCGCGGACGTGGAGCGCATGGTCGCCTTCGCGAGGTCCGAGACCGGCAGCCTCTACGGCATCGTCAACAACGCAGGGATCGGCGGCCCGAGCGCCAAGACGGGCGACTACCCGGTCGACGGCTGGCGCAAGGTGATCGACATCAACCTCAACGGCGTCTTCTACGGCATGCGCTACGCGATCCCCGAGATCATCGCCTCGGGCGGCGGCGCGGTGGTCAACATCGCCTCCATCCTCGGCTCGGTCGGTATCGCGAACTCCGCGGCCTATGTCGCGGCCAAGCACGGGGTCGTCGGCCTGACCAAGTCGGCCGCGCTGGAACACGCAGAGGACGGCGTCCGGGTCAACTCGGTCGGACCGGGCTTCATCCACACCCCGCTTCTCGACGAGAACCTCGACCAGGCGACACAGGATGCGCTGGCCGGGATGCATGCCCTGAAGCGGATGGGCAACCCCGAGGAGGTCGCCGCGCTCGTGCTGTTCCTCCTGAGCGAGGAGGCGAGCTTCATCACCGGCTCCTACCACCTCGTCGACGGCGGCTACACCGCCCAGTGAACACCGGGGGACCGGCGGCATCGCACCCGCCGGTCCCTCTGGCCACCGGCCCCGTCCGGCGCTATTCGGGACCGAACCTACCCAAGGGCGAACAGATGGCGCGCATCCTCATCACCTCGGCGATCCCCTACATCAACGGGATCAAGCATCTCGGCAACCTCGTCGGCAGCCAGCTTCCCGCTGACCTCCACGCCCGGTACATGCGCGCGCGCGGCCACGAGGTCCTGTTCCTCTGCGCCACCGACGAACACGGCACCCCCGCCGAGCTCGCCGCCGCCAAAGCCGGCAAGCTGGTCGCGGAATACTGTGCCGAGATGTGGGAGGTGCAGGACCGGCTCGGGAAGGGCTTCCGCCTGTCCTTCGACCATTTCGGGCGCTCCTCCTCCCCCCAGAACCGCAAGCTGACGCAGCACTTCGCGGGGCGGCTGGCCGATGCGGGCCTGATCGAGGAAGTGACAGAGAAACAGGTCTACTCCAACGCCGACGGCCGTTTTCTGCCCGACCGCTACATCGAGGGCACGTGCCCAAACTGTGGCTACGACCGCGCCCGCGGCGACCAGTGTGAGAACTGCACCAAGCAGCTCGACCCCACCGACCTCATCAACCCGCGCAGCGCGATTTCTGGCTCGACCGACCTGGAGGTGCGGGAGACGAAACATCTCTACCTCAAGCAGTCGGCGATGCGCGGGCAGTTGTCGGAGTGGATCGACAGCAAGACCGACTGGCCGATCCTGACGACGTCCATCGCGAAGAAGTGGCTGAACGACGGCGACGGCTTGCAGGACCGCGGCATCACCCGCGATCTCGACTGGGGCGTGCCCGTGATGAAGGGCGAGGAGCCCTGGCCGGGCATGGAGGGCAAGGTCTTCTACGTCTGGTTCGACGCGCCGATCGAATACATCGCCTGCGCCGTGGAATGGATGGATTCCGGCAAGGGCGACGACTGGGAGCGCTGGTGGCGCACGGACAAGGGTGCCGACGATGTTCGCTATGTGCAATTCATGGGCAAGGACAACGTGCCCTTCCACACCCTCAGTTTTCCCGCCACGATCCTCGGGTCTGGCGAGCCGTGGAAGCTCGTTGACTACATCAAGTCGTTCAACTACCTGAACTACGACGGCGGCCAGTTCTCGACCTCGCAGGGCCGGGGTGTGTTCATGGACCAGGCGCTGGAGATCCTGCCACCGGACTACTGGCGCTGGTGGCTGCTCAGCCGCGCGCCCGAGACCTCGGACAGCGAGTTCACATGGGAAGCGTTCCAGCAGGACGTCAACAAGGACCTCGCCGACGTGCTCGGAAACTTCGTCAGCCGGATCACCAAGTTCTGCCGGTCGAAGTTCGGAGAGGTGGTGCCGGAGGGCGGCGAGCCCGGCGAGGCCGAAGCTGCGCTGACGCGGGCGCTGCAGACCCGCCTGACCGCCTACGAGGCCGCGATGGAGGCGATCGAGGTGCGCAAGGCCGCCGCCGAACTGCGCGCGCTCTGGGTGCTCGGCAACGAGTACCTGCAATCCGCGGCGCCGTGGTCGGCCTTCAAGACCGACGAGGCACGCGCCGCCGCGATCACCCGCACCGCGCTGAACCTGATCCCGTTCTACGCCACCCTGTCCGCGCCCTTCATCCCCGACGCCGCCGCCGCGATGCACGCGGCGATGGGCACCGAACCCGCCTGGCCCGAGAGCGCCGAGGCCGCGCTGACGGCCCTGCCGGCGGGCCATGCCTTCACGGTGCCGGATGTCCTGTTCCGCAAGATCGCGGACGAGGAGCGCGAGGAGTGGCAGCAGCGCTTCGCCGGCATCCGGACCTGACGCCATCGCACAGGCGCTGTGCGCCGCGCGGCCTGTCGCGGACCGATCCGGCGCGCCATCTGTGCGGGCAAAGGAGATCGTAATGGAAGTCGGGCTGTTCACATTCGGAGACGTCGGCACCAACCCCGAAACCGGGGCGAAGGTCGATCACCCCACGCGGCTGAGAAACCTCGTGGAGGAAATCGCGCTGGCGGACGAGGTCGGGGTCGATGTCTTCGGCCTCGGCGAACATCACCGCCCGAACTACGCGGTGTCCGCGCCCCCGGTCGTGCTGGCGGCCGCAGCGCAGGCGACGCGGAACATCCGCCTGACATCGGCCGTGACGGTCCTGAGTTCCGAGGATCCGATCCGGGTCTGGCAGGATTTCGCGACGCTCGACGGGCTGTCGAACGGCCGGGCAGAGATCATGGTCGGCCGCGGCAGCTTCATCGAGAGCTTCCCGCTCTTCGGCTACGACCTGAAGGACTACGACGCGCTGTTCGAGGAAAAGCTCGCGATGCTTATTGCGGCCAATGACGGCGCGCGGCTCGACTGGCCGGGGACGAAGTTCACGCAACGGGTCGATCACCTCGGCCTCTACCCGCGCCCGGTGCAGGAGAAACTTCCGATCTGGATCGCGGTCGGCGGCACGCCGCAGAGCGCGGTGCGCGCGGGCGGTCTCGGCCTGCCGATGGCGGTCGCCATCATCGGCGGCGAGCCACGCCGCTTCGCACCCCTGACCGACCTCTACCGCCGCGCCGCGAAACAGGCCGGCAACGAGGACGCAGCGCGGGTGTCGCTCAACGTCCACGGCTACGTCGCCGAGACGACGGAAAGGGCGAAGGACATCTTCTACCCCGCCCATTCCCAGGTGATGAACCAGATCGGCCGCGAACGCGGGTTCGCGCCTCAGACGCGGGAACGGTTCGAGGCCGAGACCGGGCCCGAAGGGGCGATGTTTGTCGGCAGCCCCGCGCAGGTCGCCGACAAGATCCTGTCGTTCAAGGAGGATCTGGGCTTCGACCGGGTGTCGGTGCAGATGGCGATCGGCGTGATCGAGCACGCGGAGATGATGAAGGCGATCGAGCTGTTCGGCACCAAGGTCGCGCCCGAACTGCGGAAGGGCTGAGCCGCGGACGCCGGCATCGGTCCCGGCGGGGGCGCCGCTGTCCGGTCGCGGGTCTTGCACCCCGGGGGCAGCGCTCTAGTCTGGCCGTCGACGGACATTCCCCAAGGATCACACATGCAGCGCATCCCGCTCGGACGCAGCGAACTTCGCGTCACCGACATCTGCCTCGGCACCATGACCTTCGGCACCCAGACCAACGAGGCCGATGCCCACCGGCAGCTTTCGGTGGCCGCCGAGGCCGGGGTGAACTTCCTCGATACCGCCGAGATGTACCCGACATCCCCGGTGTCGCCCGAGACCGTGGGCGGAACCGAGGAGATCATCGGCCGCTGGATCGCGCAGTCGCCCTCCAACCGGGATGCCTACCGGATCGCGACGAAGGTCAGCGGCAAGAACGAGAGCTTCGTCCGCGTCGGGCAGGACATCACGCCCGAGACCTTCCGCGAGGCGTTCGAGGGCTCGCTTCGCCGCCTTCAGGTCGACCACATCGACCTCTACCAGCTGCATTGGCCGAACCGGGGCAGTTACCACTTCCGCCAGAACTGGACCTACGACCCGAGCGGGCAGGACCGCGCGGCGACGCTCGCCCACATGGAGGCGATCCTGGAAACCGCGGCGGACCTGATCGCGCAGGGCAAGCTCGGCGCGCTCGGCCTCTCGAACGAAAGCGCCTGGGGCACCGCGCAGTGGCTGCGGCTGTCGGAGGACAGGGGCCTGCCCCGCATCGCCTCGATCCAGAACGAGTATTCGCTGCTCTGCCGGCTCTACGACACCGACCTCGCGGAACTGGCGATGAACGAGGACGTGACGCTGCTCGCCTTCTCGCCGCTGGCCGCGGGGCTTCTGACGGGCAAGTACCAGGGCGGCGCCGTGCCGGACCGCTCGCGCATGTCCGCGGTGCCGAACCTCGGCGGGCGTGTTACGGGCCGGGTCTTCGACGCGGTCGCCGCCTACCTCGAGATCGCCGAGCGGCACGGCCTCGACCCGGTGCAGATGGCCATCGCCTTCACCCTGTCGCGCCCGTTCCCGGTCTCCAGCATCATCGGCGCGTCGAGCACCGAGCAGCTTGCGCGCATCCTCGACGGCCGTGACCTGGCGCTGTCCGACGAGGTGCTGGCCGAGATCGACACGGCGCACCGCGCCCACCCGATGCCGTACTGAGATGACGCGGATCGCCATCTTCGGGGTCGAGAACGCGGCGCCGGAACTCGGCGCCCGCGTGCTCCTGATGGGCTGCGATGCCGTCGTCGCCGATGCGACGGTGGAGGCGCGGATCGGCGAGGAACTGGACCGGGCGCGTGCGGCGCTTCCGGCGCTCTACGACGTGGGGCTTCCCCCGGAAGGCAAGCTGATCCGCGCCGAGAGCCCGGACGCCGCCGTGGCAAGTGCCGACGCGGTCGTCATGGCCCACGCGCCGGACCACTTCAGCGACCCGCACGAAGGGTGCGTCACGCTCATCGTCGGGCAACCGGACCGGGGAGGCGCGTTCCTCGCGCTGGAGCTCTGCTCTCCGGCATGGCTGCTGCCGGGCGCCTTGATCCGGGATGCGTCGACGGACCGATCGGCGGCGGAGGCGGTGCTGGACCGTATCGGGATGGACGTCGGATCGGCCCCCGATACCTCGCGATCGGTCATGGCGGCATGTGGGGGCGACGTCGCGGCCGCGGTCGCGGCGCTTCGCGCGCTGAAGGCCCGCCGGGCCGGTCCCGGCGTGGCCATAGCCGCCCACGAGGCGCGCCTTTCGCCGACGGCGCCGTCCGACCTGTCGGTCCCGCCCGTCACCGTCGCCCGCCAGGTGCCGCCCGACTGGGTCGACTACAACGGCCACATGAACGAGGCGCGCTACCTCACCGCCTTCTCCGACGGGGCCGACCGACTGCTGGCCTGGGCCGGGATGGACGCGGCCTGCGTGGCGGAGGGGCATTCGGTCTTCACCGTCGAAACCCACATCCGCCATATCGGCGAAGTGCATATCGGAGACCGGATCGAGGTCACGACCCGGGTGATCGCGGCAGAGGGCAAGCGCCTGCATCTCTGGCACGAACTGTCCGCGCGCGGGACGCTGGCCGCGACCGGCGAGCAACTGCTGCTCCATGTCGACCTGGCGACCCGCCGCACTGCATTGCCGCGCGCGGATGTCGGGGCGTGGCTGTCACGCGCGGCCGGGGCCCAAGCGGGATTGCCCTGGCCGGACGGGGCCGGGCGGCACGTCGGTGCGCCGAAGGGCTGAGATGCGGGGGATGATTGGCCCGGGCTGACCACCGGCCCGGGCCAGGCGCACCCCGCTTGCCGGCGCCACACCGGCAAGAGCCGCGGGGGATGGCACAGGATCGGACCCATGTCGGGGAGGCCCGGCCGGCGCCTTGCGCATTCGTGTGGGAGATTGCAACTCGTTACCCGGAGACCATCGACCTTCCCCAGGGCCCATCGGGGCCGTAGGTCGATCATTGTCCCGGAATCGGGTGAATCTTGGACCGGCAACAGGTGGCAATCGGGTTTTTCGGTGCCGATTGTCTTAAGATTCAGTTAATTCGGCTTTCGTTGACGTTATGGAACGCGGCCCCTCAGCTCGGCCATCAATTCGGGCACCTGGCGTGCCGAGGACAGGCTTTCTCGGATCAGCCAGTCGAAATGACGGGTCAGCGCCTGCACCCGGTCGCGGTCGCGAAACGCGACGTTGAACCGGCCCAGGTAGATCGCCGCGATCTTCGGACCGAACACCGTCAGGGGGGCGGAGAAGACGCGCCGGGCATCGAACACGAAGATGCGCAGGGTCGGATAGAGCTGGTCGTAGACCTCGATCAGCCAGTCGAACTGAGCGCGCCGAACGGCAGGGTCCAGCCCGTGGTAATAGCCGGAGCCCTCCGCAAGCGCCAGGAGCTCGTGGAACGGGATCGCGATTTCGTAGTCCGAGGTCGTGGACCGCATCCATTCCAGCCGCGCCTCCGCCACCGCGATCGCCGAATCGGGCGACTGGTTGAAGGTGGGGCGGTATTCCCACTCTATCATCGCCGTCGTCTTCAGCATGTCGGGCAGGGTCGCGGGGACGTGGCGGATCTTGTAGCCCTTCGCTTCCTCGTGCCAGGCGAAGATCTGGTCGTCGACATCCGTCGCCCGCCCGGTCTCGGAGATCGAGAGCGTCGTCGACAGGAGTTGCCCGGCCTGTTCCGGCCGGTCGGTCAGCCCCAGGAGCCAGTCGGCGGAGACGCCGAGCGCCTGGGCCGCGCCCGCCACCACGTGCGCCCCGGGCAGGCGGGCATCCTGCGCACCGAGGATCTGGCTGATGGTCGACCGGTCGATCCCGATCGCCCTCGCAAGTGCAGCACGAGAGGTGTCGGACAGCGCCATCGCGCCTGCCATCCGCTGCCGGAACAGTTCCGCCCGTTGCCTCTTGTCGGGTAGGTGCACCATCTGTGATTTTTCTAAACAAAAGTGACTTTGTGTTTAGACAACCCCGACTGCCTGAAAAAATCAATGACTGATAGATAGTTGGTCGAGTTCATTCACTCACTTTCGACATTGATGGGGTCTTGATGCGCGTCGAATGGCCGACGGTCTGGCTGCTTGCAGCCTGCTATGCTGCATATGCACTGGGGATAACCCTGCTGTCCGTGATCTGGCTGCCGCTCGGCATCGCCGTCACCGCGCTGGCCATCGCGCTGCAATCCTCGCTCCAGCACGAGGTGATCCACGGCCACCCCCTGCCGTCGCGGAAGTGGTCGCAGCTGCTGGTCGCGCCGAGCCTGAACCTCGCCATTCCCTATCTGCGCTTCCGCGACACCCACCTCGCGCACCACCAGGACGCGACCCTCACCGATCCCTACGACGACCCGGAGTCGAACTACCTCGATCCGTCCGAATGGGCGCGGCTGCCGCTCGCGGCGCGACTGATCCTGAAGGCGAACAACACGCTCTTGGGGCGGCTTCTGCTCGGGCCGGTGATCGGGCAGGTGACCTTCATGGCCGCCGACATCGCCGCGATCCGGCAACCGGGGGTGCTGCGCGGCTGGCTCTGGCATCTCGCGCTCTGCGTGCCCGTGGTCGCGATCGTCGTCGTCGCGCCGATGCCGGTCTGGGCCTACCTGATCGCGGCCTATGCCGGGTTGTCGATCCTGAAGATCCGCACCTTCCTCGAACACCAGGCGCATGAACGCGCCCGCGGCCGCACCGTCATCATCGAGGACCGCGGCCCGCTCGCCTTCCTGTTCCTCAACAACAACCTGCACGTCGTTCACCACATGCACCCACGCGTGCCGTGGTACCGCCTGCCGCGCATCTACTTCGCCAATCGCGAAAAGTACCTCGCCCGGAATTGCGGCTACCGGTATCGCAGCTACGCCGAGATCTTCCGCCGCTACCTGTTCAAGGCGAAGGACCCGGTTCCGCACCCGCTCTGGCCCGAAAGCTGACTTGCGGATCCCCGCGGCAGGGCCGATAGCAGGCCATGCCCGCCTGGATACCCGTCACCATCTTCGCCGCCTTCATGCAGAACCTACGGTTCCTGCTGCAGCGGCACCTGAAGGTGACGGAGCTTTCGACCGCCGGAACGACCTGGGCCCGGTTCCTATACTCCGCGCCGCTGGTCGCGATCCTCGCCTTCGCGTACCGCGCTGTGTCGGGACAGGCGATGCCGATGGCGGGGCCGGGGTTCTGGGGCTACGTGGTCACCGGCGGCATCTGCCAGATCGTCGCGACCATGTGCGTCGTAGCCCTGTTCGCGCATCGCAATTTCGCTGTCGGGATCACGCTGAAGAAGACCGAGGTCATCCTGACCGCGCTCTTCGGGCTCCTGATCCTGGGCGAGACCGTCTCGGGCTGGCTCGTCGCCGCCATCGCCGTGGGTTTCGCCGGCGTCGTGCTGCTGTCCGATCCGCCGGCTTCTGAAACTCGGCTGCCGTGGAGCCGGCGCATCTTCAACCCGGCCTCCGGCTACGGGCTCGCCTCGGGCATCATCTTCGGCGTCTCCGCGGTGTGCTACCGGGGCGCGGCGCTGTCGCTCGACAGCGGCGACGCCTTCCTCCGCGCGTCGGTGTCGCTGGCGGCGGCGACGGCGGTGCAGACGCTGACGCTCGGCGCGTGGCTCGCCCTGCGCGAGCGCGGAGAGATCGGGCGGGTGTGCCGAAGCTGGCGCATTTCCGGCCTCGTCGGCATCACGTCGATGCTCGGATCGCTCGGCTGGTTCACCGCCTTCGCGCTCCAGAACGCGGCCTACGTCAAGGCGCTTGGCCAGGTCGAACTGGTCTTCACCTTCCTGTTCTCCGCCTTCTGGCTCCACGAGAAATCGAGCCTGAAGGAGATCGCGGGCATCGGGCTGATCGTGTTCTCGCTGGTCATCATCTTCGCGGGCACGTTCTGACATGCAGATCACGCTTGCCATCGCGCCGATCTTCGTCCTGATCCTGACCGGCTACGCGCTCAGGCGCGGCGGCATCCCGTCGCTGGAATTCTGGAACCTCAACGACCGGCTGGTCTACTTCGTGCTGATGCCGGCGGTGTTCTTCACCCAGATCTCCACCGCCGAACTGACCGGCGCGGGGCTCGGCCGCTACTCGGTCGTCCTCTATGCCGGGTTCTTCGCCGGGCTCGCATTCGGCCTGGTCGCCGCGATCCTGCTGCGCCGGGGCGGGGCGGTCGGCACCTCGGTCATGCAGGGGGCGGGGCGGTTCAACACCTTCATCGCGCTCGCCGTGGCCGAGGCTCTCTACGGCCCGGAGGCGCTCCAGATCGCCGTGCTCGGGGCCGCCGTCCTTGTACCCGTCGTAAACCTCACCGTCGTCTCGGCCTTCGCGGTGATGTTGCCGCGCGCAGGCGGCGGCGCGGTCATGGGCGCGGCGAAGAACCTCGTCACCAACCCGCTGATCCTGGCCATCCTCGCGGCGCTCCTGTGGAACCTCGCGGGACTGGGCGAGGCGCCGGTGCTGCACGATTCCCTGCGGATCATGGGCAACGCCGCGCTGCCGATCATGCTGATGTGCGTCGGTGCGAACCTGAAGATCCGGGGCATGACCGCGGATCTCTGGCCGATGGTCTGGGCCGGGATCGGCAAGCTCGTCGTCTTCCCGCTGTCGATCCTCGGTTTCGCGATGCTGCTCGGTCTGCCGCCGATGCAGGCGCAGGTCGCGCTCATCTTCGGTGCGTTGCCGACCGGCGTCGCGGCCTACACGCTGTCGCGCCAGCTTGGCGGAGACGCGCCGTTGATGGCGGCGATGATAACGGTGCAGACCCTCGCCTCCTTCGCCACGATGCCGTTCTGGATCGGGCTCGGGGAGCGGCTGTTCCTCTGACGTCGCCGGGCGCGCGTCAGAGCCGCAGGAACCGGCTCACCTCCGTCGAATTGTCGAAGAACGGCACGCCGGGAACGCCGCGACCGTCCATCCGCGCCTCGATCTCGGCCAGCACGACCTCGGTCACGAAGGGCATGTCGAAGGACCGGGCCTCGTCGAGCGGCACCCATTGCAGGTGGCTCAGTTCATCCTCGGCGCGGCTGAAGTCGTCGGGGTCGGAAGACAGGTCGCCCGCGTCCACGAGGAAGAAACGCGCGTCGAACCGGCGCGGGCGGCCGGCGGGCGTGATCGCGCGAAAGACGTAGGTGGCATGGGCCCCGTCGGGCAGGTTGCCGGTCGCCGCGAAGCTGCGCCATCCCTTCGGCGGATCGGCCCAGTCGCCCGCGTTCCCGAGCAGAAGCCCGGTTTCCTCCCACAATTCCCGCACCGCGGCGGCGAACAGCGCCTCGGGCGCGCGGTCGGAACGCGTCGCAAGCGCGTTGCGGACAGGGTCGGGCAGGGCGCGCGACAGCGGAACCGTCTCGTCCGCGGCATCGACAGCGCCGCCGGGAAACACGAACTTCGACGGCATGAATGCCGCACCCGCCCCGCGCTGGCCCATCAGGACTCGCGGCCGGGTGTCCGCATCGCGGATCACGATCGTCGTCGCCGCGTCGCGCAGCGCCGAGCGATCTAGAAGCCGTGCATCCGGTTCGCCCATTGGATCGCCACGATCATTCCCTTGAAACGGGGCAGCAGGAACAGCGCCATCGCGGTGGCGCCGACGCAGAACATCGTCGCCAGCACGACGGGGTGCGGCTGCCACGCCATGTAGACCGACAGCATCAGCGTGCCGAGCAGCTTGGCCGTCACCAGGATCGACAGGTAGGCCGGCCCGTCATCGGCGCGGGCATGGCTAAGGTCTTCGCCGCAGTGAGGGCAGGCGGGGTGGAGCTTCAGGTAGCTCGAGAACAGGTGGCCCGTGCCGCAGTTCGGGCAGCGCTGGCCTAGGCCGGCGCGGATCGCGGGCCACGAGGGGCGCGTCGGCGGGCCGGCTTCGAAAAGGGCGGGATCGGTCTCCATGCCGGGAAGGTAGGATGTCGCGGGCGCGCGTTCCAGCGGGAAACGGCGGGATGCGACAACGCGGCGTCGACCCGCCGTCCGAAATTTCTGCGACGGAAACCCGCCGCTGGCCCGTGACATGGGCACAAGCAAGACCTGATGGAGCTTTTGAGACATGAGCAACCGGAAACTTCTCGCCCTCGGCCTTCTGATCCCGATGGGCCTCGCCGCCGGACTTCCGGCCGTCGCGCAGGATACCGCCGAGCCGCCGATGGGGCCGCGCGGCCCGATGGGCGCGATGGTGTTCGAGGATCTCGACCTGGACGGCGACGGCGCCCTGACGCTGGAGGAACTCCAGTCGCGCGGCCAGGGTCCGATCGCGCGGGCCGATGCCGATGGCGATGGCGCGCTCAGCCGCGATGAACTGATGGCGCAGGCGACCGAGCGGGCTGAGGCCCGGATCGACGCGCTGATCGCGGCGATCGACGTCGACGGCGACGGCCTGCTCACGCAGGAGGAATTCGACGCCGCCCACGCGGCCCGCGACGCCGAGCGCCGGCAGGCGATGGCCGAGCGGATGTTCGAGCGTTTCGACACCGACGGTGACGGCGCCGTGAGTGAGGAGGAGTTCGCCGCCGCGGCGGCGCTGATGCGCGAGCGTTTCGGCGAGCGCGGGCACGGCGGCAACCGTGGCGGCATGGACGGCCACGGGCCGCGCGGGCCCTTCGGTGGCTTCTTCGGCAACCGCGGCTGAGCCGCGAACGCAATGGCAGGGGGCGCGCCCGTCGCGCCCTTTGCCCCGGCGCGGGGGCAGGCTACGAAGCGGCATGGCTACGACGGATGCCGAGCTCGACGCGCTGTCGGACGACGCGCTGATGGTGCTGTTCGCGAACGGCGACCGGGCAGCCGCGCGGGTGCTGACCGGGCGGCTGCTGCCTCGGGCGCTCAGGCACGCGACGCGGGTTCTCGGAAGCGCCGCGGAGGGCGAGGATGTCGCCCAGGAGGCGATGATGCGCCTCTGGCGGGCGGCGGCGGATTGGCAGCCGGACGGACCGGCGCGGCCCGCGACATGGCTCTACCGGGTGACCGCCAACCTCGCCATCGACCGCATCCGAGCCCGGTCCCGCTCGGTCGGCATGGACGAGATCGCGGAGCCCGAGGACGACACGCCGTCGGCCGGCGAGGCGATGGACGATGCCGCCCGCCGCGCGGCGCTCGACGCGGCGCTGCAATCTCTGCCGGAGCGGCAACGGCAGGCGGTGGTCCTGCGCCACATCGAGGGGCTTGCGAACCCCGAGATCGCGGCGGCGTTGGACATATCGGTCGAGGCCGTGGAAAGTTTGACCGCGCGCGGCAAGCGGGCGCTTGCGGCGGCGCTGCGGGGGCAGAAGGAGGCCCTTGGCTATGATGACTGACGACGACGACTGGCTCGAGGCACATTTCGACGCCGCCCGGCGCGCGCCGGGTCCGTCGGAGGATCTCGTCGCGCGCGTGCTGGCCGGGGCCGAGACGGTGCAGGCCGCCCCGGTCTCGCCCCCCGCCCGCGCGGCCCCTGGTATCGGCGCGCGGATCGCGGGCGCGCTCGGCGGATGGCTCACGGTCTCCGGACTCGCGGCGGCCTGCGCGGCCGGCGTCGCGATCGGGGTCCAGTTGCCGGAAACGCTCGACACCGCGACCGGCGGTGGCGTCTCGGCGCTGTTCGGGGATGCGCCGGTGATCGGTTTCACCGGGATCGAGGCGGTCGGCCTCGCCGGCGGCATCGAGGGTCTGCAATGACCGCGCCGGCGCCGGATGGCACGACCCCGCGTCCGGGTCGCGGCCTGCGCATCGCGCTCGCGGTGTCGCTGGCCGCGAACCTCCTGGTGGTCGGCCTCGTTGTCGGGCTCGTATTCGCCGTCGGCAATCGCCGCGCACCTGAGCCCGATGGCCCGCCCGCGTTGCGCTCGCTCGGTCTCGGGCCGATGGTCTTTGCCCTGTCGCGGGAGGACCGGGACGCTCTGCGCGAACGGATCGACGCGCGCCGGGACGACCTGCGCGGCGACAGCGGTGGCCTGGCCCGCGCGGTCCTGGCGTTCACCGCCGCGCTCCGCTCCGACACCTTCGACCGCGAAGCCGCCGCCGCCTCGCTGGCCGAGCAGCGCGAGTTCGGCATGGGGCTACAGGAGCGCGGGCACGAGGTCCTGCTCGACCAGCTCGAGGCAATGAGCCCCGAGGCGCGGGACGAACTGGCCGACCGGATCGAACGCGGGCTGCGCCGCCACCTCCCCGACCCGCGCGGTACGCCCGACCGGTAACGCCGCGCAGCGACTCTGCCGACCGGGGGAGGGCCGTGTGCCGGGTGTACCCGTTCAGCGGGCGACGGCGGTGATCGCGGGATCGGTGAAAGTGACGCGGTTCCGGCCAAGCCGTTTCGACCGATAGAGCGCGGCATCCGCCCGCGCGATCAGCGCCTCGGCGTCGGGGTCGGTCCCGTCATGCAGCACCGCGCCGATACTGACCGTCACCGGCAGCACCGAACCGGACCCGCCGCCGAGAGCGATGGGGTGCGCCGAGACCGACGCACGGAGCCGTTCGGCCGCCAGCCGCGCCGCCGCGGCATCCGGCACCGGCACGGCGACGAGGAACTCCTCGCCCCCGATCCGCGCGACAAGCGCGTCGGCGCGGAGCTGGTCGGCGAGCCGCCGCGCGACCGCGGCCAGCACCCGGTCGCCAGCCCCGTGGCCGTGGCGGTCGTTGATCTCCTTGAAGTGGTCGAGGTCCAGCATCATCACGGCGAGCCGGCCGGGCCCGTCTGCTGCCATCATCCGCGGCAGGCGCGCCATCGCGTAGCGGCGGTTGCGAAGCCCGGTCAGCCCGTCCGTCACGGCCAGTTCCAGCCCCGCGTTCAGGGCCGCGCGCAGGCGGTCTACGCGCCGTTTCCGGCGCAGGAGCGTGTCGGTCCGCGCGGCCAGTTCGGCCGGCGTGACGCGGCCGTGCAGGACGCCGGCTGCACCGAGGTCGAAGGCCGCGGCGGCCCGCATCTCGTCGCCGTCGGGCAGGAGCATCAGCACCGCCGCGTCGCGCCCCTGCGACCGCGCGCGAAGCTCGGTCAGAAGCTGGAGACCGTCGCTGCCCCGGCCGAGCATCCCGTCAATCACGTAGAGCTCGTGCGCCGCCGCGCCGCCGGACCGGCCGAGCACGGTGGCGGGGTCCAGCACTTGCGCCTGGCGCGCGCCGCGGGCGGCGAGCTCCGCCTGCCAGCGCAGCGCCATCGACGGCTGCGCCGCGATCAGCCCGATCCGCCCCCCCGGTTCCGGCACCCAGGACGCGGGATCCGGGATGCCGCCGGTATCGACCTGCCGGCTGCACAGGTCGCGCCTGACCGCCTGCTCCCGCAGGAGCGCGCGGATGCGGGCGAATAGCGCGATTTCTCCGAACGGCCGCTCGAGCACGTCGTCGGCGCCCGCGCACAGCGCGTCGATCCGCGTGTCCCGGTCCCCGGCGGGGCAGAGAACGAGGATCGGCATTTCGGCGGTGGCGGGATCGGCCCGAAGCGTCCGGCAGAGCGCGGCGGGGTCGTCGCCCGGAAGCGCCGCGTCGAGGATCACGAGATCGGGCACCGAGACCGCCAGCGCGCGGGCGAGATCCGCGGCCGACCTCGCGGTTTCGACCTCGTGGAAGGCGGCGTTCAGCCGGGCCTTCATCACGATCCGGTTGGCCGCGACGGAATCGACGACGAGTATGCGACCTGACATCTTGTGAACCGAAGGTTGATCTATCAGACGGGTGCCGTGACTTTCAGCTCACATGGTTAAGAATCCCTTTCCGGATCGGGAGGAAGAGCACGGTGACACCCGAAGCCGCCGAGGAACACGCGCTGAAGGTCCTGGCCTGGCTCCTGGCGGAGGAGGATCTGGGCCCGGTCTTCCTCGGGTCCACCGGGGCCTCGCCGGAGGACCTGAGAACCCGCGCGGCCGAGCCCGAGTTCCTCGCCAGCGTCGTCGACTTCCTGATGATGGACGATGCCTGGTGCATTGCCTGCGGCAGCGCGCTCGGCGTCCCGCCGGAGCGGTTCGCCGCCGTGCGGGCGGCGTTGCCGGGCGGGGCCGTTCCCGACTGGACCTGATCCGGATCCGACCCGCGACCCGCCTTCGATGTCGCAAACCGCATACTCACCGACCGGCGGGGCGTGGTTTTCTGGGATCGACCAGAGGAGTCCCGCACGCCATGACGCTCGATACCGCCGCCGCGCCCGAACCCCGCCGCCGCCGTGCCGGGGGGCGCCGCGGACACGCCGACCGCGCCGGGCACCATGCCATCGACCAGACGCCATGGAGGCTGCCCGAGAACACCGACCCGCCGATCGAACCGCTCACCCCCGAGGGCGTCCAGGCGATCCATGACGGCGCGATGCGGATCCTGAAGGAGATCGGGATCGTCTTCCTCAACCCCGAGGCGCGGGAGATCCTCGCGCGGGCGGGGTGCAAGGTCGTGGACGAGACGGTGTTCATGGACGAGTCCTTCGTCACCGAGATGGTGGCGAAGGCGCCGGCGGAATTCACCATCACACCGCGGAACCCCGAACGGACGCTCAGGGTCGGCGGCCGGACCATCCTGTTCGGCAACGTTTCGTCGCCGCCGAACGCCTGGGACATGGAGCGGGGCAAGCGGCCCGGCGACTTCGAAACCTACCGTGAGTTCATCAAGCTGACGCAGTATTTCAACTGCATCCACTTCGCCGGCGGCTACCCGGTGGAGCCGATCGACATCCACGCCTCGATCCGCCACCTCGACTGCCTCTACGAAAAGCTGACGCTTACCGACAAGGTCTGCCACGCCTACTCGCTCGGCCCCGAACGGGTCGAGGACGTGATGGAGATGGTGCGGATCGCGGGCGGGCTCAGCCACGAGGACTTCGACGCGACCCCGCGGATGTACACCAACATCAACTCGGTCTCGCCGCTGAAGCACGACTTCCCGATGCTGGACGGGGCCATGCGGCTAGCCCGGCGCGGGCAGCCGACCATCGTGACGCCGTTCACGCTCGCGGGGGCCATGTCGCCGGTGACGATGGCCGGCGCGGTCACTCTGTCGATCGCGGAGGCGCTGTCGGCCATCGCGCTGATCCAGGTCATCAACCCGGGCTGTCCCGCCGGGATCGGCACCTTCACTTCGAACGTCGACATGAAATCCGGCGCGCCTGCCTTCGGAACGCCCGAATACATGCGCGCGACCCAGATGACCGGCCAGATGGCGCGGTTCTACGGCCTGCCGCTCAGGTCCTCGGGCGTCTGCGCGGCGAACGTGCCCGACGGGCAGGCGATGTGGGAAACCTCGCAGTCGCTCTGGGCGGCGGTGCAATCGGGGTCGAACATCGTCTACCACGCCGCCGGCTGGCTTGAGGGCGGGCTGATCGCGAGCCCCGAGAAGTTCGTCATGGACTGCGAGGTGCTCCAGCAGATCCAGCGATATTTCGAACCGCAGCTCTGGGCCACGGGCCCCGAGGACATCGCGGTGGAAACCATCGCCGAGGTCGGCCCAGGCGGTCATTTCTTCGGCTGCGCCCACACCCAGGCCCGCTACACCGAGGCGTTCTACCAGCCCTTCCTGTCGGACTGGCGGAACTTCGAGGCATGGCAGCTTGACGGGGCGGTGTGGACGGCGGAACGCGCGCATGGCGTGGCCAAGCGGATCCTCGCGGAGTTCGAGCCGCCTCCGATGGACGAGGCGATCCGCGAGGAGCTCGCGGCCTTCGTGGCGCGGCGGAAGGAAGAGGGCGGGGCGCCGACGGATTTCTGACTCCTCGCGGCGGCGGAACCGTTTCTTTACCCGACTGCCCTAGTCCTCGACCCCGGATTGAGCGGGGCCGGGAACGGATGCACGGGCTGGTGAACAAGGCGTTGCAGGGGTTTCTCGTCGAAACCTACGGCCGTCAGGTCTGGGACACCGTCCGCCGCGACGCCGCCCTCCCGTTCGAGGATTTCGAGGCGATGCTGAACTACGAACCGGGCCTGACGCGGGCGGTCGTGGCGGCGGCGGCATCCCGGCTCGGCACCACGCCGGCCTCGCTGCTCGAAGATGTCGGCACCTGGATCGTCACCGACCCTGCGCGCGACCGGGTGCGCCGGCTGCTGCGCTTCGGCGGGGCCGACTTCCGGGACTTCATGATGTCGGTGGAACAGGTGCCGGACCGCGCGCGCATGGCGCTGCCCGGCTTCGACGTGCCCCGCTTCACGATGGAACGGTCGGGCCGAAGCCGGTTCGGCCTGACGATCGAGTGGCCCGGCTTCGACATCGCGCCGCTCGTCGTCGGCGCGTTGCGGGCGATGGCGGACGATTACGGCGCCCTCGTCCTGATCGAGCCGGACGAGGACGACGCGCGCCGGATCGACGTGGAACTGCTCGACAACCGCCATTCCGAGGGGCGGCACTTCGACCTGGGCGGGGCCGCGCGATGAGCCGTGTGGACACCATCTTGCACCGCGTGATCGGCCTGCCGGGCCGGGGGCTCGACCGGCTCCTGCCGATGCATCTCTGGTTCGGGCCGAGCGGGGCGGTGAACCGGGCCGGTCCGACGCTGGAAAAGCTCGCCGCGCGCGGCGACCTGCGCGGTCGCGACGTGTTCGACGTGATCGACATCCGCCAGCCCCGCGCAATCGACAGCCTGCCCGCCCTGCTGGCGGTGGAGGGTGCGGCGCTTGGCCTGCGGCTGACCGGTCTGCCCGACCTGCCCTTGCGCGGGCAGGTGCACGGGCTGGCCGGGGGCAGCGGCGGCCTGCTGAACATCTCCCTCGGCCTGTCCTTCGCCGAGGCGGTGGAGGCGCGGGGCCTGACCCTTTCGGATTTCTCGCCCTGCGACCAGACCGTCGAACTGCTCTACCTGCGCGAGGCGATCCTCGCCACCACCGCCGAGACGCGCCGCCTGACCGACCGCCTCCTCGCCGCCCGCCATGCCGCCGAGGCGCGGGCCACCTCCGACGCCCTGACGGGGCTCGCGAACCGGCGCGGGCTCGCCGCCCGGCTCGACGAACTGCTTCTGCGGCCGGACGCCGAGTTCGCTCTGATGCATATCGATCTCGACTACTTCAAGCAGGTCAACGACGAGCTCGGCCACGCTGCGGGCGACGAGGTCCTGGTTCGCGTCGCCCAGATCCTGAAATCCGAGGTCCGAGACACCGACCTCGCCGCGCGGATCGGCGGCGACGAGTTCGTCCTGCTTCTGAGCGGATGCGACGAACCGTCGATCCTGTCGCGGATCGCGCGGCGGGTGATGGACAAGCTGAGCCGTCCGATGGAGGTCGAGGGCAGCATCTGCCAGGTCGGCGGCTCCATCGGCACCACGAGGTCGAGCCTTTACGCCGATCCCGACCCGGACCAGATGCTGCGCGACGCGGACGAGGCGCTCTATGCTTCCAAGCGCCAGGGCCGGGGCCGGCACACGCTGTTCCGGCCGCCCGGGCTCGACGCCGCGCGCGGACTGCCCTGAACCGGCCATTCACCCTGCGTTAACGGCTTTGGCCTAATCCTTTCTGTCGGGCGTCTGCCATCCGGCCGACGCCGCAACAGCGGCCCCGGCGCCGACCCATCCTCGACATCCGGCACTTCCGCAAGGAGTAGGCTCACATGACAGTCTCCGTCATGGCGAGGCGTGATCTCGCACCCATGCCCGAACCCCGGCAAAGCGGCACCGGCCGCCTCCGCGTCCTCGTGCTCGACGACGACGAGGCCGACCGGATGGCGCTTCTGCGGATGCTCGGCCGCGCCGGGCTGGAGGCCGAGGCGACGGAACTCGGCGAAGTGTCCGAGCTGATGCCGGCGCTCGACCGGCAGAGCTTCGACATCGTGTTCGTGGACTACTGGCTCGGGTTCGAGACCGGCCTCGACGCCGTCGCACTGCTCGCCGCCCATGCCGGGCAGAACCGCGCCGCCGCGATCATGCTGAGCCGGGCGACCGAGCCGCACGTGATCGTGGAAGCGATGCGGTCGGGTTGCGCCGACTACATCGTCAAGGACGAGCTGTCGATCGATACGGTCCGGGCCTGCATCGCCTCGGCCTTCGAGAGGCGGATCCTGCTGGCGGGCCTGCGCGAGTCGCGCGAGATGCGCGCCGCGATCCGCCGCCTCGTCGACCGCCTGTCGCAGGGCCGCGTCCGGGGTCTGGCGGAGGCACCGGCGGACTTCGCGGGCAAGCCGACGGACCCCGCGCTCGCGCGGATCGACAGCGCCGTCGCGCGCCGCCTGTCGGCCGGTCTGCTCGCCGATCTCGAACGCCTGTGGCAGCTTCGCCGCGGCTGAGCCGCCTTCGTTTTCCGCCCCGCCGGTGACGCATTGGGGATTGCGCCGCCGTCCGGCCCGTTATGACATGGAACCGGGCGGCAAGCGGAGACGGTCATGGTGCAACCCTTCCTCGACCACCTGTCGGAAGAACTCGACGGGCTGAAGGCCGCGGGTCTCTACAAGACCGAGCGGGTGATCGCGACGAAGCAGGCGGGGACCGTGGGCCTCGCCTCCGGTCGCGAGGTCATCAATCTCTGCGCCAACAACTACCTCGGCCTGGCCGACGACCCCGAACTGATCGAGACCGCCCGCGCCGCGCTCGATCGCTACGGCTACGGCATGTCGTCGGTCCGGTTCATCTGCGGCACGCAGGAGGAACACAAGGACCTTGAGGCGCGGCTGTCGGCGTTCCTTGGTTTCGAGGACACGATCCTCTATTCGAGCTGCTTCGACGCCAACGCCGGCCTCTTCGAGACCCTGCTCGGACCCGAGGACGCGATCATCTCCGACGCGCTAAACCATGCCTCCATCATCGACGGGGTGCGCCTGTCGAAGGCGCAGCGGTTCCGTTATGCGAATTCCGACATGGACGACCTGCGCGCACAGTTGGAGGCCGCGGCCGGGTGCCGGTTCCGGCTGATCGCGACCGACGGCGTTTTCTCGATGGACGGCTACGTCGCGAAGCTGGAGGCGATCTGCGATCTTGCAGAAGAATACGACGCGATGGTGATGGTCGACGACAGCCACGCGGTCGGGTTCATGGGCGCGGGCGGGCGCGGGACCCACGAACATTGCGGGGTGATGGGGCGGGTCGACATCATGACCGGCACGCTCGGCAAGGCGCTTGGCGGGGCGTCGGGCGGTTATACCTCCGGCAAGGCCGAGGTGGTCGACTGGCTGCGCCAGCGGTCGCGACCCTACCTGTTCTCGAACACGCTTGCGCCGGTGATCGCGGCGACCTCGCTCAGGGTGCTCGACATGCTCGAATCCGGGTCCGACCTGCGCGCGCGCCTCTTCGCCAATGCCGCCCGGTTCCGCGACAGGATGGGGGCGGCGGGCTTCGACCTTCTGCCGGGGGAGCACCCGATCATCCCGGTCATGCTGCGCGACCCGAAGCTGGCCCAGGACATGGCCGCGCGGCTGGACGAGCGCGGCGTCTACGTCGCGCCGTTCAGCTTTCCGGTCGTCCCGAAGGGGCAGGACCGGATCCGCACGCAGATGTCGGCCGCGCATTCGCCGGAGGAGCTCGACACGGCGATCGACGCCTTCATCGCCGTGGGCCGCGAAATGGGGCTGGTGGCATGAGAAACGACATGCGCGCGCTGGTGAAGGCGCGGCCGGAGCCGGGGCTGTGGATGGAGGACGTGCCGGTGCCCGAGCCGGGACCGGGCGAGGTCCTGATCCGCGTCCGGAAGACCGCGATCTGCGGGACGGACGTGCATATCTGGAAGTGGGACGAGTGGTCCGCGAAGACCGTGCCGGTGCCGATGGTCGTCGGCCACGAGTTCATGGGCGAGATCGCGGGGCTCGGCGCGGCGGCGGTGAAGTACCGGCTCGGTCAGCGGGTCTCGGGCGAGGGCCACATCGTCTGCGGCACCTGCCGGAACTGCCGTGCGGGGCGCGGGCATCTGTGCCGGAACACGAGGGGCGTGGGCGTGAACCGGCCGGGGGCCTTCGCGGACTACCTCGTGATCCCGGAATCGAACGTGGTGCCGATCCCCGACGACGTGCCCGACGAGATCGCGGCGGTCTTCGACCCGTTCGGCAACGCGGTGCATACGGCGCTGAGTTTCGATCTGGTGGGCGAGGACGTGCTGGTGACCGGCGCGGGGCCGATCGGGATCATGGGCGCGCTGGTGGCGCAGAAGGCCGGCGCGCGGAAGGTGGTCATCACCGACATCTCGCCCTACCGCGTCGATCTCGCCCGCGCGATGGGCGTGCAGCACGTCGTCAAGGCGGACGAGGAAAGCCTGCGCGACGTGATGGCGCGGATCGGCATGACCGAGGGTTTCGACGTGGGGCTGGAGATGTCCGGCGCCGCGCCCGCGATGCGGGACATGATCGAGGTGATGAACAACGGCGGCAAGATCGCGCTTCTCGGGATCGCGCCCGCCGAGTTCGCCGTCGACTGGAACCGGATCATCTTCAAGATGCTGCTCGTGAAGGGGATCTACGGCCGCGAGATGTACGAGACCTGGTACAAGATGATCGCGCTGGTGCAGTCCGGCCTGGACCTGTCGGGGCTGATCACGCACCGGCTGCCGGTCGCGGACTTCGCCGAGGGGTTCGCGGCGATCATGGAGGGTCGTGCAGGCAAGGTGGTGCTGGATTGGACCTGACGGGCGAACGGGCCGGCTCGGGCCCCCTTCGGGAGCCGTCGCAGGCCCGTCACCGGCCTGCCGGCCGGTGGCCTCCGGCGGGGATATTTCGCGGATAGAGAAAGGGCGTGGCGATGCCGCTGTCGATGTCGAGGGAGGTGTTCGTCACCTGCGCGGTCACCGGGTCCGGCGCGACCCAGGACCGGAGCCCGCACGTTCCCCGCTCGCCCGCCGAGATCGCGGCGAGCGCGATCGACGCGGCGAAGGCGGGGGCGGCGATCGTGCATTGCCACGTCCGAGACCCGGAAACCGGCGCGCCGTCGCGGGCGCGCGCGCTCTACCGCGAGGTGACGGAGCGGATCCGGGACGCGGAGGTCGACGTGGTCCTGAACCTGACCGCGGGGATGGGCGGAGACATCGTGTTCGGCTCGCCCGAAGCGCCTTTCCCACTGTCGGAGGCCGGTACGGACATGGCGGGCGCTGCGGAGCGGGTGGCCCATGTCGCGGAGTGCCGGCCGGAGATCTGCACGCTCGACTGCGGCACGATGAACTTCGCGGAGGCCGACTACGTCATGGTCAACACGCCGGGCACGCTTCGGGCCATGGGCCGGGCGATGACGGAGATGGGGGTGAAACCGGAGATCGAGTGCTTCGATACCGGGCACCTGTGGCTCGCGAAGAAACTTGTAGAAGAAGGGGTGCTTGACGCCCCTGCGCTGGTGCAGCTCTGCATGGGGGTGCCCTGGGGTGCGCCGGACGATCTGCATACCTTCCTCGCGATGGCGAACGCGGTGCCGGCTGGCTGGACCTTCTCCGCGTTCTCGCTCGGGCGGAACCAGATGGCCTATGCCGCCGCGGCTGTGCTGGCGGGCGGGCACGTGCGCGTCGGGCTTGAGGACAACCTGTGGCTCGACAAGGGCGTGCTTGCCACCAACGCACAGCTCGTGGAGCGCGCGGTGGGGATCGTCGAGCGGATGGGCGCGCACGTGATGACGCCCGCGGAGGTCCGCGAGCGCCTGGGGCTCGTGAAGCGGGCGCCGGTGGCGTGATGCGCGCGTCAGGTTCCGGGCAGGATCCGAAGCTGGAAGCAGTTGTTCGCCGCCGACCGAACGTCGGCGAAGGCGATGTCGCCGCGTGCGAACAATTCCCGCGCATAGCCGGGGATCGAGGGCGTCGGTACGACCCGTCCGGTGCCGTAGACGATGCGTTCGTCGGCGGAGTAGCCGCGCACGATGTAGGATTCCGACCGCAGGTCTTCGGGCAGCGTGTCGCAGGGCACCAGACGTTCGCAGGGATCGGCGCAGAGGAAGATCGGGCCGGTCTCGGCGTAGGGGTTCTCGGACCGGAACGGCCGGTGCGCGAGGACGAGGTAGTCCCGGCCCGCCGGAACGGCTCCGAGGCAATGCCGGCAGGGATAGACGCTGCCGTCGGAGAGATGGCGTTCGACCGGATGGCCGTAGGCGTCGATGCCGGATCGGCGGATCCGGGTCGCGGTTTCGGTCGGGATGGCGTGGAAGACGATGGTCATCGGGTGGGTCTCCTTTCCGTGCCGGGGATGGCGTGGCGCGGTCGGGCGCTCGACCCGGAACGTGAGGATTGGCGATGAAGGCAGCGGTGGTTGGCGGCGGGGTGATCGGCGGCGGATGGGCCGCGCGGTTCCTGCTGAACGGGTGGGACGTGGCGGTGTTCGACCCGGACCCGGAGGCGGCACGGAAGATCGGCGAGGTGCTGGCGCAGGCGCGGGCGGCGCTGCCCCGGCTCTACGACGTCGCGCTGCCGCCGGAGGGCCGCCTGGATTACGCGGGGTCGCTGGCGGAGGCGGTGGCGGATGCCGACTGGGTGCAGGAAAGCGTGCCCGAGCGGTTGAACCTGAAGCACCGGGTGCTTGCCGAGATCGGCGCGGCGGCACCGGCGGACGCGGTGGTCGGGTCCTCGACCTCGGGCTTCCGGCCGTCGGAGCTGACCGCGAAGGGCGACAGGGCCATCGTCGCGCACCCGTTCAACCCGGTCTACCTGCTGCCGCTGGTGGAGCTGGTCGGCGACGCGGAAACCTGCGCCAGCGCGGCGCAGACACTGCGTGGGATCGGCATGTATCCCCTTCACGTCAAACGGGAAATCGACGCGCACATCGCCGACCGCCTGCTGGAGGCGGTCTGGCGGGAGGCGCTGTGGCTGGTCAAGGACGGGATCGCGACGACGGAGGAAATCGACGAGGCGATCCGCATGGGCTTCGGCCTCAGGTGGGCGCAGATGGGCCTGTTCGAGACCTACAGGATCGCGGGCGGCGAGGCCGGGATGCGGCATTTCCTGGCGCAGTTCGGGCCCGCCCTGCAGTGGCCGTGGACGAAGCTGATGGACGTGCCCGATCTCGACGACGCGCTGATCGACCAGATCGCCGCCCAGTCCGACGCGCAGTCAGGTGCGCTCGGCATTCGGGATCTCGAACGCAAGCGTGATGCCAACCTCGTCGCCATCCTGCGGGCGCTGAAGGTGGAAGATGCTGGCGCCGGTGCCGTCCTTCGCGCGCACGAGGCGGGGATGACCCGGGGCTAGGGTCAGGGCGTGCAGAGCGCGAAGCCGAGACCGTCGTGGATGAACCCGTCGGGGCCGGTCATGGTGATCTCGAAGTCCGCGACCCCGGCACCCGTGCCGCAGTCGAGGGCGATGGCGAGGTCCGGCCATTCGCCCGAAACGTCGACCACGGTGCAGCTTTCGCCAAGCCGCGAGACCATGCCCGGTGCGATCCCCACGAGGCTCGCATCCTGCGCGCCGGCGGCGGGGCAGAGAGACGGATCGCTCGCGTAGATGCCGGCGAGGAGGGGCAGGGCGACGGTCGCCGTTGCGGCGGCGGGCGTATCCGCCGGTTGCGGCACGACGTCGGCGGGCGTTTCGGCCGCGGGCGGGGCGGCATCGGCGGCCGCGTCCGGTGCCGGGGGCCGCTCCGAGATCGCGTCGGCGCAAGGGGCGCCTTGCAGGTCCGCCGTGGTCCGGGCGAGGACCGGGATAACCGGCCGCATGCGCGGGTCGCGGTCCAGACAGTGATCGGCCTTCAGGTCGTAGAACGCGGCGAGCGTCATCCGCCCCGCCGCCCCGTCGACCGGCCCGGCGGGGTAGCCGAGCTGGTTCAGCCGCGCCTGCAACACCCGGATATCCGCGGCCTCCAGCCGTGCGGCGATTTCCTCCGACGCCGGGACCGGGTCGAACCAGCCGAGCTGTTCGACCCCGACCAGACGGCCGCGAAGGTAGTCGAGATAGGTCACCGAGACGCCGAGCGGCGGGCAGTTCAGGCAGCGCTCCGTGACGGTGTCGTGGACGACGAACCGCTGCCCACCGCCGGGCAGGACGCGGTAGGCGGCTATGCGGGCGCGGCTCTGTTCGGCGGCGCCCGGGCTGCGCGCGAGGATGGAGTTGGTGCCCGGTGTTCGCGGCGGCTCGGGCGCGAAGACTCTTTCAAGCACGATCTCGACCCCGGAGGCACCGTTGACCAGCACGGCCTGGGGCTCCGACGGCGAGATGCGCGGGATGATCGCGCTGGCGAGGTCCACTGGCCCGGCCTCGGTCACCCCGGTCAGGATGGCGGGAAATCCGAGCGCCGTGTCCCGCTCCATCGCTTCTGAAAAGCGGCGCGCGCCCTCCGGAATGCCCTCGCCCGAGAAACAGTCCGTTGACGCCTCCGAAGCCGGGGCAGTGAGGCAGCGGGCGAGGTCAGGCACCCGTTCGGACGGCACGACATCGGCCGGACCGAAACCGTCCTGCGCCAGCGCGGCCGTTGCGGTCGCCAGGTTAAACATCAGGAACACAAGGAATTTTCGCATGTCGCTCTTCGCCTCGCGCCGTGCCTCGGGGGGCGACCGTAGGAAGCGCGGCGGGCTTTCGTCAATCGGTTCGCTGCGCGAAGCTGTGTCGTGCCCCGGTATCCGCCGGTGTCGGCCGATCGGCGGAATCCCGATCATGGCAGCACCGTGGCGACGTTGCCCCACTTCGGTCACAGCTGGGGTGATAGTGCGTTTGCAAAGTATACCGCTTGACGGAGAGAGACATGTTCGACCGGCTTCCCACCCGCATCGCGGCACTCGCGATCGCCGCGCTTCCCGCGCTCGCCACGGCGACCGCCATCACCATCGCTCAGACCGACGCCGCCGTTGCGGATCGCGGCGGAAACGGCGGTGGAAACGGCGGCGGCAACGGGGGCGGCAATGGCGGTGGAAACGGCGGTGGCAATGGCGGTGGCAACGGCGGCGGACATGGCGGAAGCGACAGCCGGGGCGGCCCCCCGGACCATGCCAATGCCGGCGGCAACAATTCCAACCGGGTGAACGGCCCGGGCAGCAACCGCAACGCCGGGGGCAGCAGCAACGGCCAGATCGCCCGCGCGCTCGGCGGGGCGAACGCCTCCCACGCCAGCGCGCAGGCCTTCGCGAACGCCTCCGACAACTCTATGATCGGCCGCCTGCGCGATGTCTACGACTCCGCCGGTGCCGCCGATGGCGCGTACGAGGACTACCAGGCCGCGCTGGATGCCGTGGCCGAGTTCGAGGGCAGCTACGAGGGCCCCGCGCCGGAAGAGATCGCCGCCGAGGTGGATCGCCTGAACGGCGAGATCGAGGCGCTGGACGCGCAGCTCGCCAACGGGTCGATCACGCAGGACCAGTACGATACCGCCGTCGCCGACCGGCGCGCGGAGCTCGATGGCCTGGCGGAACAGCAGACGGCCTACGACGCCTATGTCGAGGAACTGGAGCAGCTGGAGACGGCCGCGGGCGAGGCCGAAGCGAGCTACGAGGATGCGCTCGGCGCCGAAGACGAGGCCCTGGCCGGCGTCACCAACCCGAACTGGGAACTGACCGACGAGGCCCGTGAAGTCCTGATGGACCGGTTGGAACAGCGCCTCGGCACCCCCGAGGGCGAGGAAGAAGTCGTTGAGGACGAGACCGGCGAAGCCACCGGCGACCCCGTCGAGGAGGTTGTCGAGACCGAGATCCTGATCGAGCCCGGAACCGAGGAGGTCGCCGCCGCGGAGTGACCGCGCAGAAGGATTTGCGAAGAACGAAGGGTCCGCATCGAGCGGGCCCTTTTCGTCTGGGCCATCGGAGAGCGTATACATCGGGCACCCTAGACAGGGTGCTCGCGCCGGGTCGCTGCGGATGGGGAAATGGCAGCCCGTAGGCGGCTCAAACCTCTATCGTAAGCCTGCGCAATAAGGTCCATAACTTCCTGAATTTTTGCGAAGAATTGACCGAGCGTCTCGCGGAGACTACCGGCGTATCCATCCCGTTCCAGCGTCAGATGTTGGGACAGATGTTGGTGGAGGACGCATGGCCAAGCTCTCAAAGCGCTTCGTAGATACCGTTAAAGACCCGGGCTTCTATGGTGACGGTGAGGCCCTTTATCTCGCGGTGAAGGTCTCTGGATCGAAGTCGTGGATACTACGCACCGTTGTCCAGGGTAGACGGCGGGACCTTGGTATTGGTTCGGCGTCCATGGTGTCTTTAGCGGAAGCAAGAGAAACGGCGCGAGAGTGGCGCAAGGTGGCTCGACAAGGGGGTGATCCCAGGAACAGCCAGAAACATAGGTCGCTGACCTTGAAAGAGGCAGCGCATGAGTATCCCTCGATCGTAGCGCCTTCGTTCTCTAGTGGGAAGCATGCGAAGCTTTGGCTTTCCGGTCTTCGGGTACATGTGTTTCCAACGCTTGGCGATGTGCTTCTTGATGAAATTGATGTCACCGACATACGGCGCGTCCTGCAACCGATTTGGGTTGCCAAGCACGAGACCGCTCGGCGGATCAAGCAGCGGCTTACTGCGATCTTCGAATGGGCAAAGGTCGAAGGCTTCTATACAAAGGAAAATCCGTGCGTTGGAGTGAAGCGGGTTCTAAAGCCTACGAAGCGTTTGCCAAATCACCACGCCGCGATGGACTGGCGAGAACTTCCGGCCTTCTACGCTGCGCTAGCTTCCCGTGACTGCGTCTCATCTCATGCTTTGCGGCTCATCATTCTTACTGCGTGCCGATCTGGCGAAGTGCGGGATGCCACTTGGACAGAGTTTCAAGGCGCCACCTGGACCATACCGGCCCAGCGGACAAAGACTCGGCGACCGCACCGAGTGCCCCTGTCGCAAGGAGCAGAGAAGATCCTTGCCAGAATGGAAGGTCTAGACCGAAGTCTTGTATTCCCTAGCAATGCCCACTCCCGGTCGACGTCGGTAGCTCGGCCACTATCGGTCAACGCCTTTCGCGCTCTGTATGATCGCATGGGGCGCTCCGGGTTAACTACACATGGATTTCGGTTCACTTTCCGCGATTAGTGTAGCGAGAGCGCACAAGTCTCTCGAGAGATTGCTGAGGCCGCCTTGGCACATTTGCCAGGCCAAGTTGAGCGTGCGTACCGCCGTTCGGACCTGTTTTCCCGACGCGTAGAGTTGATGGAATCGTGGTCATCGTACGTCGTTGGCTCGTGCGGCCTTAACCAGTAATCCGCAACGGACGTCCTTCAGATAACCCTATGAAGTACTCTCCTGGTGGGCGCTGTTGCACAAATCAGGGCCTGAGCGCGGTTCCCCTTTCCCCGGACGGAC
>WVSL01000010.1 GCA_015689685.1 Rhodobacterales bacterium HKCCE2091 | reverse complement strand
GCCCGCGCTGACCGGCGACGCCCGCGCCGCCGCCGCGGCCGCCGCGCTGGCCGCCGTGGAGGCGATGGACGGCCCGGCCGAGGCGGTGCCCGGCAAGGGCCGCCGCGCCAAGACCCGCATCCTCGGTTTCCACTCGCAGGAAATCGCGACCGACCCCTTCGCCGCCGCCGAACCGGCGGAGCCCGGCCATGTCCACGGCTGGTTCCCGGCCGGCTGGATCGTGGTGGTCGAAGGCCCGGGCCGCGGCGCGTCCTTCACCGTGTCCACCAGCGTCTCGACCATCGGTCGCGGCGAGGACCAGGCGATCTGCCTCGATTTCGGCGACCAGAGCATCTCGCGCCAGCACCACGCCGCGGTGGCCTACGATTCCGAGCAGAACAAGTTCTTCATCGGGCATGGCGGCAAGTCGAACGTGGTGCGCCTGAACGGCACCCCGGTTCTCGCGACCGAGGAGCTGTCGAACGGCGACCTGATCCGGATCGGCAAGACGACGCTGCGATTCATCGCCTTCTGTGGCGGCGATTTCGCCTGGGGCGAACCCGGCGACGAGGAAGGCATGGAACATGGCGCAAGCTGACCCCGCCCACTGCACCGTCGAACTCGACGTCGCCTCGGCGCTCAGCCTCGGCGCGCGCGAGCGGCAGGAGGACGCGCTTGCGACCGCCTTCCCGCAGGGTGCGGAGGTCGGCTTCGCGATCCTGTCCGACGGCATGGGCGGACACGCGGCGGGCGACCTCGCCAGCCGCATCATCGTCAGCGAGATCTTCGCCGAACTGACCCTGCGCTCGAACGGCGCGCAACTGCGGCAGGCCGGCGTTCCCCGGCTGCTCCGCTACGCCGCCGACGTGGCCAACGACTGCCTCCGCGACCACGTCGAGGCGAACCCGTCCAAGTCCGGCATGGGCGGGACCGTCATCACGACGCTGATCGAGGACGGGCGGCTGCACTGGCTCTCGATCGGGGATTCGCTTCTGTACCTGTTCCGCAACAACGAGCTGATCCGCCTGAACGAGGATCACTCGATGGCGCCGCAGATCGACCTGATGGTGAAGAAGGGCCTGATGGACCCGGACACCGCCCGCCGCCACCCGCAGCGGAGCTGCCTGACCTCGGCCCTGATCGGCGAGACCATCGCCGCCGTCGATTGCCCCGACGAGCCGCTGGAACTGATGGAGGGCGACGTGATCGTGGCCGCGAGCGACGGGCTCGAATCCCTCACCGCCGCCGAGATCACCGCGATCCTGAAGAAGGTCCACCGCCGCGACAGCCGCGGCATCGCCGGCGCCCTGATCGACGCCGTGGCGACGATCGGCGACCCCGAGCAGGACAACACCTCGGTCGTGGTGATGAAGGCGGTCGCGACCGAGCACGCCGCCGACCCGGCCTGGGTCGCGCCGGTGACCATGTTCCGCGCCGCCGCGCGGGCGATGTCGCCCGTGCGCCAGATCGTCACCCGGACGGTGCGCTGATGGGACGCCTCGATTTCGACCCCAAGGCCGCGATCAGCCGGCTCGAAGCCGCGCTCGGATCGCAGGCCGTGCCCGCGAAGGAAGCCCGCGCCTGCCAGCGGCTGGTGGAACAGTTGCGCCACCCGGTGCGGATCGGCGTGATCGGCCCCGAGGGCGGCGGCGGCGAGGACGTGCTGCGGAGCCTCCTGGGCGCCGACCCGCTGCCCGCGGGCCATCCCTGGCCGACGCTGGAACTGCGCCACGGCACCGCCCCCGCGACCGACGCGGTGCTGGAGGACGGCACCCGCATCAGCGAGAATTCCCTGCCCGGCCGCGCGCTGATGGCGGAGCGGCCGGTGTTCCTGACCGTGACCGCGCCCTACGAGATCCTGCGCGGGATGTCGTTCCTGCACCTCGCGCTCGGCGACCATCCCGAGGACCAGCGCTCGGCGCTCGACTGGGCCGCGTCGCGGACCGAGATCGCGATCTGGGTCAGCCGCGACTACGGCGCCGCCGAGGCCGCGACCTGGACGCTTGCCCCCGACGCGCTGCGCAACCACGCGCTGCTGGTCGCGACCGCGGCGGGCATCGACGAGACCGACCTGTCGGCCCGCGCGGGTTTCGACTTCGACGGCGTGTTCGCGGCCCGCGACGGGCACGCGCCCGCCGCGCTGCTCGACCGGTTGGAGTCCGATATCCGCGCCGCGCAGGAGGCCGATTTCGACGCGGCGCAACTGTTCCTGCACCGCTTCGGCCACCTCGTGGAGACGCTGGAGGCCGAAGAGTCCACCGGCAAGGACGCCGCGATCCCGCAGCCCGCGCCGCCGCCGGTGCCGCCGAAGGTGCCGCTGCCGGACCCGATGCCGAGCCCGCTGCCCGACGGTGACATGTCCCGCGCCCCGGCCGAGACGACGGCCGCGCCCGAGCCCGCCCCGGAACTCGCCCCGGAGCCCTTCACCGAACCCGCGCCCGCCCCCGCGCCGCGCGCGGCGGAGCCGGACCGCACCCCGCCGTCGCCGGAGCTGCTGTCGGAACTGTCGGAGCCGTTCCTGTACCTCAAGCGCCGCGCCCGCGCGCTCCTGGAGATGCTGGAATGGCAGGACCCGGAGGCGCAGGACTGGCCCGGCACGGTGCTGGGACACTGCGCCGAGACCTGCGAGGAATTGCAGTCGCGCGCCGCGAACTGGAACGACGACCTGCCCGGCGTGCCGATGCTGCGCCGCGCCATCGACGAGGCCGGCGACCTTGCCGTGCTGATGCGGATCGAGGGCGGGGCCGACGAGGCCGCCGACGCCGCGGTCCTGCTGCTTCAACTTCGCGGAGAATTCGAACGGGAGCTGGCGGCATGACCCGCGTTCCCGCCACAATAGGAGACAGGCCATGACTGCAGAACGCAGCCTTGCCGAGACGGACGCGCCCGGGGATACGGGCGCCGGCCCCGCCGAGAACGGGCTCCTGGCCCGTGCCTACGGCGATCTCGACATGGTCACCGACCGGCTCGAACAGATCGAGGCCGCGCTGGAGGACTTGCAGGAGATCGGCGACGAGACCGTCGCCCCGGCGATCCGGAAGCTGCGCCGCCAGATGCGCGAGTTCGAACCCTCGGTCACGATGATCGGGCAGGTGAAGGCGGGCAAGACCTCGCTCGTGAACGCGATGATCGGCTGGCCGGACTTCCTGCCCGCGGACATCAACCCCTGGACCTCGGTGGTCACCAGCCTGCACGTCGAACCGGCGGCGCGGTCCGGTGCGAAGAAGGCGAAGTTCAGCTTCTTCTCGGAAGAGGAGTGGCAGCACCTCCTGAACCGCGGCGGCCGCGTCGGCGAACTGGCCGAGCGCGCCGGGGCCGACCGCGAGCTGGAAAAGGTGCGCCAGCAGCTCGAGGCGATGCGCGAGAAGTCGCGCCAGCGGCTCGGCCAGAAGTTCGAGATGCTGCTCGGCCAGCAGCACGAATACGGCTATTGCGACGAGGAACTGATCCAGCGCTACGTCTGCCTCGGCGACGATTTCGGCGAGGACACCTCGGCCGATCCGGGGCAGGGGCGCTTCGCGGACATCACCAAGTCGGCGGACATCCATATCGGCGCGTCCGAACTGCCGATGCGGATGTGCATCCGCGACACTCCGGGCGTGAACGACACCTTCATGATCCGCGAACAGATCACGGTGAACGCGATCCGCCAGTCGCGGCTTTGTGTCGTGGTCCTGTCGGCGCACCAGGCGCTGTCGACGGTGGACATGGCGCTGATCCGGCTGATCTCGAACATCCGGTCGCGCGAGGTCATCATCTTCGTCAACCGGATCGACGAACTGGCCGACCCGGCGCGCGAGATCCAGGAGATCCGCAGCTCCATCGTGCAGACGCTGCGCGACCACGACGGCCCGACCGACGCCGAGATCATCTTCGGCAGCGCCTTCTGGGCCGGCCACGCGCTGTCGGGCGAGTACCGCAGCCTCGGCAAGGCGTCGGCGGAGGCGCTCCTGAACCTCGCCAAGCACGAGATCGACCGCGGCCTGTCGGAGGCACGGGTCGAGGACATGGTGTGGGAGCTGTCGGGCGTGCCCGCGCTCTGCTCCGCCATCGCGGGCCGGATCCGGTCGGGCGAGGGCGCGGAGTTCGAGGACCGGATCGTGCGCAGCGCACAGAACGTCGCGCAGGGTCTCCAGGCCGCGGCCGACGTCGCCCGCCGCCGGGTCGGCGGCGCGCCGGTCAAGACCGTGGCGCCGGGGCTCGTGGAACGCGAGATGGCGTCGATCCGGCAGCAATCCCACGCGTTGCTCGACGCGAAGCTCGACCCGCTGCTCGCCGCGCTGCAGGACCGGCTGGATAGCTCGCGCCGGACCTTCCTCGCACGGGCGACCTCGTCGCTGGTCAAGCATCTCGACGTGTTCGGCGAGGGCGAGGTCTGGACCTACGACCCCTCGGGGCTTCGCGTCCTGCTCCGGTCGGGCTACCAGCTGTTCGCCAAGAAGGCCGCCGGTGCCGCCGAGGAGGTCTTCGGCGAAACCGCACGGGCGATCCGCACGCTCTTCATCGGGGCGTTCCAGCCCACCGACGACGAGTACGACCTGTCCCCGCCGGTGCCGCCGCGCCCCGCCGCGCCGGTCATGCTGGGCCAGACCATCGCGCTCGACATCCAGGGCAACTGGTGGACCCGCTGGTGGCGCAAGCGGCGCAGCTACGAGGCCTTCGCCGACGAATTCTCGTCGCTGATCGACGCCGAGATCGAGCCGATGGTCGCGGGGCTCAGCCGTGACCACGCCGAGACCTACCGCGGCGACGTGCGCAAGCTCCTGGACGAGTTCATCGACAGCCAGCGCGCCAGCCTTCTCGATCTTGCCGGGCAGACCGAGGCCGAGTTGCAGGCGCTTCGCCAGCGCTACGTCGACGACGCCGAGGACCGGGCCGGCAAGCTGCAGTCGGCGCTGTCGGTGCTGGCCGACTTCCGCCAGCCCGTGGACCACAGGAAGGCCGCAGAATGACCTCCGAGATCACGATGAACCGCCCCGAGGGGGCGAAGAAACCGCGCATCGCCCTCCTGGGCGAGTTCTCTGCGGGCAAGAGCACGCTGGTCAACGCGCTGATGGAGCAGAGCCGCAGCCCGGTCCGCGTCACCGCGACCCACGTTCCGCCGATCTGGTACACCTTCGGCGAGGGGATGCCCGTGCGCGTCGGCCGCGACGGCGAGGAAACCGAGCTCGACAGCCAGGATCTCGCCGGGGTGCCGCTGCGCGGAACGACCCATGTGCGGGTGCCGCTCCAGGCTGAGATCCTGAGATCCTGCGACCTGATCGACATGCCCGGCAGTTCCGACCCGAACATGGAGCGGGACATCTGGGACACGCTTCTGCCGCAGGCCGACGGCGTGATCTGGTGCAGCCCGGCAACGCAGGCCTGGCGCCAGTCCGAGGCCGCGATCTGGGAAGAGGTGCCGCAGGCGCTTTACGACCGCAGCCTCCTGCTGCTGACCCGGATCGACAAGATCCGGGGCGGCGAGGACCGGATGCGGCTGATGGCCCGCGTGCGGCGGGAAACCCAGGGGCTGTTCCGCGCGGTGTTCCCGGTCTCGCTGCTGGACGCGCTCGGCGCGCAGCACGACCCCGACCTCTGGCGGCAAAGCGGCATGGCGGAGTTTTCCGAGGCGTTCCTGGAGATCCTGCACGAGGCCGAAAGCGGATCGCGGCGGCCGGCGCGCGCGCCCGAGGCCGCCTACACCCCGCGCGAGCCGGCCCTTGCCGGGGCCGATGTTCAGCCGATCCGCGCCGCGGCGCCGTCCGGCGGTGCGGGGATCGTGCCGCGCCGGATCGTTCCGCGCGCCGGCGGCCGCTCCGCGCGGCCGCGGCGGGCCGGGGGCGAAGGCTCCCTGATCTGATCTCAGCCGCGGGCTTGTGGAAAGACCCGCTCCGGCGTTAAAGCGAACGGACGTGTTCGTGCCCGCCGGAGCGCCTTTCCAATGACCCCGCGCGCCCTTTCCGAGTTCCGCAGCCGCCTGCCCGGTTGCGATCTTGTGGTCTACGCCGATATCGCCTCGCGCACCGTGCTGGCGTCGGACGGGGCGTTGCGCTACCCGCAGGAATACCTCGACGCGCTGTGCCTGTCGGCGGCGGAACTGCTGGCCCCCGGATCGGGGCTGGGCGGCGAACCCGCGGCAGAGGTCCTGTTCCTGACCGAGACCGGCGCGCGCGCCTTCTTCCGCGCCCCGGACGCGACCGGCGAGTCGCTGTGCTGCATCTGCGCGCCCGAGATCGACGTGACCGACCTGCGCCGCGAAGCGCGCGCCGCCCTCGGCGGGGCACCGGCGTGAGCGCGCTCGGTGCGCTCAAGGCGGCGCTGGCGCGGGTCGCCTCCGACGGGCTCTCGGCCGGGGACAGCGCCGGGTTCCTGACGCCCGCGGACGGGGTCGCCTGCATCCTCGACCGGATCGACCTCGCCGTGCTGCCGCGCAAGCTGCGGTTCCGGTTCGAGGACGGGTCGGACCTGACCTGCCTCGCGGGGGGGCGCCGGCTGTTGCAGCTTCTGCCGCCCGCGCCCGAGGGCCTGTCGCCGCAGACCGCCGCGCTGTTCGACGGCCGGATGCTCGGCCCCGCCGAGGCGGAGCCGGTGGCCAACGCGCTGATCGCGGTGACGGGCCAGCACGAGACCTTCCGGCTGAGGGCCGAGCCCGACGCGACCGACCCGGCGATGGGCGGCATCGGCACCGAGGCGATCGCCGCCGCGCTCGGCCTCGCGCCGGCCGACGACGACGACGCCGACGAGGGTGACGCCATCGACGCCTTCGTCGCCGCGCTGACCCCGAACCTGCGCGGCGCGCTCTGGGTCGACGACCAGGAGATCGAGGTGCTGAACGGGTCCGACGCCGAGGTGGAGGCGCTGTCGGACTGGGCCGCGGTCCTGCTCGAACGGCTGCTCGCGCCCGGCTTCCCGCTGGCCGCGTCGTTCGAGACCGACGGCATCCTCGTCTTCATCCCGCCGGCCGGAACCGAAGGCCACGCGCTCGTCGCCGGGCGGCTCGGCCAGTTCCTCGTGGCGAAGGTGGAGGGCGCGGACCCGGCGGCGACGCTCGCGCTCTGGCAGGACGGCCACGGCTGATCGCGAATGCGCCCCGCCCGGGGGACGGGCAGGGCGCGGGACGTGATCGAAAACTCGGCCTTCAAATGACGTGTTCGAAAAGGCTTTCGTCCTGGATTTGCCCGGGCCCGCCGACGTGTGGACGGACCCGGGCGCACTGCGGCCAGATACGCGGCCAACGAGGATGCCGGACCGTCACAGGCCCAGCCCTGTGCCATCGGGGGAAACACATACGACCCGATCGCCCCGGCATCCTCCCGCCGCCGGACCGTGCGAGCCCGGAGACAGCTTTGTGTCGGATCGGGAAACGATCGGGTTCAGAAAAAAGGTGCCGCGTCAGTCCGGCCGGGTCAGCAGCGCGACGATCCGGCGGGTCAGCGGGGCGACCACCAGCACCGCCGGGAACGCCACCGCCCAGGAGTTCAGCCACGACCAGAGCCAGAGCGCCGGGAAGCCCTCGACCACGCCGAGCGCGCGCCAGGTCGCGAGCCCCGAGACGAGGCAGGACATCAGCCCCGACAGGATCAGCGCGAAGAGGATGTGGGCGAAGCGGGCCGGGATCACGGGCGGCCCCCGGCGGGCGGGCCCGCCGCCCCGGCGCCGCGGCGGCATTCCAGTTGGCTGGCGTAGAAGTCGTCGAGCGTCTGGCCCGGCTCCGGCGTGAACGGCCCCGCGATCTCGGCCGTCTCGATCCGGTCGAGCCGGAACATCCGGAACGCCTGCCGCAGCTCGCACCACGCCACCACGGTCCAGGTCGCGCCCCAGTACCACAGGCCGAGCGGCCGCACCGTGCGTTCCGACCGCGCCCCGCCCTCGTCGGCGTAGCGGAGCGCGATCCGCTGCTGGCGCGACACCGCGTCCTCGATCCGGTCGATCACCTCGCGCACCGCGTCGGTCATCGGGCCGCGCGGGATGGCGTGGATCGCCACCGCCTCGGCCCTGTCCCTGAGCGCGTCGGGCAGGATCGTGGTGATCTTGGACAGCGCACTTTCCGCCCCGCGCACCATCCCCGCCCCGCCCCAGGCCTGCACCATCCGGGCGCCCGCGGTCAGGGCGACGATCTCCTCGGCCGAGAACATCACGGGCGGCAGGTCGTAGCCTTCGCGCATGAGGTAGCCGAGCCCGGCCTCGCCGTCGATCGGCAGGCCGGACGCGACGAGATCGGCGACATCGCGGTAGATCGTGCGTTCCGAGACCTCCAGCGTCTCGGACAGTTTCCGTGCGGTCGTCAGCCGGCCGGAGCGCAGGATCTGGACGATCTGGAAGAGACGGTCGGCGCGGCGCATGTCAGGAGCCTACCGGGCGGGCGGGGGCCGCGGCAAGCGCGGCGCGCGGCGGGGTGTCCGCGCGCCGCACCGGGGTCAGGCCGGTTCCGGGCGATAGAGCCCGATGGAGTTGCCGTCGGGATCGCGGGCGTAGAAGAATGCGCCGACCGGCAGCGGCAAGATCGGTCCTTCGACGGTCCCGCCCGCGGTCTCGACGCGGCCGCGCATGGCGGCCAGCGGCTCCGGCGCCATCAGGTGCACCGTGGACCCGTCGCGCGACGGCGTGCCCGGGTAGAGATGCCCGCTGATGCCGGTGGCGAAGTCCGCCGCCGCGAACATCACGATCGGGTTGGGCCCGGTCTCGTCGATCTTCAGGTCCTGGTCCAGCACCTCGGCATAGAACGCGCGGGAGGCTTCCAGGTCGGTCACGGGGATCTCGACCCAGACCACCGGGTGGGTGGGGGTGGTTGCCATTTTCGTATCTCCGTCAGTGAGTTGAAGGTGTCAGGCGTGGGGCGCGAAGAGGCCGAAGCTGTTGCCGTCGGGATCACCGCAGGTGATGACCCGCCCGACCGGGATCGACAGGATCGGCGACAGGAGCCGGCCGCCGGCCGCCTCCACCCGTTCCGCCGCGGCCTCGATGTCGGGGGCGGAGAAGTAGACCACCGGGCCGGTGCCGGGATCGCCCGCGGGCTTGCCGGTTTGCAGGTTCATCGACACGCTGCCGGGGTCGCAGGGCAGGACAAAGGTGCGGGTGCCGCCCATGTCCTTTTCCACCAGCGCCGCGTTCAGGACATGGCCGTAGAAGGCGGCGGCGGCATCGAGGTCGGTGACGGGGATCTCGGACCAGCACACGGGATTGCGCGGCAGGGTCTCGGGGCGGGCGAGGGTTTCGGTCTGGCTCATCTTGACGCTCCGGTCGGGGTTGCGATGAGCCGGGTATACGCCCCTGCTCCTGACAGCATCCTGTCAGGAGGTGTCGGGAGCTAGCGCGGGGATCCTGACAGCGTGGTGTCAGGAGCGGTTCAGAACGTTTCCTGCCAGGGGCGGAGGGTCAGTTCGTTCGACCAGGCGGAGCGGTGCTGGTTGACCAGTCGCAGGTATTCCGCCGCCACCGCGTCGGGGTCGAGCATCCGGTCGCTGCCGTCGTCGCCGCGGTCCGGCCGCGCGTCGTTCGCGATGCCGCCGTCGATGTTGACCCAGGCGACGTGGATGCCCTGCGGGTGCAGCTCTCGCGCCATCGACTGCGCCAGTCCGCGCTGGGCGAACTTGCCCATCGCGAAGGGGGCGGAATGGGGATAGCCCTTCACCCCCGCCGACGCGCCGGTGAAGAGGATCGTGCCGCGGCGCCCATCGACGGGGTCCGCCGACAGCATCGCCCCGGCCGCGGCCCGCCCGAGCAGGAACGCGCCGTAGGCGGTGACCTCGATCGCGCGGCGCACCTCGCCGGGGTCGAGTTCCGCCACCGGGCCGCGCAGGCGGTAGGACGGGTTGTAGACCGCGACCCGCGGCGGGGTGTCGAAGCCCGCGAACAGCGCCTCGACCGCGTCGGCGTCGGTCGCGTCGATCGCCACGGTCTCCGCGCCGGTCTCGGCCACCAGCGGCGCCAGCTTGTCGGTGTTCCGCGCCACCAGCGTCACCGCGTAGCCGCCGGCGGCGAAGGCCCGCGCCAGAGACGCCGACAGCCCGGTGCCGGCCCCGACGATCAGTGCGCCGCCGGTCATCCGCACAACTCCGATACGAGGATGATCGGGAAGAACGCGCCGCCCGACCAGACGCCGAACCAGTTCCGGTCCTCGTGGCGGTGCGCCTCGCCCAGGTCGACGAGGCGGTAGAAGCTCTTGCGGTCGATCAGCGCCTCCATGCCGGCGCGGACATGGACGTAGGGCGAGGGTTCGCCGGTCTCGTCCCGGACCACGCGAATCGGGTTGTCGGGCCCGGCGATCACCACGTCGCCGACATTGGTGGTGAAGGTCACGACCTGCGCCGGCCCCTCGCCCGCGGCCTCGAAGTCCTGGGCCACGAAAGGCGCGTCCTCGACCCGGATCCCGACTTTCTCCACCGGGGTGACAAGGAAATATTTACCATCTTCCTTCTTCAGTATGGTCGAGAAGAGCCGAACCAGGGGCGCCCGGCCGATGGGCGTTCCGTTGTAGAACCAGGTCCCGTCGCGGCGGATCTCCATGTCGAGGTCGCCGCAGAACGGAGGGTCCCAAAGATGCACCGGAGGCAATTTGCCCTCTTTCTGAGCAGTCCTCGCAGCCGCTATCAGGCTTTCCGGCGAGGGGGTCACGAGCTTTTGTCCGGTCACGCCTTTTGTCATTTGTGGTCGCCGCCAATGTCCGGTTTACTCCACTCCAACATATGTCCCTGACGGAGCAATGCCATGCCCGATCCCGAAAAGCTGGTCGCCGACATCGAAGCCCTCGGCCATGATCTCGCCGAGGCGAAACGGGCCATCGCGACCACGATCATCGGGCAGGAAGGGGTCGTCGACCTGGCGCTGGCGGCGATGCTGTCGGGCGGCCATGCGCTGCTGATGGGCCTGCCGGGGCTGGGCAAGACGCTTCTCGTCGATACGCTGTCGACGGTGATGGGGCTCAGCACCAACCGCATCCAGTTCACGCCCGACCTGATGCCCGCCGACATCCTCGGTTCCGAGGTTCTCGAAAGCGCCGCCGACGGCACGCGGTCGTTCCGCTTCATCGAGGGGCCGGTGTTCTGCCAGCTGCTGATGGCCGACGAGATCAACCGCGCCAGCCCGCGGACGCAATCGGCGCTGTTGCAGGCGATGCAGGAGCAGGAGGTGACGATCGCGGGCGATCACAAGGCGCTGCCGCGGCCGTTCCACGTGCTCGCGACGCAGAACCCGATCGAGCAGGAGGGCACCTACCCGCTGCCCGAGGCGCAGCTCGACCGGTTCCTGGTGAAGATCGACGTGGAATACCCCGACCGCGACACCGAGCGGGGCATCCTGCTGGCCACCACCGGCACCGCCGAGGCCGAGGCGCACCAGGTGTTCACGCCGGAACGGCTGGCCGAGGCGCAGAAGATCGTGCGCCAGATGCCGGTAGGCGAAACCGTGGTCGAGCTGATCCTCGACCTCGTGCGCGCCTGCCGCCCGGACAGCGAGGAAGCGCCCGAGGTGGTGAAGCGCAACGTCGCCTGGGGCCCGGGGCCGCGTGCGGCGCAGGCGCTGATGCTGACGGTCCGCGCCCACGCGCTGCTCGACGGCCGGCTCGCGCCCTCGCCCGAGGACGTGGCGTTCATGGCCCGGCCGGTCCTGTCGCACCGGATGGCGCTGTCCTTCGCCGCCCGCGCCGAGGGCGCGGTACTGGAAGACGTGATCGCCGAGGTGGCGGCACGGGTGACCCGGATCGAGGCCGCCGCGTGAGCGGCCCCGACAGAAGCACTGCAAAAGGCACTGGCTTGAGCGATCCCGCTCTTCATACCCCCGAAACGCTCCGCTCCCGCTCCGAGACGGTCGCCGCGACGCTGCCGGCGCTCCTAGCTGATGCGCAGCACCTCGCCAACGTGGTCCTGCTGGGCGAACACGGCCGCAAGCGCGCCGGGACCGGCGCGGAGTTCTGGCAATACCGCCCGGCGGAACGCGGCGACCCCTACCGGGTGATCGACTGGCGCCGGTCCGCCCGCGCCGACAGCCACTTCGTCCGCCAGACCGAGTGGCAGGCGGCGCAGGCGGTGATGATCGGTGTCGACGACGGCGCCTCGATGACCTTCACCGGCGCGGCGAAGGGGCGGGCGGCGCGGCCGTCGAAGCTCCGCCGCGCGCAGACGCTGGCGATGGGCCTCGCCATCCTCGCCATCCGCGGCGGCGAGCGGGTCGGGCTGACCCACATGGCCGAACCGCCCCGCGGCGGGCAGTCGCAGATCATGACGCTGGCCTCCGCCCTGATGGACCCGGCCGAACGCCCGGATTACGGCGCGCCGAAACCCAAGGCGATGCCCGAAGGCGCGCGGGCGGTGTTCTTCTCCGACTTCCTCGGCGACCCGTCGGCGATCGAGACCGTGCTCGGGCAGGCCGCCGACCGCGGCGTGCAGGGCGCGCTGGTGCAGGTGCTCGACCCCGACGAGGAGGCGTTTCCCTTCGACGGCCGCACCGTGTTCGAAAGCATGACCGGCGCGATCCGGTTCGAGACCCTGCGCGCGAAGTCGCTGCGCGAGGCCTACCTGTCCCGGCTCGCGGAGCGGAAGGAACGGCTGCGCCAGGTTACCGCCCGCACCGGCTGGCGGATGATCTGTCACCACACCGACACCCCCGCCGAACCGGTCCTGCTGTGGCTCTACAAGACGCTGGAGCGGCGGCGCTGATGTTCTCGAACCTCGCCTTCACCACGCCCGCGCTGCTGGTCGCGCTGATCGCGATCCCGGTGCTCTGGTGGCTCCTGCGGACGGTGCCGCCGGCGCCGATCCGGCGGCGCTTTCCGGGCATCGCGCTCCTGCTCGGGCTGCAGGACGAGGACAGCGAGAGCGACAAGACGCCGTGGTGGCTCCTGCTCCTGCGGGCGCTGGCCGTGGCCGCCGCGATCATCGGCTTCGCCGGTCCGATCCTGAACCCGCAGGAACGGCGCGAGGGCGACGGCCCGCTGCTGATCGTCATGGATGCCTCCTGGGCCTCGGCGCGGGACTGGTCGGGCCGGATGGAACGCGCGCAGCTCTTGCTGGACGAGGCCGCGCGGGCGGGCCGCCCGGTGGCGCTGGCCGCGCTGACCGACCTGCCCGGCGGCGCGCTGTCGTTCCAGTCCGCCGAGGCCGCCCGCACCCGCCTGCCGAGCATCGAGCCCGCGCCGTTCGAGCCCGACATGGACGCCGCGCGCGACTGGGCCGAGGGCATCGAGGGCCCGGCCGAGGTCTACTGGTTCTCCGACGGGCTCGACCGTGACGGCCGCGGCGACCTGCTCGACGCCTTCGCCGATCTCGGCCCGGTCGTCGTGTTCCAGGGTGCCCGCGACGTGTTCGCGCTCGCGCCGCCCCGGTTCGAGGACGGCGCGGTGCAGGTCCGCGGCCTGCGGCTCGGCGGCACCGGCCCGCGCGAGGTCACCGTGATCGCCCACGGGCTCGACCCCGCCGGCATCCCGCGCGATCTCGCCGAGGAAACGCTGGTCTTCGCCGCCGGCGAGACCGAGGCCGAGCTTGCGCTCGACCTGCCGCCCGAGATGCGCAACCGGATCACGCGGTTCGAGATCGACGGCGAACGCTCCGCCGGGGCCGTGTCCTTGGCCGACGACGCGCTGCAGCGGCGCAAGGTCGCGCTCCTGTCCGGCGCGGCCGAGCGCGAGGGCCAGTCGCTCCTGTCGCCGCTGCACTACCTGCGGCAGGCGCTGGAACCGACCGCCGACCTGATCGAGGGCTCGCTCGGGGACATGCTGCTGGCCTCGCCCGACGTGGTGATCCTCGCCGACGTGGCGCAGCTCGCGCCCGAGGAAGAGGCCGAGATGATCGCCTGGGTCGAGGGCGGCGGCCTCCTGGTGCGCTTCGCCGGCCCGCGGCTCGCGGCCTCCGACATCGCCCGCGCCGAGGCCGAACCGTTGCTGCCGGTGCGCCTGCGCGAAGGTGGCCGGTCGGTCGGCGGCGCGATGTCCTGGGGCGAGCCGAAGCGGCTCCGCCCGTTCGCGGACGGCTCGCCTTTCTTCGGCCTCGCCGTGCCCGAGGACGTCACCGTGGAGGCGCAGGTGCTGGCGCAGCCCGACCCGTTCCTGGCCGAACGCACCATCGCCTCGCTGGCCGACGGCACCCCGCTCGTGACCCGCCGCGCGCTCGGGCAGGGCGAGGTGGTGCTGTTCCACGTCACGGCCAACGCCGAATGGTCGAGCCTGCCGCTGTCGGGCCTGTTCGTGCAGATGCTGGAACGGCTCGCGGTCTCGACCCGCCCGGTCGCGCCGGACGCCGAGGATCTCGCCGGAACGGTCTGGCAGCCCGAAGAGGTGCTGGACGGCTTCGGCACGCTGCGCGACGCGGGCGTGATGCCGGGCGTCGCGGGCGAGGACCTGGCCGAAGCGCCGCTGTCCGCCGACCTTCCGCCCGGGCTCTATGCCGGGCAGGACCGCCGCGTCGCCCGCAACGTGATCTCGGACGGCACCGTGCTGACCGCCGCGTCCTGGCCCGCCGAGGTGCCGGTCGAGGGGATGCAGGTGATCGCGCCGACCGACCTGATGGCCGCGTTCCTGGTCGCCGCCGCCGCCTTCCTGATGCTCGACACCCTCGCCGCGCTCTGGATCTCGGGCCGGCTGTCGGGCCTCGCCCGCAGCACCGCGATCCTCGGCCTGGCGCTGTTCCTGCTGCCGGGCGCGCCGCAGGCGCAGGAGGACACGGCCGGGCTGTCGCCCGAGGACGAACTGGCGCTCGTCGCCACCTCCGAGGTCACGCTGGCCTACGTCGTCACCGGCAACGAGCGGCTCGACGAGATCAGCCGCGCCGGTCTGACCGGGCTGACGGACACGCTCTGGCTGCGCACCTCGGTCGAACCCGCGCCGCCGATCGGGGTCGATCTCGAAACCGATGAACTGGCCTTCTTCCCGATGCTCTACTGGCCGATCGCGCCGGACCAGGCGATCCCCTCGGACGAGGCCTATACCCGGCTCAACGCCTATCTCCGGTCCGGCGGGATGATCGTGTTCGACACCCGCGACGCGGATGTCGGCGGCTTCTCGGCCAACACGCCGGCGGCACGGCGGCTGCGCGAGATCGCGGCCCCGCTCGACATCCCGCCGCTGGAGCCGGTGCCAGGCGACCACGTCCTGACCCGGACCTTCTACCTGCTGCAGGATTTCCCCGGCCGGCATCTCAGCCGCGACGTCTGGGTCGAGGCCGCGCCGCCGGACGCCGAACAGGTCGAGGGGATGCCGTTCCGCAACCTCAACGACGGCGTGACGCCCGTGGTCATCGGCGGCAACGACTGGGCCTCGGCCTGGGCGGTGGACGAGGGCGGTCGGCCGCTGTTCCCGATCGGCACCGGCAATACCGGCGAGCGGCAGCGGGAGATCTCGCTGAGGTTCGGGGTCAACCTCGTGATGCATGTCCTGTCGGGCAACTACAAGTCGGACCAGGTCCACGTTCCGGCGCTCCTGGACCGGTTGGGGCAATAGATGGAACTCGCGCAACAGATCCTGTTCGACCCGCTCCTGCCCTGGCCCGCGATCTGGGCCGTCTCCGGCCTGGCCGCGGTCATCGTCGCCGTCGCGCTCTGGCGCGGGCTGAAGGGCTGGTGGCTGCGGCTGGCGGGCTTCGCGGCGCTGCTCGTCGCGCTGATGAACCCCGCGCTCCAGGACGAGGAGCGCGAGCCGCTGACCGACATCGTGCTGATGGTGATCGACGACAGTTCCAGCCAGCGCATCTCGGACCGCGCCGCCCAGACGGCCGAGGCGGTCGCGGGCATCGAGGCCGAAGTCGCCGCGCTCGGGATGGAGCTTCGCACCCGCACCGTCGGCGACGGCCCCGAGAACACCGGCACCCGCCTGATGCAGGCGATGTCCGAGCTCCTGGCCGAGGAACCGCTGGCCCGGATCGCGGGCGCGCTGGTGGTGACCGACGGCCAGATCCACGACGCCGAGATCGCGCCCGACCTGCCGGCGCCGCTCCACGCGCTCCTGACCGGGCGCGAGGACGACTGGGACCGGCGGCTGATGGTCCAGAACGCCCCCGCCTTCGCCATTATCGACGAGGAATTCCAGCTGACGCTGCGGATCGAGGACCAGGGCGCGGTGCCACGGACCGAGGACGGCCTGTCCGACCTGCGCATCTCCATCGACGGCGGCGACCCGTTCCCGTTCCGCATCCCGGTCGGCGAGGACATCACCGTGCCGCTGACCGTGACCCATGCCGGGATCAACGTGGTGCAGTTCTTCGTGCCCGAGGCCGAGGGCGAACTGACCGACCGCAACAACGCCGCGGTGGTGCAGATCAACGGCGTCCGCGACCGGCTGTCGGTTCTGCTCGTGTCCGGCGAGCCGCATCCGGGCCAGCGCACGTGGCGCAACCTCCTGAAGGCCGACCCCTCGGTCGACCTCGTCCACTTCACCATCCTGCGCCCGCCGGACAAGCAGGACGGCGTGCCGGTGACCGAACTGTCCCTGATCGCCTTCCCCACGCGGGAGCTGTTCACCGAGTCGATCAACGATTTCGACCTCATCATCTTCGACCGCTACCGCCGCCGCGGCATCCTGCCGATGATCTACCTCGACAACGTCCGGCAATATGTCGAGGACGGCGGCGCACTTCTGGTCGCCGCGGGGCCGGACTTCGCCTCGGCGGATTCGCTCTACCGCACGCCCCTGTCCGAGATCCTGCCGGGCGAGCCGACCGCGCGGGTGATCGAGACCCCCTTCGTCCCCGCCATCTCGGACCTCGGCGAGCGGCACCCGGTCACCACCGGGCTCGCCGCCGCGCACCAGCCGCTCGAAGGGTCGGACCAGCCCTGGGGCCGGTGGTTCCGCCAGATCGAGCTGATCGAGCGCGGCGGGCAGACGGTGATGACCGGCGCCAACGACGCGCCGCTCCTGATGCTGAACCGGATCGGCGACGGCCGCGTCGCGCTGCTCGCCTCCGATCACGCCTGGCTCTGGGATCGCGGCTACGAGGGCGGCGGCCCGCAGCTCGAGCTCCTGCGCCGGCTCGCGCACTGGATGATGGGCGAGCCCGACCTGGAGGAAGAGGCGCTGAGGGCGGAGGCCGACGGCCAGACCATCACCATCACCCGCCGGACGCTGGCCGAGGGCGTGGGGCCCGTCACCGTCACCGGCCCCGACGGCGAGGCCTTCGCGGTGGAGCTGGAGGAAACCTCGCCCGGCGAGTTCACCGCCGAGCTCGACGCCGGCGAACAGGGGCTCTACCGGCTGTCGGAAGGCGACCGCGAGACCGTGGTCGCGCTCGGCCCCGCCGCGCCGCTGGAATTTGAGGAAACCATCGCCTCCGGCGCGCGGCTGGAACCGGCGGTGGATGCCCGCCGCGGCGGCATCGTCCGGATCGAGGACGGCCTGCCGGACCTGCGCCGCGTGGCCGAGGGCCGCAACGCCGCCGGCAACGGCTGGCTCGGCCTGACCCCGCGCGAGGCCTACCTGACGACCGATATCACGGTGATGCCGCTGATCCGGCCGTGGCTGTTCCTGCTGCTTGCCGCGGGGCTCATGCTGGCTGCGTGGATCCGCGAGGGACAGCGTTGAAATAGGGCGAAAATCTGTCCATCCGGTCAAATTAACCTATCCAAAAAGACAAATGACCGGGTGGGCTCAATCCTGTATCACTTCGCCGTGGACGGTCGAATCGACTGCTCCTTGTAACCAGTGTTCTCTTTCCGAGTACGGAGCCCCGCCATGCGTATCGTCCGCGCGGTCCTCGCGTTGATTCTGCTTGCCGCAACCGCACATCCCGGTGCCGCGCAGTCCTCCCGCCAGGAAGTCCTTCTCTACGTCGTCGGCATGATCGAACCGGTCGCGGAGGCCGAGTGCCGCCGCCGCCTGTCCGGCGGCAGCTGCGACTTCCAGTTCTTCGTCGAGCCCAACGCCCGCACCGCCAATGCCTACCAGTCGATCGACGACCACGGCCGGCCGATCGTCGTGGTGTCGCAGCGGCTGGTGCAGCAGGCGCGCACCGCCGACGACCTCGCCTTCGTGCTGAGCCACGAGGCCGCGCACCACATGCTCCGCCATCTCGACCGGCTGAACGCCGGGCTCGCGGCGGGCGGCGACCGGACCCTGCCGATGCTTGGCGCCGGCGGCGGCAGCGCGGGCACCAGCGCCCGCACCTTCGAGCTGGAGGCCGACCGGCTCGGCGCCCGGATCATGGCCCGCGCGGGGTTCGACCCGAACCTCGGCGTCCGCTTCCTGTCGCGCCTGCCCGGCATTCCGAGCCAGGGCACCGCGACCCACCCGTCGCACGCCGAACGCGCCGCGGCCGTCGCCGCGCTCGGGCTCTGACCTAGCCCGCGTCCGGGGCGGCGGCCATCGCCGCCCGGGCGCAACCGCAGGCGGCGCGGATCGGGCGATCCGCGCGGGCCTCCGCGACGGCCAGCTTCTGCGCCACCATCCGCCGCTCCGCCGTCTCGCCCCGCGCCGCGAGGCAATCGTGCAGGCCGCGCAGCGCCCAGACGTTGTCGGGGTGGACCTGCGCCCGGATCACGGCGCCGCCGAGCCCCAGGTCCTCGCGGAACGCGGCCTCCGCCTCGTCCACGCGGCCCTGTTCCAGCAGCAGCGCGCCGAGCGCGTGGCGCACCGGCTGCATCCAGCCCCAGGGCTCGTCGTAGGCCAGCCCGTCCTCCAGCGCGACGGCGCGGCGAAGCTCCGCGAAGGCGGCGTCGTGGTCGCCCTCGCGGTAGAGGATCTCGCCCTCCGCCATCGCCTTCGCGACCTCGTTCAGCGCGCGGACCGGGTTGTTGTGCAGAAGCCGCCCCTCCGGCACCGCGTCGCAGGCGGCGAGGAGGCCCTGCTGTTCGGCCCGCGCCTCCGCCGGGCGGCCGAGCGCGGCCAGCGCCACCGTCCGCGCGTAGCGCCGGTTCGCGTCGAGCGTGGCATACAGCACCGGGTCCTCCGGCGGCGCCAGCGCGAGGCAGTCCTGCCACAGGCCGAAGCGGACGAGGACATGGGGTTCGAACGCGAGGTAGGCCTCGAAGTAGTCCGCCATCGGCGGGCTCTCGATCCGCAGCGCGTCTTCGGGCGTCGTCTCGCGCAGGCCGTCCAGCGCGGCGCGGGCGGGCGCGAGCTGGCCGAGGAACATCGCGCCGTAGATGACGAAGTGGTAATCGTGCTGGCGGTACCCGGTATAAAGGTTCATCGCCCCTTCGCGGGAGTAGAACTTCAGGTCCGCCGCGATCGCGGCCTCGTTCCAGGACACCGCGTCGTGGTAGGCGCCGCACTGCACGTCGATATGCGTCGGCATGTGGACGAGGTGCCCGGCATCGGGCACCAGCCGCCTGAGCACGTCGCCGTGGCGCAGCGCCAGTTCGGGGTGCGGCGACATCTCCATCAGGTGGACGTAGAGATGCAGGAGACCCGGGTGGGCCCACGCCGCCGGGTCGTCGGCGAAGGCCTGTTCCAGCAGGCGGCGGCAGTGCGCCGTGTCCGCGCCGTCGGCCGGGGTGCCGGCGGCGATGTCCCACATCGCCCAGGGCGTCCGCTGCATCATCGCCTCGACCGCGGCCGCCCGGATCTCGCGGTTGTCGGGGAACGCCGCCTGCGCCGTCCGCAGCGCCGTGGCGAAGGCGTCGTCCCAGGCCGCCATCTCGCGCGGGTCCAGCGGATCGGCCTGCGGGAACCGGGCGGGCAGGGCGGCGATCAGCGCCTGTTCCCAGGGCGCGGCGGCGGGCGAAAGCTCCAGCGCGGCGAGCGTCGCGGCGCGGCTGGTGGCCAGCGCCTGCGCGCGCCCGGCCTCGTCCATCACGCCCCAGGGCATGTTGTAGTTCGGCCCCGCGGCCCACGCGATGCCCCATTGCGCCATCGCGCAGGCCGGGTCGGCCTCCGCCGCGCGGGCGAAGCAGCGGATCGCCTCCTCGTGGTTGAAGCCGTAGGTCCACAGAAGACCGCGGTCGAACCAGCGCTGCGCGTCGGCCGTCGCGGTGACCGGGAAGGTGTGCGGTCCGAGGTCGTAGGGGTAATCGTCCATGCGCCGGAGGCTAGACCCGCCGGGCGGGGTCAGTCGAGCGTGAAGGCGACGGGTTCGGACCAGCCGGTGACGGTGCAGCGGGCGCGGATCAGCACCTCGCCCGCCGGAAGATCGGCCGCGAGCGACCGGGTGAAGGGCTGTTCGTCGACATGGGGATGGGCCAGTTCGCGGAGGCCGAGGCTGTTTCCCTCCGCATCCAGCACCTCCCACGCGTCGGCGTAGTGATCCCACCCGGTATCGGCGTGGCGGAGCGTGACCGACAGGCGGCCGCCGTCGCGGGCGGCGTCGACCACTTCGGGCGGATCGGCCAGCGCGGCGGCGGGCAGGAGGACCATCAGGGCGGCGGCGGCGCGTCTCATGCCCGCCAGCCTAGGCCCGGCGGGGGCCGCGGCCAAGAAGCCTTTGCGGCCCCCCCGGCGCTCGGCTAGGCTCCGCCCCCGAGGAGACAGGCGGAGGATCGCGATGGAGATGCCGGACCCCGACCGCGGCGTGCTGGCCCGCAGCGCGCGGATCGTCGCGCGGCTCGCCGCCGTGCTGCCCGAGGACGCGGTGATCTCGGACCCGCTGGAAACCCGCGCCTACGAATGCGACGCCCTGACCGCCTACCGCTGCCCGCCGCTGGCCGCGATCCTGCCATCCTCGACCGCCGAGGTCGCGGCGGCGCTGAGGGTCTGCCACGAGGAGGGCGTGAAGGTGGTGCCGCGCGGGGCCGGCACCTCGCTCGCCGGCGGCGCGCTGCCGACCGCGGACAGCGTGATCCTGGGCCTCGCGCGGATGACCGCGGTGCTGGAGATCGACACCGCCGACCGGGTGATCCGGGTGCAGGCGGGGCGCACCAACCTGTCGGTCTCGGGCGCGGTGGCGGAGCACGATTTCTTCTACGCCCCCGACCCGTCGAGCCAGCTCGCCTGCGCCATCGGCGGCAACATCGCGATGAACTCCGGCGGCGCGCATTGCCTGAAGTACGGGGTGACGACGAACAACCTCCTGGGCGTGACGATGGTCACGATGGCCGGCGAGGTGATCGAGATCGGCGGCGCGCATCTCGACCCCGCGGGGCTCGACCTGCTCGGCCTTATCTGCGGGTCCGAGGGGCAGCTCGGCGTGGTGACCGAGGCGACCCTACGCATCCTGCGAAAGCCCGAGGGCGCGCGGCCGGTCCTGATCGGCTATGACAGCAGCGAGGTCGCGGGGGCCTGCGTGTCCGACATCATCAAGGCGGGCGTGCTGCCCGTCGCGATCGAGTTCATGGACCGCCCCTGCATCCGCGCGACCGACGATTTCTCCGGCGCGGGCTACCCCGATTGCGAGGCGCTGCTGATCGTCGAGGTCGAGGGATCGGAGGACGAGATCGCGGAACAGCTCGGCCTGATCCTGCAGATCGCGCGGCGCCACGACCCGGTGGAACTGCGCGAGGCCTCCGACGCAGACGAGGCCGCGCGGATCTGGCTCGGCCGCAAGGCGGCGTTCGGGGCGATGGGGCAACTCGGCGACTACATCTGCCTCGACGGCACGATCCCGGTGTCGTCCCTGCCGCTGGTCCTGCGGCGGATCGGCGAACTTGGCGCGGAATACGGCCACCGGGTCGCGAACGTGTTCCATGCCGGCGACGGCAACATGCACCCGCTGATCCTGTTCGACGCCAACGCGCCGGGGCAGCTCGCGAGCGCCGAGGCGCTGGGGGCGGAGATCCTGAAGCTGTGTGTCGAGGTCGGCGGCTGCCTGACCGGCGAACACGGCGTCGGGATCGAGAAGCGCGACCTGATGTCGGTGCAATACGCGCCCGCGGACCTGGAGGCGCAGATGGCGGTGAAGGACGTGTTCGACCCCGGCTGGCTCCTGAACCCGGCGAAGGTGTTCCCGCTGGACGCGTCGTCGGCGCATCGGGTGGCGGCGGAGTGAGGGGCGGCGGCGTCGGAACGAGGGGGCTGTCTGCCCCCTCGCGCTCCCCCGAGGAATACTTGGAGGATGAAGAAGCCATGACGGTTTTCGCGGCGTGAGCCTCGATCCCGGAACCGAGGCGGCGCTGGCCGAGGCGGTGCGCGACGCGCGCGGGCCCCTCGTCGTGCGCGGCGGCGGAACGCGGGGGCTCGGCGGCGGCGGCGAGGTGCTCTCGGTCGCGGGACTGTCGGGGATCACGCTCTACGAGCCGGGGGCGCTGACGCTGGTGGCCGCGGCGGGGACGCCGATGGCCGAGATCGCGGCGGCGCTGGCCGCGGAACGGCAGATGCTGGCCTTCGAGCCGCCGGACCTGCGCGCGTTGCTCGGCACCGGGGGGGCGCCGACGATCGGCGGGGCGGTGGCCTCGGGGGCATCGGGCCCGCGGCGGGTGCAGGCCGGGGCATGCCGGGATTCGCTGATCGGGGTCCGCTTCGTGGACGGCTCGGGGCGGGTGGTGCGGAACGGCGGGCGGGTGATGAAGAACGTCACCGGCTACGATCTCGTGAAGCTGATGGCGGGCAGCCACGGAACGCTCGGCGTGCTGACCGAGGTGGCATTCAAGCTGCGCCCCGCGCCCGCGTCGATGGCGACCCTGTCGCTGGCGGGGCTGGACCCGGAACGGGCGCTCGCCGCGATGACCGCCGCGCTCGGCTCGCCCTTCGACGTCACCGGCGCGGCGCACCTGCCGGGCGAGGGCCGGACGCTGGTCCGGATCGAGGGCCTGGGCGGCAGCGTCGATTACCGTGCCGGGCGGCTTGCCGCGGTGCTGTCCGCCTTCGGCGCGGTCGCGGTGGAGCGCGACCCCGACGCGGTCGCCGCGGACTGGGCGGCGGTGCGCGACGTGGCCGCCTTCGCCGGGCGGCCGGGGGATGTCTGGCGCATCTCGGTCCGCCCCTCCGACGGCCCGGGGGTCGCGGCGCGGGCGGGGGGCGAGGCGATCCACGACTGGGGCGGCGGGCTGGTCTGGGTTCTGGTGCCCGAGGGCACCGACCTGCGCGCGCGGATCGGCCCGGTCGCGGGCCACGCGACGCTGGTGCGGGCGGCGCCTGAGACGCGGGCGCGGCTCGGCACGTTCCACCCCGAACCCGCGCCGGTCGCGGCGCTGTCGGCGGGGCTGAGGGCGCGGTTCGACCCGCGCGGCATCCTGAACCCCGGCCTGATGGACGCGGCGGAGGCCGCGGCGTGACCGCCCGGTTCGCGGCGGGCGCCCGATGCCGTCACACCGCCGGCGAGGAGACCGCCTGAGATGCAGACGAACTTCACCGCCGAGCAGTTGCGCGACCCCGGCACCGCGCGCGCGAACGAGATCCTGCGCGCCTGCGTCCATTGCGGGTTCTGCACCGCCACCTGCCCGACCTACCAGGTGCTCGGCGACGAACTCGACAGCCCGCGCGGGCGGATCTATCTTATAAAAGATATGCTGGAGGCCGGTCGGCCCGCCGATGCCAGGACCGTCAAGCACATCGACCGCTGCCTGTCCTGCCTCGCCTGCATGACGACCTGCCCCTCGGGCGTGCATTACATGCACCTCGTCGACCACGCCCGCGCCCATATCGAGCGGACCTACCGGCGGCCGGTCATGGACCGGGCGCTCAGGTGGATGCTGGCGCGGATCATCCCGCACCCGATGCGGTTCCGGCTGGCGCTGGCGGCGGCGAAGCTCGGGCGGCCCATCCGCGGGCTGATCCCCGACGCGCGGCTCCGGGCGATGCTGGAAATGGCCCCGAAGTCGATCCCGCCGGTCAGCCGCAACGACGACCCGCAGACCTTTTCGGCGCAGGGCGCGCCGCGGATGCGCGTCGCGCTGATGACCGGCTGCGCGCAGAAGGCGCTCGACACCGACATCAACGACGCGACCATCCGGCTGCTGACAAGGCTCGGGGTCGAGGTCACGGTGGCCGAGGGCGCGGGGTGCTGCGGCGCGCTGACCCATCACATGGGCCGCACGGATGAAAGCCACGCGAGCGCCGCGCGCAACATCCGCGCCTGGGCCGGCAGGGGTTTCGACGCCATCGTCATCAACACCTCCGGCTGCGGCACCACGGTCAAGGATTACGGCCACATGTTCCGCACCGACCCGCTGGCCGAGGAAGCGGCGGAGATCGCGGGCAAGGCGATGGACATCTCGGAGATCTTGCAGAAGATCGGGATGCCGGAGGGCGCGCCGAAGGGCCTGCGCGTCGCCTACCACGCCGCCTGTTCGCTCCAGCACGGGCAGAAGGTGACGGCCGCGCCGAAGACCCTGTTGAAGCGCGCGGGGTTCGAGGTGGTGGAGCCCGCGGACCCGCATCTTTGTTGCGGCAGCGCGGGGACCTACAACCTCTTGCAACCCGAGATCAGTGGCAAGCTGAAGGCGCGCAAGGTGCGGACCCTGGAGGCGAAGGCGCCCGACGTGATCGCGGCGGGGAACATCGGCTGCATGATGCAGATCGGCGGCGGAACCGCGGTGCCGGTGGTGCACACCGTCCAGCTTCTCGACTGGGCGACCGGGGGGCCGCGGCCGCGGGCGCTGCCGGACTGAGTTTCGCCCATCGCTGCCCAAATTTCGCCGCGCACCGGCGCTAGGCCGTTCCGGATGGAAGCCAACCGGACCCCCGCCATGATCGCGCGCCGCATCCGCCTTGCCGTCCTTGCCGCCCTGCTCGCGGCCGCCCCGGCCGGGGCACAGACGCTGCCGACCATCGCGCCGGAGCCGGGGGCGCTGCAGCCGCTCGCCACCACCGACGCGATCCGGCCCTTCGCGGCGGTCGGACGGCTCGATACCGGCACCGGGTTCTGCACCGGCACGCTCATCACGCCCGAGCTCGTTCTGACCGCCGCCCACTGCCTGTTCGGCGGCGATGACGGGCGGCGCCGGCCCGACACCGATTTCGTTTTCAACGCCGGGCTCCGCAACGACAGGGTCTCGGCGCAGCGGGGCGTGCGGCGCAGCTTCGTCCATCCGGGCTACGCCTACGGCGCCCCCGACCAGGTCGAGCGGGTGCGGACCGATCTCGCGCTGTTGCAGCTCGACCGGCCGATCGCGGACGGCGCGGTGTTGCCGCTGCCGGTTCGCGGCAGCGCGGCCGAGCGCGACCCGGTGCAGGTCGTGTCCTACGGCGAGGACCGCGAACAGGTCGCCTCGCTGGAGGAGAACTGCGCCGTGCTCGCCTCCGATCCCGGCATCCACATCCTGTCCTGCTCCGTGGTCCACGGATCCTCCGGCGCGCCGGTCTTGGTGCGCGACGGCGCGGGCTATTCGGTCGTCGGCGTGGTCTCGGCCAGCGCGCACTGGCGCGAGGACCAGGTGGCGCTGTCGGCGGAGCTCGACGGCCAGTTCGATCGCCTGCTCGACCTGACCCGCGTGCCGGAACGCGGGCTGGCGGAGGCCGGGCTTCCGAACGTGCGGACGATCGGCCGCGGCGAGGACGGGCGCGGCGCGTCGGGCGCGCTTTTCATCCGTCCCTGACCCCCTTGAACGGCGCGAAAACGCGCCCAGATATGGCCTGTGCCGGTGCCCGAGACGGGGCCGGACATGACCGATGGCGGGTCCCGCGTCGGGACCGCCGCAAACAGTTGTCGCTTTACGGAGGATGACACATGCGTACGTTCGATCTTGCCCCCCTGTACCGGGCCACCGTCGGCTTCGACCGGATGGCCGACCTGCTGGACCGGGTCATGACCCAGGACCTGGGGGCCAATACCTACCCGCCCTACAACATCGAGAAGACCGGTGAGAGCGCCTACCGCATCTCGCTCGCCGTGGCCGGTTTCACCGACGCCGAGCTGAACGTGGAGCAGCGCGAGAACGAGCTCGTGGTCTCGGCCCGCAAGGAAGCCGAGGAAGGTGAGCGCACCTTCCTGCACCGCGGCATCGCGACCCGCGCCTTCGAGCGGAAGTTCCAGCTCGCCGACCACGTCCGCGTCACCGGCGCGACCCACGAGAACGGCATGCTGCACATCGACCTCGTGCGCGAAGTGCCCGAGGCGCTGAAGCCGCGCCGGATCGAGATCGCGAACCAGGCGCCGCAGCGCGAGGCCATCGAGGCCTGACCGGTTCCGAGTGATGAGTGAGGGGGCGCGGCCTTCGGGCCGCGCCTTTTTTCGTGGGGCGGGAGAGTGGCGGGCCGTCCTTGGGTGGGGCGATGGAGCCAGCGGGGACGAGGCCGAAGGTCGCCACGCATCCGCTCCGCCGAAGAGCGTTTTTGCAGAGAGATTAGGAGGGAGAGGCCTCGGCCGATCCAGTCCGCCACTATGACGATACGACGTGCGCCATAGGCCAGCAGAGCGACCGCTAAATCCCAAGCGCGGAACAAGGCCGAAGGCCGCCGCGCATCGCCGGGCCGCCCCCCGGCCCGGCGATCTGGTTGGGTCTGGAACTAGCTCGCCGCTATTCCTGACCTTGAGAGATTAACCGCTACAGCCCGACCGCCGGATCGCCGCACCGCGGCCCGTCGATGCGCGGCTCGAAGCGCCGCTACACCCGACCAAGACCCATCAACCGCCGCCGCCAAACCGCAGCACTACCGCACCGTGCCACGCCGACGTGGCTCCGCCCCGCCGCCTACCCCCGCGCCTGCCTCCGCGTCACCACCAGCATCCCCGCCCCGATCAGCGGCGCCACGAGGCTCAGGCCGATCACCAGCCCGTAGCCCCCGGCATCCGCCACCAGGGCCGCAAGGAACGGCGCGAAGGCGGTCGCCATCAGCGACGGCAGCGATACCGCCCCCGCGATCGCGCCGTAGTTCCGCTGCCCGAACACCTCCCGCGTGGCCACCGCCCGCATGATCCCGACCAGCCCGTAGCCCGCGCCGTAGGTCACGCCCGCCAGCAGCACGACCAGCGGCCAGACCCCCGCCGCCGCCATCGCGAGCGAGCCGAGCGACAGGCACACCATGCCGACCTGCGCCACCGCCACCCCCGAGGACCGCGACCCGAGCGTCAGCATCAGGACCCGTCCCGCCACCTGCGACGGACCGATCAGCGCCGCCGTGGTCACCGCCAGCCGGTCCGACACGCCGAGCGAGGCCATCAGCGGCAGGAGGTGCGACAGGTAGACCCCCGATGTCAGCGCCGCGAGCGCGAAACCCGCGGCGAGCGGCCAGTAGCGCCGGTCCGCCAGCAGGCGCGGGGCGGGGGCGGGCGGCGCGGTGTCGGGAGGCGCGGCCCCGGCCTCGGCCTCCAGCCGCCGCGACGCCCAGGCCACCAGCGGCATCGCGACCAGCAGCAGGAGCATCACCAGCACCGCCACCGACAGCCGCCAGCCGCCGAAGCCGGACACCCAGTGCGTCAGCGGGTAGGCCAGCGTCGAGGCGAAGCCGCCCACCAGCGTGATCCCGGTGATCGCTGCCCGCGCCCCCGCGTGCCGCGCGCGGGTCACCAGCGCGAAGCACGGCTCGTAGAGCGTCAGGCCGTAGACCACGCCCATCGCCGCCCAGAGCAGGTAGAAGACGAGCAGGTTCGGCACCCAGAGCAGCGCGAACAGGATCGCCGCCCCGGCCAGCACGCCGAGCGGGAAGGTCGTCGGCGCCAGCCCCCGGTCGATCAGCCGGCCGTAAAGCGGCAGGCCGAGCGCGTAGATCGCGGTGGCGAGCGTGAAGGCGCCCATGACCTCGGCCGAGGTCCAGCCGAACTCGTCCTGCCAGTGCAGCACCAGCGCCGGGAAGACGTAGAACAGCGCCGCCCAGACCAGGAGCTGCCCGGCCATCATGGCGAGGATGGGCCCGGCCGGCCTCATCTGCGCGTCAGAACCATTGCCCGGGCTCGATCAGCCCGAGATCCATCAGCTGCTGCGAGGACCATTCGAACCGCTCCGACCGGTGCCAGAGGAAATTCGACACGTCGTGCCGCGACCCCGGATTGGTGCGCAGCGCCTTGGCGACCCGGAACGAACACACCGCGGCGGTCATCGAATGGTGCCAGGGACAGGCGTAGGTGTTCATCTCCTCGTCCGACAGCCGGTGGTCGTCGCGCAGGCGCAGGCCCGGCCGCGCCTTGAACAGCCCGACCCGGTCGATCCGGCGCTTCGGCGGCGCGACGTGTTCCTCGAACCGCCAGCGCAGCCCGCCGTAGAAATCGAGCTGCCGTTCCAGCACCGTGCCGTCGTCGGCCCGCCGGGTCTCGGCGTAGTAGCCCGACCGGTCCAGATGGGCGTCCTCCAGGCAGACCGCGTCGGGATGGGCGCCGAGATCGCCGGCATAGAGATCGACGACGTAGGTCAGGACCGAGGCCCGGCGCTCCTCCTCCACGAAGGTCGCAGCCTCGGCCACGCTGCGGGTCTCGCAGAACGGGAAGAACAGGTACTCGCCGTTGAAGCAGTAGTGGATCCACGCCCCCGGCGCCGTGTCGATCACCGCGTTGACGGCGGCGGCGGCGGTGCCGGGGCTGCGGGTCGCGTGCGGCACGAGGATCGCCCGCTCGCCGAGCTCGGCCAGGACCTCGGGCGCGACCATCCCGCCCGGCGCCAGCAGCACGATGGAGGCGAAGCCGAGCCCCGCGACATGGGCGAGGGTGGAGGCCACCTCCACCTCGTCCTCGGCGATGACCACTGCGACCGGCCCGGAGCCGAGGCTTCCGCGGGGCAGGGCCGCGAGATCGGCGAGCGAGGAAAGGACGCGGGTCATGGTCGCGTCAATCTGCGGCGGGGCCGGTGGAATTGCAATCGCGCCCGCCCCCTGCCGCCGGGGCGGCAGTTGAAGCACGGCGCGGATTCCGGTATCGGCGGGCGTCCGTTTCCGCAGGGTTTGCCCGATGACCGCGCCGAAGAAGCTCTTCGTCAAGACCTATGGCTGCCAGATGAACGTCTACGACAGCGAGCGCATGGCCGAGGCGCTCGGGGCCGAGGGCTACGAGGAAACGCAGGACATGGCCGAGGCCGACATGATCCTGCTGAACACCTGCCACATCCGCGAGAAGGCGGCGGAAAAGGTCTATTCCGACCTTGGCCGCCTGAAGCCGCTGCACGACGCGAAGCCCGGCCTGAAGATCGGCGTGGCCGGTTGCGTCGCCCAGGCCGAGGGCGCCGAGATCATGGCCCGCCAGCCGATGGTCGACCTCGTGGTCGGTCCGCAGACCTACCACCGCCTGCCGCAGATGCTGCGCGCGGTCGAACGGGGCGAAACCGCGCTCGACACCGATTTCCCGGAGGAGGACAAGTTCCTCCACCTGCCGAAGTCGCGCAAGCCCGCGCGCGGGCCGTCCGCGTTCCTGACCGTGCAGGAAGGCTGCGACAAATTCTGCGCCTTCTGCGTCGTGCCCTATACCCGCGGCGCCGAGGTCTCGCGCCCCGCCGAGCGGCTCCTGCGCGAGGCCCGCGACCTGGCCGAACGCGGCGTGCGCGAGGTCACGCTCCTGGGACAGAACGTCAACGCCTACCACGGCGAGGGGCCGGACGGCGAATGGGGCCTAGCGCGGCTCATCCGCGAGATGGCCGGGATCGACGGGCTGGAACGGATCCGCTTCACCACCAGCCACCCCAACGACATGGACGACGATCTCGTGGCGGCCTTCGCCGACTGCCCGGCGCTGATGCCCTACCTGCACCTGCCGGTGCAGTCGGGATCGGACCGCGTGCTGAAACGCATGAACCGCGGCCACACCGCCGAGGGCTACCTGCGGCTCGTCGAACGCCTGCGCGCCGCGCGGCCCGACCTCGCCATGTCGGGCGACTTCATCGTGGGTTTCCCCGAGGAGACCGAGGCCGATTTCCAGGCCACGCTCGACCTCGTGGCGGCGGTCGGCTACGCGGCGGCCTATTCCTTCAGGTATTCGCCCCGCCCCGGCACCCCCGCGGCGGAACGCGCCCAGGTCGACGCGGCCGAGGCCGATGAACGGCTGCAACGGCTCCAGGCGCTCCTCACCGCGCAGCAGCGCGCCGCGCTCGACGCGATGGTGGGGCGCGAGACCTCGGTCCTGTTCGAGAAGCCGGGCCGGATGCCGGGCCAGCTCAGCGGCAAGTCGGACTACCTGCAAGCCGTCCACGCCGACGCGCCCGAGGCGCTGATCGGCCGCATCGCGCGGGTCCGGGTCGTCGCGGCAGCGCCCAATTCGCTCTCGGCGCAGGTCATCTGACATCATTTTTTCATAAATCTGCGCTCTGACTGGCGGGAACACACAAATCCTTGCGCCCGGCCCGTGGCGGCGTCACACTCGGTTCAAGGACACACCCTGTCGCAGGAGACCCGTTTGGCGATTCCCATGGTGCACGAGGCCCGGCCCGAAACGCCCCTGGAGCTGACGCTCGAATTTCCCGACAACCGCCTCCTGATCGAGCTCTGCGGTGAGTTCGATCGCAACCTCGCCCAGATCGAGCATCTCCTGTCGGTGCACATCCTGCGCCGCGGCAACGTGCTCGCCGTTCTCGGCGAGGCGCGGGAGGACGCCGCCGAGGTGCTACGCAAGCTCTACGCGCGGGTCGAGGCCGGGCGCTCGCTCGATCCCGGCGACATCGACGCCGCGGTGCGGTTCGGCAATGCCGAGGAGGAAACCGGCGCCCGCGACGGCGACCAGATCGAGATGTTCCGCGGCGGCCCCGCCGACCGGGTGGAGATCGGGACCCGCAAGAAGACGGTCGAACCCCGCACCCGGACCCAGGCCGATTACGTCCGCGGGCTCTACGGCCACGAACTGGCCTTCGGCATCGGCCCCGCCGGCACCGGCAAGACCTACCTCGCCGTCGCCGTCGGGGTGAACCAGATGATCAACGGGCATGTCGACAAGATCATCCTGTCCCGCCCCGCCGTCGAGGCCGGGGAACGGCTCGGCTTCCTGCCGGGGACCGAGAAGGACAAGATGGACCCCTACATGCGCCCGCTCTACGACGCGCTGAACGATTTCCTGCCCGCCAAGCAGCTCCAGAAGCTGATGGAGGAGAACCGGATCGAGATCGCGCCGCTCGCCTTCATGCGCGGCCGCACGCTGTCGAACGCCTTCGTGGTGCTGGACGAGGCCCAGAACGCCACCGCGATGCAGATGAAGATGTTCCTGACCCGGCTCGGGCAGGGCAGCCGCATGGTCATTACCGGCGACCGGTCCCAGGTCGACCTGCCCCGCGGCGTCGCCAGCGGCCTGACCGAGGCCGAGCGGATCCTGAGGGGCGTCGAGGGCATCCACTTCACCTACTTCAGCGCCAAGGACGTCGTCCGCCACCCGATGGTCGCAAAGATCATCGAGGCCTACGACGTGGACGAGGCGGGGTGACGGACGTTCCGCGTCCTGCCGTCGGCCGGGTGCGGCCCGGTCGTGGTCCGGCCGGGACAAGTCGCACGAACGCAGGGTAAGGCCCTGGCTGATCGCCGCGGCCCTGGTCTTTCTCGCCGTTGCGGCGGCGATTCCCGTCATCGGGCCGCGGGAACCGGGCGAGTCCGACGGGTTCGGCAGCCCCCCGGAACTCCCGCCCATCCGGGTCGATGAGACGGAGCTTCACCGCCCGTAGGCAACGTGGGTCGCCGGCCCGCCCGGCGACCGGGCCGCGATGCCGGACGCCGCACCTGCCTCCCGCTTGCGGCCCTCCCGCGCCGGGCCTATGTCGGAACGGGCAGCAGACCGGAAACCCCTCCCATCCCGCACGATCATTCCCACCATCATCACCACCACGCCGACCCATCGGTCGGCGACCGGCGGCTGTTCTGGGCCATCGCGGTCAACGTCCTTCTGACCGTCGCGCAGGTCGTCGGCGGGATCGTCTCGGGCTCGCTCGCGCTGATCGCCGACGCGCTCCACAACCTGTCGGACGCGGCCTCGCTGGTGATCGCCTACGTCGCCCGCCGCATCGCCCGCCGCCCCGCCAACGCCGAGATGACCTTCGGCTACGCGAGGGCCGAGGTCGTGGCCGCGCTCATCAACTACACGACCCTGATCCTGCTCGCGCTCTACCTCGCCTACGAGGCGATCCTGCGCGCCCTCGACCCGCAGCCGGTCGAGGGCTGGATCGTGGTCATCGTCGCGGGCATCGCGCTGGTGATCGACGCGGTGACCGCGCTCCTGACCTTCACCATGTCGAAGGACAGCGTGAACATCCGCGCGGCCTTCCTCCACAACCTCGCCGATGCCGCCGGGTCAGTCGCGGTGATCGTCGCGGGGACCCTGATCCTGCTCTACGACTGGCGGCTGGTCGATCCCGCCGTGACTCTCCTGATCGCGGGCTACATCCTGTGGATGGCGGTCTCCGAGATCGGCGGCGTCATCCGCATCCTGATGCAGGGCACGCCGCCGGGGATGGACAGCAACGCCGTGGTCGGCGCGCTGGCCGAGATCGACGGCATCGACGGCGTCCACCACGCTCACCTCTGGCAGATGGAGGAACACGCCGCCGGGTTCGAGGCCCATGTCGTGATCCGCGCCGGGCGCTGGTCCGAGGCCGACGCGATCAAGGCCCGCGCCAAGGCGGTGCTCGCCGACCGCTTCGCCATCGGCCATTCGACGCTGGAACTGGAATGCGCGCAGCATGCCTGCCACGGGGCCCGCGTCATCGGCCATGACTGAGCCCGAGATCGACATCCTGGTCGAGGATCCGGCGTGGCAGGGTCTCGAACCGCTCGCCGCGACCGCCTGCACCGCCGCGCTGTCGGGCGCGGGGCTGGACCCGGGCGACTACGCGATCTCGATCCTCGCCTGCGACGACGACCGCATCGCCGCGCTCAACGCCGATTTCCGCGGCAAGCCCGCCCCCACCAACGTCCTGTCCTGGCCCGCCGAGGCCATCGACCTGCCCGAGGGCGGCACGCCCGAACCGCCCGCGCCCGGCGAGATCGGTGACATCGCCATCGCCCGCGGCGTGTGTGAGCGGGAAGCCGCCGAGCAGGGCAAGCCGCTGGAGGCCCATATCACCCATCTTCTCGTTCACGCGACGTTGCATCTTCTGGGATACGACCATGAAACAGACGCGGATGCGGCGGTCATGGAAGGTCTCGAAACGGCAATCCTTGCCAGACTGGGTCTCCCTGACCCATATTAGCGGAAGGGGCCCCGTCGGGCCCCGTTATTTGATTTACGGAAAGGAGCCATGAGCTCGACCCCCGATCCGTCTTCTAGCGCGGCGCGTGGCGCGCAGGACGAGGACGATACCGAACAGTCGAAACCCGGGATCCTGGGCTGGCTCTTCGGATCCGAGAAAACCACCGAGGGCGGCGAAGACGGCGACGATGCCGGCTCGGGCCAGGCCGCCAACGGCTCCGGCCCGATCTTCGGCATATCCAACCTGCGGAAGCTGCGCGTCTACGACGTCGCGATCCCGCGGGCGGAAATCACCGCGGTTCCCTCCGACATCAGCCTGCCGGACCTCGTGGCCGTGTTCCGCGAAAGCGGCAACACCCGGCTGCCGGTCTACGACGGCACGCTCGACCATCCGCTCGGCATGGTCCACCTCAAGGACGTCGCGCTCAGCCACGGCTTCAACGGCACCGGCAAGGACTTCGACCTGAAGCGGATGCTGCGGCCGCTGCTCTACGTGCCGCCGTCGATGCCGATCGGGGTGCTCTTGCAGAAGATGCAGACCGATCGCACCCACATGGCGCTGGTGATCGACGAGTACGGCGGCGTCGACGGGCTCCTGACCATCGAGGACCTGATCGAACAGGTCATCGGCGAGATCGAGGACGAGCACGACGTCGAGGAGGACCAGCCCTGGATGCGCGAGACCACGGGCAACTACCTCGCGCTCGCCCGCGCGCCGCTCGACGAGTTCGAGACCGAGACCGGGATCAACCTGACCGAGGGGCTGGAGGACGACGACGTCGACACGCTCGGCGGCGTCGTGTTCATGCTCACCGGCCGCGTGCCCGCGCGCGGCGAGGTGATCCCGCATCCCTCCGGCGCGGAGATCGAGGTCGTGGACGCCGATCCGCGCCGGATCAAGCGCCTGCGTCTGCGGATGCCGCGGGACCGCGCGGCGGAGTGACGGGCAGGGGCAGCGGCACCGCATGACGCGTCCGGCCGCGACCCCGCCGCCGCGCCCGGCGCTGTTCGCGCTCGTCGCCGGGCTTCTGGCCGGGCTCGGGCAGGCGCCGTTCGGGCTCTGGCTCCTGTCGCTGGTGGCGTTTTCCGCCGGGATCGCGCTGGTGGCGACGGCGGCGCGGCCGGGCCGCGTGGCGTGGTGCTTCGGCGCCGGCCACTTCGCCGCCGCCCTGCACTGGATCGTGGAACCCTTCCTGGTGGAGCCGGAGGTGTTCGGCTGGCTCGCGCCCGCGGGGCTGATCGGCATGGCCGGCGGCATGGCGCTGTTCTGGCTCGCCGCCGGGCTCGGCGTCCGCCGGATCGCCCCCGGCCCGGCCCGCATCGCGGCCTTCGCGGCGCTGCTGGCACTGGCCGAACTGGTCCGCGCCTACGTCATGTCGGGCTTTCCCTGGGCTCATCCCGGCCACATCCTGATCGACACGCCCGCGCTTGCGCTCTCGGCCATCGGCGGCCCGCACCTGCTGAACGCGCTGGTGCTGGCGGCCGCCGCCGCGCTCGCCGCGCTCTCGATGGCCCGCCGTCATCTCGCGGCCGCGGGGCTTCTCGCCGCGCTGGCCCTGCCGCTGACCTTCCTGCCGGAACCGCGCGGGCCGGTCGCGGGACCGGACGCGCCGGTGGTGCGGCTGGTGCAGCCGAACGCGGCGCAGGACCTGAAGTGGCGGCCCGACATGATCCCGGTGTTCTTCGACCGCGGCCTGTCGCTGACCGCCGGCGGCCCGCCGGTCGACCTCGTGGTCTGGCCCGAAACCGCGCTGCCGGTCCTGCTGGAGGACTCCGGCCCCTGGCGCGCGGCGATCGCGGAGGCCGCTTCGGGCGCCACCGTCGCCGTCGGCGTGCAGCGCTATCCCGGCGGCCGGGCGCGCAACACGCTCGCCGTGCTCGACCCCGCGGGCGAGGTCACGGCGCTCTACGACAAGCACCGGCTGGTGCCCTTCGGTGAATACATCCCCGCCCGCGGCCTCGCCGCCGAGGCCGGGCTGTCCGGGCTCGCCGCAACCCTGCGGGGCGGCTTCTGGCCCGGCGACGGCCCCGGCGAGATCGACCTCGGCGACCGGCTCGGCACCGTGTTCCCGATGATCTGCTACGAGGCGATCTTTCCCCAGTACCTGCGCCGGGTCGACCGCCCGGACTGGATGCTGCACGTCACCAACGACGCCTGGTTCGGGCGGCTGTCCGGGCCGTATCAGCACCTCGCGCTGGCGCGGCTCAGGGCGGCGGAATCGGGCCTGCCGGTGCTCAGGGCGGCGAATACCGGCGTGTCGGCCGCGATCGACGCGCGCGGGCATGTGCTGGCGAGCCTGCCGCTCGGCGAGGCCGGAGCGCTCGACGCGGCGCTGCCGCCGCCCCTGCCGCCCACGCCCTACGCCCGGACCGGCGACCTGCCGATGGCCGCGATCCTGCTCCTGCTGGCCATCGTTGCCGTCCTCGCGCCGCTGCGTCGCCAAACGAGGCATTGAATCCGCCGGGTTTACCGCGTAATCCCGCCTGACCCCCCACAACGGCTTCCTGGCGTGGGGCGGAAGACATAACGGAGCACCACCCCATGCCGCGCGACAATTACATCTTCACCTCGGAATCGGTGTCCGAGGGCCATCCCGACAAGGTCTGCGACCGCATTTCCGATGCCGTCCTCGACGCCTTCCTGACCGAGGAGCCGGAGGCCCGCGTCGCCTGCGAGACCTTCGCGACCTCGGGGCTCGTGGTGATCGGCGGCGAGGTCGGCCTGTCCGACCAGGAACGCCTGAAGGACTACATGGGCCGCATCGGCCAGATCGCGCGCGACTGCATCCGCGACATCGGCTACGAGCAGGAGAAGTTCCACTGGAACACCTGCCACGTCCTGAACTTCCTGCACGAACAGTCGATGGACATCGCCCAGGGCGTGAACGCGGCCGAGAACAAGGACGAGGGCGCGGGCGACCAGGGCATCATGTTCGGCTACGCCGTGACCGAGACGCCGGAACTGATGCCGGCGCCGATCCTTTATGCCCACAAGATCCTCAAGCGCCTGTCCGAGGCGCGCAAGACCGGCGCCGAGCCGCTCCTGCGCCCCGACGCCAAGTCGCAGCTTTCGGTCCGCTACGAGGGCGGGAAGCCGGTCGGCGTGACCTCGGTCGTGCTGTCGACCCAGCACGAGAGCGAGGACCAGACCTCCGACGACATCCGCGCCATCGTGGAGCCCTACATCCGCGAGGTCCTGCCCGACGGCTGGCTGACCGAGGACACCGTCTGGCACGTCAACCCGACCGGCAAGTTCGTGATCGGCGGCCCCGACGGGGATGCCGGGCTGACCGGGCGCAAGATCATCGTCGACACCTACGGCGGCGCCGCGCCCCACGGCGGCGGCGCGTTCTCGGGCAAGGACCCGACCAAGGTGGACCGCTCGGCCGCCTACGCCGCGCGCTACCTCGCGAAGAACGTCGTGGCGGCGGGCCTCGCGGAGCGCTGCACGATCCAGCTGTCATATGCCATCGGCGTGTCGCAGCCCCTGTCGATCTACGCCGACACCCACGGCACCGGCGAGGTCGACAACGCCGCGATCGAGGCCGCGATCCCGCGGATCCTCGATCTCAGCCCGCGCGGCATCCGCGAGCACCTGCAACTGAACAAGCCGATCTACCAGCGCACCGCGGCCTATGGCCATTTCGGCCGCGAGCCGGACGCCGATGGCGGGTTCTCGTGGGAACGCACGGATCTGGTGGACGCGCTGAAGGCGGCGGTTTGATCTGAACAGACGCCGGGAGGGGGCTGTCTGCCCCCTCCCGGACCCTCCCCCGAGGAATACTTGGGGGACAAAGACGGGCCGTGACCTGCGCCCGCACCGCGACGCTGGACCGCCCGCCATGACGCCCGAACGCCCCCATCGCAACTTCTACGGACGCCGCCGCGGCAAGCACCTGCGCGACAGCCAGGAGGCGTACCTGGCCGAGGACCTCGCCGGCCTGTCGCCCGGGCCGGTGTCGTGGGAGGAGAACCCGGAGCGGGCGCCCTTGGACCTGGATGCGCTCTTCGGCGGGCGCGAGGTCTGGCTGGAGGTCGGCTTCGGCGGCGGCGAGCACATGGTGCACCAGGCCGCGGCCAATCCGCAGGCGGGGATCATCGGGGCGGAGCCCTACATCAACGGCGTCGCCATGCTGCTCGGCAAGATCCGGGCGGCGGGCGTGGACAACATCCGCATCCATCCCGGCGACGCGCGCGACCTGATGGACGTGCTGCCGGCGGGGTCGGTGGCGAAGGCGTTCCTGCTCTATCCCGATCCCTGGCCGAAGGCGCGCCACCACCGCCGCCGCTTCGTGACGCAGGAACACCTTGGGCCGCTTCATCGCGTGCTGAAGCCCGGGGCGGAGTTCCGGGTCGCGACCGACATTCCCGACTATGTCCGCCAGGCCCTGGTCGAGGTGCCGAAGGCCGGGTTCGAGTGGCTGGCCGAGGGCCCGCGCGACTGGCGCGAGCCTTGGGGCGACTGGCTGTCCACGCGCTACGAGCAAAAGGCGCTGCGCGAGGGGCGGGTGCCGCATTACCTGACCTTCCGGCGCCGCGCGGAGGTTTCGCCGGACTGACGCGGAGGCAGTCAGCGTGATAGCCTCGGCCCCGCGACACGAGCCGCCGGAGCGCCCATGCCTGACATCCGCATCACCAACTGCCACGTCCACCTGTTCACCAACGCCCACGTGCCGAAGCACTACCCGCACCCGGCGGTGCGGCTCCTGTCGGCGGTTCCGGGCTTTGTTCCGGGGCTGGCGGCGGCGCTGCGGCTCTTCGGGCATCCGTGGTCCGACACGCTCGACCGTCTCGGCCGGTTCAAGGCCGAGGGCGACCGGGCCAGCCAGGCCGAGGTGCTGGCGGCGATGCGGCAGCAGTATCCGTCCGACACCCGCTTCGTCGTCCTGCCGATGGACATGGGGCCGATCGGCCACGGCCCGGTCGCGGCCGACATCCGCGCGCAGCACGACGAGCTGTCGCGGCTGAACGTGGCCGACGACACCGCCGCAGCGATCATCCCCTTCGCCACCATCCACCCCGACAGCCCGGGCGGCGCGGCCGAGGTTCGGCGCTGCATCGAGGACCTGCATTTCAAGGGGCTGAAGCTCTATCCCCGGCTCGGCTTCCCGCCCGATCACCCGGTCCTGATGCGGGAGGTCTACCCGCTGATGGCGGAGCGGGGCCTGCCGGTCATGTCGCATTGTTCCCGCGGCGGGGTGCAGGGCAAGGGCGTGCCGACGCACCTGGCCGACCGCTACACCGATCCGCGCGCCTTCCTGCCGGTGCTGCGCGAATTCCCCACGCTCCGCGTCTGTCTCGCGCATTTCGGTGGCACGCGGGACTGGCGCGCCTATGTCGACGAGGGCCTCGCGCCGACGCCCGAGGCGCGGGCGGCGAACTGGCAGACCGCGATCCGCGACCTGATCTGTTCCGGCGACTGGCCCAACCTCTGGACCGACATCAGCTACACCCTGTTCCAGTTCGACGACTTCGTGCCCTTCCTGCGGGTGTTCCTGACCGGGGAGGACGAGCACACGGCGCGGCTGCGGTCGCGCGTCCTGTTCGCTTCGGACTACTACATGACCCGGCAGGAACGGCTGTCCGAACGCGCGGTCTGCTTCCGGCTGAGGAACACCCTCGGCGAGGACCTGTTCCGGCAGCTCGCGGAGGTGAACCCCGAGGTCTGGCTCGGCGAGCGACCCGAATGACCTCTGGCCCTCCGCCCGCGCGCTTGCTACGCGAAGCGCAAGGACAAGGAGGGCCGGGATGTCATCGCATGGGGAAGCGCAGCCGATGGAAGCGGCCCGGTCGGGCCCGCTGACCGGCACGGCCGAGGTGCCGGGCGACAAGTCGGTCAGCCACCGGAGCCTGATCCTCGGCGCACTTTCGGTGGGCGAAACGCGGGTGACGGGACTGCTGGAAGGGCAGGACGTTCTGGATACGGCGAAGGCGATGCAGGCTTTCGGCGCCGAGGTCGCGCGCGAGGGTGACGGGACGTGGAGCATCCACGGCGTCGGCGTCGGCGGCTTCGCGGAGCCCGACCGGGTGATCGACTGCGGCAATTCCGGCACCGGCGTCCGGCTCATCATGGGCGCGATGGCGACCTCGCCCATCGCCGCGACCTTCACCGGCGACGCGAGCCTCAACAAGCGGCCGATGGCCCGCGTGACCGACCCGCTGGCGCTGTTCGGCGCGCGGAGCTACGGCCGCTCCGGCGGGCGGCTGCCGCTCACGATCATCGGCGCGGCCGATCCGCTGCCGGTCCGCTACGCCACGCCGGTGCCGTCCGCGCAGGTGAAATCCGCGGTCCTGCTCGCGGGGCTCAACGCGCCCGGAGAGACCGTCGTGATCGAGGCCGAGGCGACCCGCGATCACACCGAACGCATGCTGCGCGGCTTCGGCGCCGAGGTCTCGACCGAGGTCACGCCCGAGGGCCGCGTCATCACGCTGACGGGCCAGCCGGAACTGAAACCGCAGACCATCGCCGTGCCGCGCGACCCGTCCTCCGCCGCCTTCCCGGTCTGCGCCGCGCTCATCACGGAGGGGTCGGAGGTGCTGGTGCCGGGCATCGGCCTCAACCCCACGCGGGCGGGGCTCTTCACCACGCTTCGCGAGATGGGCGCGGATCTCGCCTACGAGAACGAGCGCGAGGAGGGCGGCGAGCCGGTCGCGGACCTGCGCGCGAAGTTCTCGCCCGACATGAAGGGGATCGAGGTGCCGCCGGAGCGCGCCGCCAGCATGATCGACGAATACCCGATCCTGTCGGTGGTCGCGGCCAACGCCACCGGCCGCACGGTGATGCGCGGGGTGAAGGAGTTGCGGGTCAAGGAAAGCGACCGGATCGCGGCGATGGCCGATGGGTTGCGGGCGAACGGCGTGACGGTCGAGGATGGCGAGGACTGGTGGATCGTCACCGGCAACGGCCCCGGCAGCGTCGCGGGCGGGGCCACCTGCGCCACCCATCTCGACCACCGGATCGCGATGTCCTTCCTCTGCCTCGGCATGGCCGCGCGGGCGCCGGTCGGGATCGACGACGCCGGGCCGATCGTCACCTCCTTCCCGGTCTTCGTGCCGCTGATGGAACGGCTCGGCGCGGCGTTCCGGGGGGCGGGGGCATGACCCGCTGGCTCGGCGTCTGGGATCTCGTGCCCGAACTCTGCCACTACGACATCGGCCAGCCGCCGGTCTCCGGCCGCTACGCCATCGACCGCGACGGCGCGCAGATCCGCTTCACCATCGACTGGACCGATGCCGACGGCCAAAGCTTCCACACCGGCTTCGCCGCGCCCGCGGACGGGACGATGGTGGAAAGCGACGCGCCGGGGGTGGAAAGCTTCTCGGTCACCGCCGAAAGCGACCGCGTGCTGTCGTCCGAGGCGCGGATGGCGGGCAACCGGTCGCAGATCGCCACCCGCCGCGTCTCCGCCGATGGCACCACGATGTCGGTGCTGATGCGCCTGCCGACCCCCGATGGCGGCGAGAACTCGGTGTTCCAGGTCTACCGGAGGGCGGACGATGCATGACGGCTCCTGCCTTTGCGGCGCGATCCGCTACCGCGTGACGGCGGAGCTTGGCCCCGTCACCGCCTGCCACTGCACGCAATGCCGCAAGATCACCGGTCACTACGCCGCCGCCGTCCCCGCGCCCTGGGACAGCGTGGCGGTGACGGGCGAGGTGAAATGGTACCGCAGTTCCGAGGCCGCGCGGCGCGGCTTCTGCCCCGACTGCGGCAGCTACCTGTTCTGGGAGGAATACGACGGCCTCGTCTACCTGATGGCCGGCGCGCTCGACGGCGAGACGGGGCTCAGGATGGACGGCCACATCTTCTACGCCGACCGCGGCGACTACTACCGCGCGGGCGAGGCGCTGCCCTGCTACGCGCAGGGCCGGAGCGGGCCGGAGATCGAGCCGTGACCGCCGCCGGGTCGTGCCTCTGCGGCGCGGTCCGCTACCGCGTGACCGGCCCGCTGCGCCCGGTCATCGCCTGCCACTGCACCCAGTGCCGCAAGACCTCGGGCCACCACGTCGCCGCCACCTCCGCCCCGCGCGGGTCGGTGGAGATCGACGGCGCGGTGACCTGGTACGCCTCGTCCGAAACCGCGCGGCGCGGCTTCTGCGGGGTCTGCGGGTCGAACCTGTTCTGGGACGGCCCGGGCAGCCACCTGTCGATCTTCGCCGGCACGCTCGACGGCGATCCGGGGGTGCGGCTGGCCGGGCACATCTTCTGCGCCGACAAGGGGGCGTATTACGAGATCGAGGGCGATGTGCCGAAGGCCGACGGCGAGGACCCGGCGCTGACGACGATGGTGCGGTAGGGGGCTAAGCCGCTCCGCACCAGCGCGGAACCATGGCCGAAGGGCGCAGCGCGTCATGTCGGAGAAATGTTGTAAGCATGACGGTCCGCGCCCCGACAGGTGCGGACAGAATTGGCCCTTCGAGAATTGGACAAGGCATCCTCGTATCCGTTCCACATCCGCGCGGAATACAGGCCGCAGGCCGCCGCGCATCGCCGGGCCGCCCCCCGGCACGGCGATTTGGTGACGCTTGGACCTCGCTCCCCGCTCCTCCTGACCTTGCAAGATAAACCGCTGCAGCCTGACGGTTGGATCGCCGCACCGCGGCCCGCCGATGCGCGGCTCTCTTCTCCGCACCCTCGGTTTCCTGGCCCTCGGCGCATCGCCTTCCCGCCCCCCCGGCACGACACCCCGTCACCCCGGGGATGACGCCGCCCCCGTCCCGGGCTAGACAGGCCCCCGCACGGAAGACGAGGGGCAACATGGCATTCTGCGTGGCGATCGACGGGCCGGCGGCGGCGGGGAAGGGGACCATCGCGCGGGCGGTGGCGGCGCATTTCGGCTTCGCCCATCTCGACACCGGCCTGCTCTATCGCGCCGTCGGACGCCGGATGCTCGCCGGCGAACGCCCCGAGGACGCCGCCGCCGCGCTCGCCCCCGACGACCTGGCGGACGAGAACGCGCTCCGTCGCCCCGAGATCGCGGACGCGGCCTCGAAGGTCGCGGTGATCCCCGAGGTGCGGGCCGCGCTCGTGGACTTCCAGCGCGCCTTCGCCGCGCGCGCAGGCGGCGCGGTGCTCGACGGCCGCGACATCGGCACGGTGATCTGCCCCGACGCACGGGTGAAGCTGTTCGTGACCGCGAGCCCGGAAACCCGCGCCGAACGCAGGTTCGCGGAACTGACCGGCCGCGGCATCGCCGCGGAGTACGAGGACGTGCTGGCCGATGTCCGCGCCCGCGACGCGCGCGACAGCGCCCGCGCCACGGCGCCGCTTGTGGCGGCACCGGACGCGACGCTGCTGGACACGACGACGCTCTCGATCGAGGCCGCCGTGGCCGAGGCTGTCAGGCTGGTCGGGGCCGGCCGGCCCTGATCCGTGTCAGGCGACGCTGGCCAGCGGCTGGTCCGACGGGATCGCGTACATGCCCGCCGGCAGACCGTCGCGCCGTTCCACCATCCCGCGTTCCAGCAGGCGGCGCAGGGCGCGGTGGAAGGTCGGTTGCGACACCGATTCCAGCGTCGGGTGCGACCGCACCCGGTCGGTGGAACTGACGAAACCGAAATCCTCGCTCAGCGAGGCGTTGGCGTAGAACGCAAGCAGGATATCCCGCTCCTTGCGGGTGAGCCCCTCGAACCCGAGGTTCTGCTCCATCTCGTGCAGCACATCGCGAAGATGCGCCAGTTGTACCATCATCGACATTCTTGAACTCATCACACGTTGTTTGTTTGCATTGCCGGGCGCGCGTTCTGCGCGATAGGCCGCCTGTCCGCCGCCACCCCGGTGCAGTGTCCCCGTTGAACGGCCCGGCAGTGAAACCGGAACCGCTGATCGTCCCTCTCAATTTCGCTCGAACGTCGAAACAGGATGAGATCCCTGCCGGTCGTTCCAACTGCGACAATCATAGACGAATTTACCTTTCGGTCTACGGGGTTCCACCTGTCCTTTTGTCAAGGTTTTTGCGCATTGTGGCATATATGACGACAGATTGTTTCTCATTTGGCGTCAATTCTTGTCATTTGGTATCCGCGGGCGCCCCGGCGGTGCCGCTTGCGCTTCGCCCCCGCGCGCGGTATAGACCCGCCCGTCGAGAAGGCGCAAAGCCACGGAGCAACGAGCAGGGTCGGGTCCCCCGGCCCTTTGTCGTTTTTCCGGGCCCCGTGCCGACCAACTCACCAAAGACCGGCGGAACCAACCGCCCGGCCTGTCAAATCGAAGAGATAAGGAAACGATCCACAGATGAGCGCTGGCGCATCCATGGAGGAATTCGAAGCCCTCCTGAACGAAAGCTTCGAGATCGACACGCCCGACGAAGGGTCCGTTGTCAAAGGCAAGGTCATCGCCATCGAGGCGGGACAGGCCATCATCGACGTCGGCTACAAGATGGAAGGCCGCGTCGACCTCAAGGAATTCGCGAACCCCGGCGAAGCCCCCGAGATCGAGGTGGGCGACGAGGTCGAGGTCTATCTCCGCAACGTCGAGAACGCCCGCGGCGAGGCCGTCCTCAGCCGCGAAATGGCCCGGCGCGAAGCCGCCTGGGACCGTCTCGAGAAGGCATATGCCGACGAGGCCCGCGTCGAGGGCGCGATCTTCGGCCGCGTCAAGGGCGGCTTCACCGTCGACCTCGGCGGCGCCGTGGCGTTCCTGCCCGGCTCCCAGGTCGATGTCCGCCCGGTGCGCGACGCCGGCCCGCTCATGGGCCTCAAGCAGCCGTTCCAGATCCTCAAGATGGATCGCCGCCGCGGCAACATCGTCGTGTCGCGCCGCGCCATCCTCGAAGAATCCCGCGCCGAGCAGCGCGCCGAGGTCATCGGCAAGCTGACCGAGGGCGATGTCGTCGACGGCGTGGTCAAGAACATCACCGAGTACGGTGCGTTCGTGGACCTCGGCGGTGTCGACGGCCTCCTGCACGTCACCGACATGGCCTGGCGCCGCGTCAACGACCCGAAGGAAATCCTGTCGATCGGCGAGACCGTCAAGGTGCAGGTCATCAAGGTCAACAAGGAAACCCACCGCATCAGCCTGGGCATGAAGCAGCTCCAGGACGATCCGTGGGACACGGTCGAAGCCAAGTTTCCGCTGGAATCGGTGCATACCGGCCGCGTCACCAACATCACCGACTACGGCGCCTTCGTGGAGCTGGAGCCGGGGGTCGAGGGCCTTGTCCACGTCTCCGAGATGTCCTGGACCAAGAAGAACGTCCATCCGGGCAAGATCGTCTCCACCTCCCAGGAGGTCGAGGTCATGGTGCTCGAGATCGACAGCGCCAAGCGCCGCGTGTCGCTCGGCCTCAAGCAGACCATGCGCAACCCGTGGGAGGTCTTCGCGGAGACCCACCCCGAGGGCACCGTGGTCGAGGGCGAGGTCAAGAACATCACCGAGTTCGGACTGTTCGTGGGTCTCGACAACGACATCGACGGCATGGTCCACCTCTCCGACCTGACCTGGGAAGGCCGGGGCGAGGACGTGATCGGCGACTACCGCAAGGGCGACGTCGTGAAGGCCGTGGTCACCGAGGTCGACACCGACAAGGAGCGTATCTCGCTCTCGATCAAGCAGGTCGAAGGCGATCCGTTCGCGGATGCGGTCGACGGCGTGAAGCGCGGCTCGATCATCACCGTCGAGGTGACGGCGATCGAGGATGGCGGGATCGAGGTGGTCTACGAGGGCATGAAGTCCTTCATCCGCCGCTCGGACCTCAGCCGTGACCGTGCCGAACAGCGCCCCGAGCGCTTCCAGGTCGGCGACCACGTCGATGTCCGCGTCACCAACGTGGATTCGAAGACCCGCCGCCTCGGCCTCTCGATCAAGGCCCGCGAGATCGCGGAAGAGAAGGAAGCCGTGGAACAGTACGGATCGTCCGACTCCGGCGCATCCCTCGGCGACATCCTCGGCGCGGCGCTCAAGAAAGACGAGTAAGCGCCGGTCGGATGGCCAGGAAATCGAAAGGCCCCGCGGCGACGCGGGGCCTTTTTCGTTTCTCACATCGCCAGCCCGCAGGCTTCGCGGATCGCGACCTGCACCGGCGAGGGCGGCAGTCCCGGATCGAACGGCCCCGCCGGCAGCAGCGCCGGTTGCGCCATGAAACGCGGCCGCCTGCCGCGATGCCGCTGCGCCGCGTGGACGAGAAACGGGTGGCACAGCCACACGGTCCCGGCCGCGCCGGTGGCCTCGATCTCCGTGCAGGACGCCGAGGTCGCGAACCCGTCGGCCGCAAGCGCCCGCAGGCTCACGCCGTCCTCGCCATGCGGCAGTAACTCTCGGGCGACGATCCGGTGCGAACCGGCCCTCAGCCGCGTCGGCGCGTCCTCCGGCCCGGTGTCGGAAAACAGCACCAGCATCAGAAGCGCCCGGCCCCGGCTGGTGACGTTCGCCCGCCAGTCCATGTAGTCCGCGCCTTCGCCAAAACTCGCATCCACGTGCCAGCCCGTATCGCCGGGATCCGCGTCGGACGGAAAACGGATCGCGAACCCGCCTGGTTGTCGCGGCGGGATCCAGCGGCCCGGCCCGACAAGCGCATCGTAGGCGCGGTAGAGCAGCGGCGTGTTGAGCGCCGTGTCGAAGATCTCCGATGCCATGAAAGGCACCCGGATCACCGGCTCCGTCCACGTCTCCGGTGCGTGGGGATCGGGGCCGATCCGGGCCCACAGGGCGTCAAGGCAGGCCCGGGCCAGATCCGCGGGAAAGGCATTGTCGAGCCTGAGGAAGCCGTGGTCGATAAAATCGCGGATCTGGCCCGGTGTCGCGCCGTTCCGGTGGGATGGTGTCATGATGTGTCTCCGCAGGGCGCACCGCGCAGGGCGGGCGCCGGTCACTGTCTGAACGCTCGGCCGCGCCCTGGGGCGCGAAGGTTCAGATCAGGGGAAACCGGGTGGACATGAACATCATCCGCCAAGCCTAGCACCGACGGCGGCGCGGGCAAATGCCCGAAACCGGACCACGCCGCGCCGCCGTTCGCCGCGACACGGGCCTCAGCCCGTCACGCAGCTCCAGACCCCGCGATAGCCCACCCTCGGCCCGTCCTGCAGCGCGAACACGAGGTCCGCATTGCCCCGCGGCCCGGCCTCGTCGCCAAGCGGCGTGACCGCCATGCTCAGCCCGTCCGCCGTCCACTCCCCGCCGGCCGTGGCCTCTGCAGGGCCCTCCAGCGCCACCAGCACCCCGTTCAGCGCCATCAGCCCCGCGCCGCCTTCGCCGGTCCACAGGACGGGCTCCCCGGCCTCGGTGTAGCGGAACGTGCAGCGCACGGGGTCGTCGGCCAGCGCGCCCGCCCGGTCCGCCGGGATCGGGGCCGGGTCCAGTTCCGCCAGCAGCGTGTTCGACAGCGCGTCCTCCACGCTGCCCTCCGCCGGGGCCGGGTCCTCGTAGACCTCCGCCGTCGTGTTGCCCGCCGCGATGTCGGCGATCAGGTAGCGCATCTCCGCGATCTCCCGCCGCTGCGCGCCGGTGATCCCGGCGGCCAGCTTCTCGATCCGCGCGTCGTCCTCGACCGCCGCCCGGGTCGAGGTCATCACGGCGATGGAATGGTGCGGGATCATCGCGCGCATGTAGGACAGGCCGGACACCGTCACCTGGCTGCGGACGAGGTAGAGCGTCAGCGCGAACACGACCGCCGCCCCGGCGAAGATCGCGGCGTTGACCCATCGGCTCGGGTACATCGACGCCATCCAGGCCAGCATGACGATCGCCATCACCGCCCCCATCAGGAGCGCCATCCACGCCCGCGTCTCGGAGAAGAAGACATGCCCCGACGCGTAGGTGTTGAGGTACATGAGCCCGAACATCACCAGCGTCGAAGTCAGGATCATCGCGAAGAAGCGGCCGTAGGTCATCGGGGCCTCCCGTGTCGTTTGGATGCTCCGGTTCAACGGGTCGGGAACCGGCGGAGTTCCGCTCTTCGGCCCGCGCGTCGGTCGTGGCGGGGACGGTCACGGGTCCGAACGGGGGAGGAAGCATCCGATCCGGCGGCCGCGCGTCGCGACGGTTGCGGCTGGAAACGTTAACGCGGTCGCCGGGCGTTAACCCTCCGGCCCCAGGCGCGAACCGGGGGCGCACAAGATGTTTTGGTTGGTTTCCGGCCTAGATTTTTCGACACCCGCGTCGAAAAATTCCGACACCGGCGTCGGGAAAAATCGACAGGCGCGTCGGAATTCGCGGGCCTACTCGACCGGCGCGGTCCCCGGCAGGGCCAGCGCCTTCATCAGCTCTCGCACCTCCTGCCGCGCCGCGACGTTGGATATGTTGAGCCGCTCCACGCCCAGGTCCCGCAGGTCCAGGAGCGTCAGGCCCGAGGGGAACAGCTCGCGGAAGATCACCCGTTCCGAGAACCCCGGCGCGACCCGGAACCCGATCCGTTTCGACAGCTTCTCCAGCGCCCCGCCGACCTTGCGCTTGTTGTGCATCTGCTGCGCGCCGACCCGGTTGCGGACCACCACCCAGTCGATCGGCGCGAGCCCCGCCTTGGCGCGTAACTGCCTGGCATGCCACACCATTTCCGCGTAGACGCTCGGCCCCTTGATCGCCAGCGTGGTCGGATCGACCCGCGCCAGCAGATCGAAGTCGACGAAGCTGTCGTTCATCGGCGTGACCAGCGTATCGGCCAGGCTGTGGGCGACCTGGCTCAGGCGCGTGTGGGAACCGGGGCAGTCGATCACGATGAAGTTGCAGCGCGGCTCCAGGTCCGCGACGGCGGCGGTAAGGCGTTGATCGTAGATGTTTTCTCCGGGGGCGAGCGCGGTCTCGTCCAGCGCCGGCAGCTCCATCAGCAGCGGCATCGGCAGGTTCAGCCCGCGATTGGCGTTCGAGGCCATCCGGTTCTCGATGTAGCGGTGGAAACTGCGCTGCCGCAGGTCGAGGTCCAGCGCCCCGACCACGTGACCCTGCCGCACCAGCGCCGTGGCGACATGCATCGCCGTGGTCGACTTCCCCGACCCGCCCTTCTCGTTCCCGAGCACGATGATATGCGCCACTGCCCGCGCCCCCTTCGCCTGCGTCCGACCGTTGTCCGACCGTGATTTGCGCAACTATATATAGCGCTTTACCTTCTGTTAAGCACGAAAAGGGGGCATGACGCGGGGGATTCGGCCTGCGGGCCGGGGTGTCGATGCGCAGTCCCGCTGACTACCCCGGCGGGCGCGGATTGGCCGCGGTCGCGTGCGTGATCCGGTGCCGCGTGGGCGATTGATCGCGGCCCCTGAACAAGGTCGCATTTCCGGCGCAAACCCGCCGCGCAATTTGTCCCCTGCCGTCCCGGTGCGGACATTCTCCACGGTTAACAAGATACTAACAACCAAGTCCGGGAGACCCACGATGCGTAAGTTTCTTGTCGATGAGTCCGGTGCGGTAACTGTTGATTGGGTAGTCCTGACCGGTGGAATCGTCATGCTCGGCCTCGCCGCGCAAACCGTCATCAATGGCGGCGTCAGCGATGCCTCCGCCGATACCGCAGCCGTCCTGAGCGGCATCCAGATCCAGACCACCTTCCCCACGCCGACGCCCTGATCGGCGGCGACATCCGCGGCCCGGGCGGGGCCGCGTCCTTCATGCTTGCAACGGCCGGTCCTCCCGCGGAGATTTCCCCGCGGGAGGACCAGTCATGATCGCCGTCATCTTCGAGGTATGGCCCGCCGAGGGCCAGCGCGATGCCTATCTCGATCTCGCCGCGGAGCTGCGCCCGCACCTGCAGGAGATCGAGGGCTTCGTCTCGGTCGATCGGTTCCAGAGCCTGACCGATCCCGGCAAGATGCTGTCGATCTCGGTGTTCGAGGACGAGGCCGCTCTAACCCGCTGGCGGAACCTCGCCGCTCATCGCCATGCCCAGGCCCGCGGCCGGGCGCGGCTGTTCCGCGACTACCGCCTGCGCGTCGCCGGCGTCATCCGCGACTACGGCATGACCCGGCGCAACGAGGCCCCGCGCGACAGCGCCGACCTGCACGGCTGACCCGCCCCCCCCGAAACGCGAAATGCCGCCCGGGGGGCGGCATTTCCTGTCACGTCGAAGGGGCGGGGGTTCAGAACCCGAGGCCCTCGTATTTCTTCTGGAAGCGGGACACGCGGCCGCCGGTGTCCATCAGGCGGGACGAGCCGCCGGTCCAGGCCGGGTGAACCGTCGGGTCGACGTCGAGCGACAGGGTGTCGCCTTCCGAGCCCCAGGTCGATTTCATCTGCACCACGTCGCCGTTGGTCATCTTGACCTCGATGAGGTGGTAGTCGGGATGGATGTCCTTTTTCATCGCGCCTCTCCTCATGCCCCGGCTTCGGCCGAGTCCTTGGCCTTGTAGGTGGTGTCTTCCGCGATCCGGGCCGATTTGCCCCGGCGCGCGCGCAGGTAGTACAGCTTGGCGCGCCGCACCTTGCCGCGGCGGACCACGGTGATCGATTCGATGTTGGTGGAGTACAGCGGAAACACGCGCTCCACGCCCTCGCCGAAGGAGATCTTCCGCACCGTGAACGAGCCGGCGATGCCGGAGCCGTTCTTGCGCGAGATGCAGACGCCTTCGTAGTTCTGCACCCGGCTGCGGGTGCCTTCGGTCACCTTGTAACCGACGCGGACGGTGTCGCCGGGCTTGAAGTCCGGGATGTCCTTGGCGAGACCGGCGATCTGCTCGGCCTCCAGTTGTGCGATCAGGTCCATCGGGCCTGTCTCCTATGCTGCTCGCGGTTCGGTCCGCGAAGATGTCTCGTGCACCCGAGAGCTCTGGTCTTCGACCGGGTCCGCCGCGTTCCCGTCCGGGGGCGCCCGCCAGAGATCGGAGCCGCTTTGCTGGCTCCCGCCCGGTGCCGAGCGCCGCGCCGAAGGTCCGCGGATTGGCAACAGACAGAGGGTCCGGATGGCCGCATCGGCCCCGGACGCGGGCCCGTATAGGCGCGGCGGGCGTAGCGATCAAGGGGATTCGTGGGGGCTGATCCTATCCGGCCGGGTCCCGGAGCGCGGGACAAGGCCGAAGGCCGCCGCGCCATCGACGGGTCGCCCCGCCGGTCCGGCGATTTGGTGACGCCTGGACCTAGCCCAGGACTATTCCAGACCTCGATGGATAAACCGCTGCAGCCGAGCGAACAGATCGCCGCACCGCAGCCCGTCGATGGCGCGGCTCATCGCGAGTTCAGCGCGTAACGGCCCCCATCTCGGACACGCGATCGCGTCACACCTCAAACCGACTTCTTGAACATCGCGTGGCTGCGGACGAAGCCGATCCGCTCGTAGAACCGATGCGCGGCCTCCCGCGACAGGTGCGAGCCGAGCTGCACCGTCGCGCAGCCCCGCGCCCTCGCCCGCGACACCGCCCAGTCCATCATCTCCGCTCCGAGGCCCTGCCCGCGCTGGGCCGCGTCGACCCGCACGGCCTCGACCATGCAGCGCCACGCGCCGCGGTTCGACAGGCCGGGCAGGAAGGTCAGTTGCAGCGTGCCGACCACCGCGCCGTCCAGTTCCGCGACCGCCAGGAGCTGGTTCGGATCGCGGTCGATCGCCGCGAGCGCGGCGCGGTAGGCCGGATCGCCCGCGTCGTCCGGGTCGTCCCGTTCGCGGCCGAGATCGTCATCGGCGAGCAGCCGCAGGATCGCCGGCAGATCGGTTTCGGCGGCCCGGCGCATCGACAGGCGCGGGGTCATTCCCGCGACCGGCGTTGCCATGCGTCCCACAGGTCGGGCCGCCGGTCGCGCGTGATCCGCTCGGCCTCCGCCCGCCGCCACTTCGCGATCTCGCCGTGGTTGCCGGACAGCAGCACGTCGGGGATCGCGCGGCCGTTCCAGACCCGCGGCTGCGTGTATTGCGGGTGTTCCAGCAGCCCGTCGGAAAAGCTCTCGTCCTCGACCGACGCGGCGTTGCCGAGCACGCCGGGGATCAACCGCACGGTCGCGTCCAGCATCGCCTGCGCCGCGATCTCGCCGCCGGTCAGGACGAAATCGCCGAGCGACACTTCCTCCAGCCCGAAATGCTCGATCACCCGCTCGTCCACGCCCTCGAACCGGCCGCACAGCATGGTGACGCCCCGCGCCTGCGCGAGCCGGGCGGCATCCGCCTGCCGGAACGGCCGACCGCGCGGCGAGAGGTAGAGACGGGGCCATTCCGCCGGGCCGGGGGTGCCGATCGCGGCTTCCTCCAGCGCCGGGCCGATCACGTCGGCGCGCATCACCAGCCCCGCGCCGCCGCCCGCGGGCGTGTCGTCGACCGACCGGTGCCGACCGATCCCGAAGCCGCGCAGGTCCACCGTTTCCAGCGCCCACAGCCCCTCCTGCAACGCCTTGCCGGTCAGGGACGCGCCGAGCACGCCGGGGAAGGCCTGCGGGAACAGGGTCAGCACCTTCGCCGTCCATGCCTTCGCCAGCCTCGGCGGGCCGTCCATCAGGCTGCGGGGCTGGCGGCTGGCGGAAATCGCGAGCCGCCCGTGGGATCTGGGTTTGTCCTCGGTCATGCTCGGGCCGCCGGTTGGAAACGCCCCGTCCTATCCACCCGTCCCGCCCGCCGCAAGCGGCGAGGGGTTGCAGCGGCGCGGCGCGGCGCTAGGCTCCGCCGTCGAAGAGGAGACCCACCTTGGCCCCCATCCTTTCGGTCGCCGGTCTCGGCAAGACCTACGACAACGGCTTCGTCGCGCTGAACGACGTGTCGCTCGACATCGAGGAAGGCGAGATCCTCGCGCTGCTCGGGCCGAACGGCGCGGGCAAGACGACGCTGATCTCGGCGATCTGCGGCATCGCCGTGCCGACGAAGGGTACCGTCACGGTCGGCGGCCACGACATCCGCGACGACTACCGCGCCGCCCGCGCGCTGATCGGGCTGGTGCCCCAGGAAACCTTCCTGGAGCCGTTCGAGACGGTCTGGAACACGGTCAGCTTCTCGCGCGGGCTGTTCGGCAAGCGCCGCGACGACGCGGTGATGGAACGGGTCCTGCGGCTCCTGTCGCTGTGGGACAAGAAGGACAGCAAGGTGATCGAGCTGTCCGGCGGCATGAAGCGCCGGGTGCTGATCGCCAAGGCGCTGAGCCACGAACCCCGCGTCCTGTTCCTCGACGAACCCACGGCGGGCGTCGACGTGGAACTGCGCCGCGAGATGTGGGAGGCGATGCGCAAGCTGAAGGCCGATGGCGTGACCATCATCCTGACCACCCACTACATCGAGGAGGCCGAGGCGATGGCCGACCGCATCGCCGTGATCTCGCGCGGGGACATCCTGTTGGTGGAGGAAACCGGCGCGCTGGTGAAGCGCATGGGCCGGAAGGAGCTGAAGATCGAGCTGGCCGAGCCGATCGACGAGATCCCCCCGGACCTGTCGCACCACGCACTCGACCTCGTCGATGGCGGCACCGCGCTGCTCTACACCTACGACCGGCAGGCGGAACGCACGGGCATCGTCCGGCTTCTGACCGGCGTGCAGGCCTCGGGGCTGAGGGTGTCGGACGTCGAGACGACGCAGTCCTCGCTCGAGGAGATCTTCGTCGACCTGATCGCGGAGGACGGGGCATGAACCTGATGGCGGTCGCCGCGATCTACCGGTTCGAGATGGCGCGCACCCTGCGCACCGTCTGGGGTTCCATCGTCTCGCCGGTGATTTCCACCTCGCTCTACTTCGTCGTCTTCGGCGCCGCCATCGGCAGCCGGATCGAGGAGGTGGAGGGCGTGGAATACGGCGCCTTCATCGTGCCCGGGCTCATCATGCTGACGGTGCTGATGCAGTCGGTGTCGAACGCGTCCTTCGGCATCTACTTCCCGAAATTCGTCGGCACGATCTACGAACTTCTCTCCGCACCGGTCTCGTTCCTGGAGGTGACGGCGGGCTACGTCCTGGCGGCGGCGACGAAGTCGCTGGTGATCGGGCTCATCATCCTCGGCACGGCGTTCTTCTTCGTCGATCTCAGGATCGAGCACCCGGTGGCGATGCTGGCCTTCCTCGTTCTGACCTGCATCAGCTTCAGCCTGCTCGGCTTCATCCTCGGGATATGGGCGAAGAACTTCGAGCAGCTGCAGCTCGTGCCGCTCCTGCTCATCACGCCGCTCGTGTTCCTCGGCGGCTCGTTCTACTCGATCTCGATGCTGCCGCCGTTCTGGCAGACGGTGACCTTCTTTAACCCGGTGGTCTACCTGATCTCGGGCTTCCGCTGGTCGTTCTTCGGAGAGGCCGACGTGGCGATCGGGCTGAGCCTGATCGCCATCGTCGCCTTCACCGCGATCTGCCTCGCAGTGATCTGGTGGATCTTCCGGACCGGCTGGCGGCTCCGGAAGTAGCGTCGCGGGCGGGGCGGGTCAGGCCGCCAGCCCGATCACGCCGACCAGCACCAGCAGGAACAGCACCAGCGCCACCACGATGATGATGCGGACGCCCGTCAGTGCCATGCCGGACACGCGGGTCATGCCGAACATGCCGGCAATCGCGGCGATCACGAGAAGGATGAGAAGGATCTCGAGCATGGGAATTCTCCGTTGGAATCATTGCATCCCTAACGGGTCGTCCCCTGCGGAAGTTCCTTCGGCCCTCAGGTCTCGGTGATCGCGCCCCGGACCTTCTCCACCAGTTCTGGCGTGGGATCGAGGCCGTGCGCCTCCTTCGCGTGCTTCGCCGCCTGCGCGAGGATCTCGTCCTCGCTCTCGCCCTTGGCGACGAAATCGCAGCCCGGCATCAGGCTTCCGCATTTCAGGACCTTGGTCATGGCACCCTCCTCCTCCATGCAATGACCCGATCATAGCATGGAAGCGGGGCGGCGGTCTCAGTCGCCGTCGTCGAATAGCCCCTCGGGCGGGTCCACGATCACCAGCCCCGCCGACAGGTCCACGGTCGGCACGACGGCCAGCGTGAACGGCACCAGTACCGGCTTGCCCTGCTTCGGCCGGACCTCCAGCAGGTCGCCTGCGCCGTGGTTCAGGACCGCCGCGACCCGGCCGAGATCGCCGCCGCCGGTGTCGCGGACGTCGAGGCCGATCAGGTCGGCGTGGTAGAACTCGTCGTCGGGCAGGGTGGGCAGGGCGGTGCGGTCGGCATAGAGCCTCGTGCCCCGCAGCGCGTCGGCGGCCTCCTTCGTCGGCACGCCCGACAGCTTCGCCGCCAGCCCGCCCTTGATCGCGCCGGTCAGCGTCACGGTGAAGCTGCGGCTGCCGTCCTCCGTCCAGAGCGGGCCGTAACCCGCGATCGCCTCGGGCTCGGCGCAGAAGCTCTTCAGCCGCACGTCGCCGCGGACCCCGAAGGCCCCGGCGATGGCCCCGACGCAGACACGGTCAGACATCCGGCACCTCCGTCGGCGTGGATTCGATGACGAGGATGGCCCAGATCGCGCCCCCCGTCAGCAGAGTGACCGCGGCAAGCGCGATCGCGATGCGCCGGTGCCCGCGCCAGAACAGCGCGGCGGCCAGCATCAGCAGGAGGAGCGCGGCCAGCAGCACCGGCCTACTCCGCCGTGCCGCAGAGCCCGGCGCGCAGCCAGACCCCGCCGGACCGGGCGCAGAGATCGCGCTGGTGGGCGCGTTCCGCGATCATGCCGGCGAAGAAGGCGACCGCGAGCAGCACGAGAAGGCGGATCAGCCGGAACACGGCGCGCCCTCAAGCATCCGGCCCGCGATCAGGCGGTAGTCCTCGCCGGGGATCTCGAACTGGCCGCGGCGGAACGCCATGCCCCAGTGCGCGGGGTCGGCGACGAAGGACAGGGCGTCGAGAAGCGGCCGCACCGGCACCTCCGTCACCTCGTCATAGGCGGCGTCGCGGGTCCAGCCTTCGAGCCCGCGGTCGCCGTAGTGCTTCTGCACGGGCGTCTCGCCCGTGACGGTGGCATGGGCCACGAAGGCCTGGACCGGCGCGCCCTCGAATTCGTCGCGCGGGGCGTACCAGATCACCCGGTCGCCCGGCGACAGCCTGCGCGCCGCCGCCTCGCGACCGTGCGAGAAGGCGACGAACCCGCCCTCCCGCGCGATGGCGACCTGGCGCGCATGGGCGACGCCGATCCAGAACGCCATCACTCGGCCTTTTCTTCGTCCTCGGCGGCGGCTGCCTCCTCGGCGGGCGCTTCCTCGGCCGCCGCTTCCTCGGCGGGTGCGTCCTCGGTCGCAGGCTCCTCCACGGGGGCCTCTTCCGCGGCCGGTGCGGCCTCGGCCTCTGCGGCGGCGGCCTTCGCGGCCTCTTCCTTCTCGGCCTTCTCGGCGGCGCGCTCCTGGGCCTTCTTGCCCGGCTCGGCCTTCTTCATGTTGGCGCGCTCCTTCTTCTCGGCCACGCCCGCGGCTTCGAGGAAGCGGCTCACGCGGTCGGTCGGCTGCGCGCCCTGGTCGAGCCAGTGCTGCACGCGCTCCATGTCCATCTTGATCCGGTCCTCGCTGTCCTTCGGCAGGAGCGGGTTGTAGGTGCCGAGCTTCTCGATGTAGCGGCCGTCCCGCGGCATGCGGCTGTCGGCCGCGACGATGCGGTAGAACGGGCGCTTCTTGGAGCCCCCGCGGGCCAGTCGGATCTTCATTGCCATGTCGTATCTCCTGTTCGATGGCGTTGCGGGGCGGGAAGGCCCCGATTTCTCAACGGGCCGTCAGGCCCCGTTTTCCTGGTGTTGCTCGTGGTGCCGGATCACTTCCTGGATGACGAACCGCAGGAACTTCTTGGCGAATTCGGGGTCGAGGTCGGCCTCCAGCGCCAGCGCCTCCAGGCGCGCGATCTGGGCGGCCTCGCGGGCGGGGTCCGACGGCGGCAGCTCGTGGTCGGCCTTCAGCCGCCCGACAGCCTGGGTGTGCTTGAACCGCTCGCCGAGCGTGTAGACGAGGATCGCGTCGAGCCGGTCGATCGAGGCCCGGTGGTCGGCCAGCAGCGCGGCGGCGCGTTCCACCGGATCGAGCATGGCGTGGGGGGATTTGTCGGTCATGCGGTCTCCGTGGTGGTCGCTTCGCCCGGCCCCGGATGCCGCCAGACGTGCATGGTGCCGAACACCTCGTGCTCGAAGGTGCCGTCAGGCCGGCAGCCCATCCGCCTGCCAAGCGCGACGGAGCGCGTGTTGGCCGGGTCGATCAGGCTGATGATGGTGGTCCGGCCGAGCGTCTCGTAGGCGTAGCGGCGGCTGGCCAGCGCGGCCTCCTGCGCGAGACCCCGGCCCTCGCCGGCGGCGAACATCGACCAGCCGATCTCGGCCTCGGGCCATTCCTCGGGGTGATGGATGCCGACCACGCCGAGCGGCGCGTCGGTCTCGCGGTCCGCGACCAGCCAGCGGCCGTAACCGCGCAGCGCCCATTGCCCGGCGATGGCACAGATCTGCTGCCAGGCCTCCCGGCGCGTGTTCGGCCCGCCGACGAAGGACGCGCGGTCCGAGGCGCGGAACTCGGCGTAGGTGTCGAAATCCGACAGGCGCGGCGCGCGCATCGTCAGGCGCTCGGTGGTCAGGGTCGGGATCATGCCGCGGTCCCCGGCGCGGGGTGGCGGTAGACCAGCGTGGGTTCGTCCGAGTAGGGCACCGGCGCATCGGGGTCGAGCGTGCAGCCGAGCCGTTCGGCCAGCGCGATGGAGCGGGTGTTGGCCGGGTCGATGTAGCTGACCGCCGTGGTCCAGCCGAGCGCCCCGAAGGCGTGGTCGCGGATCGCCAGCATCGCCTCGTGCGCGTAGCCCCGGCCCTCGTCGCCCGCGCCCCAGACGGTCCAGCCAAGCTCCTGCTCCGGCCAGTTGCCGGGGTGCCACGGCCCGGCGGAGCCGATCGGCCGCCCGGTGCCGCGCTCGGCGTAGACGAAGGTGCCGTAGCCGCGCAGGTGCCAGTGCCCCGACAGGATCGCGAAGATGCGCCAGGCCTGCCCCGGCGTCGTCTCGGCCCCGCCGCCGATGAAGCGCGCGCGTTCGTGGGTGGCGAAGGCGATGAAGGCGTCGATGTCCGACGCCTCGGGCGCGCGGATGGTCAGCCGCTCGGTCGTCAGCACCGGGGTATCGGCGAGGCGGGCGGTCATGCGGGAACTCCGTGGCGCCAGATGTGGACGTCTTCGCCTTCTTCCTTCAGCACGCGCGCTTCCTCGGCGCGGTCGCGCTCGGCGCCGAGCCGGGTCGCCATCGCCTCGGACGCCGCGTTGTCGGGATCGATGTAGCTGACGAAGCCGCCGGGGCCGAACAGGGCCATCGCGTGGTCCCGCGCCGCCGTCACCGCCTCGGTGGCGAAGCCCTGGCCCTGCGCGGCGTCGACGAGCATGTAGCCGAGCTCCGGCTCGTCGTCGGACCATTCGAGGCCGAGCAGCACGAAGCCGATCGCCGCGCCGTCCGACTTGCGCTCCACGCACCACATGCCGTGGCCGTGCAGCAGCCAGCCTGCGGTGTAGTAGTTGAACTCCTCCCACGCCCGTTCCGCGCCGCCGTTCCGTTCGTCGAAATGCGCTACGTAGAGACTGGTCCAGACCGGCAGGTCGTCCATCGTGGGAATGCGCAGGCGGAGCCGCGCGGTTTCCAGCACCGGCAGGCCCGCGCGGTGGCGGGCGGCGGCCTCGGCCGCGGGGCCGGTCGGGGCCTCGGTGCAGCGGGGGATGCGGGTCATGCGGCGGCCCCCGCGCCCTGCGCGGCCAGCCTGTCCCGGTCGAACGGGTATCGGGCGGGGCGGGCGGTCATCACTTCTTCTTCCCGAAGCCGGACAGGCCCGGCGGCAGCGCGCCGCCGCCGAGGCCGGGCAGGTTGCCCGCGCCCGGGTTGGCGCCCATGGCCTTCGCGGCTTCCTCGACGGCCTTGGGGTCCATCCCGCCCATGCCGCCCATGCCGGGCATCCCCGCGCCGCCGCCCTTGCCGAGCAGTGCGCCGAGCCCCTGCCGCATCAGGCCCTTCTTGCCCATCTTGCCGAGCTTCTTCATCGCGTCGGCCATCTGGCGGTGCATCTTCAGAAGCTTGTTCAGCTCCGACACGTCCTGCCCGGCACCCGCCGCGATGCGCTTCTTGCGGCTGGCCTGCAACAGGCCCGGATTGGCGCGTTCCTTCTTCGTCATCGACTGGATCAGCGCGATCTGTCGGCGGATCACCTTGTCGTCGAAGCCGGCCTCGTCGAGCTGCTTCTGCATCTTCCCCATGCCGGGCATCATCGACATCATGCCTTCCATGCCGCCCATCTTGAGCATCTGCTCCATCTGGTTGCGGAGGTCGTTCATGTTGAACTGACCCTTCTGGAAGCGCTTCATCATGCGCTCGGCCTGTTCGGCCTCGAGCGTCTCCTGCGCCTTCTCCACCAGCGCAACGATGTCGCCCATGCCGAGGATGCGGCCGGCGATGCGCTCGGGCTCGAAGGTTTCCAGCGCGTCCATCTTCTCGCCGAGACCGACGAAGCGGATCGGCTTGCCGGTGACGGCGCGCATGGACAGGGCGGCGCCGCCGCGCCCGTCGCCGTCCATCCGGGTCAGGACCACGCCGGACACGCCGATCTTGTCGTCGAATTCCGTGGCGACGTTGACCGCGTCCTGGCCGGTGAGGCCGTCGACCACGAGCAGCGTCTCGCGCGGGTTGGCCACGTCACGGACGGCGGCGGCCTGGGCGATCAGGTCCTGGTCGATGTGGAGCCGGCCGGCGGTGTCGAGCATGTAGACGTCGTAGCCGCCGAGGCTCGCCTGGGTCTTGGCGCGTTTCGCGATCTGGACCGGGTCCTCGCCCTGCACGATCGGCAGGGTGTCGACGCCGATCTGCGCGCCGAGGATGGCGAGCTGTTCCATCGCGGCCGGGCGGTTGGTGTCGAGCGAGGCCATCAGCACCCGCTTGCCCTCGCGGTCCTTCAACCGCTTGGCGAGCTTCGCGGTGGTGGTGGTCTTGCCCGAGCCCTGCAGGCCGACCATCAGGATCGGCGCGGGCGGGTTGTCGATCTTGAGCTTGCCGGGGTCGGCGTCGCCGGTCAGCGTGGCGACCAGCTCGTCGTGGACGATCTTCACGACCTGCTGGCCGGGGGTGACGGACTTCGTAACCGCGGCGCCCGTCGCCTTCTTCTCGACCGCCTTGATGAAGTCGCGCGCGACCGGCAGCGAGACGTCGGCCTCGAGCAGCGCCACCCGCACCTCGCGCATCGCGGTGCGCACGTCGTCCTCGCTCAGCGCACCCTGCTTGGTGAGCCGGTCGAACACGCCGGACAGGCGTTCTGAGAGGTTCTCGAACATGGGCGCGGCCCCTTCGGTTGCGTCGGATGCCCCCGAACGTAAGGGGCGACCCGGATAACGCCAACGGCCCCCGTGGGCGAAGCTTCGCTGACGGGGGGCGATCCTGTTGTCGGAACAGGACCGGAAAGCTGGCGCTGTTCCGGATATGTGGCCGCTCGCCTACAGACGGACGGCCCGCGAGTCAAGACGTGTGGGGCCGGGGCGGCGGCGGCGGGGGGGCGGGGGCCGGCCGGGCCCCCGCGCAGGCCGCGCGCGTCAGGTCCGGGCGCGGCGGCGCAGGACGGCGATCCCGCCGAGCCCGCCAAGCAGCAGCAGTCCGCCCGCGGGCAGCGGCACCGCCGACGGCGTGGGCAGCGGCCCGGACAGCGCAACCTGCCCGGTCCCGAAGGTGTCGAGCGTGATGCCTGCCGACCCGGTCCCGTTCAGCCGGAAGGCCGGGGCGTCGACCGACAGGAGCAGCGTCTCGATCCCGCCGAACAGCACGTCGGTCGGGTCGTAGAACCCGACGCCGAGCGTGTCGCCGTCGGCCGAGAAATCCACGACCGGGATGTAGGGAAAGGCCGGGCCGGTCCAGGCCAGCGACACGTCGTAGCCCGCGAACCCCGACAGCATGAAGTTCAGCACGCCGTTGATCCCCGCGCCCACGTTATCGACGCCGCTGAAGTCGTACGCGAAGACGAACTGGCCGTTGGTCGCCTCGGACACGGTCCAGTCGACGAAGGCATCGACGTTGTAGAGCCCGGCGATCACCTCGAACCCGTCGAAGCCGTCGCGGGTCCGGTTGGCGGTCGCGGTGCCGGTGGCGAGCACGGTGCCGAACCAGTCCGGATCGCCGGCGAGAACCTCCGCGGCCTCGTAGTCCGTCGGGTCGACGCTGGTCCCGGCGATCAGCGGCACCGGAACGGCATAGGCGGCAAATCCCGCGCAGGACAGGGCCAGCCCGAGGGCGGCGTTGAAAATGGCTTTCATGGGAACTCCACAATATCTGGTATGACGTGGGGGAAGCCTAACACGGCCCGCGGGCATGGCCACTGCCGGTTTCCCTGACCCGGAGGGAGAGTCCGCGGGCTTTTCCCCTTGACCGTCAGCCGCAATCCGCGACGAAGCGCACCACGTTCCCGGCCAGCATGTCGCCGCCCCCGCCCGACAACTGGAACGACCGGCGCAACGCCAGCGCATCCCATTCCGCCTGCGTTACCGGCGGCACCGGCTCGGGCCGGGTGCCGGGATCGCCGAACAGGTTCAGCGACATCGGCCCTTCGAAATCCGTGCCCGCGAAGCTGAGCCCGGTCACGTCTTCGGCATAGATCCCGACGAAATCGGGCGAGAAGTCCCGCGCGGTGGTGATGAGCGTCCAGACCGGCCCGCTGATGTCCTCGCCGAGGTTCATCCGCCCGGTGGCGAGATGGGCGATGGTGCCGTCGTCCTGCCGGAAGCTGCGGTTGGTGGTGAAATCGGTATGCCCGTCGAGCCGGGTGCCGGGTCGGATGAAGCCGACGCCCTGTGTGACCTCCACCGTGAAATCGATCCGGCAATGCCGCGCGGGGCTGGCCTGCACCAGCACCTCGGCCCGCGCGGGTGCGATGGCGGCCGGGACCGCCTGCAGGGCGCAGCAAAGGGCCGCCACTGCGGCCGCCGCGATCCGCGACCGGCGTCCGGGCGGGCAGGGGGTGCGTCGCGGTGCGGACATGGTGCCGGACATGCTGCGGCTCGATCTGCCCCTGCGTCAAGCGCGGTCGGTTTTGCCCTTGCGGCAGTGAACAGCTTATGGAGATAGTGGCGCAACTTCGTTCAGGGGCGCACAAGTCGTCCGGGCAAGAGCGCGCGCACGAGATGTCATTCGATCACTGGGACGAGATCCGCACCGCCTACCAGGTCGCACGGCTCGGCACGGTTTCCGGGGCTGCCGAAGTGCTCGGCGTTCACCACGCCACCGTCATCCGCCACATCGACGCGCTGGAAGGCCGGCTCGGCGCGAAGCTGTTCCAGCGCCATGCCCGCGGCTACACCGCGACCGAGGCCGGGCAGGATCTCCTGTCGGTCGCGGCCTCGGCGGACGACCAGTTCACGCAGCTTGCCGGGCGGATCAAGGGCCGGGGCGACGAGGTGACGGGCGAGCTGATCGTGACCTCGCTGGAATCCCTGTCGCAGCTCATCATCCCGACCATCGCGCGGTTCCAGGACATCCACCGCGAGGTCCGCGTGCGCCTGATCTCGGACGCGCGGCTGTTCCGGCTGGAATACGGCGAGGCCCATGTCGCGATCCGCGCGGGCAAGCTGCCGGACCAGCCCGACAACGTGGTGCAGCCGCTGTTCACCCGCTCGGTCCAGTTCGTCGCACACCAGAGTTACGTCGACCGCTACGGGATGCTTACGCCCGACACGATCGCCAGGCACCGCTACGTCGGTGCCGCTGTCGACAACCCGCGTGCCCCGATCCATCGCTGGCTGAACGACACCGTCCCCGAGACCGCCATCGTGTTCCGCACCGACGAGATGCGCGAGGCCAAGGACGCGATCATGGCGGGCATCGGCATCGGCTTCGTCGGAAGCTGGGACCGCCACGACGGCGACGGCCTGGTCGAGATGATGGAATGCCGCGAGGAATGGGATTCCAAGATCTGGCTGGTGACCCACATGGACCTGCACCGCACCGCCAAGGTGCAGACCTTCGTGCGGTTCCTGAAGGACGAGGTGAAATCCTGGCCGCAACGGACATGACCCGCCCCGGCGCGCTGTCCGGCCCGCTCGGCGGGCATCTCGCGATGCTCGCCTTCTCGGGGCTGGTGGCCGGGTCCTTCGCGCTCGGCGGACGGATCGCGAACGAGGTCGACCCCGCCGCCTTCAACGCGATGCGCTTCACCCTGTCCACCGGCGTCGTGGCGGGGATCGTGCTGGTGCGTGGCGGGGTGGCGAAGGGCACGTTCCGCGCGCCCTGGCGCTACCTCGTGCTCGGCGGGCTCTACGCCGCCTACTTCGTCGCGATGTTCGAGGGGCTCAAGACCGCGCCGCCAGTCTCCTCGGCCGCCGTCTTCACCCTCACCCCGGTCATGTCCGCCGTGTTCGGCTGGTTCATGCTTCGGCAGGTCACCACGCCCCGGATCGCGCTGGCGCTGGCCATCGGCGCGGCGGGAGCGCTCTGGGTAATCTTCCGCGCCGACATCGACGCGCTGATCGCGTTCGAGATCGGGCGGGGCGAGGCGATCTTCTTTCTCGGCTGCATCGCGCATGCCGCCTACACACCGGCCGTGCGGCTCCTGAACCGGGGCGAGCCGATCCTCGGCTTCACCCTCGGCACGCTGACGGCGGCGACCCTGATCCTGATGGTCTGGGGCGCGCCGGGGCTGGTGTCGTTCGACTTCGCGGGGGCGCGGCCGCTGGTCTGGGTGACGATGTTCTACACCGCCTTCATGGCGACCTCGGTGACGGTCCTGCTGCTCCAGTTCGCGGCGATGCGGCTGCCGTCGTCGAAGGTGATGGCCTATACCTACCTGGTGCCGTCCTGGGTCGCGCTCTGGATGATCGCGCTCGGCGACGGGGTGCCGCCGGTCCTGATCCTCGCGGGCGTCGCGCTGACCGTGGTGGCGCTGGTGCTGCTCCTGAAGGACGAACCCGCGCACCGCCCGGCGGCGGCGCCGGGGCACGCGGGGCGCTAGCGGCGGGCCAGCGGCGCGGGCGCGGTGTCGATGGCGACCGGCTGCGGCTCCGGCATGTGGAGCCCGAGGTTCAGGAGCATCAGCGCGGTCCCGACAAGGCGCGGCAGCGACAGTCGGGGCAGGGGATGGCGGGGCAGGGGATGGCGTTCTGCGGTCATGGTCGGTCTCCCTTGGCAGGTCCGCCCGTGGGTCGTGCCGCCGCCGCCCCCGGTTCAGTCCCCGCCACCCTCCTCGCGGAACTCGCGCTCCAGGAAGGCCTCGAACGCGTCGAGGTTCACCGGTTCGAACTGGCCGAACCCCTGCATCCAGACCGACGCCGCCTTGAGCGCGTCCGGTTCCAGCTTGCACCACTTCACCCGGCCGCGCTTTTCCTGCGCGATCAGCCCGGCCGCGGCGAGGATGGCGAGGTGCTTGGAGATCGCGGCAAGCGACATCTCGAACGGTTCGGCCACGTCGGTCACGGCCATGTCGTCCTCCAGGAGCATCGACAGGATCGCCCGCCGGGTCGGGTCCGCGAGGGCCGCGAAGACGCTGTTGAGATCCGCCGTCATGCCGCTGCCATTGGCGCGGGACGCGGAAAAGATCAACTGGAAGGTTGAATATGCCTCCGCCGGAGGCAAGCTGTCGCGGGCTTGAGCCATCATCGGAAAACATAACCAAAACAACGTGTTGAATGCGTCTCGGGCGGCGTCGATAGCGCATTGACTCTGCGGTGCCGCGAAACTAGCGTCCGCGCCAACTCCAAGGGGTTGAAATGGCCGAAGAACCCGATCCTGACCGCCTCCGCGCGCTCGAGGACCGGATTGCCCGGCTGAAGGCCGGGGAAGCGGACCGGCCCAATCCCAAGGGAGACGCCATCAACCAGGGGCAGCTTGCCTGGCGGATGGTGATCGAACTGGTGGCCGGTCTTCTGATCGGGTTCGGTATCGGATACGGGCTCGACGCCCTCCTGGGCTCCACGCCCTGGCTGATGCTGATCTTCACCATTCTGGGCTTCGTGGCCGGGATCAAGACGATGATCCGCTCGGCGAAGGAGGTCCAGGCGCAGCAGGCGGGGGACGACACCCCGCGGGACGAAGGGGACTGAGACGTGGCGAACGATCCGAACACCGGGACGGAAACGCGGGGCGGCGGCAAGACCATCGCCTACATCCTCATCATCGCCGCGGTGATCCTGTTCATCCTCGGCGTCGTCGATCCCTACGAAAGCGGGCTGGCGATCCACCCGATGGACCAGTTCATCGTCGAGCCGCTGTTCGGCCACGGCGAGGTCCACTGGTACACGCCGACCAACGCGACGCTCTGGATGGCGCTCGGGCTCCTGTGCATCGCGGGCCTGATGGTGTTCGGCACCCGCGGCCGCGCGATCATCCCGTCCCGCGTGCAGTCGATCGCGGAACTGGCCTACGGCTTCGTGCGCAAGATGGTCGAGGACGTCGCGGGCAAGGACGCGCTGCCCTACTTCCCGTACATCTTCACGCTGTTCCTGTTCATCGTCTTCGCCAACTTCCTCGGGCTGATCCCGACCAGCTTCACCGTGACCTCGCACATCGCCGTGACCGCGATCCTCGCGCTGGCGGTGTTCCTGACCGTCACGATCCTCGGCTTCGTCAAGAACGGCACCGACTTCCTGTCGCTGTTCTGGGTCTCGTCGGCGCCGCTGGCGCTGCGGCCGATCCTCGCCGTGATCGAGTTGATTTCCTACTTCGTCCGCCCCGTCAGCCACTCCATCCGACTGGCCGGCAACGTCATGGCGGGCCACGCGGTGCTGAAGGTGTTCGCTGGCTTCGCCGGCGCGCTCGGCGCCGCGGCCGTCGCGCCGATCCTCGGCATCGTCGCGATCTACGGGCTCGAGGTCCTGGTGGCCTTCATCCAGGCCTACGTCTTCACCATCCTGACCTGCGTCTACCTGCGCGACGCTCTGCATCCGCACCACTGACGGGCCGGGACACGATCACACCCAATCATCAGCCAATTCCAACGCAAGGAGAGACGGACATGGAAGGCGAACTCGCAAGCATGGGTCAATTCATCGGTGCCGGCCTGGCCGCCATCGGTTCCGGCGCGGCCGCCATCGGTGTGGGCCACGTCGCAGGCAACTTCCTGTCGGGCGCACTGCGCAACCCGTCGGCCGCCGGCGGCCAGACCGCGACGCTGTTCATCGGCATCGCCTTCGCCGAAGCGCTCGGCATCTTCGCGTTCCTCGTCGCCCTGCTGCTGATGTTCGCCGTCTGAGGCGAACACCCGTCCTTGCGACCGGGCCGGGGCGCTGACGCCCCGCCCGGTGACAAAGGTTCTGCAGGAGTTTCGGCATGGAACACGACGAAACAGAAGCCGCTGCCGGCCACGGCGCCGAAGTTGCGGCCGACGCCGCACACGGTGCCGCCGACGCGGCGCACGGGGCTGCCGACGCCGCGCATGGCGCCGAGGGTGCCGTGGGCATGCCGCAGCTCGATTTCGGCACCTTCCCGAACCAGATCTTCTGGCTCGTGCTGGCGCTGATCGCGATCTACCTGATCCTGTCGCGCGTGGCCCTGCCCCGCGTCGCAGCCGTCCTGGCCGAGCGCCAGGGCACGATCACCAACGACCTCGCCGCCGCCGAGGATTACAAGCGCAAGGCCGCCGACGCCGAGGCCGCCTATGACAAGGCGCTGGCCGACGCACGGTCCGAGGCCCAGGGCATCGCCGCGGAAACCCGCGCCGAGATCCAGGCCGAACTGGACGAGGCCATTGCCCGCGCCGACGCGGAAATCGCCGCCAAGGCCCAGGAATCCGAGGCCCGCATCGCCGAGATCCAGGCCGGTGCGATGGCATCGGTCGAGGAAGTCGCCCGCGACACCGCGGCCGAGATCGTCTCCGCGCTCGGCGGCAACGCCGACGCCGACGCGGTCGGCCGCGCGGTCTCGTCCCGCATCGGAGGTGACGCATGATCCGCCTGACCGCCGCACTCGCCGCCCTTCTCGCCGCACCCGCCTACGCGGCCGGCCCGGGCGCGTACGACTTCACGTCGTTCTTCAACACCGACTACGTGGTGCTGATCGGCTTCCTTCTGTTCCTCGCGGTGCTGTTCTACTTCAACGTGCCGGGGATGCTCATGGGCCTCCTCGACAAGCGCGCCGAGCAGATTCGCGCGGATCTCGACGAGGCCCGCGCCCTGCGCGAAGAGGCGCAGTCGATCCTCGCCGGGTACGAGCGCAAGCAGCGTGACGTGGCCGAGCAGGCCGAGCGCATCGTCTCCGCCGCCCGCGCCGACGCCGCCGCCGCGGCGGAGCAGGCCAAGGAGGATCTCAAGGCCTCCATCGCCCGCCGGGTGAAGCAGGCCGAGGACCAGATCGCCAACGCCGAGCAGAAGGCCGTGCGCCAGGTCCGCGACCGCGCCATCGAGGTCGCCGTCGCCGCAGCGTCCGACATCCTCGGGCAGCAGACCACGGCGACCGAGGCCAACAAGCTGATCGACGCCTCCATCGCGCAGGTCGGCCAACGCCTGAACTGAGCCACGCGACAGTCGAACCACGAAACGCCCCGGCTCCGGCCGGGGCGTTTCGCGTTCGGGCACCGGAACGCGGCGATGCGGGCGCGGACCGGCGGTTCGGTGCCCTGGCGGGCCTCAGGGATCGGGCCGGTCGCGGTCGAGGTAGAGATCCCCGCGCATCAACCCGGAGACGTAGGCGCAGCCGTCCTCCCGCTGCGAGAAATGCGCCCATGCCGTCCGCACGAAATGGTCGGGCGCAAGTCTCAGGCCGATGGCGGTCAGGTCGTGGCGGCTGACCCTGTCCTCCAGCGCCACCCCGGTCTCGAACGCCGCGCGCGCGGGGTCCGGCAGGGTGAGCACCTGCATCGCGTAGGCGACGTATTCGCTGGTCACGACACAGCTGCGGAACGGGCAGGCGACCGTGTCGTAGGCGCCGTGGGCGAGTTCATGGGTCACCACGCTGTCGAAGTATTCCGGCGTCGGGACCGCGTGGAACGCGCCATCGACCCGCCGGACCCGCGCGATGGCCCCCGGGGTCAGGATCTCGGCCGTCGCCTCTCCGCAATGGTAGATGCCGATGCAACCCTCCGGCCCCGATATGGCGTCGGCGATCTCGATGGCCTGCGGCCGCGCCAGGACGACGCCGCATTCCGCCATCATCGGCACTGTGCGCGCGGCCGCGGCGCAGGTCCGATGCGCGAGATCGCGGGTCGGGGCGGTGACGGAAACCGGCAGGCCCTCGCAGGACAGCGTATCGGCCGCCGCCGCCGAGACGACGGCCAGCACCACCGCCGACGTGGCCATTCCGAGGTCGAGGTGCATACCCTGCCTTCCGTCATCGCCGCCCGCCGGGGCGGCCCGGAACCCGCACCGAGGTTCGGCCGGGGTGAGGGGACGGGTCAACGTCGCGGAATGGCGCAGGGCGGTCCGGGGCCGGGCAGGGCGCGGATGGAAAAAGGCCCCCGCGTCATCCGCGGGGGCCTTCGCATCGGTCAGGGCGGGTGGCTCACATCGGGGCGATGGCGAACAGCATCGTCTCGCCGGAATGGTCGTCCACGCCGTCGTTGTCGGTCGACACCCACATCGTGCCGTCCTCGGCGATGGCCAGCCCCTCGACCTTGTCGAGAACGTAGCCGCCGGTCGACGTCAGGTAGGGCAGCAGGTCAACGACCACCTCGGGCTCCAGCACCGCCGGCGTTTCCCCGAGCGGCACCATCGCGTCGAGGGCGGCCAGGTCGACGCGGGTGATCTGCTTGGTCACCGCGCGGGTATCGAGCTGGTTGTCGCGTTCGATGAAGTAGACGCTGTCACCGTGAGCCACGATCTCCGACAGGCCGACCCACCCGGTTTCGGGATCGGTCAGCGGGTAGTGGATCTGCGACCATTCCTCCGTCTCCAGGTTGTAGCCGAGCACGCGGGCCATGTTCTCCGGGTCGTCGCGCCATTCGCGCTGCACGGCGAGGTAGAGCATGTCGCCGACCCGCGTGATGCCCTCGAAGCCGAAACGGACCTCGACGGCGAGGAGTTCGTTCGGCAGCGGGATGGCGTCCTCGATCGCGCCGTCCCCGGCGACGTGGTAGATCGCGTGCGGGACGAGGTTGGCGCTGTTGCCTTCCGAGGCGATCCAGAACCCACCCTCGCCGTCGAGCGCGATGCCCTCCATGTCCAGAAGCTGCGCGGGCTGGCCCTCACGGGTCACGCGGATTGCGTCCACGATCCGCGCCGGGTGTGCGCTGACGTCGATGTGGAAGATCGTCGGCTGCATCCCGTAAAAGCTGTCGGACACGGCGTACATCGTCCCGTCCTCGGCCATGACCTGCCCCGAGATCGCGCCCCACCCGGTCAGTTCGTCCATGCCGGCGCTGGTCAGCATCGGGTAGACCGGGTCAGCGTCCTGGTACTCGAACAGCATGACATGGGCGCGCGGGCCGGCGTCGTCGGTCTCGTTGGCGGAGACGAGCAGGTTGCGTTCCGGGATCACCGCGTAGCCTTCCGGCCCGATGCCCGAGGGCAGAAGCTGCGTCAGCACCGGCGCGGCGGGGTCGGTCACGTCGTAGACGCCCACGACCGAGGCGCGCTCGGCCCCGATGAACAGGAACGGCGTGCCGCCGAAGGTGCCGAAGGTCGCGCTCTCGGGCTCCACGCCCTTGTTGCCGGAGCGTTCCTCGGGGTAGTGGCCGATCTCGACGATCGCGTGCTCGAAGCTGGTGCCGGCGTCGTAGATCACATCGCCGTCCTGGCTGAAGATGGTCCAGCCGCGGCTGCCGCCGTCCATGTCGCCCTCGTTCGCCATCGCGAAGTGGGTGTCGTCAATCCAGGTGACGCTGTCGGGCTCGCGCGGAACGGTAATGGTCCGGTCGAAGACCAGCGCGCCCTCTTCCTCGGTGTCGACGCCGTCCAGCGTGACCTCGCCGGCGGAGAAGTGGTTCAGCACCTCGCCCGCGGCCGATACGACGACGATGTGGTTGTTCTCCTGCATCGTCACGACGATCTCGTTCTCGCCGTTGATCGACACGAATTCCGGCTCCGGGTCCTCGGGCGCGATGTCGGCGAGGCCGGTGAGGTCCACGGCCATCGTGCCGGCGCAGTCAGGGGTGCCGTCCGCGATCCGCGTGATCGACAGGAACCCGCCCGGCGCCTGCCCGACGCGGCCGTCGCCCAGGTCTTCGTCGCGTTCGTTCTCGATCGCGACGGCGACGAAGCTGCCGTCGGGCGCGATGGCGACGCTGTCGGGCTGGCCGCCGAGGTCGCAGGTCGCGAGGATCTCCTGGCTCGCCACGTCGACGGCGATCAGGTTGCCCGAGGGGTCGGTGTAGCTTTCCGAGGTGTTGACGCCGACGAAGGCGGTGGCACCGAGGATCGCGACGGAGGTCGGCTCCCCGTCGAGGATCATCGCGCCGGCGGCGGCGGGCGCGGCCGGGTCGGTGATGTCGATGAAGCCGAGCGAGCCGCCGGGGCTGTCGGTGTAGACCAGCGTCATGCCGTCGGCGGTGGCGGCGATGATCTCGGCCGAGGTCTCCTCCGCGTCGGGCAGGTTGTCGGCCACCCGGAACGACGCGATGCGGTTGAAGCTGTCGGCCTGCGCCGCGCCGGCCATCAGTGCAAGCGCCGATGTGAGCGTGAGAAGTCGTGTGGTCATGTCGCGGGGTCCCCCTGTTCGCGATGGTTTCTGCGCTGCAGCCTGTTTCCGGCGTGGGTGTAACGGTTCGGTAACGGTTGGATGACGGCGCGATGAAATGGCGTGCCGCGGTTTGCCGCGAAGCGGCATCGGGGTAGGATCGGTGTCGAATGGTCCGGAACGGACCGGAGAATGCGCGCGACCCAGACCCAGACGACGCAGCGGCCACGGCTCAAGACGGTGAAGCCGCCCCTGTGGAAGGTGATCCTCCTCAACGACGACTTCACGCCGCGCGATTTCGTCGTCGGCGTCCTGCGCTCGGTGTTCCGGATGACGGAATCGGAGGCGCTCGGCGTGATGCTGACGGCGCACCGCAAGGGGTCCTGTGTCGTGGCCGTGTTCACCCGCGAGATCGCGGAGACAAAGGCCAAGCAGGGGACCGACGCCGGGGTGGTCGCGGGCTTCCCGCTGACCTTCACCACCGAACGGGAATAGCGGCCGGCCGCGCGCCGCGGCGACGAGGGTTCGGCCCCGCCGGGCGCGGGACGCCGCGCCCCCGGTCAGGCGATCACGTTCGCCTCCGGGCCGTAGGGAAAGCCGGTGATGTTCTCGGCGCCGTTCCCGGTCACCACGAGGATGTCGTGCTCGCGGTAGCCGCCCGCCCCGGGCCGGCCCTCGGGGATCGTCAGCATCGGCTCCATCGAGATCACCATCCCCGGCTCAAGCATCGTATCGATGTCCTCGCGCAGTTCCAGCCCCGCCTCGCGGCCGTAGTAGTGCGACAGGATGCCGAAGGAATGGCCGTAGCCGAAGCTGCGGTATTGCAGTATGTCGCGGTCCGCGAGCATCGCGTTGATCTCGTGCGTGATCTCGGCGCAGGTGCGCCCCGGCGCGATCAGCGACAGGCCAAGCTCGTGCGCCGCGACGTTGGCCTCCCACACCGACAGCGACGCCGGATCGGGCGCGCCCAGGAACAGCGTGCGTTCCAGCGCGGTGTAGTAGCCGTGGATCATCGGAAAGCAGTTGAGGCTCAGGATGTCGCCTGCCGCCAGTTGCCGCGCCGTCACCGGGTTGTGCGCGCCGTCGGTGTTGGGGCCGGACTGGAACCAGACCCAGGTGTCCCGGTACTCGGCCTCGGGGAAGCGGTCGGCGATGGCCCGTTCCATCGCGTCCCGTCCCGCCATCGCCACGTCGATCTCGCGCACGCCGTCCCGGATCTCCGCCCGGATCGCCTCGCCGCCGAGATCCGCGATCGCCGCGCCCGCCCGGATCAGGTCGCGCTCCGCCGGCGATTTCACCATCCGCTGCCGCATCGTGCGGGCCGAGATGTCACGCATCGCCGAGGGTTGCAGGAACGCCTCCGCCTCGGCCCGCCCGGAAAGGGTCAGGTGATCGGCCTCCACCCCCAGGACCCGGCCGGGGCCCGCCACATGGGCGACCGCGCGCCAGAAGTTGCCCCGCGCCCAGTCGGTATAGGTCAGGCTGCCCCAGGCCGACCGCCGCCACGGCTGGCCCGCGTCGATCCCGGCCGAGATCAGCACCGCCTCGGACGCCGTCACCACCAGCGCGTAGGGCCGACCGAAGCTGCAGTAGAGGAAGCCGGAGTAGTAGGCGACGTTCTGCATCGAGGTCAGCACCGCCGCCGACACGCCCTCCGCGTCCATGATCGTGCGCAGGCCCATGATCCGGGCCTGGTACTCGGCATGGGGAAATGGCAGGGGCCCCTTCGGGCCGTTGTGGAATTCGTGGAACGCCGGGCGGGTCATGTGCGCCTCCTGCAGGGAAGGCCCCGGCGTTCAGGGCGGTCCGGCCGGTCGCAGGGGGGCGACGCCATCGCCCCGGCCCGTGGCTCACAGCACCACGGGACGCGATGCGACGCAAGGTTTCACGCCCCGGAGGCGGCGAGAAGAGCCTCGGCGTGGCGAAGGACGCGGCGCGGACACGGTCGGACAGGTCGTCGAGGATTTGCCCTGCGAAGCGGCCGGTTGCGGGATCCGCGTAAAGGTCCGGTGGAGGCGGACCGGCGCCTCGCGGAAGGGCTTCCAGCCGGTGAGCGTCTGTCCGGAGCCGGACCCGATACGAAGAGCATGTTCCGGCTTCACTGGGTCGACGACTCCGCGGGGCCGATGCCCGCGCAACCCTCAGTCCCGGAACATCCGACCTGCCCGCAAGGACCGCTGCCGCCGAAACCGCAAGCTTTCCCTTCCCCCTCCGCGCGCGCCCCGCTACCCATGTGCCATGCTGCGGTACCTGCTCGGCCGGCTCCTTTCCCTCTCGCTCAGCCTCGCCGCCGCGAGCCTGGTGATCTTCCTCGTGATCGAGGTCATTCCGGGCGACCCGGCCTCCTACATGCTCGGGCTCAACGCCACTGAGGAAACCGTCGCCGCCCTGCGCGCCGACCTCGGGCTCGACGGCACCCGGACGGAGCGGTATTTCGACTGGGTCGGCGGCATGCTGACCGGCGATTTCGGCACCTCCTACACCTACCGCGTGCCGGTGGCGGAGCTAGTCGCGGACCGGCTCTGGGTGTCCCTGCCGCTCGCGGCCATCGCGCTCCTGCTGTCGACCGCGCTCGCCTTCCCGCTCGGCACGCTCGCCGCCGCGACGCGGGGGCGGGTGACGGATTACGGGATCATGGGCGCGACGCAGCTCGGGATCGCGGTGCCGAACTTCTGGTTCGCGATGCTGCTGGTGCTGGTCTTCGCGATCACGCTGCAATGGTTCTCGGCCGGCGGCTTTCCCGGCTGGTCCGACCCGCTGGCCGCGCTGAAGGCGTTGACCCTGCCCGCCGTCGCGCTGGCTCTGCCGCAGGCCTCGATCCTCGCCCGCGTCATGCGCTCGGCGCTTCTCGACACGCTCGGCCAGGATTACATCCGCACCGCCCGCGCCAAGGGGCTGTCGCGGCGGCAGGCGGTGCTGCGCCACGCGCTCCGGAACGCGCTGATCCCGGCGCTCACGATCATCGGCCTGCAATTCAGCTTCCTCCTTGCGGGCGCGATCATCATCGAGAACGTGTTCTTCCTGCCGGGCCTCGGGCGGCTGATCTTCCAGGGCATCACGCAGCGCGACCTGATCGTGGTCGAAAGCGTGACCATGCTGCTCGTCTTCGCGGTGATCCTCGTGACCTTCCTCGTCGACATCGCCTATGCCGCCGTCGATCCGCGGCTGAGGACGCGTTGATGCCCCGCGCCTTCCTGATCGGGGCCGTGCCGACCGCGCTGTTCCTGCTGGCGGCGCTCCTGAGCCTCGCCTGGACCCCGCATGACGTGGAGGCCCTGCAGATCTCCGCCCGGCTGCTGCCGCCGGGGGGCGACTACCTGCTCGGCACCGACCAGTTCGGCCGCGATCTCCTGTCGATGCTGATGGTCGGCGCGCGCACCTCGATCGCGGTGGCGCTGGTGGCTGTGGGGATCGGCATGGGGCTCGGCGTCCCGCTAGGGCTGGCCGCCGCCGCGACGCGCGGCAGCCTGCTCGACGAGATCATCATGCGCGGGAACGACCTGATCTTCGCCTTCCCCTCGCTGGTCATCGCCATCCTCATCACTGCCGTATTCGGCCCCTCCGCGGTCAACGCGATCCTCGCCATCGGCATCTTCAACATCCCCGTCTTCGCCCGCGTCGCGCGCGGCGGGGCGCTGTCGCTCTGGACGCTCGACTACGTCCGCGCTGCGCGGGTGGCGGGCAAGGGCAGCGTGCGGATCAGCGCCGAACACATCCTGCCCAACATCGCGAACCTCCTGATCGTGCAGGCCACGATCCAGTTCTCGCTCGGCATCCTGGCCGAGGCCGCGCTCAGCTACGTCGGCCTCGGCGCGCAGCCCCCGACGCCCTCCTGGGGCCGGATGCTGGCCGAGGCGCAGACGATGATCTACACCGCGCCGCGCCTCGCGCTCCTGCCCGGGCTCGCCATCGTCGCGATGGTGCTCGGGCTGAACCTGATGGGCGATGGCCTGCGCGACATGCTCGACCCGCGGCTCCGGAGGGTGCGGGCGTGATCCGGTTCGACGACCTGTCGCTCGCCATCCACGGCACCCCGATCCTGCGCGGGGTCACGCTGGAGATCCCGGCGGGCCGGATCGTCGGGCTGGTGGGCGAAAGCGGCTCGGGCAAGTCGATGACCGCGCTGTCGCTCATGGGTCTCCTGCCTGACGGGGCGGAGACCGCGGGCGCGGCCTGTCTCGACGCCGAGAACCTGTTGCAGGCCACCGAGGCGCGGATGTGCGGGATCCGGGGCAACGAGATCGGGATGATCTTCCAGGAACCGATGACCGCGCTGAACCCGGTCCAGACCATCGGCGACCAGGTGGCCGAGACGCTCCTGATCCACAATGCGGCCGGGCGGGCGGAGGCGCGGGCCATCGCGCGCGACCGGCTCGACCGGGTCGGTCTCTCGCACATCGGCATGGACCGGTTCCCGCACGAGTTGTCGGGCGGCCAGCGCCAGCGGGTCTGCATCGCGGCGGCCATCGCGCTGCACCCGCGTCTCCTCATCGCGGACGAGCCGACCACCGCGCTCGACGTGACCACGCAGGCGCAGATCCTCGACCTGCTGAAAGGCATCGTGGCCGAGGAGAACATGGCGCTCCTGCTCATCACCCATGACCTTGCCGTGGTGTCCGGGATGGCCGACGCGGTGGCGGTGATGAAGGACGGCGAGATCGTCGAACAGGGGCCGACGGCCGAGGTCCTGACCGCCCGCCGCCACCCCTATACCCGCGCGCTGTTCGAGGCCTCGTCCCACGCCCCGGACCGCGACGGGCGCGATCCGCAGGCCCCCGTGCTGGAGGTGGAGAATGTCCTCAGGCTCTACCCCGGCCCGCGCAAAGGCTTCACGCGCGGCGATCCGGTGCGGGCGGTCGACGGCGTGTCCTTCGCGCTCAGGCGCGGCGAAAGCCTCGGGCTGGTGGGCGAATCGGGCTGCGGGAAATCGACGCTGACCCGCGCGGTCCTCGGGCTCGACCCGGTGCAGGGCGGGCGGATTGCGTTGAACGGCGGGGCGGTGGATGTCCACATGCCGAAGGCCCGCCGCGCGGCGATCCAGGTCGTGTTCCAGGACCCCTATGGCAGCTTCAACCCGCGCTGGCGGGTGGACCGGATCGTGGCCGAACCCTTCCACCTGTTCGAGACGCGGCCCCCCGACTGGCGCGCGCAGGTCGCCGCGATGCTGGAGGCCGTGGGCCTGTCGGCGTCGGACATGGAGAAATACCCGCACGAGTTTTCCGGCGGCCAGCGCCAGCGCATCGCCATCGCCCGCGCGCTGGTGACGAAGCCCGACGTGCTGGTGTTGGACGAGGCGGTCTCGGCGCTCGACGTGCGGGTGCGGGCGCAGATCCTCGACCTGCTGGCCGACCTCCAGGGGCGGTTCCATCTCAGCTACCTGTTCATCAGCCACGACCTGACCGTGGTCCGCGCGATCACCGACCGGGTGATGGTCATGCGGGCGGGCAAGATCGTGGAGGAAGGCGCGACCGACGCCGTGTTCAACGCGCCGTCCCACCCCTATACCCGCGCGCTGCTCGAGGCGGCACCGGTGCTGGAGGTGGCGTCGTGACCGTGACGCTGCGCGGCCTCGGCGTGAAGGACGCCGACTGGTTCCGCCCCGCCTTCGCCGACTACTTCGCGGAAATCGCGCCGGGCCTGCCCGTGCCCGACCTCTCGGAATGGTGGACCGATCCCGATTGCGAGGGGCTGGTGATCGCCGACGGCGCGTCGGAGGTCGGGTTCGCCCTGGTGGAGCTGTTCGGCGCGGGCAGGCGGGAGCTTGCGGAGTTCACCATCCTGCCCGCCCACAGGCGGCGCGGCCTCGGGCGGGCCGCCGCCGTCGCGATGCTGTCGGCGCGGCCGGGGCGCTGGCGGTTCGGCGTCATCGACCGGCCCGACGCGCTGGCGTTCTGGCCAATGGTGCTCGCTGCCTGTCCCGGCGTGACAGGGCTGGAACGGACGGCGCCGGTGACGGAATTGCAGGCGATGAGCTACCGGTTCACGATCACGGAGGGAGAGAAGGGATGACGGGCGCGGCCTGGTTCGACACGGACAAGGTGTTCATCGGCGGGCGCTGGCAGCCCCCGGCGGAGGGCGGGACCCTGCCGGTCATCGACCCGTCCACCGGCGAGGAGATCGGCGCGATCGCCCGGGGCACGGCGGCGGACGTGGACGCGGCCGTCGCGGCGGGATGGGCGGCGATGGAAGGCGACTGGGGCCGTGCGCCCGCGGTGGAGCGGGGCCGCGTTCTCGCGCGGATCGGCGCGCTGGTGCTCGACCGCGCCGACGCGCTCGCGGAGATGGAAGCGACCGATGTGGGCAAGCCGCTGAAGCAGGCGAAGGCCGACGTGGTGGCGCTGGCCCGCTACATGGAATTCTACGCCGGCGCCGCCGACAAGCTGATGGGCGAGACCATCCCCTTCGCCGCCGGCTACACCGTCTACACGCTGCGGGAACCGCACGGGGTGACGGGGCATATCGTGCCGTGGAACTACCCGATGCAGATCATCGGCCGGTCCGTGGGCGCGGCGCTCGCGGCGGGCAATGCCTGCGTCCTGAAACCGGCAGAGGAAGCCTGCCTGACCGCGCTCGCCTTCGCCGATCTCGCGCGGGAAGCCGGGTTGCCGGCGGGCGCGCTGAACGTGGTACCGGGCCTGGGTGCAGAGGCCGGGGCGGCGCTGGCGGGTCATCCCGGCGTGCGCCATGTCAGCTTCACCGGCTCGGTGCGCACGGGGGCGGCGGTGCAGGCGGCGGCGGCGGCGAACGTGGTGCCGGTGACGCTGGAACTGGGCGGGAAATCCCCGCAGCTCGTGTTCCGGGACGCGGACGTGGAGGCCGCCCTGCCCTTCCTCGTCAACGCCGGCATCCAGAATGCGGGCCAGACCTGTTCGGCCTCGTCCCGCATCCTGGTGCAGAAGGACCGCTTCGACGAGGTGGCGGAGGCGATGGCGGCGCGCTACCGGGCGCTCCGCGCCGGCCCGGCGATGGCCGATCTCGACCTCGGCCCGCTGATCTCGGCGCGGCAGAAGGGGATCGTGGAGGGCTATCTCGGGCTCGCCGGCGCGGCCGAGGTGATCGCGGCCGGGGAGATCATCGACAACGCCCCGAAGGGCGGTAGCTACGTCGCCCCGTCCCTGATCGCGGGGCCGGGCCCCGATCACCGGCTGGCGCAGGAGGAGATCTTCGGCCCCATCCAGATCCTGCTGCCCTTCGAGGACGAGGAGGAAGCCGTCGCCATCGCAAACGGCACGCCATACGGGCTCGTCGCCTCGGTCTGGTCGGCCGATGGCGGGCGGCAGATGCGGCTCGCGAAACGGCTTCGCGCGGGGCAGGTGTTCCTCAACAACTACGGCGCGGCGGGCGGCGTGGAACTGCCATTCGGCGGCGCGGGCCAGTCAGGCCACGGGCGCGAGAAGGGGTTCGAGGCGCTCTACGCCTTCACCTCGCTCAAGACCGTCGCGGCCCTGCATGGGTGAGGCGCGGACCGGCGCCAGCCGGCGAAAGGTCCAGTGGACCTTTCGAGCGCCGAACGGGCGTAGCCCCGGGAAAGGCGCGGACCGGCGCCAGCCGGCGAAAGGTCCAGTGGACCTTTCGAGCGCCGAACGGGCGTAGCCCCGGGAAAGGCGCGGACCGGCGCCAGCCGGCGAAAGGTCCAGTGGACCTTTCGAGCGCCGAACGGGCGGAACCCCGGACACGGGCATTCCTGCGCCAGCAAGAGAAACAAGCGCGGAGCCTGCCAGCGTAGAACGGGCGTAGCCCCGGACTGGCGCAGTCGGTTTCCGGCGGTTCCCCGTTCCTGCCCTCGCCTTGCGGCTCGGGCGCGCCGGGAGGGGGCTTACCGCCCCCTCCCGGACCCTCCCCCGAGGATATTTCCGGGACAAGGATGGGGTGGTGTCGGGCCTTGTTTTCGCCCGGCGTCTCTTCGACAGTCGCAGGGGAAGAGAGGGAGGTGCGGCGATGCAGCTCGACGGGAAGACCGCGATCGTGACCGGCGGCGGTTCGGGCTTCGGTGCGGGGATCGCGCGGGCCTTCGCGGCGGCCGGGGCGCAGGTCATGGTCGCCGACCTGAACCGGGATGCCGCGGACGCGGTGGCCGGGGAGATCGGCGGGGTGGCGAAGGCGGCCGACGTGTCGGACGGCGCCTCGGTCGGGGAGATGGCGGAGGCGGCGCTGGCCGCCTGGGGCCGGATCGACATCCTCGTGAACAACGCCGGGATCACGCACCTGCCGATGCCGATGGAGGATGTGCCGGAGGCGGAGTTCGACCGCGTACTCGCGGTCAACGTCAAGTCGGTCTACCTGACCGCGCGGGCGATCGTGCCGGGGATGAAGGCGGCGGGGCGGGGCGCGATCCTGAACGTGGCATCGACCGCCGGTCTCAGCCCGCGCCCGAACCTCAACTGGTACAACGCGTCGAAGGGCTGGATGATCACCGCGACCAAGACGATGGCGGTGGAGCTTGCGCCGAAGGGCGTCCGGGTCAACGCGATCTGCCCGGTGGCCGGGGAGACGCCGCTCCTGAAATCCTTCATGGGCGAGGACACGCCCGAGATGCGGGCGAAGTTCCTGTCGACGATCCCGCTCGGCCGGTTCTCCACCCCCGAGGACATGGGCAACGCGGCGGTGTTCCTGTGCTCGGACGCGGCCTCGATGGTCACCGGCGTGGCGATGGAAGTGGACGGGGGGCGCTGCATATGAAGACCGTGAACCTCGCCGAGAAGCTCGCGATGTTCGACGGCCACTGGGACCCGCACGTCGTCGCCGACTACAACGGCAACGAGGTGATGGTGGTGAAGTTCGAGGGCGCGTTCCCGTTCCACGTCCACCCCGACACCGACGATTTCTTCCTCGTGCTGGAGGGCGAGATGGTGATGGAGATCGAGGGCGAGCCGCCGCAGAGGGTGGGTGCGGGCGAGCTCTTCGTCGTGCCCGCGGGCGTGACCCACAGGCCGCGGGCGGATGCCGAGTGCAAGGTGCTGCTGATCGAACCGGCGGGCGTGCCGAATACCGGCGATCCCGCGACCGCCGCCGCGAAGCCGCGGATCTGACGCGGCGATGATGCGGCGATGATGCGTCCCGGGCCCCGGAACCTCCTGACCGACGTCCCCGGCATCCTCGTCGGCAATGCCGGGGACATGGACTTGCGCACCGGCGTCACCGTGGTGACCTCGGACGCGCCGTTCCGGGCCGCCGTGCATGTCATGGGCGGCGCGCCCGGCACGCGGGAAACCGACCTGCTGGCGCCCGAGGCGGCGAACGACCGGGTCGACGCGCTGGTCCTGTCCGGCGGGTCGGCCTACGGGCTCGACGCGGCGTCGGGGGTGATGGCGGACCTGCGCGCGGCGGGGCGCGGCGTCGCTGTCCACGGACAGGTGGTGCCGATCGTGCCGGCGGCGATCGTCTTCGACCTCGCGGGCGGCGGGCGGCAGGACTGGACCGATCCGCCCTGGCGCGGGCTCGGGCGGGCGGCGCTGGCGGCGGCGGGGGACGACTTCGCGCTCGGCACCGCCGGGGCCGGGACCGGCGCGACATCGGCGGTGCTGAAGGGCGGGCTCGGCTCCGCCTCCGCCGTGCTGCCGGGCGGCGGAACGGTCGGCGCGGTGGCGGTCGCGAACCCGGTCGGCACCGTCACGGCGGGGCCGGAGGGCCGGTTCTGGGCCGCCCCGTGGGAGGAAGGCGACGAGTTCGGCGGCCGTGGCCTGCCGACCGCACCGGCGGACTGGGTGCCGACGAAGTCCGAACCCCGCGCGGCGACGGTGATCGCGGTGGTGGCCACCGACCTTGCCCTGTCCAAGGTGCAGCTGAAGCGGATGGCGATGATGGCCCATGACGGGATCGCCCGCGCGGTGGTGCCGTCGCACAGCCCGTTCGACGGCGACCTCGTCTTCGCGGCCTCGACCGGGCGGCGCGAGGTGGCGGACCCCGACCGCGCCCTGATCCACGCCGGACATGCCGCCGCGACCTGCCTCGCCCGCGCGATCGCGCGCGGCGTCTACGAGGCGAAGGCCCTCGACGGCGACCCGAAGCCGACATGGCGCGGGATGTTCGGCTGAGGATGCAGGCACCTCCCGCGACGGCATCCGGTACCCGGAGGGGTTTTCTGCGCTGCGGCATCGTGCTACGGGGGCGCTAACATCCAATCCCCGGGGACGACCTCTTGCCGAAGCTCCTGACGGCGGCCATCGCGCGTGCCGACTTCCTCAACCTCCCGCGTGGCGGGCAGATCCGGATCGAGCTCCTGGCCGGGCTCACCGTCGCGCTCGCGCTCGTGCCCGAGGCCGTGGCCTTCGCCTTCGTCGCCGGGGTGGAGCCGCTGGTCGGCCTTTACGCCGCGTTCATTGTCGGCCTCATCACCGCGCTTCTCGGCGGCCGGCCCGGCATGATTTCCGGCGCGACCGGGGCGCTCGCCGTTGTCATGGTCAGCCTCGTCGCCGAGCACGGGGTCGAGTACCTGTTCGCCACCGTCGTCCTGATGGGCCTCATACAGATCGCGGCCGGGGTGTTCCGGCTCGGGAAGTTCATCCGGTTGGTGCCGCACCCTGTGATGCTCGGCTTCGTCAACGGGCTGGCCATCGTGATCTTCCTCGCTCAACTTTCGCAGTTCCAGGTGCCCGGAACCGCCGAGGCCTCCGGCCACGGCATGGCGGGCGGCGAGTGGATGTCGGGCCTGCCGCTCGTCCTGATGCTGGCTCTGGTGGCGCTGACCATGCTGGTGATCTGGCTCCTGCCGCGGTTCACCTCCGCCTTCCCCGCGCCGCTGGCCGGGATCCTGGTGGTGTCGGTCATCGTGCTGGCCTTCGGACTCGACGTGCCGCGCGTGGGTGACCTCGCCGAGATCGACGGCGGCCTTCCGCCCTTCCACCTGCCGACGGTGCCGCTGGACTGGGAAACCTTCCGCATCATCACGCCTTACGCCTTCATCCTCGCCGCCATCGGCCTGATCGAGAGCCTTCTGACCCTGAATCTCGTCGGCGAGATCACCGGCCAGCGCGGCGGGGCGAGCAAGGAATGCCTGGCCCAGGGCGTCGCGAACACCGTGACCGGATTCTTCGGCGGCATGGGCGGCTGCGCGATGATCGGCCAGTCGATTATCAACGTGAAGTCCGGCGGGCGCACGCGGCTGTCCGGCACCTCGGCGGCGCTGTTCCTGCTCCTGTTCATTCTCGTCGCCTCGCCCCTGATCGAGCTGATCCCGCTGGCCGCGCTCGTCGGCGTGATGTTCATGGTGGTGATCGGGACCTTCGCCTGGAACAGCCTCGTGATCCTCGCCCGCGTGCCGCTGGCCGACGCGCTGGTGATCGTGCTGGTGACGGTGGTGACGGTGTTCTTCGACCTCGCCACGGCGGTCGTCGTGGGCGTCATCGTCTCGGCGCTGGAATACGCCTGGACCAACGCCAAGCGCATCCACGCGGTCAGCCACACCACGCCCGAGGGCGCGAAGGTCTACCGGGTGCAGGGGCCGCTGTTCTTCGGCTCCGCCGCCGGCTTCGCGGAACTGTTCGACCCGGCGAACGACCCCGGTCTCGTGATCGTGGATTTCGAGGGCAGCCGCGTCGCCGACCAGTCCGCGCTGACCGCGATCGAGGCGGTGGCGGCGAAATACGCGGCGGCGGGCAAGCGGCTGCAACTGCGCCACCTGAGCCGGGACTGCCACCGCCTGCTGAAGAAGGCCGGGCAACTCATCGTCGACAGCGATGACGACCCCGATTACCAGGTCGCGGCCGATTACGGCGTCCGCACCGGGCGGATGGGCGCGGGACACTAGGCTCGGCCGGTCATTCGATCCCGAACACGACCTCGTACTGCGCGGGCGCGGAGGCGGTGTTGACGATCTCCACCACGTGGTCGCCGGACTGCCAGAGCTGCCCCTGGTAGGGCGTTGCCCAGTCCATCCCGTCCAGAAGCTGCGAACCATCGGGGTTGCGGATGTGGTAGTACATGCCGGCCTGTCCGAGCGAGGTGACGGTCACGTACAGAACCTGTCCCTCGCGCGCGCCGAGCACGTATTGCACCGCGCCGCCGGCCTCCAGCGTGCCGCCGTAGGTCGCGCCGGAGGTGCCGGGGGCGAACTGCACGACCACGGGCTCGACCCCGCCGGACATCAGCGCGTCCAGCTCCGACAGGTCCTCCGCCACCGCGAGTTCGCCGACGCTGCCGTCGCGGTAGCCGATGCACCGCCAGATCGTCGCGGTGGAATCCTCAAGGTACACGAGCGTTCCGGCCTCGCTGAACTCGGACGCCAGCACCTGCCCGCCGCCGCCGACCTGCGCCTGCACCGCGTCGATGCATCCCTCGACCGCGGCCTGTTCCTCGCCCTGCGCCAGCGCCGGGGCCGCGAGAAGGGCGAGCGCCCCGGCCACGGAAGCCGCCCTCCGCATCACAGGGCCCCCTCGTCGGTAAGCGACATGATCCCGCCGGTGGTGCCGTCGGGATAGGCGATGCAGGACCAGCGGGCGCGCTGCGGCCCGACGCCGACGATCACGTGCGTCCCGGCCTCCGGGTAGTCGGTGGCGAGCACGACCGCGTCGGGGTTGTTCGTCGCCGCGATCACGTCGCGGAGACAGGCCTGCTCCGCCGAGGCCTGCGGCCCGACGCTCTCGGCGGATGTCGTCTCCATGCAGGCGCTCAGCGGCAGCATGGCGGCCAGCGAAAGGCCCGCGGCGATCCGGTAGGTCATGAATGGTCCCCCCTCGACCCGATATGAAATGCCCGGTGTCTGAAATCGTCGGTACGGGGATGGTCGCACGATTCGCCGCGCGCGCTTAGCCGTTTGCGGTCGCGCCGCCGCCGCGCGACGGAAAACACCCCGGCCGATCGACCGGGGCGCCTTGTCGCGTCGAGTGCGTTCCGGACCCTTCGCGGATCACTCCGTCCAGCGCACCCCGGTCAGGTCGTTGGCCTGCGTGGGCGAGTTTTCCCACAGCCCCTCGATCCGGGCGTCGGCGACGCCGGTCTTGGCGAGCTGGAACAGGTAGGCGTTCACGAAATCCTCCGCGATGATCTGCTGCGCCTGCTGGTTCAGCGCGCTGCGGTCGGCGGGGTCGGTCGTCGCGGCCAGTTCCTCCATCAGCGCCTGGAACCCGGAACTGTCGTACTGGAAGTAGTAGTCCGGGCGGGCGTAGATGTTGATGTCCGCGGGCTCGGTATGGCTGACGATGGTCAGGTCGAAATCGTGGCCGCGGAACACCTGTTCCAGCCACTGCGCCCATTCCAGGTTGGTGATCTCGGTCTCGATCCCGACCTCGCGAAGCTGGCTCGCGATGATCTCGCCGCCGCGGCGGGCATAGACCGGCGGCGGCAGCATCATCCGCAGGGTCAGGTTCTCGACGCCGGCCTCGGCCAGCAACTCGCGCGCGCGGTCCGGGTCGTAAGCCGACATCTCGGTCAGGTCGACGTAATCGGGGTTGTGCGGCGCGAAATGGGTGCCGATCGGCGTGCCGTAGCCGAACATCGCCCCGTCGATGATGTCCTGCCGGTTGATCGCGTGGGCGATGGCCTCGCGCACCCGCACGTCATCGAGCGGCGGCTCGGCGTTGTTGATCCCGAGGATGGTCTCGCCCTCGGTCGAGCCGACGATGACGGTGAAGCGCGGATCGGCCTCGAACTGCGCCAGCGTCTCGGGCGCGGGGAAGACCGGGAAGGCGTCGATGTCGCCCGCCATCATCGCCGCGAAGGCGGCGTTGGGGTCCGAGATGAAGCGGAAGGTCGCGCTCTCCAGCGCCGGGGCCTCGCCCCAGTAGTCGGGATAGCGGGTCAGCGTGACGTGATCGCCCTGCGCCCATTCGGAGAACATGAACGGCCCGGTGCCGACCGGCTCTGTCTCGTTGGTGTCCGCCGTCTCGGGTGCCACGATCACCGCGTCGCCCCAGGCGAGGTTGAACAGGAGCGCCCCGTTCGGCGCGGACAGGGTGATCTCCACGGTCTCCGGGTCGACGGCGGTGACGCTCTCGATCGAGGCGAAGAGCGCGGGCTGCGCGTTGGTCGACCCCTCGGCACGGGCGCGGTCGAGCGAGAACACCACGTCCTCGGCGTCGAAGGTCGTGCCGTCGTGGAAGGTCACGCCGGGGCGCAGGTGGAAGGTGTAGGTCAGCCCGTCGTCGGAGATGTCCCAGGACTCGGCCAGCCCGGGCAGGACCGAGCCGTCGGGGCCGAAGCGGGTCAGGCCCTCGAACAGGTTGGCATAGACCACCTCGTCGATGGCGGCGGCGGCGCCGCCTGTCGGGTCGAGGTTCGGCGGCTCCAGCTGCATCCCGATGGTGATGTCGGTCTGCTGCGCGGCGGCGGCACCGGCAAGGATCGCGACGGCAGCGGCGCCGGACATGAGGCGGATGAACATCGAGGCACTCCCTGTGAATTGCTGTTTTGCGGGGATGGTATGGGGCAAGCATATCCGCTTGCAAGCGCCGCATCCGCCGGCCATGACGCGACGAAATCTGTGGAAAGCGTCACACGGGTGTCGCGCGAATCGGCCCGGGCCGGTAAGGGCGGCATGAGCGCCGGGTTTCACGGGACCGAGCGGGGGGTGGATATGGTACGCAAATTGGCCGAGGACATCATTGGCATGTCCGAGGACGGGGTGTCCGACTTCATCAGGGAACAGCGCCGGGCCAAGACGCTCAGCCGCGTCGTGCGCGCGCTGAACGGCGAGGTTCTCGACGGCGACGCCGGCGCGCGTAGCCGCGCCGAGGAAGCCCTTTCGCGGCTCGGGCTTCTCGAAGTCGCCTGACCTGACCTGACCTGACCGGAACGGGCGCGCGGGGTTTTGCCCCGGCGGTTCGGTGATCCGGCTTCTCTATCCCGGAAATATCCTCGGGGAAGTCTGAAGGGGTCGAAGACCCCGTCAGGCCAGTGCCGGCGAGGCACCGCGGCGGGAAGGGCCTCGATGGCCCTGAGCGCCGCCCGCCCTAGCCCAACAGCTCCGCCAGCGTCAGCGCCATCACCGTCGCCGCGTCCGCCATGTCGTCGATCCCGACCCATTCGTCGGGCTGGTGGGCGAGGTCGAGGATGCCGGGGCCGTAGGCGATGCAGTTCTTCAGCCGCCCGATCCGGTCGATGTGCTTCTGGTCGTAGGTCCCGGGGCTGACCACGAACTCCGCCTGCCGGTCGAGAACCTTCGCGATCGCCGCCTGCACCGTCCGCACCACCGGCGCGTCCTCGTCCGTCATCGTCGGCTGGACCTCGAACAGGTCGCGGATCGTGTAGCGGAACTCCGGCCGCACCGCCTTCACCCGCTCCAGCATCGCGGTCACCTCGGCCTTCACCTCGGCGAGATCCTCCTCGATCAGGAAGCGGCGGTCGATGGTGATGCGGCAGCGGTCGGGGACGCAGGGCGCGGGCAGGCCGGTATAGTCCGGGTCCTGTTCCGGCTCGCCGCCGTGGATCGCGTTGATGTTGAGCGTGGACTGCTTCGCGCCCTCCGGCACCACCGGCATCGCGGTGCGCTTGGTCGCCAGGAGGGGGAACAGCGTCGCTTCCATCTCGGCCAGCACCGCGCCCATGTGGCGCACCGCGCAGTCGCCGAGAAACGGCATGGAGCCGTGGGCGATGCGGCCCTGGGTCTCGATCTCGGCCCACCAGACGCCGCGATGGCCGAGGCAGATGCGGTCCTTGTTCAGGGGCTCGGGGATGATGACGTGCTGGACCCTGGCGGGATCGAAATAACCCCGTTCCGCCAGCCACGCGACGCCGCCGTAGCCGCCCGATTCCTCGTCCGCCGTGGCCGAGATTTCGATCGCGCCGCGGAATTCCGGGCAGGCCGCGCGGAACGCCTCGGCCGCGATCATCGACGCGGCCAGCCCGCCCTTCATGTCGCAGGTGCCGCGGCCGTAGACGCGGCCGTTGGCGACCTCGCCGCCGAACGGGTCCTTCGTCCAGCCATGCCCGACCTCGACCACGTCGTGGTGCGAGTTGAAGTGCACGCAGTCGCCGGGGCCGGTGCCCTCGATCCGGGCGACGAGGTTCCAGCGCGGCCAGGTCTCGCTGTCGCCGAAGGCGCCGCGGGCGCGCAGAAGCTCCACCGTCCATCCGCGCGGTTCCAGCCAGCCGGCAATGAACTCGCAGATCTCGCGGTAGCTGCGGCCGGGCGGGTTCAGGGTCGGGATGCGGACGAGGTCGCGGGTCAGCGCCACCATCTCGTCTCGGCGCGCGCCGACCTGGTCTCGAATCCGGTCATCCATCGTCATGGCCGGAGCATTGTCCCGCACCGGCGCCGCCCGCAACCCTGCCATTCGGCTTTTTCCGCACCATATCTTGGAGTAACCAGACACGAGGGGGTGTGCCGATGCTGTACCTGGGCCGCCAGGCCTTCATCCTGTTCGCGGTGCTGACGCTGATCTATGTCTGCGTCTACTACTACCTGCGCGAAGGCCAGAAGATGCGGCTGGAAGAGGACTGGGTGATGGAGGGCCGGCCCGGAGACCGCGCGGACTGGGTCGGCGAACGGCTCAAGCCCCGTGCCGACCGGCTGATGCGCTGGCTGATCTTCTTCGTCTACGTCCTGCCGGTGACCGCCATCGCCGTCTTCGTCTTCGTCACCAACTGAGGAGCCGCCATGCGCTGGGCCCGGATCATCTTCCTGCTGCTGATCGCCCTCATCCTGGGCGTGTTCCTGCACTACTGGCTGCCGGGCCGGGACGTCGTGCGGATCACCGGCACCGACATCATCCGGACCGACCTGTCGGGCTGGAACGCGATGTTCTACGCGCAGCCGGACAGCGGCAACTCGGTCCAGGACAGCCGCGACATCCGCTACATCAACACGGTGCGCGAGAACGGGAACCCGTCGGTCTACCGCAACGAGGATACCGGCATCGGCTGGCCGCCCTACTTCAAGTTCTCCAGCCAGGACCTGCAGGCGGAGGCATCGAACCTCGTTTCGACCCAGGCCAACCCGCAATGGGTCGTCGTCACCCATTACGGCTGGCGGTCCAATTTCCTGTCGATCTATCCCAACGCGGTCGGGCTCAGGGCGATCGACAGCCCCTCGGACGTGTCGTGGATACCGTGGCTCAACATCGGCATCCTGCTCGCGATGGCGGCCTTCGTGTTCTTCATCTGGCGGATCTGGGAACGGTTCGAGGACCGGGTGCTGGAACCGGCGAGCGACCGGATGGCGGTCAGGTGGGCGAAGACGCGGGACTGGTTCGCCGGGCGGCGCTGACGGGCGAAGCGGGCGCCGGGGCATCGAGCCCCGCCCCCCGCTGGCCGCCGTCGGCGGCGTGCCTCCGGCGGGGATATTTCCGGGACAAAGATAGGGCTATTCGCCGTAGGGCACCCAGATCGTGCGGATCTCGGTCGCTGCGTCGATGAAGCGGCCGCTCGGCATCTTCGCCCAGTCGGGGTTGCGGCCGTCGTTCACCCAGGTGCGCTTGAGGTTGCCCGCCGACGATTTCTCGATCGCCGCGGACAGATCGCTGCCCGAGAAGCTCCAGACCGCGTCGACCTCGAGGTGACCGGCGAGGGCCGGCGCGATGTCGGCATGGTCGCCGGTCAGGATGTTGACGGTCCCGGCGGGCACGTCCGAGGTGTCGAGGACCTGGTAGAAGTCGGTCAGCGCGAGCGGCGCGGACTGGCTTGCCGCGATGACGATGCGGTTGCCCATCGCGAGGCTGGCGGCGATCAGCGTGACCGGGGCGAGTAGCGGCGCGTCCTCCGGCGCGAGCGCGCCGACGATGCCGACGGGATCGCGCATGGCAAGCGCGACGCCCCGGATCGGCACCGGCTTGGCGCGGCCCTCGACCTTGTCGGCCAGGGCGGCGAAGGTGAACAGCCGGTCGACGGAGGCCGCGACCTCGGCCTCGGCCTTCGATGCCGATGTTCCGGTCATCTCGCGCAGGCGGGTGGCGAATTCGGCGGACCGGGCCGACAGGTTTTCCGCGATGTAGTAGAGGACCTGGGCGCGCAGGTGGCCGGTGGTCCTGCCCCATCCGGCGGCGGCGCGGGCGGCCTCGACCGCGTTGCGCACGTCCTTGCGGTTGGCCAGGGGCGCGTGGCCGAGCAGCTTGCCCTTCGCACCGCGCACCGGCCGGGAATAGCCGCCGTCGGGCCGCGCCTGCTTGCCGCCGATGTAGAGCTTCGCGGTGCGGTCGATGCCGTCGCCGGGCGCGTCGCCCTCGGCGAAGACCGGTTTGGCGGCGGCGGCGGTGGCGATGTCGGGTTGCAGGTAGGATTTCAGCCCTTCCCATCCGCCCTCGCGCCCGAAGCCGGATTCGCGCACGCCGCCGAACCCGGCGGCGGCGTCGAAGAGGTTCGTCGCGTTCACCCAGACCACGCCCGCCGCCAGCTTCGGCGCGATGTCGAGCGCGAGGTTCACGTTCTCCGTCCACAGCGTCGCGGCGAGGCCGTAGCGGGTGTTGTTGGCGATCTCCACCGCCTCGGAGGGCGTGCGGAAGGTGGTCGAGACGAGGACCGGGCCGAAGATCTCCTCCTGCATCAGGGTCGCGGCGGGGGACAGGCCGGTGATGAGCGTCGGCGGGTAGAAGCAGCCGTCGGACGGCAGCGGGGTCGCGGCGCGGTAGGTCTCGCCCTCGGCGTTGCCGTCGACCATGCGGCTGATCGTGGCGTGCTGGACCGGGTCCACCACCGCGCCCACGTCGATGGACTTGTCGAGCGGGTCGCCGATGCGAAGCTTGTCCATCCGCGCCTTCAGCCGCGCGTGGAAATCCTCCGCGATGCCTTCCTGTACAAGAAGCCGGGAGCCCGCGCAGCAGACCTGGCCCTGGTTGAACCAGATCGCGTCCACCAGCCCCTCGATGGCGCTGTCGATGTCTGCGTCCTCGAACACGATGTAGGGCGACTTGCCGCCGAGCTCGAGCGTCAGTTTCTTACCGGTGCCCGCCGTCGCCTCGCGGATGCGGCGGCCCACCTCGGTCGAACCGGTGAAGGCGATCTTGGCGATACCGTCATGGGTGGTGATCGCCTCGCCGGTGCGGCCGTCGCCGGTGACGATGTTGACGACGCCCTTCGGCAGCCCTGCCTCGGCGCAGATCTCGGCGAAGAGCAGCGCGGTGAGCGAGGTATACTCGGCGGGCTTCAGCACCACCGTGTTCCCGGCGGCGAGCGCGGGGGCGATCTTCCACGCCAGCATCAGGAGCGGGAAGTTCCACGGGATAACCTGGCCGCAAACGCCAAGCGGGGAATGGCCGGGAAGTTCTTCTGAAAGAAGTTGGGCGAGACCGGCGTGGTAGTAGAAATGCCGCTGCGCCAGCGGGATGTCGATGTCGCGGCTTTCGCGGATCGGCTTGCCGTTGTCCATCGCCTCCAGAACGGCGAAGAGACGGGAGTGTTTCTGGAGCAGGCGGGCGAGCGCGTAGATGTGCCGCGCGCGCTGGTGACCCGACAGCTTCGACCATTTCGGAAAGGCCTTCGCGGCGGCCCTGACGGCTGTGTCCACGTCCTCGGCGGTGCATTGCGTGACCTGCGCCAGTTCCTCGCCGGTGGCCGGGTTCCGCGTCGCGAAGGTCTCGCCGGGTTTGCGGAAGGCGCCGTCGATGAACGGGCCGAAGCGGCGGTCATGGCGGTCGAGCCAGGCATTCGCCTCCGACGCGCTTTCGGGGGCGGGGCCGTAATCCATCTTGTCGAAGATCTCGCGGGTGGTCATTGGCTCGGGTCCTCCCAGAGAGCCGGGTGTCACGCCATCGGGTGACGATACCCGGCCGAATACGTGCCGGTGACGTGGTGTTCCAACTGGCGCTCGATGTCGCCCAGAAGCGACGAGGCGCCGAAGCGGAACAGGTCGGGTTTCAGCCAGTCGTCGCCCAGTTCCTCCTTCATCAGCGCGAGGTAGACGAGCGCGTCCTTGGCCTTGGAAATCCCGCCGGCGGGCTTGTAGCCGATCTTGATGCCGGTGCGCGCCTCGTAGTCGCGGATGGCGCGGATCATCACGAGGCTGACGGGCAGGGTGGCGTTCACGCTTTCCTTGCCGGTCGAGGTCTTGATGAAGTCGGCGCCAGCCATCATGCAGACGAGCGACGCCTTGGCCACGTTGCGGAGCGTGCCGAGCTCGCCGGTGGCGAGGATCGCCTTGACGTGGGCCTCGCCGCAGGCGTCGCGGAAGGCGCGCATCTCGTCGTAGAGCGCCTGCCAGTTGCCGGTCAGGACGTGGCGGCGGGAAATCACGATGTCGATCTCGGCGGCGCCGGCCTTCACGCTCTCGCCGATCTCCGCGACGCGGAGGTGGAACGGCGACAGGCCCGCGGGGAAGCCGGTGGACACGGCGGCGACCGGGATGCCGGAGCCGTCCAGCGCCTCGACCGCAGTCTCCACCATGTCGTGGTAGACGCAGACCGCGCCCGTTGTGATGCGGGGCAGGCCGAGCGCGTCGAGGATGTCCTGGCGGACCGGCTGGCGCGCCTTGGCGCAGAGCCGGCGGACCCGGCCCGGCGTGTCGTCGCCCGCGAGCGTCGTCAGGTCGATCAGCGTGATCGCGCGGGCGAGCCAGGCGGCCTGGTACTCCTTCTTGACCGACCGCCGCCCCGGCAGGGTCGCCGCGCGGCGTTCGATGGCGCTGGTATTGGCCTGCGCCCGCGCCACCCAGTCGAGGTCCAGCGGCAGGCCCGGATTGCGGGGCCGGTGGACCTGCGGCAGGTGGCCGGAGGCGGTCATGGTGCCGACGGGATCGGTTGCGGTCTCGGTCATGGCGGGGAGCGTCTCATGCGCCGGTTGCCTTGGCAAGCTTGATCGTTTGGTCAAATTTTCACGGGCGGAAGGCGTCAGGACGGCAGCGGGCCGCAGCGCACCCCGGTCCGTTCCCGCACCCGGTCGAGCGTGGCGCGGGCATGGGCCATGAGCGCCTTCTGCCGGGTCTTGATGCGGACCAGTTCCAGCAGCCGGCGGGGCATCGGGTACCAGCGGTCCATGTCGATGCCGCATTCCGCGATCGCCTTCATCGGCAACCCGTCGGTCAGGGGCAGGATGTTGTGGAACGTGTGGGTCATCATCGTCGCCTGCCACAGCGCCCGGCCGTGGGGCAGCAGCGCCTCGGCGTCGAGTTCGTAGAGCGGCAGGCCGCGCAGGGTGTCGCGGAGAAAGTGGTGGGTCAGGAAATACGCGCCGTAGCTCGGTAGCGCGGAGACGGCGGAGCGCGGGGTGACGGTGCAGACGCGTCCGAGCGGCGATAGGTAGGGGCGGTAGGGCGTCGCGCCGCGCAGGAGCGCGCCGGTGCAGTTGATGATGGCGGTGCCCGGGGCGAGCGGGCGGGTCGTGCCGTCGCGGAACAGCGCCACGGGACCGTCGGGGCCGTCGGTCACGTCCGCGAGGTAACCGGGCCAGGTCGCGGCGAGGCCCGAGGCGATTTCCGCCGCTTCGGCGCGGGACAGGAGGGCGAAGAAGTACTGCCGCCCGCGCCCGTCGAGGGTCACGCCGTAGGTGTCGCGGAAATGATTAGCGACCGCGTCCTCGTTGTCGCCGTCGAAGCGGGTGGCGATGTCGCGGAAGGTGGACAGGACGAGCTGCCCGTCGCGCCAGCGGCGGGCGGGCATGGTCTGGTCGCGGTCGGCGAAGACGGTGCCGGCGCCGTCGATCAGGGTCACGGGATGGCCGCGCCGGATCAGCATCGCGGCGGTATCGAGCCCGGTCTTGCCGCCGCCTGCGATGGCGACGGGCGTTCCTTCGGGCAGGTCGGCCAGGTCGGCGGGGGTGAGGGAGAGGACGTTTTCCGACGTGAGGGCAAGGGGTTGCGGGTCGGGGACGTTCAGGCCGCGGGCGTCGATGAATTTGGCCGCGCGAAGGGGGCCGGAGGGAAGGGCGATCTCGGCATGGGTCGCGGTTTCGGTAATCTCGCCGGCCTCGGTGCCGAAGTGCGTCTCGAGGGTGAGGCCGTCGGCGAGCGTCGCGAGGCAGTGTTCGAGATGGGCGCGGACCTCGGCCCCGGTGGCGAGGTAGGCACGCGGCCGGTCCCAGTCCCACGGGATGTTTCCGGCGGTGAACATTGGGTGGGGCTGATGGAGGCGGACATACGGATAGACCGACCGCCACATGCCGCCGGCACCGTCGCGGCGGTCGATGAGCGCGATGCGGGCGGTGGAGGACAGGTGGCGCGAGGCGACGAAGAGCGCGTTCAGCCCGGCGATGCCGGCGCCGAGGATGGCGAGATCGTAGGGGCGGTGGGGGTCTTGCATCGGGGCGGCCGCGTGTTCGGGTCGAGGGGAGCCTAGCGGGGCCAGGCCAACGGGGAAAGCGCCTCTGGCCTTCGGTCCGATGCGGGGGGAAGCGGCTCCGGCGGCGTTACGGGGCGTTTGGGGCCCGGGTCGCTTGGTGTAGTCTGCAAGAGTGGCGGCGCCGCCGGGGTGGGGCGGAGCGGAGTGCCGCGCCGGGCTTGTCGGACCCGGCGGCCTGTGAGCGGGTGTCCCCGCCGTTGCGCGTTGTCGTGGCGTCCCGTCCTTGGCCCGATGAAGGGGCTGTCTACGGAAAGGACCGTGCCGTCCTTCGATGCATCGGGGGATGGGTATAGGGGAAGGTGGTTAAGGAGGGGTGAATTTCACATCTGGCGACTGCTGAATTGCTCAAGGAAGTACGTATCTGGGTCAAATAGCTCTACCTCTCCTTGGTCTCTTTCCTGCTGCGCGAGGAACGATGCCGAAAAAGAGCTCGAATAAGAGCGCTCTTCTTGACTAGGAGAGAAGTACAGCCTCATCTTTTTTGCCAAGCGCATCGCAAATGCTCCGCCTCTGAGGTCTATTTTTTCCATCAGTTGAACTCCCTCTTCCGGGACCCAAGTCCCGCTAATCATCATCTGTCTCATAGTGTGTCCCATGATCGCGCCATCTCTGATATCGCAATCGCTGAAAGATGTTCGATCCATCTTTTCCGCACTGAACATAGCTCTTCTTCCAGCAACATTGAAATGAGAGTTCGACATGTCTCCGTCGCTAAACATGATTCCAGAGCAATCGCAATTCAAAAAGGCGCAGCCCGACATTTCTTTGATGCTGCCAGCATTAACGCACTCCAGCCGAGAGTTCCAGAACAACGCTTGAGCCAAATTTGCTTGATTGATAGATGCGCCAATCATGGAGCAATTTATGAATTGCGTCTTGGAAAGGTCAGATTTTTCTAGGTCAGCTCCGTCTAGTTGGCAATCTTCGAAGACTGCGCCACTAAGGTTAGAATCTTTCATGTCTGCGCGCTGGAGATTCGCGCCCTGGAAAACAAGGGTGGGTTGACCATCCTTTACCATCGGGAGGCCGAAATCTTCAATGCAGCGAAGAATGACTGAAATCGCCGCTTTGGTATCCGCTCGCGGTTTTTTTAACCCTGAAGCCCAGTCACGGCCCATGCCATCTGGCGCCCCGCGAATTCTTTCCTCGATGCGTGGTTGAAGATCTGTAGTATCAAAGCTAACGAGGCGAGGGAGAGAAAATTTCTCGGGTTTGTCGTGGTTATTGCTAACGTAAGCGCATAGAATTTCAAAAATCTGGGAGCGATCAACCTTACTTTCCTTTGCTACCCTTTCCAACGCATAGATTGAGCCGACACGAACCTCCAGATTGGGCGACGTTAGTTCATCGAGTAACGGTCTCTTTAAGTCAGGTTTTCCATCAATCCCATCTTCGTAGAGAAGAATGCCTTCTCTTGATGCCCTGTGGCGCTTGATTGTCTTTTCTGCGCCAAGCCCTTGAACTGCTTTGTTTAGTCGATCTGTAATTAACCCTTGCTCAGCGGTGTCAGCTTGCCGCTGTGCCACCCACGACCGCCATGCTAGGAACGGTGCACCGAACACTGCTGCGAGAAAAAGCCCAATGTTCCTAATGGCTTCATGTGTTTGCTGTCCGGCGTATGGTCCAATGTGGAATACGGCGAGTAGAAACGTAACTAATATCCAGAAAATCCCCACGAACACTGCAAAGGCTATGCACGCGATAATCGTTCCAAGAATCTTTCCCAAGGTTGGGGACTTTGTGATCGCGAAGTCGGTATGCGGCCAAAGCCACTCTGCTAACGAAGGCGGTTTGCGGTCCGGCATCTGGCCCCCAATACGAAGGAAGCTCTCGGGCCGAATGCCGAGAGAGAGCTAGAGCCGATGCTGCCATAGATGCAAAAACGCCCGCAACCTTTGTTGCGGGCGCGCAGTAGATCGGGACTACGTTCTAAGTCAAACCGGCCCCGCCTCCAGCACATCCTCCAGCGTCCTCAGCCCCGTCCTCGGCGCCTGCACCAGGACACTCATGTTCCCCGGCTTGTGCTGGTTCTTATACATCTTCATGTGCGCGTCGGGCAGTTCGGCCCAAGGGAAGACCTCGGACATGCAGGGATCGAGGCGGCGTTCCAGCATCAGGCGGTTGGCGGCTGCGGCCTGTTTCAGGTGGGCGAAGTGCGACCCCTGCAGGCGCTTCTGGTGCATCCACATGTAGCGGACGTCGAAGGTGCAGTTGAAGCCGGAGGTGCCGGCGCAGATGACGACCATGCCGCCCTTCTTCACCACGAGCGAGGAGACCGGGAAGGTGGCCTCGCCGGGGTGTTCGAACACCATGTCGACCGAGACGCCCTTGCCGGTGATGTCCCAGATCGCCTTGCCGAACTTGCGCGCTTCCTTGAGCCAGGCGGCGTATTCCGGCGTGTTGACCGTGGGGAGCTGGCCCCAACAGTTGAAATCGCGGCGGTTGATGACGCCCTTGGCGCCGAGGCCCATGACGAAATCGCGTTTGTCCTCGTCCGAGATCACGCCGATGGCGTTGGCGCCGGCGGTGTTGATGAGCTGGATCGCGTAGGAGCCGAGGCCGCCGGACGCGCCCCAGACCAGCACGTTCTGGCCGGGCTTCAGGTCATGGGGTTCGTGACCGAACAGCATCCGGTAGGCGGTGGCGAGCGTCAGCGTGTAGCAGGCCGATTCCTCCCACGTCAGGTGCTTCGGCCGCGGCATGAGCTGCTGCGCCTGGACGTTGGTGAACTGGGCGAATGAGCCGTCGGGGGTCTCGTAGCCCCAGATCCGCTGCGAGGGCGAGAACATCGGGTCGCCGCCGTTGCATTCCTCGTCGTCGCCGTCGTCCTGGTTGCAGTGGATCACGACCTCGTCGCCGACCTTCCAGTTCTTCACCTTGTCGCCCACGGCCCAGACGATGCCCGAGGCGTCGGAACCGGCGATGTGGTAGTCCGCGCCGTGGCCGTCGAAGGGCGAGATCGGCTTGCCGAGACCGGCCCAGACGCCGTTGTAGTTGACGCCCGCGGCCATGACGAGGACGAGCACCTCGTGGCTGTCGACCTGGGGCGTGTCGACGACCTCGACCTCGAAGGCGGTGTCGGGCTCGCCGTGGCGCTCGCGCCGGATGGTCCAGGCGTACATTTTCGCCGGCACGTGACCGAGGGGCGGGATTTCCCCCATCTCGTAGAGATCCTTCTCGGGCGCGTCGTAGGGGACGATGTTCTGATCCTGGTCCAGTGCCATGTGGGGCGCTCCTCGATCCTCAAGCAACTTGCTGCGGCGCGGAATCATCCGTGCCATCGCAGCATGGGATATAGAGGCCCGCGCAACTTTGCAAACCGAAATCGTGCGCAGGCGAAATATTATGTCGCAGGCGTTTCGGGAAGCGTGAGGGAGTTGCCGTAGAAGGCGACCAGCGCCCCGGCACCTTCGGCAAGCTCGATCCGGCCCGCGGTTTCCGTCAGCAGATGCCGCTCGGAGAAGGCGCGCAAGCCCGCGTCGAGCGTGGCGTCGGGATCGGCGGGCAGATGCACCGGCATCCCGGCACCTTCCAGCGCATCTGCCTGCTCGATGAGCCATTCGCGAAGTTCCGGCCGGGTGCGGATGCCACGCGACAGGCCGAGCGCCACCAGCGGCACGGGGGTCACCGGCATGATCGCGGCGATCCGGTCCATCAGTTCCTGTCCGAGCCGCGCCGCCGGATCCGCGTCGCCCTGTCGGAGAAAGCCGGACAGGCTGGTCGGGCGGCCGAAGGCGACCGCGGCGATGCCGTAGCGGTGCGGGCGCAGCGTCAGCCGGAGCCAGATCTGGCGCCGCAGGTAGCGCCAGATCGGCCGGATCGAGAAGCGGAAGCGCCGGTTGCCCTGCTCGCTGGCGCGGATCAGCACCCGGTCTTCCATCACCCGGTCGTAGTTGATCGCGACCGGCACGAAGACGACATCGGGGTGGTCGCCGCCGGGGTCGAAGCCGTCGATGATGTAGGACAGGAGCCCGACCTTGGGCGGGGCGAGGCGGCCGGTGAGGCTGAGCCCGCCCTCGGGGAACACCGCCTGGGTCACGCCCCCCGCGGTGGCGAGCTGGACGTAGCGCGCCAGCACCTTGCGGTAGAGCGGGTTGTTGTGCCGCCGACGGATGAAGTAGCCGCCCATCGCGCGCACCAGCGGCCTGAGCGGCCAGACCCGCGCCCATTCCCCGACCGCGTAGGCGAGCGCGGAACTGTCAGCGGCGAGCCAGGTGACGAGGACGTAATCCATGTTCGAGCGGTGGTTGATGACGAAGACCACCGTCGCCTCGGGCGCGATGCCCTCGATCGCACCGGGCGCGGTTTCGGTCAGCCGGACCTGGAACAGCGATTTGGAGAACCACCGCGCGAGCCGGATGGCGAGCCCGAAATAGGCGAAGGCGGAAAAGCCCGGCACGATTTCCCGCGCGTAGCGCTCGGCGGTTTCGTGGGCCACGTCCTCCCGCACGCCGTTCTCGCGCGCGTGGTCGATGACCGCCTGCGCCACCTCGGGGTCGTAGAGCAGGCGCCGGATCGTGTCGCGGCGGCGGGCGAGCTTGAACGGCTGGATCGGGCGCTTCAGCCGCTTGTTCAACCGCGCGACGGCGCGTTCGAGACGGCGGCGGAGATACCAGCGGACCGAGGGGAACAGGAAGTGCGACGCGAAGGTGACGCCCGCGAACAGGAGGATCAGGGCAAAAAGCCAGAGCGGGAGTTCGACGGGTCGGAACATGCGCCCGGAGCCTGTCAGGAAAGCGCCGGGCGCACAATCGCGGGGGAGTCGCGGGGGCCGGTTTGGAGGCCGGATCGCGGTGCTGTCGCGATGAGGAATCGGGCGGGCGCACATGCCGTCGCTGCCGGAACGCACAATTGCCGCGGGCGCAACGTCGCGCCGCACCGCGGCGAATTGACATTGGAACAATATTCTGGATACAGGGCCTGACACGGAATTTTATTGCCGAGGCTAGACATGACCGAACGCGACCGCCCCTGGCTCATCCGCACCTATGCCGGCCATTCCACCGCCGCCGCGTCCAACGCGCTGTACCGCGGCAACCTCGCCAAGGGGCAGACCGGGCTTTCGGTCGCCTTCGACCTGCCGACCCAGACGGGATACGACAGCGATCACGAACTGGCGCGGGGCGAGGTCGGCAAGGTTGGCGTGCCGGTCTGCCACCTCGGCGACATGCGGACGCTGTTCGACGGGATCCCGCTGGAGGAAATGAACACCTCCATGACGATCAACGCGACCGCGCCGTGGCTGCTCGCGCTCTATATCGCGGTGGCCGAGGAGCAGGGCGCGGACGTTTCGAAATTGCAGGGCACGGTCCAGAACGACCTGGTGAAGGAATACCTGAGCCGGGGGACGTATATCTGCCCGCCGGAACCCTCGATGCGGTTGATCGCGGACGTGGCGGAGTATTGCTACGGCAATCTGCCGAAATGGAACCCGATGAATGTCTGTTCCTACCATTTGCAGGAGGCAGGGGCGACGCCGGAGCAGGAACTGGCCTATGCTTTGGCGACGGCGCAGGCGGTTCTCGATGCGCTGAAACCGCGCGTTCCGGCGCAGGACTTTCCGGGTATCGTCGGGCGGATCTCGTTCTTCGTGAATGCGGGCATCCGTTTCGTGACCGAGATGTGCAAGATGCGCGCCTTCAACGAATTGTGGGGTGAGATCTGCGAGGAACGCTACGGGATCGACGATCCGAAGATGCGGCGTTTCCGTTACGGGGTGCAGGTCAATTCGCTCGGCCTGACCGAACAGCAGCCGGAAAACAACGTCTACCGCATCCTTTTGGAAATGCTGGCGGTGACCCTTTCGAAATCGGCGCGGGCGCGGGCGGTGCAGTTGCCGGCGTGGAACGAGGCACTTGGCCTGCCGCGGCCCTGGGACCAGCAATGGTCGATGCGGATGCAGCAGATCCTCGCATACGAAACCGACCTCCTGGAATACGGCGACCTGTTCGACGGAAACCCGGCGGTGGCGACCAAAGTCGAGGAATTGAAATCCGGCGCGCGCGCGGAGCTGGCCAATATCGAGGGAATGGGCGGCGCGCTGAAGGCGATCGACTACATGAAGGGCCGGCTGGTGGAGGCGAATGCCGACCGCGTGGCGGGGATCGAGGCGGGCGATACCGTCGTCGTCGGCGTGAACCGTTTCACCGGGACCGAGCCGTCGCCGCTGACCGGATCGGACGGCGGCATCATGGTGGTGGACCCTGGCGTGGAGGCCGACCAGGTGTCGCGGCTGGAGGCCTGGCGGAACGGGCGCGACGAGGCTGCCGTTGCCGCCGCGCTGGCCGAACTGCGCCGCGCCGCGGGGGCCGGAGAGAACGTCATGCCGGCCTCGGTCGCGGCGGCGAAGGCGGGCGTCACCACGGGCGAATGGGCCGGCGTGATGCGCGAGATCCATGGCCAGTACCGCGGCCCGACGGGCGTGTCGAAGAACCCGTCGAACCGCACGGAAGGGCTGGAAGACCTGAGATCCGCGGTGGATGCGGTCAGCGATCGGCTTGGCCGGCGGCTGAAGTTCCTGATCGGCAAGCCGGGGCTGGACGGCCATTCCAACGGCGCGGAACAGATCGCCTGCCGCGCCCGCGACTGCGGCATGGACATCGCCTACGAGGGCATCCGCCTGACCCCGGCGGAAATCGTCGCCGCGGCCGCCGAGGACGATCCTCACGTCATCGGCCTGTCGATCCTGTCGGGCAGCCACGTGCCGCTGATCGCCGAGGTGATGGAACGGCTGCGCGCCACCGGGCTCGACCATATCCCGGTCGTGGTCGGCGGCATCATTCCCGACGAGGATGCCGCGACCCTGAAGGCCGCCGGTGTCGCCGCGGTCTACACGCCGAAGGATTTCGAGCTGAACCGGATCATGCGGGATATCGTTACGCTGGCCGAGCGCAGCCCGATCGCGGCCGAATAGCGTTCATAATTCCTAATTCGTAATTGTTGCAAAAGACCGGTTTTCAAACCGGTCTTTTTATTGCATTGATGTTGCGCACTCAAAACGCGGCCAGGGGACGGCCGCATTGCAACCCAGAGGACACTTTCATGGCAAAACCCAGCACCGTTTCGAAGGCAGCATTGGACAAGATGAGCCGCGACGAATTGCTGAAGCTTCGCAAATCGGTGGACGACGCGATCCGCAATTCCGAGAAGCAGGCGAAGAAGGACGCGCTGGCCGCGGCCCAGAAGGCGGCAGCGCAGTTCGGCTTCTCGCTCGACGAATTGTCCGGCGGCAAGAAGCCCGCGAGCGCGCCGAAATCCGCGCCGAAATACGCCAATCCCGCGGATGCCACCCAGACCTGGACCGGCCGCGGCCGTCAGCCGGCCTGGATCAAGGAGGCGCTGGCCTCCGGAAAGAAGCTGGAAGACATGGCGATCTGAACCGGCCTAGTTGCCGGTTTCGCCCTTCAGCCGCCGCGCTTCCTTTCGAAGCGCGCGGCTCGGCGGGCAGACTTCCTGGAGAAACGTGGCCAGCGTTCCGCTGAGCGTTTCGTGTTCCATTCCGTATTTCACGAATTGGCCCTCGCGCTTCTTCCAGACCAGGCCGGCGGATTCCAGGATTGCGAGATGCTTGGACACCGCCGGCTGCGACATCTCGAACCGCTCGGCCACCGCGCCGGCGGTCAGCGGACCTTCGGACAGGTAGGCGAGGATGCGGCGGCGCGGGGTCGAGGACAGCGCCTCGAACACCTTTTCCAGGCTTGACATGAGCCAACCTTTTAACTCATAAGTTATGTGGTTATTAGTTTAAGGGCATCGGAGGGCGACCACAAGATGACCGGCACGTTGCTTGCAGAAACGGAACGGGTCATCCCTCGGGCCGATACCTCGGCGACCGAGGGGCGGATCGCCTGGGACGCGGTGAAATCGCTCTGGCTTTTTGCGATGATGGCGGGCGGGATCGCGGCCCTGGTGCTGACGCCGTCGTGGTCCGGCGCAGCGGTCTTCGTGGCACTGACGGCGGTCACGATCTGCGCCGGGCACTCGGTCGGGATGCACCGGCTCCTGATTCATCGCAGTTTCACCGCGCCGATCTGGGTGGAGCATATCCTCGTCTGGCTCGGGACGCTCGTCGGCATGGCGGGGCCGTTCGGGATGATCCGCGCCCACGACATGCGCGACTGGCACCAGCGGCAGACCGACTGCCCGCCGCATCCGTCCCACGGCGCGGGGTTCTGGCGCGATGCCTGGTGGCAGCTTCATTGCCGCTACGACCTGGACCGGCCGCCCGACTTCGTGATCGAGCCGCGGGTGGCGCGGGACCGGTTCTACCGTTTCGTGGAACGGACCTGGATGGCGCAGCAGCTTGCCGTCGCCGTGCCGCTGTTCCTGGTCGGCGGCATCGGGTGGGTTCTGTCGGGCGTCTGCCTGCGCGTTTCCATCTCGCTGATCGGGCACTGGATGGTCGGCCATTTCGCGCACAAGCGCGGGCAACAGGGCTGGCGCATCGCGGGGCTGCCGGTGCAGGGCTACAACCTGCGCGGCCTCGGCCTCCTGACCTTCGGCGAGAACTGGCATGGCAACCACCACGCCTTTCCCCATTCCGCGAAACTGGGGATCGAGCCGGGACAGCTCGATCCCGGCTACTGGCTGATCCTGGTAATGGAACAGCTCGGGCTCGCGCGCGACGTGCAGCGTCCGGCGAGCCAGCCCCCGCGCGAGGGCCTGACCCGCGCCTTCCCCTCGGGGGAGAGCCCGGTATAGTCGCCCCGGAAACGGGGAGACCACAATGACCGTCCATATCGGCGCCAAGCCCGGCGACATCGCAGAAACCGTCCTGATGCCCGGCGACCCGCTGCGCGCCAAGTGGGCGGCGGAGACCTTCCTCGACGGCGCGGAATGCGTGAACGAGGTGCGGGGGATGTACGGCTTCACCGGCACCTACAAGGGCAACCGGGTCACGATCCACGGCTCGGGCATGGGGATGCCGAGCCTGTCGATCTACGCCAACGAACTGATCCGCGACTACGGCGCGAAGACGCTGATCCGCATCGGGTCCGCCGGCGCGATGCAGGAGGCGGTGAAGCTGCGCGACGTGGTGATCGCGATGACGTCGAGCACGCTGTCGACGCCGTCGCGGGGGATCTTCCGCGAGTTGAACTACGCCCCTTGCGCCGATTACGGGCTGTTGTCGGCGGCCCATGACGCCGCGGTCGCCAAGGGGCTGACGCCGCATGTCGGCGGCATCTATTCGTCGGACGTGTTCTACGACGAGCGCCCGGACCTGAACGAGCAGATGGAACGCCACGGCATCCTCGCCGTGGAGATGGAGGCGGCTGAGCTTTACACGCTCGCGGCCCGCTACGGCGTCCGGGCGCTGGCGGTGCTGACCATCTCGGACCACCTCAAGACCGGGGAGGCGCTGCCGTCCTCTGACCGGCAATCGAGTTTCTCGGACATGGTGGAAATCGCGCTGGAGGCGGCATTCGCATGAAGACACGCAAACTCGCCGGGCGCGACGTGGGGGCCGTCGGCCTCGGCTGCATGAGTTTCGGCGGCATGTACGGCCCGACCGACGAGGAGACGAGCCACGCCACGCTCGCCCGCGCGCTGGAGCTCGGCATCGACCACTGGGACGTGGCGAACGTCTACGGCATGGGCCTGTCCGAGAAGATCATGGGTTCGTTCCTGCGGGAAAACCCGGCAGACGTGTCGATCGCGACCAAGGCCGGGATCTTCCCCAAGCCCGAACGGCACTTCAAGAACGACCGGGACTCTCTGCGCGCGGAACTGGAAGGGTCGCTGGAACGGCTCGGACGCTCCTCGGTGGAGCTGTTCTACATCCACCGCAGGGAACAGGCGCGGCCGGTCGAGGAGGTCGTGGAGACGCTAGCCGGTTTCATCGAGGAAGGGCTGATCGGATCCTACGGCCTGTCCGAAGTCGCGCCGGGGACGCTCCGCCGCGCGGCGGCGGTGCATCCATGCGCGGCGGTGCAGTCGGAATACTCGCTCTGGACCCGCCAGCCGGAGCTGGGGATGGTGCAGGCCTGCGCGGAACTCGGCACCACCTTCGTCGCCTTCTCGCCCGTCGGGCGGGGCATCTTCGCGGAGACCTTCCCGGATGCGGACGACTTCCATCCCGGCGACTTTCGCACCAACAACCCGCGTTTCACGGAGCCGAACTACGCGCTGAACAAGGCGGCTATCGCGCCGTTCCGGGACTGGTGCCATGCGCGCGGCTGGACGGTTCCGGCCGTTGCCATCGCCTGGACGCTCGCGCGCGGGCAGCACGTGTTGCCGATCCCGGGGACGCGGACGGTTCCGCACCTGGAACAACTGGCGGCGGGGGCGGAGATCGAGCTGACGACCGCGGACCTGGTGGAGATCGAGCGGATCCTGCCGGTCGGCTTCGCGCATGGCGGGCGCTACACCGAGAGCCAGACGGTCGGGGTGGAGCAGTATTGCTGAGGGCGACTGCCGGCTAAATGGCGAGGAGTGGAACGAAGGCCGTCAAGCCGCCTCCCGGCCCAGCGGGCTGTTAACGTCACGATCGCTCGGGCGGTCTTCCTGGCCCGGAGAAATCAACCACTCCAGCCTTGCCGGGGGACCGCCGCACCGCGGCCCGTCGATACGCGCCCCTGAACCCGGCCGCGCTGCTTCAAGCGCTGGTATCCTCCTCCCACCGGCGCTGCATTTCGGCGGGCGATACGTCCTCGATCGACTGTGACAGCATCCAGCGGTGCCCGAACGGGTCCTGCACCAGCGCGTTGCGTTCCCCGAAGCTCTGGTCCTGGGGCGGGCGGAGGGTCGTGGCGCCCGCGTCGGCGGCGCGGGCGGCGATCTCGTCCACCGCCTCGACCGACAGGTGCAGCGTGACCGGAGTGCCGCCGAGCGTGTCGGGGCTGATCACGCCGGCCTCGGGGTACTCGTCGGCCATCATCAGGCGCGCGCCGCCGATGGTCAGCTCGACATGGCCGATACGGCCATCGCCGGGGTCGGTCATGCGGAAGTCCTCAACCGCGCCGAAAGCTGCCTTGTAGAAGTCCACCGCGCGCGCTGCGTCCTTGCAGATGATGTAGGGGATCAGGTGCATCCGGGACCTCGGCGTGCTGGACGGGAAAATTAATTTACGTTACGATCCGTAAAGAAATGAGTCAAGAGATCCCCAGACGCGGCCGGCCGCCGAGCGCGGCGTCACGGCGGAAGGCGCTGGCGGCCGCGCACGCGATCCTCATGGAGGAAGGCTTCGGGCGGTTGTCCGTAGAGGCCGTGGCGGCGCGGTCGGGGGTGGGCAAGCCCACGATCTACCGGCACTGGGCGAACGCGAGCGAGCTTGCGATGGCCGCGCTGATGGAGGGGCAGCCGGAGGCGGACACCCCGGCGGGCGACCTGCCGACCGCGCTGACACGGCAGTTGACCTCGCTGGTGCAGGCCTTCGCCACGACGCGGGGGCGGCAGATCGCGCTGGCCCTCGCCGCGGCGGACCCCGAAACGGAGATGACCCGGGCCTTTCGGTCCCGGGTCATCCTGTCGAGCCGCGAGGCGGGGCGGCGACTGGTGCTGTCGGCGGTGGCGTCAGGCGAGATTGGTCCCTGCGAGGACCTGGAAACGGTCCTCGACATGATCTACGCGCCGCTCTTCTACCGTCTCCTCCTAGGGCACCAGCCGCTGTCGCCGGACTTCGCCCGGGGGCTCGTCCGCGCCGCGATGGCGGTGCTCCGGGACCGTTGACTGGGGTCCGGTCCCGGCCGCTGCCGCCCCGCCGTCGGGCTCAGAGTACGATCACGTCCAGCGGCGGGAAGCCGTTGAAGCCGACCGAAGAATAGCTCGACGTGTAGGCGCCGCAGTTGCGGATGATCACGCGGTCGCCGGCCTTCAGGCCGACCGGCAGCGCGACCGGGCGCTTTTCGTAGAGCACGTCGGCACTGTCGCAGGACGGGCCGGCGAGGATGCAGGCGCCCTTGTCCTCGTGATCGCGGTCGGTGACGAACTGGTAGCGGATCGCCTCGTCGATGGTTTCGGCGAGCCCGGAGAACTTGCCGATGTCGAGGTAGACCCAACGGTGCAGGTCGTCGTCGGATTTCCTGGACACCAGCAGCACTTCGGCGGCGATGGCACCGGCTTCGGCGACGAGGCCGCGGCCGGGCTCGGCCATCACGCGGGTCGCGTCGGCGAAACGGGCCTCGACCTGCTCCATCACGCGGGCGGCGTAGTGGGTCGGGTGCGCGATGTCCTGGCCGTAATAGGCCGGGAAGCCGCCGCCGATGTTGATGAGCGACAGACCGAAACCGGCATCCTGCGCCTCGCCCCAGATCGCGGCGACCTGGTCGAGCGTGTCGGCCCACATGGCCGGGTCGCGGGTCTGCGAGCCGACGTGGAACGAGAAGCCGACCGGCTCGAGGCCGAGGTCGCGCGCCATCGCCAGCAGGGTCAGCGCCTTGCCACGGGTGGTGCCGAACTTGCGGGTCAGCGGCCAGTCGGCGCCGGAGGCCTCGACGATCAGGCGGATGTAGACCTGCGCGCCGGGGGCGTGCTCGGCGATCTTCTCGAGCTCTTCCTCGGCATCGGCGGCGAAGAGCGTCACGCCGACGGACCAGGCGAAGGCGATGTCCGAGGCGCGTTTGACGGTGTTGCCGAAGGAGATGGTTTCGGGACGCGCGCCGAGCGACAGGCACAGCTCGATCTCGCCGCGGGAGGCCGCGTCGAAATGGGAGCCGATGGAAACGAGGCGCTCGATCACTTCGCGGGCCGGGTTCGCCTTGACCGCGTAGTGCACGTCGGCGCGGCCGAGGCCGGCCTTCAGGGCGTGGAACTGCGACTCGACCGCGTCGATGTCCAGGACGAGAGTGGGGCGGTCGAAGACGGCCGAACGGATGAAGGCTTCGGTGCGGGAGGGCGCGTCGATACGACGCCCTGCCGAAAAATCGGCGTGGGTCACGTGCATTGGTCATCTCCATCAGACCCGGCCATTCCGGTTTCCCGGCACAGACCGCTCAGTTCCAGTGAAGACGTTACCGTCGCTACGTAACCGCGTGGGTGCTTGGCCCACCTCGACAGAGGTGCGTGCGTTGGCGTCTGTAAGCGCGCATTTGGGGCATCGCGTGAGTCGATGCAAGAGGTTTCTTTCGTGAAATTTTCGTAGCGCGGCGCGGGGCGGAAATGTGATTCCGCTGCAACGGTCAGGGGGCGGCCGAAAGCCGTTCCCGGGTCAGCGTGACCGCCGTGAGCGCGGCATGCTGGATCTGCTGGCGAAGCGGGACCGTCTCCGACTGGTAGAGTGCCGCGGCATCCGCGACACGGCCGTCGAACAGGTACTCGAGCACCTGCGCCGAGGTCGCGCGCAGGCGGCGCATGTCCCGGTCGATCCCCCGCACCGCGATCAGGTCGAGTTCCGAGGCGGCGGGGTTGCGTTCGATCCCGCGCCGCGCGTCCACCGCCTCGATCTCGGTGCCGCTGATCGCGTGCATCAGCGCGGAGTTGTAGGACTGGGTGTTGTCATGGCTCGGCGCTTCCCATCCGTAGATATGGCCGAGAATGGCGACGGACTGGTGCTGCGCGAGATCCGCGGAGATGCGGTCCAGCGACTGGAAATGGCCGAGGATCGCGGCGAAGTCGGCGGTCTCCTCCAGCGCGGCCGCGGGCTCGGACCCGGTTGGGGGCGAGAGGTCGAGAACGGTCTGGGCCGGGGCCATGCCGGTCAGGGCAAGCACGAGGGCGGCAGTGAGAGGGCCGAAGGTGCGCATGCTGCGTCTCCCGGTTCCGGTCCGCCGGGAGGATAGCAGGAAAGCCCGCGGAAATCAGCGCCCGTGGCCGCCGTCGTATCCGTTGCGGGGTGGTGGGACGTGGTTCGCGGTGAGCGCGCAGTCGAAGATCTCCACCAGAAGCGGGTGGCATGTGGCCTCGTCGGAGGAATGGGTCGCGGAGCAGTCGCCGCCGGGGCAGGCCGAAAGCGCGGCGATCAGGTCGATCTCGGCCAGGAACTCGATGCAGTCACCCTGCCGCGCCGGCGAGGCCTTCATGAAGTAGCGGTTCCGGTCGCGGGTGAAGCCCGTGCACATGAAGACGTTGAGCACGTCGTGGACGTGCGGTTCCGCCGCGTCGAGCGTGAGCCCGGTTTCGTCCGCGAGCGCGCGGGTCAGGTTGGAATGGCAGCAATGGTGGTAGTCGCCGCCCGACAGGAGCCGGTGGGTATAGGGATCGCAGCGGGTGCCGATGACGTCGTGGACCCCGCCGCCATGCGCGTCGATCCCGTACCAGTCGAGGCTGTCCGCGACGATGGTCGTCATCGGCCGCAGGAAGGGCAGGCAGGACCAGAGCCGGTCGCCGCGCCCGACATGGGTGCCGTGGAGCGCGCGGGTCTTGCCGGAGAAGAACCGCTCCGCGAGGTCGTGGGCGTTCCAGAGGTTCAGGTCGCCGACCTGCGCGCCCTCGGGGCAGGAGATGCGGAACACCTGCCCGGCCCGGACGCGGAAGGCGCGGCCGTCGCGCGGCGGCACGGTGAGCGCGTGGCGCGGCACCCGGTCCTCCGCCGCCGCGGCGAGCCAGGCGGGATCCGGCGCGGGCAGGGCCTCGGTGGGGTAGCAGATCACTGGGGCGATGGCGCGGCGGGCTTCGGCGTCGTCGGGGGCTTGCATCGGGCGGGGTCCTGTCGGTTTCGGCGGCAGGCTAGCAGGCGTGGGCGCGCGGGGGAACGCGCCGCCTCGCGCCCCCCGTCCGGGGAGCCCTCGGCGGCGCGTGCGATGCCCTTCGGGCCTCGCGTGCCTCCGGCGGGGAATATTTAGGGGATGAAGAAGCGGGGCGGTTCAGTCGAGCCGGGTCGCCGTGAGCGTGCCTGTATCGACGATCCAGCGCATGGCGAGGGTCGGGCAGCAGCGCGGTTCGTTCGGGCCGAGCATCGTGGTCGTGATCTCGAACCGGCCCGGGGCGAAGGCGGGATCCCGCGGGTCGGTCCCGAACACCTCGACCGGCCCGGCATAGGTCCAGCCGCCGTCGCCGCGCCGGAACACGCCGACCGCGATGGAGAAGGAGTTGCCGCCGGACCGGTTCGGGAAGTAGTGGAAGCCGACCGCGGTGGTGGCCTGCGCCGGGTCGGGGTGGTCGGGGAACAACGTGGCCCCGGAATCGCCCGCCCGGACATCGAGCGAGCGGGCGATGAGCGGGTCGATGAAGGACCAGTCCTGGGCCGCCGCCGGTGCCGCCGCCCAGAGCGCGAGGACCAGCAGAAGCGCCCGCATCACAGCTGCCGCTCGACCATCATCTTCTTGATTTCCGCGATGGCCTTGGCCGGGTTCAGGCCCTTGGGGCAGGTCTTGGTGCAGTTCATGATCGTGTGGCAGCGGTAGAGCTTGAACGGATCCTCGAGGTCGTCGAGCCGCTCGCCGGTGGCCTCGTCGCGGCTGTCGATGATCCAGCGGTAGGCATGGAGCAGCGCGGCCGGGCCGAGGTAGCGGTCGGAGTTCCACCAGTAGCTCGGGCAGGCGGTCGAGCACGAGGCGCACATCACGCATTCGTAGAGCCCGTCGAGCTTCTTGCGGTCCTCGATCGACTGCCGCCATTCCTTTTCCGGCGTGTTCGACTTCGTTTCCAGCCACGGCATGATCGAGGCGTGCTGGGCGTAGAACAGCGTCAGGTCGGGGATCAGGTCCTTGACCACCGGCATGTGCGGCAGCGGGTAGATGCGGACGTCGCCCTTGATCTCGTCCATGCCGTAGATGCAGGCGAGCGTGTTGATCCCGTCGATGTTCATCGCGCAGGAGCCGCAGATGCCTTCGCGGCAGGACCGGCGGAAGGTCAGGGTCGGGTCGATCTCGTTCTTGATCTTGATGAGCGCGTCCAGGACCATCGGGCCGCACTGGTCCATGTCGAGGAAGTAGGTGTCCACGCGCGGGTTCTTCCCGTCGTCGGGGTTCCAGCGGTAGATGTGGAAGGCGCGCACGTTGGTCGCGCCCTCGGGCTTCGGCCAGGTCTTGCCGGTGGTGATCCGGGAGTTCTTCGGCAGGGTAAGTTCGGCCATCGCGTTACTCCGTTTTCCTCAGTTCTTGGACCCGGCGAGCGCCGCGGTCTCGACCTCGTCCGGGCAGCGGGCGACCCAGGAGGCATCGGTTTCGTATCCGAGCGCGACAAGCGCGTCGTTGTGCCGTTCGACGTAGACCTCCGCGACGCTGCGCGGCATCCGGGTTTCCCATTGCGCGGGCTCGCCCGACTGGACATGCAGCGCGACCCGGCGCGGGCGGGCCTCGCGTTCGGCGAAGCCGCCGAACAGCGAGTTGGCCCAGTAGGCGTCAAGCGCGGTGTCCTTCTCGGCGCCGTCGATCCCGAGGAAGTCGAGCAGGTCTGCGAACAGCGTCATGTCGCGGTCCCGCACCAGGTCCTCGTAGCGGAGCTCGCGGAGGTTGGGGCGGTCGTAGCGCCAGGCGGTCATCTCGGTCAGCGTGTCGAGGTGGACGTTCTCCATCTCGAACAGCATCCGGGCATGGGTCGTCGGCAGGGCGTTCAGGTGCTGCTGGTAGGTCTTCCCGCCGAGATCCGTGCGCGGGACGTGGAGCGCGCGTTCGCCCGCCACGGGCGCGATCAGGTGGTAGCGCAGGCCCGAGATCAGCACGTCGCGCGGGTCGCGGACGAGGTGCATCCCGCGCAGGTCGGCACGGTCGAGCAGCTCCGCCGGGAACGCCGCGTTCCACGACACGAGGAGCGCGCGGCCCTCCGCCGGCACTTCCGTCACCGAGCCGGGGCCGCTGACGCGGATGCGCGGAAGGCCGAGGGTTTCGGACCAGTGCGACCAGACCCGGCGCATCCAGACGGTGCCGGTCTTGTGGTGGGTGGCGACGGCGACGAGGCGGCTCATGTCGCCCCCGAGACCGTCAGGCGGAACCCGCCGGGGCCGCCGCGCCCGGCCATCCGCCGGGCGATGCAGCTTTCCATCACCGCCGCCTCGTCGCGGGGGCGGAGGATGTTGTTCGAGATGGTGATCGAGCCGCCCGCGCGCGCCCCGCCGGTGCCGCCGGCGACGCCGACATTGCCCGCGAACCCGTCCGCGAGCCGCGCCTCGTCCCGGCAGAGCCGTTCGGCGCGGGCCTCGGACATGACCTGGTCGCTACAGGCGGTGAGGGCCAGGAGCGCGGCGAGGCCGAGGGAGGAGAGCGTCGCGGTTCTCATCCCCTGCGAACCGCCTCCGCCTCGCAGTCCACGAGGCTGACGATATCCGCGACGTCCTGCAAGGCGACCTCCGGATCGGGTTCGCCAGGCGCGGAGAGGAACCGCGCCACCTGTGCGTCCGTCATCCGGTCGAGCCGGCAGGTGGCGATGCGGTCGGCCACTGTCGGGGTGATGTCCCCGCCGACGAGGTTGTCGACGATCAGGGCGCGGACGGCGGCGCGGTCGGCGGAGCCGGGCCCGGCCACGGCGGCGGAGGCCGCCAGCGCGGACAGAGCCGAAACGGCCGCCATCTGCGCCGCCACGCGCATCAGTAGACCCTCGCCTTCGGCTTGATCTTGGCGAGGTCGATGCCGCCCTCGGCCTGTTCCGACAGCGGATCGAGGTGGACCGGGCGGTAGCTGAGCGTCGTCTCGGTCCCGTCGACCGTGGCGAGCGTGTGCTTGCGCCAGTTCTCGTCGTCGCGGTTCGGATAGTCCTCGTGGGCGTGGGCGCCACGGCTTTCCTTGCGCGCCTCGGCGCCGACGATGGTCGCCAGCGCGTTCGGCATCAGGTTGGTCAGCTCCAGCGTCTCCATCAGGTCGGAGTTCCAGATCAGAGAGCGGTCGGTCACCTTCAGGTCGGAAACCTTGGCCGCGATCTTCTCCATCTTGGCGACGCCTTCGGCCAGCGTCTTGTCGGTGCGGAAGACGGCGGCGTCCTCCTGCATCGCGCGCTGCATCTCGAGCCGCAGGTCGGCCGTCGGCGTGTGACCATCGGCGTTGCGGAGACCGTCGAAACGCGCCAGCGCGGCGTCGAGGCTGGCCTGGTTCAGCGTCGGGTTCGGCGCGTCCGGGTCCACCACCTCGCCGGCGCGGATCGCGGCGGCGCGGCCGAACACCACGAGGTCGATGAGGCTGTTGGAGCCGAGCCGGTTGGCGCCGTGGACCGACGCGCAGCCGGCCTCACCCACGGCCATCAGGCCGGGTACGATGGCGTCGGGGTTGTCGGCGGTCGGGTTCAGCGCCTCGCCCCAGTAGTTCGTCGGGATGCCGCCCATGTTGTAGTGGACCGTCGGCAGGACCGGGATCGCCTCTTTCGTCACGTCGACGCCGGCGAAGATGCGCGCGCTTTCCGAGATGCCGGGCAGGCGTTCGTGCAGGGTTTCGGGCGGCAGGTGGTTCAGGTTCAGAAGGATGTGGTCCTTGTCCTTGCCGACGCCGCGGCCCTCGCGGATCTCCATCGTCATGCAGCGCGAGACCACGTCGCGGGAGGCGAGATCCTTGTAGGTCGGCGCGTAGCGTTCCATGAACCGCTCGCCCTCGGAGTTGGTCAGGTAACCACCTTCGCCGCGCGCGCCCTCGGTGATGAGGCAGCCGGCGCCGTAGATGCCGGTCGGGTGGAACTGGACGAATTCCATGTCCTGAAGCGGCAGGCCCTGGCGCGCGACCATGCCGCCGCCGTCACCGGTGCAGGTGTGGGCCGAGGTGGCGGAGAAGTAGGCGCGGCCGTAGCCGCCAGTCGCCAGCACGGTCATCTTGGCGTTGAAGACGTGCAGCGTGCCGTCATCCAGCTTCCAGGCCAGGACGCCCTGACACTGGCCGTCCTCGGACATGATGAGGTCGGTCGCGAAATACTCGATGTAGAACTCGGCCTGCTGCTTCAGCGACTGGCCGTAGAGCGTGTGCAGGATGGCGTGGCCGGTGCGGTCGGCGGCGGCGCAGGTGCGCTGCACCGGGGGGCCTTCGCCGAATTCCGTGGTGTGGCCGCCGAAGGGGCGCTGGTAGATCTTGCCTTCCTCGGTCCGGCTGAACGGCACGCCATAATGTTCCAGCTCGTAGACCGCCTTCGGCGCCTCGCGGGCGAGGTACTCCATCGCGTCGGTATCGCCGAGCCAGTCGGAGCCCTTCACGGTGTCGTACATGTGCCAGTGCCAGTGATCCGGCCCCATGTTGCCGAGCGAGGCGGCGATCCCGCCCTGGGCCGCGACGGTGTGGGAGCGGGTCGGGAACACCTTGGTCACGCAGGCGGTGCGCAGGCCCTGCTCGGCCATGCCGAGCGTGGCGCGCAGGCCCGAACCGCCGGCGCCGACCACGACGACGTCATAGGTGTGGTGGGTGATGTCGTAGGAAGCGGTCATGTCTTGCCCCTCAGAGCGCGATGCTGGCGATGGCGAACAGGCCGGCCGCCGCCAGCCCGTAGGCGACGAGGCTCATGAGCACGAGCGCGATCTTGCGCGCCTTGCCGTCGACGTAGTCGTCGATTACGGCCTGGATGCCGATGCGGAAGTGGTGGAAGCCGATGGCCAGCATCAGCCCGGTGACGATGGCAGGGAACGGCCGGCCGAGGATCGCGATGGCGTCCTCGTAGGACTGCCCGAAGGCGCTGCCGACGTAGTACAGGAAGAACGGCGTCAGGATCAGCAGGCCCACGGAGGTGGTGGTCAGGGTCCAGTGGTGTTCGGTGCCGGTGCGCGCGGTGCCGAGCCCGGTCACCTTCTTGCGGTCGGTCAGGAATTGCATGTCCGTGGTCCCCCTCAGATCGCGACGATGGTCAGGAAGGTCAGCGCGAAGGCCCCGATGATGACCCCCCAACCCATCCGGTCCGCGGTCGCCATGTCGAGCCCGTAGCCGGCATCCCAGATCAGGTGCCGCACCCCGCCGAGCGCGTGGTACCAAAGCCCGAGGATCGAGATGGTGAAGACGAGATCGCCGAGGATCGAGGTCATCAGCGCATCGGCCACGCGGAACGCGTCCGGCCCGGTCGCGAGCGCGAGCAACCACCACACGAGGAGGAACGCCGAACCGAGCAGCGCGATCCCCGAGATCCGGTTCAGGATCGAGGTCACCGAGTTGAGCTGTGGGCGGTAGTAGGGCCCGAGCATGAAGGGAGAAAGCGGCCGGTTGCCCCGGTTCATGTCAGCCATGGCGGACCCTCTCAGCTTTGGCTTGGTCTTTGAACTCCCCCGTATCCATACCGGGTTTTTCCGCGCTGTCACGCGTCTGCGGCAGGGAAATTGTCCGGATTCTGGGGCCTAACGCCGCATCGGCCGTTCTTGTGATCACAGATTTCCGAAGTGTGATCACATGTTCGCGCAAACGGGGCCGCTCCTCTCGGAACGGCCCCGGCACTCGTGACGATGGGGAATGCGGAACGGCCGGGGCAACGGCCGCCACTGGTTACGACGCGATGGTCAGCGCCGCGCGCGGCGGCGTCCGAAGACGCCGACGAGCCCGATGGACCCGGCGAGAAGCGGCAGGGCCGCGGGCAGCGGGACGGGGGCAGGGGCCTCGGTGGCGAAGGTGAAATCCTCGAAGGTGATGCCCTGCGCGCCCCGGCCGCCGGCGCTGGCGAGACGGACGCTGCGGATGGCGGTGTCGGAGACGAAGCCCGCGAAGTCGAACGCGAGGGAGGCGTCGAAATCGGACAGCGAGAACGCTTCCTCGCCCCTGCTGGTTTCGATGAAGATCTGGGCGAGATCGAGATCCTCGTCGAAGCCGAACGCGCCGAAGACGAAGTCGAACCCGAAGGCGAAGGTGTTCTCGGGCAGGGTCCAGGTCGCGCTGCTCCCGCCGTCTCCGGAGATGTCGCCGTCACCGTCGACGAGAACGAACAGACGATTGTTGTTGAGCGCGTGGCGGAGCTGGTCGTCCTCGAGCGACCCGTCGAAGTCGGAGGTGAACCCGCTCGCGACGGAGATTTGTCGTTCGTTGATGATTGTCGAACCGTAGAGCGGCTCCGGGATGATGTTCGGCGCACCCGAGATGGCGGCGTCGAAGGCCGCGCGGTCGGTGAACGTGGTGGTTGCCGCATCGGCGGCGGTGGACATGGCGGCGGCGGCGATGGCCGCGAGAACGATCTTCACTGGTTCAAATCCCTCTAGGTGTCGATGGCGGCTGGCTACGCGGCAGCGCGGCATCGGGATAGGGGGGCGACCGTTGTAATCTCCGGCCAAAGCCGTTGTTTTACCGATGTTTCGCGCGCCGGAGCAGGTGTCCGGCGCGCGACCCGTCTCAGGCGGCGTTGCCGCGGAGCGCGAAGAACAGGCCCGCGCCGAGCAGCACGACCTGGAATTCCATCCCCGACCACGGGCCGAGATGGACGAGGATGATCGCGCCGACCATGATCACCGCGACGCCGATCCCGCCGAGCCGGGTGAGGATGTCGCCGACCCGCCCGGTCAGCACGCCGCCCCCGATCAGCGCGAGGCCCGCCGCGACCTCGCCGATCGCGACCAGCGTCCAGACCGCCAGCGGCAGGCCCATGAACTCGGCGCCGGCGGCGAGGCCGCCGAACTTCCCGATCCCGTGGTAGAGGAACACCGCGGCGAGCGGCAGGCGGAGGAGCCAGTGGGCCAGCCCGGCGCCGGGCAGCGCAAGGGCACCGGGGTTGGTCGTGCTCGTGGTCATGTCGCGTCTCCTGATGCGTCGAGTTCGATGCATCGGGACCTGACGGCGGCGGGCCCGGAGATCAATTCCGGGCCCGCGCGCAGAACCTGTTTGCAGGTGCAGAAAGCACCCCGAGGGGGTGCCGGGCGGCGCGACGGGGGAGGTCGCGCGCCGCCCCGGGGCCGGTCAGCGCTGAAGCGGACGGCCTTCGGCGTCGCCGAGCGAGCCGACAACGAGGCGGACGAAGTCGATCAGCGTCCAGATGCCGAGCCCGCCGAGCGTCAGCAGCATCAGGATGCCGGTGCCGGTGCGGCCGAGGTAGAAGCGGTGGATGCCGAAGCCGCCGAGGAAGAAGCACAGAAGCACCGCGGGCACGAACTTCTTCTCGCTGACGTCGCCCATCGCCATTGCCGGATCTGCGTTAGCCATCTTTAATTCCTTTCAGGGTCAGAGGGTTACCGGACGGCCATCGCCGTCCTTCCATTTCTCCATAATGAGCAGCGCGAACACGGTAATCGTGTGCAGAACGTCGATCGCGATGGCCAGGAACGCCCAACCGGGCTGGCCGTTGACCAGGAGCACGACCGTCAGCACGAACAGGCCGAGATCGACCACCCCGTGCATCCAGTCGCCGAGATAGAAATGATGAATGCCGAGGGTTCCGAAGATCCCGCACAGCAGCACCGCGGTGCCATAGGATTTCGGCGACTTCCCGGTTTCCCCGACCATTGTCACTGGACCTGTCCTCTCGTCCCGTTCTTCGTTCGATTGCGTATGCGCAACTCGTAGGTGTCAGCAGACCCGATCACGTTCAAATCAAGTGCGTGCCAGCACGCCGTGAGGGTTCTTCTGCAACTTTGACGAGAATTGGGCCGTGACGTGACGCTACGGCAGTTGATGCCGGGGCGTGGCGTCCCGGCACCGGGGGTCAGGAGGGGATCAGGGCCCAGTAGTCGAGGTCGAGCAGGACGTGGGGCAGGTACTTGCCGTCCGGCCCCTTCAGTTCCCCCGCCGCGCCGCCCTTGGCGGCCACCAGCCGCAGGCGCAGCGCGCCGATGCCGGGGGCGGGTTCCGCCGTGTCGAGCACCTCGGACCAGGCCCGCACCGTGTCGCCGGCGAAGCAGGGATTGGCGTGGGCGCCCGCGTTGATCCCCGCGATGACCTGCGCGTTGGCGAGCCCGTTGAAGCTGAGCGCGCGGGCCAGGCTGATGACGTGGCCGCCGTAGATGAGCCGCTTGCCGTCCTCGCGCTGGCTGGCGTCGAAATGGACCTTGGCGGTATTCTGCCACAGCCGGGTGGCGAGCATGTGCTCGGCTTCCTCGATCGTCACGCCGTCGACGTGGTCGACGATCTCGCCGACCGAGTAATCGCCGAGCCGGTGGGGCTGCCCGGCGAGGATGTAGTCGTAGTTGGTGAAATCGAGCCCCTCGGGCACCACGAGGTCCGTCGCCGCGACGGCGGGCGACAGGCCGGGGGCGGAGGCGTCCGGCGCGGGGGCGTCGATGTCGCCCTTCCGCACCATCACCCAACGGACGTAGCTCAGCACCGGCTCGCCGTGCTGGTTCAGCCCCTCGGTCCGGACCCAGACGATGCCCGACTTGCCGTTGGAATTCTGCCGCAGGCCGATCACCTCGGACCGCGCGCGCAGGGTGTCGCCGGGCCAGACCGGGCGCAGGAACCGCCCCTCCGCGTAACCGAGGTTCGCGACGGCGTTCAGCGACACGTCCGGCACGGTCTTTCCGAACACGGTATGGAAGGTCACGAGGTCGTCGAGGGGGCTGGCCTTCAGGCCGCAGGCGCGGGCGAACTCGTCGGACGAGTGCAACGCGTGACGGGCCGGGTAGAGCGCGTGGTAGAGCGCGCGTTCGCCGCCCGAGACGGTGCGCGGGACCGCGTGCTCGATCACCTCGCCGAGGCGGTAGTCCTCGAAGAACCGGCCGGGATTGGTCTTGGTCTCGGACATCGGCGGTCCCTCCGGATCAGGCCCAGGGCCGGTAGCCGAGCCAGTTGTGGATCAGCATGACGACGGCGGTGACGACGATGGCGCCCACGATCGCGCCGATCTCCTTGCCCGCGGGCGCGGGTGGCGGCGGGGTCCATTCCGGCTGCGCGCGGTTCAGCACCACGATCTCGGCCTGCGCCCAGACCAGGAGCCCGCCGAACAGCATGAACGACGCGAGGTCGCCGTTCACCAGGAGATGCGCGACGGCCCAGAGCGAGAAGCCGGTCAGCTGCGGGTGGCGGATCACCCGCGTCGCGCGGGTCTTCATCCCCGATGCGGCGTAGAGGTAGAACCCGGCCAGCACGAGCAGGTTGTTGATGCCGACGAGCGCGGGCGAGCGGCCCCACCAGACCGGCCCCCAGGCGTTCATGTAGCCCAGGATCATCAGCCCGACCGAGACGAACAGCGCCAGCGCGACGATCCCGCGGCCGCGGTCGCCCATCGCGGCGCGGCGGTCCGGTGCGAGGCGGTTGAAGAAATGCGCGCCCCACCAGAGCGCGACACCCGCGACCAGCAGGATCCAGCCCATCACGCGGCCTCCATCGCGGCGATGGCCTCGGCCTTCGCGAGCGTCGCCCGCGCGGTTTCGACATGCAGGTTCTCGACGATCTTGCCGTCGACGACGGCGACGCCCTCGCCTTTCGCCCCGGCCTCCTCGAAGGCGGCGATCTGGCGGCGGGCGAGGTCGACCTCGGCCTCGGACGGCGCGAAGACCTGGTTGGCGACGGCGAGCTGCGCGGGGTGGATCAAGGTCTTGCCGTCCATGCCCCAGTCGCGGCCCTCCTCGCATTCGGCGCGCAGGCCGTCCTCGTCCTGGAAGGCGTTGTAGACCCCGTCGATGCAGGCGACGCCATGGGCGCGCGCGGCGAGCAGGCAGAGTTGCAGCGCGGTCGCCATCGCGCCGCGGGTGCGGCTGCCGAGTTCCTTCGCGAGATCGTTGGTGCCCATGACGAAGCCCTGCAACGCCGGGTGCGCGGCGATGGCGGCGGCGTTCAGGATGCCTGCGGGCGTTTCCATCATCGCCCAGAGCGGCAGGTCGGTCCTGGCGGCGACGGCATCTAGATCGCCCGGCCCGCCGACCTTCGGCAGCAGGATGGCGTCCGGCTTCGCGGGCAGGATCGCGTCGAGATCGGCGGCGCCCCAGGCGGTGTCCATGCCGTTCACCCGCACGATCCGCATCCGCTTGCCGTAGCCGCCCTGAGACAGGGTTTCAGCCAGGAGCGTGCGGGCGCTGTCCTTCTCGCCGAGCGCGACGGCGTCCTCGAGATCGAAGATGATCGCGTCGGCGGCCAGCCCGCGCGCCTTTTCCAGCGCGCGGCCCTTGGAGCCGGGGATGTAGAGAACCGAGCGGAGCGGGCGGCTGGCTATGGTCATGGCGTCCCCGTTTTCCGAAGTCACGACTTGCAAACCATGCAGTCGCAGCAAAGGCAAGTTCCTTGGTGCCGCGGGGCAGCGTTAACCGGATCTCAGCAAAACCGGCGCAGGCTGCCCGATCATGCGCGGACGTGACAGGGAACGCGCGGCAACATCAGGCGAGGGGCCGGGCGCGAAGCGCCCTTCGCCGGCCTGACGCCGCCGGGGCCTCTCCGAACGCTCGAAAGGCCGAACCATGTTCTCCGTCAGACTGATCGCAGGCGCCGCCGTCGGGCTCGCCGCCTTCACCTCCTCCGCCGTCGCCCAGAACGCCAACCGCCCGGTCTGCGCCGCCCGCGACGTGATCGTCGGCGCGCTCAGCAGCCGCTACGGCGAGACCGCGCAGTCGCTCGGGCTCGGTCCCGGCAACCGCGTGGTCGAACTGTTCGCGTCCGAGGAAACCGGGACCTGGACGATCACCGTGACCAGCGTGAACGGCACCACCTGCCTCGTCGCATCGGGCGACAACTATACCGTGCTGGCCCAGGGACCGGAGGGCGAGCCGCTCTGATCCCGTTGTGACCGACCCCGCGCTCAGGTCAGGCCGAGCCAGATCAGCCGGATGCCGGTCAGTGCCAGTGCGACGTAGGTGAAGCCGAAGAACGCGCGTTCGGGAATGGCGTGGTGCGCCCGCACCCCGACCCAGGCCCCCGCGACGGCGAAGGGCGCGAGGGCGAGGCTCGCCAGCAGCGACGCCGCGGTGAAGATGCCGATGGCTGCATAGATCGCCGCCTTCATGAGGTTTATCGCCCAGAAAACGATCACCGTGGTCGCCTGGTAGGTCGTCTTGCCCATCGCGGGCTGCGACAAAAGGAACACCGAGGCCGGCGGGCCGCCGGCGTGGCTGACGAAGCTGGTGAAGCCCGTCACCGCCCCCCAGAACAGTCCCGCGACCGGGTTGAAGCCCTTGGGCGTGAAACGGACGATCCCGCGCGCCCGCGCCAGTTGCCAGAGCGGGAAGGCCAGCGCCACCGCGCCGATCATCACCCGTATCACGTCCTCCGACACCACCGCGAACAGCGCCGCGCCGATGAAGATGCCCGGAATTCCGCCGAATATCAAAACCTTGGACGACGGCGCGTCCCATTTCTTCCAGTACGGCCGCAGGTTCGACACGTCGATGACCATCAGGACGGGCAGCATGATTCCGAGCGCCGCGGCCGGGTCGATGACCAGCGCGAGGATCGCGGAACTGACGAAAGCGGCGCCGGATCCGAAGCCGCCCTTCGACACGCCGGCGAAGAACGCCGCGGCGGCCGCGACGGCGAGGATCCAGCCCGGAAGCATCCATTCCATGCCCGCCGGCTTATCCCGGCCCGGCCCGGCCCGCCAGAGCCGGCAATGGCTTGCTAACCGCCGCCCGATAGGGCTACCGAAGGTGCAACTCAGACAGAGGGACCGGAGACACATCATGGCCAGACCCAAGATCGCACTGATCGGCGCCGGGCAGATCGGCGGCACGCTCGCCCATCTCGCGGCGCTGAAGGAACTCGGGGACGTGGTCCTGTTCGACATTGCCGAGGGCACGCCGCAGGGCAAGGCGCTCGACATCGCCGAATCGGGACCGTCGGAGAAATTCGACGCCAGCCTGAAGGGCACCAACGATTACGCCGACATCGCCGGGGCGGACGTGTGCATCGTCACCGCCGGCGTGCCGCGCAAGCCGGGGATGAGCCGCGACGACCTGCTCGGCATCAACCTCAAGGTCATGAAATCGGTCGGCGAGGGCATCCGCGACAACGCCCCCGACGCCTTCGTGATCTGCATCACCAACCCGCTCGACGCGATGGTCTGGGCGCTGCAGAAGTTCTCCGGCCTGCCGGCGAACAAGGTCTGCGGCATGGCCGGCGTGCTCGACAGCGCGCGGTTCCGGCACTTTCTGGCCGAGGAATTCAACGTCTCGATGAAGGATGTCACTGCCTTCGTCCTCGGCGGCCACGGCGACACGATGGTGCCGCTGGTGCGCTATTCGACCGTCGCCGGCATCCCGCTGCCCGACCTCGTGGACATGGGCTGGACCACGCAGGACAAGCTCGACGCGATCGTGCAGCGCACCCGCGACGGCGGCGCCGAGATCGTCGGCCTGCTCAAGACCGGATCGGCCTTCTACGCGCCCGCGACCTCCGCGATCGAGATGGCGGAAAGCTACCTGAAGGACCAGAAGCGTCTCTTGCCCTGCGCCGCTTACTGCGACGGCGAATTCGGGCTGAAGGGGCTTTATGTCGGCGTGCCGACCGTGATCGGCTCCGACGGGATCGAGCGGATCGTCGACATCAAGCTCACCAAGGGCGAGCAGGAGATGTTCGACAACTCGGTCAACGCCGTGAAGGGCCTGATCAAGGCCTGCAAGGGCATCGACGAAACGCTCGCCTGAGCGCGATGAGCAAGGGCACGGTCCCGGCGATGCCGCAGGGCGGCGACGTCCGGGGCCTGCCCGTGTCCGGGATCCGCGAGGTGGGCGACGCCCTTCTCGCGCCCCGCGACGACCGCTGGCCGACCGGCAAACGCGCCGAGGCCGCGGGGGTGTTCGGGCCGGACCACTCGCCGGTGCCGGGGGCCGAACTCGCCACGTTCCGCTGGCGCGCCGCCGCGCCCGAGGGGTTCGCCGAAACCGCCCGCGACGGCGCCGCGCACCTGCCCGGGCGCTGGCTGTTCGGCGGTCTCTGCCGCCCGCATTTCGGCCATGTCATCACCAATTCGCTCGGCCGGATCTGGGCCGTGGACAATGCCGGCCCGATCGACGGGATCGCGTTCATCGGCGACAAGGCGCGGGCGGGGGAAAACGCCTACGTCGCCGCCTTCCTCGACACGCTGGGCGTCACGCTGCCGCACCGGGTCTGCTTCGCGCCGACCGTGGTGGAGCGCCTCGTCGTCGCGCCGGACCTGTTTTCCGAGGCGCGAGAGGGCCGCGCCGATCCCGCCTATTCCGACTGGATCCGCGCCCGCCTGCCGGCCCCGGCCGAGACCGGTGGCAGGATATACGTCACGCGCACGCGGCTCGGCCCCGAGATGGGCCGCGTCCTCTGCGAGGACGTAATCGAGGAGAACCTACGCGCGGCGGGCTACGACATCGTCGCGCCCGAGACCCTGCCGCTGGCGGAGCAGGTCGCGCTCTACCGACGCGCCGACCGTATCGTGGCGACGGACGGGTCCGCCCTGCACCTCGCCGCCTTCGCGACGGCGGGAACGGTGACGGTGATCCAGCGGCGGCCAGACCTGCCGCGGGATTTCGAGAACCACTTGCGGGGCGCGCTGGGCGACCGCTACCAAGGGATCGACGCGATCCGCGCGGTCTGGTTCCGCGACGACGGCAGCCGCCGGCGGATGCCGTTCGCTATGGCCGAACTGGACTTCGACGCCTTGCGCGCGGGGCTCGTGGCTGCGGGCGCTTTGCCCGGAACGGCCCCCTGGCGGGTACCGGGCGCGACGGAGGTCGAGGCATCGCGCGCCTGGGGCAGCCCGCCCGGAACGGCCTTCGCGATCGGTCGGCACGAGGGGCGCGGGGCGACGGCGACGGGCAGACGGGACGAGGGCGACAGAGCGATGGACGATCACCAGACCACCGGGAATGCCACCGGGCCGGATCTGCCGGTCATGGACGGGATCCGCTACCTGCGGATGCTGTCGCGGCTGCACGAGACGCTTGCCCCGGACTGGTACCTGGAAATCGGGACCAACAAGGGCCGCAGCCTCGCCCGCGCCAACTGCAACTTCGTCGCGGTCGACCCGAACTTCATCCTGGCCGAGCCGCTCCGCCACGAGGCCGCGCGGGAAATGCACCTGATCCAGAAGACCAGCGACGATTTCTTCGCCTCCGGCTTCTGCGAGCGGAACGGGCTGCGCTTCGACCTCGCCTTCCTCGACGGCCTGCATCACTACGAGGTGCTTCTGCGCGACGTCATCAACGCCGAGAAGCTGATGAAGCCCGGCGCCCCGATGCTGCTGCACGATCCGTGCCCGTCCTCGGTGGAGATGACCGCGCGCGAACAATGCCGCGGCAACTGGACCGGCGACGTGTGGAAGACCGTCCTGATCCTGCTGGAGCATCGCCCGGACCTGCGGATCGAGGTCGCGACGGCCGCGCCGACCGGCGTGGTGGTGATCCGCGGGCTCGACCCCGGCAGCACGGTGCTGGAACAGGCCTACGACGCCATCGTGTCGGAGTGGGATGCCCGCGGCCTCGACGACATCGGCGGACTCGCGGGCTACTACGAACGCCTGAATTTGTTAACGCCCGAACAGGTTCTGGAGACGATCGCCGCATGAGCCCCAACTTTGTGATCACACTTTTTCAAGGTGTGATCACATATGTCGCTTTTTCCGGTTAAGCCTCCCGCCTGCGTCAGTTTTGCTGTTCACCCGCGGCCCTTTATGCGCTTAGACGAGGGTCGAACCAACCAGAGACGGGACAGTTTCATGAACATTCATGAATACCAGGCCAAGGCGCTTCTGCGGTCCTACGGCGCGCCGGTATCCGATGGCCGCGTTGTGATGCGGGCCGAAGAGGCCAAGACGATGGCGGGCGAACTCGACGGCCCGCTCTGGGTGGTGAAGGCCCAGATCCACGCGGGCGGCCGCGGCAAGGGCAGCTTCAAGGAAACCGACGCGGGCGAGAAGGGCGGCGTCCGGCTCGCCAAGTCGGTCGAGGAAGCGGCGGACGAGGCCAAGCGGATGCTCGGCCGCACGCTGGTGACCAAGCAGACCGGTCCTTCGGGCAAGCAGGTCAACCGCATCTACATCGAGGACGGGTCCGGGATCGAACGCGAGCTCTACCTCGCGCTGCTCGTCGACCGCGCCACCAGCCGGATTTCTTACGTCGCCTCGACCGAGGGCGGCATGGACATCGAGGAAGTCGCCGAAAAGACGCCGGAGAAGATCCTGTCGTTCGCCGTCGACCCGGCCACCGGCTACCAGCCGTTCCACGGCCGCCGCATCGCCTTCATGCTCGGGCTGGAAGGTCCGCAGGTGAAGCAGTGCGTCGCGCTGATGGGCACGCTCTACAAGCTCTTCGTCGAGAAAGACATGGAGATGCTGGAGATCAACCCGCTGATCGTGACCGACAAGGGCGATCTGAAGTGCCTCGACGCCAAGATGGGTTTCGACGGCAACGCGGTCTACCGGCATCCCGACATCGCGGAACTGCGCGACACGACGGAAGAGGATCCGAAGGAACTGGAGGCGTCGAAGTACGACCTCAACTACATCGCGCTCGACGGCGAGATCGGCTGCATGGTGAACGGCGCCGGCCTCGCGATGGCGACGATGGACATCATCAAGCTCTACGGGGCGGAGCCGGCGAACTTCCTCGACGTGGGCGGCGGCGCCACCAAGGAGAAGGTGACCGAGGCGTTCAAGATCATCACCTCCGATCCTAACGTGAAGGGCATTCTCGTCAACATCTTCGGTGGCATCATGCGCTGCGACATCATCGCCGAGGGCGTGATCGCCGCGGTGAAGGAAGTCGGCCTCGAAGTGCCGCTGGTGGTGCGGCTGGAAGGCACCAACGTCGAGAAGGGCAAGGAGATCATCGCGAATTCCGGCCTGAACGTGATCGCTGCCGACGACCTGAAGGACGGCGCGCAGAAGATCGTGAAGGCCGTGAAGGGGTGAGCGCCGGCCCGGCCATAAGGTCGGCGAAAGGTCCGGTGGACCTTTCGAGGCGCGAACGGGCGGAGCCCCGGGCGTCGACCAGACCGCGCATAAGCGCGGCAAACGCTCCAGTGGAGCGTTTGTGGTCGTCACGGGCGGAGCCCCGGCAAGCCGACCCGCGCATAAGCGCGGCGGAACGTCCGGTGGACGTTCCGAGTGGCGAACGGGCGGAGTCCCGGGGTTTGCTCCCCGGGGTCGCAGTCTGCGTGTTCGCTGTCGCGGGCCCATCCGCGCTCGCCGCGCAGGATGTCGCCTCCGGGATTGCCGTGACGTTCGAGACGTTCGAGGACCGCTGTGTCCTCGCCCTCACCGACCCGGACGCCTATTTCGCGATGCTGGAACAGGAGCCGGACGCCCGCACGTTTCCGGCGTCGTCCGAGGACGGTTCGGTCCGGATCGCGCTTCCCTCGGACATGTCGAGTGCGGAGAACGTTTCGGTCGTCACCGCGCCCGACGTCCAGCAACGCACCTGCATCACCGGGTTCTACCTGTCCGACAACCAGGACGCGATGATCGACGCGTTCATGGCTTACGTGGACGGGCGGGCCGATATCTCGATCACGGCTGGCGGGTACGTTCCGATGACGAACCATCCGCTTGCCGATCTTGTCCCCGATCTCGGCTTCGCGCGCTACGTCGTCGACGGGCTGGCGCTGCCGGACGATGCGGTGGTCATGGTGCACGTGGCCCCGGATGCGTTCGAAGTCGAAGCGCTCTACAGCGTCCCGACGGGCCAACTTGGCGCCGGCGCGATGCCCGTTCCGGCGGCGGAGCCGTCCCCGGTTCCCGGCGCGACGATCATTCCGAACCCGGAGGTCGAGACCGCCGACACCGCGGCGGAAGGCCAGTTCCTTCAGCTCGCCCCGCTGGACGGGCAGGGCACCGAAACGCAGGCGGTCCCCGAGCCCGCACCCGCGCCCACCCCGCCGCCGACGCCCGCCCCGGCCGCCATCGACCCGCAGACCGCGGCGATCAACATGCGGCTCGCTGCGACGCTGTGCCTCGAGAACATCCTCGACCCGGTGTCGATGCCGGACGCGTTCCGGGCCGCGGGCTTCACCGTCGTCAGCGGGCTCGACGCGGGCAGCTACGAGGCCACCGGCCCCGGCGTGAACGCGATCATGATCGGGACCGGACAGGGCGACGGCTACTGCGCGATCCAGTCGGTTCTGGTGAACCTCGCGACCGCCAACGCCATCGGCGCCGCGATAACCGAGGGCCGCGGCTTCACCCCCGGCTCGCCCGAGGGACAGGCCGGCCAGCCGCCGGGGATCTGCGACGGCTTTACCAACTGGAACACGCGGCCGGTCATCACGCTCAGCTACGCGGGCGCGGGAAATTCAGGGGAGTGCATCGACGATGGGTCGTCGGCGATCATCATCCGCTGAACCCCGGCTTTCGCTGGCCTGCCTCGCCGTCGCGGTCCTGGCGGGCGCCGCGGCCCCGGCCCAGACCTTCGACGAGGCGGTGCGCACGAACGTCACCGTCGCCATCGACGTCTGCCTGACCCACATGCTGGACCGGCGGATCCCGGCGGAGGTGTTCCCGCCCGCGGGCTTCACGCACCGCGTGATCGACAACCAGGCCGCATTCGGCGGCGGGGCGAGCGGGTTCAGCCACTTCTACGACGCCCCGAACGACACCGCGCAGGTCCGGGTCATCGACCCCGAGCGGTTCTCCGGCTCCTGCGGCGTCACGACCGACCATCTCGGCATCGCCGAGACTGCGGCGCTGGTGGACAGCGTCGTCGCCTATCGCAGTCCCGATGCCGAACGGCACACGCTCGGCAACAGCTCCGCCCCGATGTGCCAGGGCTGGGTCATCACCACCGGCGGCGCCCCGATCTCGGTTCGCATGAGCCACCCGGACAACTCCACGCGCGGCTGTGTCGAGGACGGCACCGCGCGCGTGGTCATGGAAATACCAGGATAACCGAAGGACAGAGGACCCACGATGGCCGTACTCGTCGACGAAAACACCAAGGTGATCTGCCAGGGCTTCACCGGCTCGCAAGGCACGTTCCACTCCGAGCAGGCGATCGCCTACGGGACCAAGATGGTCGGCGGCGTGACGCCCGGAAAGGGCGGCATGACCCATCTCGACCTGCCGGTCTTCAACTCGGTCCACGAGGCGAAGGCGAAGACCGAGGCGAACGCCTCCGTGATCTACGTCCCGCCGCCCTTCGCCGCCGACTCGATCCTCGAGGCCATCGACGCGGGCATGGAACTGATCGTCTGCATCACCGAGGGGATCCCGGTTCTCGACATGATGAAGGTCAAGCGGGCGCTGGAAACCAGCACCTCGCGCCTGATCGGGCCGAACTGCCCCGGCGTCATCACCCCCAACGCCTGCAAGATCGGCATCATGCCCGGCCACATCCACAAGCGCGGCTCGGTCGGTGTTGTCTCCCGCTCCGGCACGCTTACCTACGAGGCCGTGAAACAGACCTCGGACAGCGGGCTCGGCCAGTCCACCGCCGTCGGCATCGGCGGCGACCCGATCAAGGGCACCGAGCATCTCGAAGTGCTGGAAATGTTCCTCGCCGACCCGGAAACCCAGTCGATCATCATGATCGGCGAGATCGGCGGATCCGCCGAGGAAGAGGCCGCGCAGTTCCTGAAGGACGAGGCGAAGAAGGGCCGGTCGAAGCCGACCGCGGGCTTCATCGCCGGCCGCACCGCGCCCCCGGGCCGCCGCATGGGCCATGCCGGCGCCATCGTGTCGGGCGGCAAGGGCGGCGCCGAGGACAAGATCGAGGCCATGCGCTCCGCCGGCATCGTGGTGGCCGACAGCCCCGCACAGCTCGGCGAGGCGGTGCTGGAGGCGATCGGGTGATCGCCCGCCCCCAGGCAATGACACTTCGGCGCGGCCGGCGGGTCGCGCCTTCGGCGTCGCCCCGGCCACGCTGACGACAGTTCAATTCCCGGTCCAACCCCCAGAGGTGCCCAGATGACCGAACAGAGCCCCAACGATCTCTTCAAGGCCTCCAGCTTCATGCAGGGCCACAACGCGGAATACCTCGACCAGCTCTACGCCCGCTACGCGAGCGATCCGGGCGCGGTGGACGCGGGCTGGGCGGAGTTCTTCGAGGCGCTCGGCGACGCGGAGCTGGACGTGAAGGCGGAGGCGCGGGGGCCGTCTTGGGCGCGGGCCGACTGGCCGCTGATGCCGGAGGACGACCTGACCGGGGCGCTGACCGGCGATTGGCCGGAAGCCAAGACCGAGGCCAAGGGCGCGGAGAAGAAGATCCGCGAGAAGGCCGAGGAAAAGGGCGTCGCGATCACCGACGACCAGGTGCAGCGGGCGGTGCTCGATTCCATTCGCGCGCTGATGCTGATCCGCGCCTACCGGATCCGCGGCCACCTCGTCGCCGATCTCGACCCTCTGGGCATGCGCGACCAGACCCCGCACCCGGAGCTTGACCCGAAAAGCTACGGCTTCTCCGACGGCGACATGGACCGGCCGATCTTCCTCGACAACGTGCTCGGGCTCCAGCACGCGTCGATCCGGCAGATCCTGGAGATCGTCAAACGCACCTACTGCGGCACCTTCGCGCTGCAATACATGCACATTTCGAACCCCGAGGAAGCCGCCTGGCTGAAGGAGCGGATCGAGGGGTACGGCAAGGAAATCGCCTTCACCCGCGAGGGCCGCAAGGCGATCCTGAACAAGATGGTCGAGGCCGAGGGCTTCGAGAAGTTCCTGCACGTCAAGTACATGGGCACCAAGCGCTTCGGGCTCGACGGCGGTGAAAGCCTGATCCCCGCGATGGAACAGATCATCAAGCGCGGCGGCAACCTGGGGCTGAAGGAGATCATCGTCGGCATGCCGCACCGCGGACGCCTGAGCGTCCTGGCGAACGTGATGAACAAGCCCTACCGCGCGATCTTCAACGAGTTCCAGGGTGGCAGCTTCAAGCCCGAGGACGTGGACGGTTCGGGCGATGTGAAATACCACCTCGGCGCGTCGAGCGACCGGGAATTCGACGGCAACAAGGTCCACCTGTCGCTGACCGCGAACCCCTCGCATCTCGAGGCGGTGAACCCGGTCTGTCTCGGAAAGGCGCGGGCCAAGCAGGACCAGCTCGGCGACAGCGACCGGCGCTCGGTCGTGACCGTGCTGCTGCACGGCGACGCGGCCTTCGCGGGGCAGGGCGTGGTGGCGGAATGCTTCGGCCTGTCGGGCCTGCGCGGCCACCGCACCGGCGGCACCATCCATATCGTCGTGAACAACCAGATCGGCTTCACCACCGCGCCGCACTTCTCGCGCTCGTCGCCCTACCCGACGGACATCGCGTTGATGGTCGAGGCACCGATCTTCCACGTCAACGGCGACGACCCCGAGGCCGTGGTCCACGCCGCCAAGGTCGCCACCGAGTTCCGCCAGAAGTTCGGCAAGGACGTAGTGATCGACATCTTCTGCTACCGCCGGTTCGGGCACAACGAGGGCGACGAACCCATGTTCACGAACCCGATCATGTACAAGAAGATCAAGAAGCAGAAGACCACGCTCCAGCTCTATACCGAGCGGCTGGTGAAGGACGGCCTGATCCCCGAGGGCGAGATCGAGGACATGAAGGCCGCGTTCCAGGCGCACCTGAACGAGGAATTCGAGGCCGGCAAGAACTTCAAGCCGAACAAGGCCGACTGGCTCGACGGCCGCTGGTCGCACCTCGATCGCGAGGGCGAGGAATACGAACGCGGCCAGACCGCGATCAAGCCCGAGACGATGGCCGAAGTCGGCCGCGCGCTCAGCACCGCGCCTGACGGGTTCAACGTCCACAAGACGGTCCAGCGCCTGCTGGAAGCCAAGGCCAAGATGTTCGAGACAGGCACCGGCTTCGACTGGGCCACGGCCGAGGCGCTGGCCTTCGGCTCGCTCCTGACCGAGGGCTACCCGGTCCGGCTCGCGGGGCAGGATTCCACCCGCGGGACGTTCAGCCAGCGCCATTCCGGCCTGATCGACCAGGAGACCGAGGAACGCTACTACCCGCTGAACCACATCCGGCAGGGCCAGGCGCGGTACGAGGTCATCGACTCGATGCTGTCGGAATACGCGGTGCTCGGCTTCGAATACGGCTACAGCCTCGCGGAACCGAACGCGCTGACCATGTGGGAGGCCCAGTTCGGCGACTTCGCCAACGGTGCGCAGATCATGTTCGACCAGTTCATCTCGTCGGGCGAGCGCAAGTGGCTCCGGATGTCGGGGCTCGTGATGCTGCTGCCGCACGGCTACATGGGGCAGGGGCCGGAGCACTCCTCGGCGCGGCTCGAACGCTTCCTGCAGATGTGCGCCGAGGACAACTGGATCGTCGCCAACTGCTCGACGCCGGCGAACTACTTCCACATCCTGCGCCGCCAGCTTCACCGCGACTTCCGCAAGCCGCTGGTGCTGATGACGCCGAAGGACCTGCTGCGCCACCGGCTCGCCGTGTCCGACGAGAAGGATTTCGTCACCGGGTCGAGCTTCCACCGCGTTCTCTGGGACGATGCCGACCGCGACAACTTCACGCCGCGGACGGAGTTCCGGGTCGCGCCCGACGACAAGATCCGCCGCGTCGTGCTCTGCTCGGGCCGGGTCTACTACGACCTGCTCGAGAAGCGCGACGAGATGGGGGCCGAGGACGTCTACATTCTGCGGCTGGAACAGTTCTACCCGTTCCCGGCGCTCAGCCTCGTGAAGGAGCTGGAACGCTTCAAGCAGGCCGAGGTCGTCTGGTGCCAGGAAGAGCCCAAGAACCAGGGCGGCTGGAGCTTCGTCGAACCGAACCTCGAATGGGTGCTGACCCGGATCGGCTCGGCCTCGTCCCGTCCCGCCTATGTCGGCCGCCCCTCCACCGCCTCGCCGGCCACGGGCCTCGCATCGCAACACAAGGCACAACAAGACGCGCTCGTCACCGACGCGCTGACCATCGAAGGGAACTGAGACTTATGGCCGTTGAGATCCGCGTGCCCACGCTGGGCGAAAGCGTCACCGAGGCGACCGTGGCGACCTGGTTCAAGAAACCGGGCGACACCGTCGCGGTCGACGAGATGCTGTGCGAGCTTGAGACCGACAAGGTGACGGTCGAGGTTCCCTCCCCCGCCGCCGGCACGCTCGGCGAGATCGTCGCGGGCGAGGGCGAGACGGTCGCGGTCGACGCGCTGCTCGCGACGCTGAACGAGGGCGAAGGCGGCGGCGAGGCCAAGCCCGCCGCGTCGAAGCCCGCGGAGGCCAAGGCCGAGCCGAAGGCCGACGCTCCGGCGCCCGCAGCCTCGGGCGGCTCCGACAGCATCGACGTGATGGTGCCGACGCTGGGCGAGAGCGTGACCGAGGCGACGGTCGCGTCGTGGTTCAAGAAGGTCGGCGATCAGGTCGAGCAGGACGAGATGCTGTGCGAACTGGAAACCGACAAGGTCTCGGTCGAGGTTCCGGCCCCGGCCTCGGGCACGCTGAGCGAAATTCTTGCAGAAGAAGGCTCGACCGTCGAGGCCGGCGGCAAGCTCGCCGTGATCGGCGGCGCGGCTTCCGGGACCGCTCCGGCGAAGGCCGAGGCCGCCCCCGCCGATGCGCCGGCGGAGGCGAAGTCCTCCGGGTCCAGCGACGTGGCCAACGCGCCCTCGGCCGAGAAGATGATGGCCGAGAAGGGTGTGAAGGCGTCGGAGGTGCAGGGATCGGGCCGCGACGGCCGGATCATGAAGGAGGACGTGATGAAGGCGGTCTCCGCCGCGTCGTCTGCCCCGTCGCCTTCGGCTTCCGCGCCCGCCCCGCGTGCCCCGGTCGCCGCCGAGGATGCCTCGCGCGAGGAACGGGTGAAGATGACCCGCCTGCGCCAGACCATCGCCCGCCGCCTCAAGGACGCGCAGAACACCGCCGCGATCCTGACCACCTACAACGAGGTGGACATGGGCCCGGTGATGGACCTGCGGAACGAGTACAAGGACGCGTTCGAGAAGAAGCACGGCGTCCGGCTCGGCTTCATGTCGTTCTTCACCAAGGCCTGCGTCCACGCCCTGCGCGAGGTGCCGGAGGTCAACGCCGAGATCGACGGCACCGACATCGTCTACAAGAACTTCGTCCACATGGGCATCGCCGCGGGCACGCCCCAGGGCCTCGTCGTGCCGGTGATCCGGGACGTGGATTCGAAGTCCTTCGCCGAGATCGAGAAGGAGATCGGCGAGAAGGGCCGCCGCGCCCGTGACGGCAAGCTCAGCATGGCCGAGATGCAGGGCGGCACTTTCACCATCTCCAACGGCGGCGTCTACGGCTCGCTCATGTCCTCGCCGATCCTGAACCCGCCGCAGTCGGGTATCCTCGGGATGCACAAGATCCAGGACCGCCCGATGGTTGTCGGCGGCCAGATCGTGATCCGCCCGATGATGTACCTCGCGCTCAGCTACGACCACCGGATCGTGGACGGCAAGGGCGCGGTGACCTTCCTCGTGCGGGTGAAGGAAGCGCTTGAGGATCCGCGGCGGTTGCTGCTGGATTTGTGAGATCAGGGTTCGACGTGGCGCGGCAAGCCCATGTTTTGCCGCGCGTCTGGACGAGAGCGTTGAAATGAGAGTGTCGGAACTCGCTGCTATCCTTGCCGAACGCTACGACAGCGCGCCCGAACGGGACAAGGCAGCTCATGTAGTGCTGTTCGGTATCGAGTTTGCGGAAATGCTCGATGGACACTCGGTCGCCGAAGTGGTCTCGCAGTCCGGCATAGGGAAGTGGGGACCACAGGTGTCACTGGGGCGGAAGCTCGCCCGTCATGTCGAGGTCAGGAAATGACCCCCGAACTCACCGTCCTCGCCCTCGCGGCCCTGCTCCAGTTCGTCCAGTTCGCGCTGATGTCGATCCCCGCGAACCTCGAGCTCGGTACCGCCAAGACCGCCTCGCCGCGCGACCCCGGGCGGATGGAGAAGCCGTTGATGGAGCAGGTCTCGGTTCGGACCGGGCGGCTCTTCCGCGCGCTCAACAACCATTTCGAGGCGCTGATCCTCTTCACCATCGCCGTCGTCGTCGTCACGCTCGGCGACCAGTCCTCCGCCGTTACCCGCACCTGCGCCTGGGTCTACCTCGCCGCGCGCGTCCTCTACGTGCCCGCCTACGCCTTCGGCTGGGTCCCGTGGCGGAGCGTGATCTTCGGCGTCGGTTTCGGCGCGACGCTCGTCATGATCCTCGCGGCGCTCGTCTGACGCCGCCCCCCACACCGGCCGCCGGAAACCCGGTTGCCCCCGAACCCGAGGCTCCTAGAGTGAGCCAGCCCGCGAAAGGCCGAAGGAGACGAAGATGGCAAGTTATGATGTGATCGTGATCGGCGCCGGTCCCGGCGGCTATGTCTGCGCCATCCGCTGCGCGCAGCTCGGGCTCAAGACCGCCTGCGTCGAGGGGCGCGATGCGCTCGGCGGCACCTGCCTCAACATCGGCTGCATCCCGTCGAAGGCGCTCCTGCATGCCAGCCACCTCCTGCACGAGGCGGAGCACAACTTCGCCAAGATGGGCCTGAAGGGGAAGGCGCCGAGCGTCGATTTCCCGCAGATGCTCGCCTACAAGGACGACGTGATCGGCCAGAACACCAAGGGCATCGAGTTCCTGTTCAAGAAGAACAAGATCGACTGGCTGAAGGGCTGGGGATCCATCCCCGAGGCCGGCAAGGTCAAGGTCGGGGACGAGGTCCACGAGGCCAGGGCGATCGTGGTCGCCACCGGCTCGGTCCCGTCCTCGCTGCCGGGTATCGAGATCGACCAGAAGACGGTGGTGGATTCCGAGGGCGCGCTGAGCCTGTCGAAGGTGCCGAAGAAGATGGTCGTCATCGGCGCGGGCGTGATCGGGCTGGAACTCGGCTCGGTCTACAAGCGGCTCGGCTCCGAGGTCGAGGTGATCGAGTACCTCGACGAGATCACGCCGGGCGCCGACGCGGAGGTCGCCAAGACCTTCCGCCGCATCCTCGGAAAGCAGGGTCTTAGCTTCACCCTCGGCGCGGCCGTGCAGTCGGTGGAGACCGCGCGGAACAAGGCCAAGGTGACCTACAAGCTGCGCAAGGACGACAGCGAGCATACCGTCGACGCCGACGTGGTCCTGGTCGCGACGGGGCGGAAACCCTACACCGACGGGCTCGGCCTGTCGGATCTCGGCGTCGAGATGACCGAGCGCGGGCAGGTCAAGACCGACGCGCACTGGGCGACGAACGTGAAGGGCGTCTACGCCATCGGCGACGCCATCGTGGGCCCGATGCTGGCGCACAAGGCCGAGGACGAGGGCATGGCGGTGGCCGAGGTCATCGCGGGCAAGGCCGGGCACGTCAACTACGGCGTGATCCCGGGCGTGATCTACACCATGCCCGAGGTCGCCAGCGTGGGCGAGACCGAGGAGACGCTGAAGAAGGCGGGCCGGGCCTACAAGGTCGGCAAGTTCCCGTTCATGGGCAACGCGCGGGCCAAGGCGGTGATGCAGGCCGAGGGCTTCGTGAAGATCCTCGCCGACAAGGACACCGACCGGGTTCTCGGCTGCCACATCATCGGCCCCGGCGCGGGCGACCTGATCCACGAGATCTGCGTGGCGATGGAATTCGGCGCGGCGGCGGAGGACGTGGCGCTGACCTGCCATGCGCACCCGACCTTCTCGGAGGCCGTGCGCGAGGCCGCGCTGGCCTGCGGCGACGGGCCGATCCATAGCTGAGGCCCGCGTCACGCGCGCCTGGACCGCGACCTACGACCCCGCGCTGAAGGTGGCGCGGGGCGAGACGGTGACGCCGGGGCGGCTGGACGACGAGTATCCCGGCTGGCGATGGGTGACGAACGCTGCCGGTCTCGGCGGCTGGGTCCCGGCCGACCTGCTCGACGGGGCGACGGTGACCGCGGATTTCGACACGACCGAGCTTTCCGCCGCGGAGGGCGAGGCCGTGACCCCGCTCGAAACCCGGCTCGGCTGGATCCGCGCCCTCGCCGCCGACGGGCGGGAGGGATGGATTCCCGGCTCCTGCCTCGGTTGAATTTTCCGGACAGTTCCGCATTTTCGCCCCTTTCTTCTGCCAGTCTGCGAACAAATCGTCGTAGATCGGGTGGCATCCATGCGATTTCTCGTTCCAGTCGCGGCCGCGCTGGCCGTCCTTCTTCCGTCCGCGGCCTCGGCCGCGCGGATTCCGATTCCGCGGGTGATCGAGGAGCATCTCGACCTCGTGTCGCCGACGCTCATCACCGGGTTCGACGGCAAGCCGCTGGCGCTCTGCCACTACTACGAGACCCAGACCGTGTTCTCGATCGGGCTCTGGATGAGCTCCAACGGCTACGTCCTGTCCGACAGCGACTGCGAGGGCGCGGGCTACATCGACGACCCCGCCCTGATCGCCCAGGCGTTCGAGGACGGCCGCATTCCCGGTGACGTGCCCGCCACACCGGCCTTCACCCCGGTCCAGTACGTGAAGGGCTTCGCGCTGATCGGCGTCGCCATCGCGCTGGTGCTCCTGCGCATCCTCACCTCGATGCGGAACCGCGCCACCGCGGTCCGGCCCGCCCGCCGCACGCGCGAGGACGAGCGCCGCGAGGTGCTGGGCATCGAGAACACCGCCGTCTTCCGCGTCGTCGACGCGATGCTCCATGCCGCCAAGGCCGACGGCCGCGCGCAGCCCGAGGAAATCGCCTACATCCGCGCCAAGGCGACGGAACTGGCGCAGCTCGACTACACCGACGAACACGTCACCTGGGCGCTGAAACACACGGAAAAGCTGCGGAAGCCGAGCGATTTCAAGCGCTTCGGCCACGGCATCACGCCCGAACAGGCGCGCGTTGTCCTGCGCGCGGCGCTCGCCGTCGTGGCCGCCGACGGCAAGATGACCAAGCCCGAACGCCGCTACATCTCGCAACTCAGCGTCGGGCTCGACCTCGGCCCGGACGAGATCGACCACATCCTCGGCGACAGCTACCTGCCGAACGCCATCGCCGCGGCCTGACCGTCAGCTCGCCAGCAGCCTCAGCCCGTGGGTCACGTCGGCCCTGACCGCCAGCCGCAGCCCCGGCTCGTCGCCCGCGTTCAGCGCCGCGAGGATCAGCCGGTGATGCGGCGGCGCCTCGGTCTTGCCGAGCTTGCCGTAGAGCGCCCGCATGGTCGGGCCGAGCTGCAGCCAAACCGTCTCCGCCAGCGCCAGCATCGCCGGGGCCTGCGCCCGCAGGTAGAGCGTGCGGTGGAACTCCAGGTTGGCGCGGATGTAGCCCACCGCGTCGCGGCGCAGGATCGCCTGCCCGACGGCACCGTTGATCGTCTCCATCCGCTCTATCAGCGCGGGATGGGCGCGGGGCAGAGCGCGGGCGGACAGCTCCGGCTCCAGGAGCGCCCGGATCGCGGCCAGTTCCTCGATCCGCTCGTTCGACAGCTCCGGCGTGGACACCCGCCCCGAGGCCGACAGGAACAGCGCGCCCTCCGACACCAGCCGCCGCACGGCCTCCCGCGCGGGGGTCATCGACACGCCGAATTCCCGGCCGAGCCCGCGCAGGGTCAGCGCCTGCCCCGGCAGCAGCTCGCCATGCATGATCTGCCCCCGCAACACCCGGTAGACCCGGTCATGGGCGACCGCGGCGCCGGTCTCGGTCGGGCGCGGGTTCGTCAGCATCAGCCCGCGTCCGCGTCGAAACGCCAGGCCAGCAGGTCCGGCCCGTTGTCGCGCAGCCAGCGCCGCTGGCGCTTGTAGTCGGGGCAGAGCCGGGCGCAGACCGCCCAGTAGGCCGGCGAGTGGTTCATCTCCGCGAGGTGCGCGACCTCGTGCGCGGCGACGTAGTCGAGCACCGGGGGCGGCGCCATCACCAGCCGCCAGGAAAACATCAGGTCGCCGGCCGTGGTGCAGCTGCCCCACCGCGACCGCGTGTCCCGGATCGTCAGCCGCCCGTGGCCCCGCCCGAGCGCCGCGGTGTGAACGGCGACCGCCGCGGCCAGCCGTTCCCGCGCCATCGCTACGAACAGCGCCTTGATCCGCGCCGGCGCGCGCGCGTCGTCCGGCACCCGCACCGCGCCGTCCTCGAACCGCGCCGACCGGCCCGGCCCGGCCAGCACCGGCCGGTCCGCCCCCAGGAGCGGGACCGTGCCCCCGACCCGCGGCGCGCGGATCCCCGGCGCGGCATCGACATGCGCCCGCAGCCATGCCTCGCGCTCGCGCAGGAAGGCCAGCGCCTCGGCCTCGCGCGCCCAGACCGGCAGGCTCAGGCTCACCCGCCCGTCGGCACGCGACACCCTGAGCGAAAACCGCCGCGCGCGGGCGGACCGCCGCAGCGCCACCTCGATCGGCGGATCGCCGGGCAGGACATGGGTCCGGGCTTCTGTCTGGGCGCTCGGCCGCCGCGCCATCTGCATCTCTCCGCGGGTGGGTGGACAGGGTTTGACAGCCCCCGGCATCTATGGCAGAGGGCCGCAATTCTCTCGATACCGATGATTGAAGGGGGTGTCATGCCCAAAGAGGAATGGGGCGTCAAACGCGTCTGCCCCACCACCGGCAAGCGTTTCTACGACCTCGGACGCGATCCGATCGTCAGCCCCTACACGGGCGAAGTGGTCGAGATCGACACCGGCAAGGGCGGTCGCTCGATGGTCGCGGACCGCTCCGAGCAGAAAGCCAAGGCGCGCCCCGCGGCGCAGACCGAGGATGACGAGGATCTGGTCCTGGACGACGATGATGTCGACCTGGACGACGACGATGACGGCGATGTCGATCTCGACGACGACGAGGTGCTCGAGGACGACGACGACGACACCGTTTCGCTCGACGACCTGGCCGACGTGCCCGGCGACGACGACGACGAATAACGATACCGGCGGGCCGGATCGGGCGAGATTTTCCGCTTGATCCCGGCCTGCCAAAACCGTATGCCGCACTGGCTCGGGGCCATAGCTCAGTTGGGAGAGCGCTTGCATGGCATGCAAGAGGTCAGGGGTTCGACTCCCCTTGGCTCCACCAAATTCCCGCGCAGTCCGATGACCTTCGCCGCCCCCCGGGGCGGTTGATCGCGTTCCGCGGGCCCGTTCCGACCGGTCTCCCGCAGGGCGTTCGCCCCGGTCCCGACCCCGGTCCCGGCCCCGCGCGCCGCGAGGTGCCGGCCGCAAGGAACCGACCTTCCACCAGCGGGCCGCCAGGCTCGTTCCCCCGACCGCAGCCGGAGCCTCAGCCCATGTCACAACTGCCCCACATCGCCGCACTCGCGCTCCTCCTCGTCCTCGCCGGGTGCAATTCCGAGAAGCGGGATTTCGTCGCGGCCTGCTCCGAAGGCGACCTCACCGGGGAGGAGTGCCAGTGCGCCTACGACCTCGCCGGGGAGGAACTGTCGCCGAGCGACCGGGACAGCTTCGTGACCGCGGTGATCGAGGGGTCGGACGCCGCCGCGTTCTTCGACGGCGCGGCACCGGGCCAGTCGATCTTCACCGGCATCAACCTCGTCGGGTTCCTGATCCAGGTGCAGCGCCAGTGCATCGGCGGCTGAGGCCGCGCGCATGCCCTCGCGGCAACCCCGGAAAGCAGAAGGCGGGCCGCGATCGCGACCCGCCTCCCGCTCCCCCCGGGCCCGGCAGCGGCCCCGTGTGCCGCCGGGCTCAGATGGCGGAAGAGTATTGCCGCTCGGGCGAGCGGTAGGTGTCGAATTCCGCCGCGACGATCCGTGCATAGGTGCCGTCGCGGCCGGTCAAGAACAACACGCCGTCGTCGAAGGCGACCTGGTCGGGCATGGTCGCGGCCAGCATCGCGGCGGTCGCGGAAAGCCCGGGCAGCAGGTCCGGCGCGGCGCGCGTGGCCTCGGTCAGGTCGATCTCGAAATCGCACATCAGCCGCTCGATCACCTCGGCGCGGATGCGGTCCTCCGGCGACATCTCGTGGCCCCGGACGGTGCCGAGCGTTCCGGCGCCGACCCTGTTCTGCCAGTCCGACGTGGCCGGCGCATTCTGGGCGTAGCCCTGCCGCAGCCGCGACAGCGCCGAGGCGCCGAGCCCGATCAGCGTGTCGGCGCGGTCGGTGGTGTAGCCCTGGAAGTTGCGGTGCAGCGTCCCGGCCTCGGCGGCGCGGGCGAGATCGTCGTCGGGCAGGGCGAAGTGGTCGATGCCGACCGGAGCGTAGCCCTGCCAGGTCAGCAGGCGGCGGGCGAGGTCGCTCAGACCAATGCGGTCGTCGAGCCCCGGCAACGCGTCGGCCGGGATCAGCCGCTGCCGCCGCGCGACCCAGGGGACGTGGGCGTAGCCGTAGATCGCGATCCGGTCGGGTTTCAGGATCGCCACGGTGTCGAGCGTCCGGCGCAGCGAGTCGCGGGTCTGGTGCGGCAGGCCGTAGAGCAGGTCGACGTTCAGCGACCGCACCCCGCGGACGCGAAGCCCGGCAGCGGCGCGGAGCGTTTCCGGCACCCCCTGTTCACGGCCGATCGCGGCCTGCACCCCGGGGTCGAAATCCTGGATCCCGATCGAGGCGCGGTTGATGCCGAAGGCCGCGAGCGCGTCGAGCCGCGCCTCGTCGATCTCGGTCGGGTCGAGCTCGACCGCGATCTCGGCGTCCGCCGCGACGTCGAAGGCGGCGTCGATCATCGACCGCAGCCGTTCTGTCTGCGCCGGGGTCAGGATCGTGGGCGTGCCGCCGCCAAGGTGCAGATGGCCCACGGACATGCGGCCGGGCAGGCGGTCGGCGACCAGCGCGATCTCGCGTTCGAGGTGGTCGAGGTAGCGATCCACCGGCGCCGCGGTGCGGGTGCCCTGGGTCCGGCAGGCGCAGAAATGGCAGAGCCGCCGGCAGAACGGGACATGGACGTAGAGCGACACCGCCTCGTCCGCCGGAACCGCGGCGAGCCAGTCGCCGTATTCCGCCGCGCCGACGCCGCTGCCGAAGTGGTTGGCGGGCGGGTAGCTCGTGTATCTCGGCACCCGTGTGTCGAGACGTCGCGGTTGAAGGGGGCGAGCGATCTGTTCCATAATCCGACCCATACGAGGGACAGCCGGGCGTGACGTTGAGCCAGATCAAATTCGATCGCACTTTCCGGCACGGGCCGGGCGTGGAATGCGGCGAATGCCCGATCCGCACCCGAGCGGTATGCTCGCTGTGCGAACCCCACGAACTCAACGCGCTCGACGGGATCAAGAGCTACCGCGAGATCCCCGCGGGCAAGCGTCTCTACGAGGCCGGCGAGCCGATGGAGCACGTCGCCTCGGTGGTTCTGGGCGTCGGCACCCTGTCCCGCACGCTCGAGGACGGGCGCCGCCAGATGGTCGGCCTGCTGCTGCCGTCGGATTTCATCGGCCGTCCCGGCCGGGCCGAGGCGCTCTACGACGTCGAGGCGCTGACCGACCTCACCGTCTGCCGGTTCGAACGCAAGGGGTTCGAGCGCATCCTGGGCTCCACCCCCAACGTCGCCACCCGGCTTCTCCAGATGACCCTCGACGAACTTGATTCGGCCCGCGACTGGGCCGTCGTCCTGGGCCGCAAGTCGGCGCGGGAACGCGTCGCCTCCTTCCTCCTGATCCTCGCCCGGCGGCTCGGACGCCAGTCGGGCGGCGAAATGCTGTTCCAGTTGCCCGTGACCCGCGAGGCGATGGCCGACTACCTCGGCCTCACCCTCGAGACCACGAGCCGCCAGATGTCGGCCCTGCGCCGCGACGGCGTCATCGCCACCGAAGGGCGCAGCGCCGTGCGCGTGCCCGACCTGATCCGGCTCGCCGAGGAGGCGGGGGACGATTCGGACGGCGTCGCGCTGGTCTGATCCCACCCCCCGCACGCCCCGGCCGGGCGAAAAGTTGATCGAGGTCAAGGACTGGTAAACGCCGCCGTGATGAAAGCGGGCGAAACCGGTTCTGAATCCGCTCCCAGGGGGACTCCTCATGGACTACGTGAAGCTTGCGCTTCTGGCCCTCGTCGCCGTTCTGGCGGCGATCGCGGCCAACTTCGCGCGTGACATGGCCTACCAGCTGCACGCGCTGCTCATCATGGCGGTCGCCGCCATCGCCTTCGTTTGGCAGCTCCGCCGCACCGGCGAGCCGCCGGTCCCGGCGGGCGCGGTGCCCACGGGCTACATGGACGGCCCGGTCCGGGCAGGCGTCATCGCGACCGCCTTCTGGGGCATCGCGGGCTTCCTCGTGGGGGTCTTCATCGCGCTCCAGCTGACCTTCCCGGAGCTCAACTTCGACTGGTCCGAGGGCTACCTGAACTTCGGCCGCCTGCGGCCCCTGCACACCTCGGCGGTGATCTTCGCGTTCGGCGGCAACGCCCTGATCGCGACATCCCTCTACGTCGTGCAGCGGACTTCGGGGGTGCGGCTCTGGGGCGGCAACCTCGCCTGGGTCGTGTTCTGGGGCTACCAGCTCTTCATCGTGATGGCCGCGACGGGCTACCTGCTCGGCGCAACCCAGTCGAAGGAATACGCCGAGCCGGAATGGTACGTCGACCTGTTCCTGACCATCATCTGGGTGTTCTACCTCGCGGTGTTCATGGGCACGCTCATCACCCGCCGCGAAAAGCACATCTACGTCGCGAACTGGTTCTACCTGTCCTTCATCGTCACCGTGGCGATGCTCCACGTCGTCAACAACCTGTCGATCCCGGTCTCGATCTTCGGCTCCCGCTCGATCCAGGTTTTCTCGGGCGTGCAGGACGCGATGGTGCAGTGGTGGTACGGCCACAACGCGGTCGGCTTCTTCCTGACCGCGGGCTTCCTCGGCATGATGTACTACTTCGTGCCGAAGCAGGCGAACCGGCCGGTCTACAGCTACAAGCTGTCCATCGTCCACTTCTGGTCGCTGATCTTCATCTACATCTGGGCCGGTCCGCACCACCTGCACTACACCGCGCTGCCCGACTGGGCCTCCACACTCGGCATGGTGTTCTCGGTGATCCTGTGGATGCCGTCCTGGGGCGGCATGATCAACGGCCTGATGACTCTGCAGGGGGCATGGGACAAGATCCGCACCGACCCGATCATCCGCTTCTTCGTCGCCTCGCTCGCCTTCTACGGCATGTCGACCTTCGAAGGCCCGATGATGTCGATCCGCGCGGTCAACTCGCTGTCCCACTACACCGAATGGACCATCGGCCACGTCCACTCCGGCGCGCTCGGCTGGAACGGCCTGATCGTGTTCGGCGCGATCTACTACCTCACGCCGAAGCTCTGGGGCCGGTCCCGCATGTACTCGGAGGCCGCGATGAACGCGCACTTCTGGCTCGCGATGATCGGCATCGTGCTCTACGCCGCGTCGATGTGGGTCGCCGGCATCATGCAGGGCCTGCAATGGCGCGAGGTCGACCAGAACGGCTTCCTGGTGAACGCCTTCGCGGACACCGTCGGCGCCATGTTCCCGATGTACCTGGTGCGGGCTCTCGGCGGGGTGCTCTACCTCGGCGGCGCGCTCATCATGGTCTGGAACATGGTCATGACCCTGCGCCAACCGCAGACGCTCGCCACCACCATTCAGCCCGCGGAGTGATCCCATGAGCGACCACGCAGAAACCCCGCAGAAACCGACGGGCCTGAACCGTCACGCGATCCTCGAACGCAGCGCCACGCTGCTGCTCGTGGCGGCCTTCCTGGTGGTGACCATCGGCGGCATCATCGAGATCGTGCCCCTGTTCTACCTCCAGAACACGATCGAGGAGGTGGAGGGCGTCCGACCCTACTCCCCGCTGGAGCTGACCGGGCGCGAGATCTACATCCGCGAAGGCTGCTACGTCTGCCACAGCCAGATGGTGCGGCCGATGCGGGACGAGGTCGAACGCTACGGCCACTACAGCCTCGCGGCGGAATCGATGTACGACCACCCGTTCCAGTGGGGCTCCAAGCGGACAGGCCCCGACCTGGCGCGGGTCGGCGGCCGGTATTCCGACGCCTGGCACGTCGATCACCTGATCGACCCCCAGTCGGTGGTGCCGACCTCGATCATGCCGAACTACGACTTCCTGCTGCGCCGCCGGATCGACGGCGAGCACATCGAGGACCTGCTCGCAACGCAGCGCTTCGTCGGCGTTCCCTACGACGACGACATGCTGGAAATGGCCCAGGCCGACCTCGCCGCGCAGGCCGATCCCTTCGGCGATACCGGCGTGCTCGACCGCTACCCGGGCGCGCAGCAGCGCAACTTCGACGGCCAGCCGGAACTGACCGAGATGGACGCGCTGATCGCCTATCTCCAGGTGCTCGGCACGATGGTCGACTTCTCGACCTTCACCGCCGACGACAGCCGCTGAGGGAGGGGAACGGATGGAAACCTACACCTTCCTGCGCGCCTTCGCCGATACCTGGGGCCTTCTGGGAATGTTCCTGTTCTTCATCGGCGCGGTGGTGTTCGCGTTCTCGCGCAGCCGCGCCTTCCACGACGACGCCGCGCGGGTTGTGTTCCGCCACGACGAACCGGCGGCCGACACGGCGGCAGTCCGGGGCCAGGGCGGCGACGCCGCCGGCACCCGCGGCACGATTTCCGAAAGGGCAGAGGCATGAGCGACGAGAAGAGAACCGATCCGGTCACCGGGCTCGAGACCACCGGCCATACCTGGGACGGGATCGAGGAACTGAACACGCCGCTGCCGCGCTGGTGGCTCTGGGTGTTCTACGGCTGCATCGTCTGGGGGATCATCTACGTGATCCTGTTCCCGGCCTGGCCGCTCGTCACCGGGGCGACCGGCGGCGTGCTCGGCTGGTCCACCCGCGGCCAGGTCGCCGACGAGATCGCGGCCGTGGACGAGGCCAACGCGCCGATGTACGCCGCACTCGTCGACACCGACCCGGCGGAGATCGAGGCCGACCCGAACCTGCACGGCTTCGCGGTCAACGCCGGCGCGTCGATCTTCGCGACCTACTGTTCCCAGTGCCACGGCTCGGGCGCGGCGGGCGCGGTGGGGTATCCCAACCTGCTGGACGACGACTGGCTCTGGGGCGGCACGCTCGAGGACGTCATCTACACCGTGAACCACGGCATCCGGAACGAGGACGATCCCGACGCCCGCTGGTCCCAGATGCCGGCCTTCGGCGAGCTTCTGACCGCCGGGGAGATCTCGACCCTGGTGGCGCACGTTCAGGCGATGGGCGAGGGCACCGACCCGCTCTCGGGCGAGGGCGGCCAGATCTACGCCGACAACTGCGCCTCCTGCCACGGCGACGACGGCACCGGCGACCGCTTCGTCGGCGCGCCCAACCTCGTCGACGCGATCTGGCTCTACGGCGGCGACACCGCGACCCTGACCGAGACCATCCGCAACGCCCGCTTCGGCGTCATGCCGCCCTGGGGCGAACGGCTGGACGAGGCCGAGGTGCGGGCGGTGGCGATCTACGTCCACGGCCTCGGCGGCGGCGAACAGCCCGCCGCGGAGTGACCGCGCCGCGCGGGGGGCAGTGGAAGGCCCCCCGCGTGAAATCGACACGGCCGGCGCGGGGCATCTCGCGCCGGCAATCGCATTCCGGGTATCGAATATCCGCGGCGCAAATTTGATCCCCGTCAATGCCGCGCCGCCGCGATCCTGCGAGTGATAGCCCGCACCGAAGGAGCGAGCCCCGATGTCCGACAGCCAGCCGCAATCCCTCTACGCCGCGCGCGAACCGATCTTCCCGCGCCGCGTGTCCGGCACGTTCCGCACGCTCAAGTGGCGGATCATGGCGATCACGCTGGCGATCTACTACGTCACGCCTTGGCTGCGCTGGAACCGCGGCCCCGACCTGCCCGACCAGGCGGTGCTTGTCGACCTCGCCAACCGGCGCTTCTACTTCTTCTTCGTCGAGATCTGGAGCCACGAGTTCTACTTCGTCGCGGGCCTGCTCATCATGGCGGGCCTCGGGCTGTTCCTGTTCACCTCGGCGCTCGGCCGGGTCTGGTGCGGCTACACCTGCCCGCAGACCGTCTGGACCGACCTCTTCCTGCTGGTCGAACGCTGGATCGAGGGCGACCGCAACGCCCGCGTCCGGCTCCACCGCGCGCCCTGGGACTGGCACAAGTGGCGGCTCCGGGTCAGCAAGTGGGCGGTCTGGATGCTCATCTCCGTCGCCACCGGCGGGGCCTGGGTGTTCTACTTCACCGACGCGCCGACGCTGGCCCGCGACCTCGTGACCTTCGACGCGCCATACGTCGCCTACGCCACCATCGGCATCCTGACCGCGACCACCTTCATCTTCGGCGGCTTCATGCGCGAACAGGTCTGCATCTACATGTGCCCCTGGCCGCGCATCCAGGGCGCGATGATGGACGAGAAGACCCTGACCGTCGCCTACCGCGACTGGCGCGGCGAGCCGCGGACCCACGGCAAGAAGCGCCACAGCGCCCGCGCCGCCGAACTGGCCGCCGAACAGGCGCAGAAGGGCCGCGGCGCCGCCGCCTACCGCTCCACCCCCTATCCCGGCCCGCGCGCGGCGCCGGACCCGGC
>WVSL01000001.1:235000-473297 GCA_015689685.1 Rhodobacterales bacterium HKCCE2091 | reverse complement strand
GGGCAGGGCGCCGCGCTGGCGGTGCGGCACGCGCTGGCCGACGGGCGGGTGGCGGCGCTCGCCGCGATCTCCCTGCCGCCGGGCGTGGCGACCCCGGCCGAGCCCGACCGGCTGCTGATCGTCAACGGCGCGTTCGAGTTCCGCAACCGTGCCGCCGCCGCGGGCCTGACCGCCGGCACGCCCGAGGGCGAGACCCGCACCGGGCCGGGCGATGCCGCGCGCCGCGCGGTGTCGGTGCGGCTGTCGGAACACCTGACGGTCCTCTACGCCGCCGCCACCCACCGCGAGATCCGCGACTGGTTCAACGCCGCGTTCGGGCGATCCGGGTCCGGCGGGCTGGCGCTGATCGGCCTGCCGCTCCTGCTGACGCTGGCCGGGCTGGTGATGCTGGCCGAACCCTTCGCGCGCGCCTGGCCCGCCGGGCGGCGCGTGAACGAGGTGCCGCCGGGCGCGTTCTGGACGCTGGCGCTTGCGCCCTCGGTCCTGGCGCCGGTGATGCTGTGGCTGGTGCCGACGAATTTCCTCGGGCTGGACGCGGCCGGGGACCTCGCCGCGCACCTGCTGTTCTGGGGCATTCTCGTGCTCGCCGGTCTCGCGCTCGAAGGCGACACGCCGCGGCTGAAGGGCTGGCGCGCGGGGATCGGGGTCGCGGTCTACGGCATCCTCGTCCTCGGCGCGATCCTCGACCGCTACGTCTGGCACTTCACGGTCAGCGGCGACCGCTGGACCGTGTTCGCGATGATCCTGCCGGGCGCGCTGGTGGCGATGACGGCGGACGCGACGCTGATCCAGTCGGCCCGCGCGCGGCCGTGGCGGCGGGTCGCGGCGCGGACCGCGCTGATCGGCTCGCTGGCCCTGGCCGCCGTGTTCGAGCCGTCGCGGCGCACGATCCTGTTCGTGGTGCTGCCGGTGCTGGTGTTCTTTTTCGCGACCTTCGGCGCCATCGCCGGGTTCGTCGGACGCCGGTCGGGGTCGTCGGCGGCGATGGGCCTCGGGCTCGGGCTGTGCCTCGCCTGGACGCTGGCCGCGACCCTGCCGCTGGCCGACGCTCAGTAGCCGGTCATCTCGAGAAAGCCGCGGCCTTCGTGGCTGCCGGTGACGGTGACCGGACCTTCCCAGTAGGGAAAGCTCGTGTCCATCCAGGCATCGTCGGTCATCGCCGTCACCGCGAGGTCGAGACCGCGCGCGGGCAAGGTCACCGTCCATTCGACGGGAATGTCACGACCCGCCACGCGGGCCGTCCGCCCCGGCGCCAGCGTCAGCGCCCCGGCCGGGATCGTCTCGGCGCTGCCGTCCGCGTCGATCCAGGTGCCGGTGGTGTAGTCACGCCCGGTGTCGCTGCGCAGCCGGAACGCCATCATCCGCGACCCGTCGTCGAAGCCGAGCGAGAACCAGTCCCACCCGGTCTGGTCCGGGCCGAGCGGCTGCGACGACCATTCTCGGTCGAGCCAGCCGGTGCCGGTGACGGCGACCTCGCCCGCGGGCAGGGTGAGGGTGCCCGCCATCTCGTAGAAGGGCTGCGAGTAGTAGTGGCTGGCCTGCCCGTCCTGCGACTTCACCGAGTAGCCGTTCGCGCCGTGCGCGACGATGGGACCGGTCGCCTCGGCCGAGAAGTCGTAGGCGAACTCCATCCCGCGTGCGGTGAGGCGAATCGCGTCGAGCGCGTCTGGCGTGCCGCCCCGGCCAGTCATGGCCCAGTCGTCGATCCAGGCCTCGAACGGGTCGGCGGTGGCGCCGGCCTGCCCGATGCCGCCGCGGGCGAGGCGTTCGGCGGTGAAGTGGCCGTCGGGCGTGGTCAGGCCGGCATGGCCCATCCAGATCTGCTCCGCGCCCCAACCCGTCGCCTCCTCCGGCGACAGGGCGGCGCGGAACAGCGTCCATTGCACGCCGTAGGTGGCGCCGTCGTCACCGTCGAGCACGGCGGTGAGGTACCACCACTCGATGCGGAAGTCCGGGTGCGGGCCGTGGTCCTCGGGGAAGTCGAACCGGTGATCCGGGTCGGGCAGGGCGTAGCCTTCGGCGTCGGTGCCGAGACCCGCGAAGCCCTGCGCGAGCGCGGCGGAGGGCAAGAGGAGCGCGAGAAGCAGGACCCTAGCGTTCATTGCTGAAGACCTGCAGAAGCCGGGCGGGCGGGATGCGGGCGAGCCGGAGCGCGGGGCCGAGCCCGGCGAGACCCGCGGCGAGGGCGGCGAGCAGGCCGAGGGTCAGCCAGTCGCGGGGGAACAGGATCATCGGCAGTCGCCAGCCGAACGCCTCGGTGTTGATCCGGTTGAGAAGGAGCCACGCGAACGCGAGCCCGGTGGGCAGGGCGGCGGCGAAGGTCAGCGCGGCGAGCGCGAGGGCGCGGGCGAACTCGGTCCGGGCGAGCCGCGCGCGGGTCTGGCCCAGGGCCCAGAGCGGTGCGACCTGCGGCAGGCGCATCCCGGCCAGCGTCGCGGAGCCGATCAGCAGCGCCACCCCCGCCACCGCCAGCGTCAGCGCCGACAGGGCGCCGGTCACGCGGAAGGTCTGGTCGAAGATGCGCAGCGACAGCCGCTTCTGGCTGTCCCGGTCGGTCACCGCGTCGTCGGGCAGGCCGATGGCGCGGAGCGCGTCGAGAAGCGCGGGGGTGTCGCCTGTGCGGAGCGCGAAGCCGAACGGTTCGGCCTCGGGGAACACGCGCGCGAAGCGGTCCGCGCCGAGCAGCGCCTGCCCCTCGGGGTTGCCGTAGTCGGCGTAGATCGCGGCGACGGGCAGCGCGGTTCCGGGCGCGATTTCCACCGTGTCGCCGAGCGACAGGTCCGCGCCGAGCGCGAGCTGTTCGTTGACGAACAGGGCCTCGCCCGCGTGCAGGCTGTCCCACGCGCCGGGCTCTGCGGACAGGAGCGGCCAGGTTTCGCGGTAGGCCGGGTCGTCGGCCTGGCCCATCACCGACCCCGGCGCGCCGAGCAGGGGCCGGTCCACGCTCGACACCGGCAGGACCGCGTCGGCGAGGGGCGCGATCCGGGTCGCGAGCGCCGCAGGGTCGCCGTCGGCGCGGACGTAGACCTCCGCCACCAGCCGGCGGTCGAGCCATCCGGTGAAGGTGTCGCGGAACGAGCCCACCATCGTCGACACGCCGATGTTCGCGGACAGCGCGAGCAAAAGCGCCATCAGCGCGAGCGACAGGCCCGGCACCTGCTGGCGGGTGTCGGCCAGCACCCATTCGCCGTAGGCCCCGCGCGCCAGCGGCGCGGCGGCCCGAAGCGCGGCGGTCAGCACCAGCGGCAGCGCCAGCGCGGCGCCGAAGAGAAGCGCGGCGAGCGCGGCGAAGGCGATGACGAGGCTTTGCGCGCCGGTGGTCAGGATCCCCGCCAGCGCGAACAGCGCGATCGCTGCCAGCCCCTGCCGGCGCAGGAGGGTGGAGTGGTTCATCGCCCAGGCGCGGGGCAATGCGGGGGCCAGCACCGGCATCCGCGCGACCCGGATCAGCGCGCCCGCGCCCGCGACCGCCGCGCCGGCCAGCGCGATGAGGACGGCGAGCGCGGCCCAGGCCGGGTCGAACCCGAGCTCGCCGCCGACCGGGGCGCCGTAGAGCCCGCGCAGCGTTCCCGCGACGCCGGGCAGCAGCGCGGCGGCGATGGCGTAGCCGATGGCGACCCCCGCGAGTCCCGCCGCCAGCGCGATGGCCAGGAGTTCCACCGCGAGCAGCAGGATCAGCCGCCGGAGCGGCAGGCCGATGGCGCGCAGGGTGCGGATGACGGGCCTCCGCTGTTCCACCGCGAGGCCGATGGCGCCGTGGGCGATGAACAGCCCGACCCCGAAGGACAGGAGCCCGAAGGCGGTGAGGTTGAGGTGGAACGCGCCCGTCAGCTCGCCGAGATCGGTGGCGGCGTCGGGTGCGCGCAGTTCCAGCGCGGTGGCACCGGACAGAGGCGGCAGGCCGGGGGGCTGCACCGGCGCAACGAGAAGGTAGCTGGGATCCTGCTGGCCCGACAGCGCCGCCACGCGGCCGATATCGGCGAGGATCGTGCCGGGGGGAAGATCACGGCTGATGGCGGTCGGAAGCGGCGCGGATAGACCCTGTTCCGCTGTTTCGGGACTGACGAACAGGGTTCCGTCACCCGCGAACCCCTCGAAGTCCACAGCGCCCTCGACGAGATCCGCCGGCAGGACGCCCGGCGGGGCGGTGAGCGGATCGAGACCGAGCAGGGTCATGCCGTCGAGTTCCGCCTCGATCACCGGGCTGACGAGATACCCCGCGCGGCGCAGAGCGACGTAATCGGCCAGCGGAACCGGGGCGTTGTCGGGCCGCGCCAGCCGCGCCAGCTCCGTCCCGCCGAGAAGGCTCGCTGCGCGGTCGTAGGCCCGCCGCGCTTCGGCGTTGATCGCCTGAACGCCGGACCAGAGCGCGGTGGCGAGCATCAGGCCGAGCACCAGCGCGACGAGTTGCAATGGTCGCCTCCGCCAGTGCGACAGCAGCGCCCCGAGCGCGGCGCGGTTCATGGCGCCGGGTCCGCGACGCGGCCGCGGCTGAGGTGCAACCGGCGGTCGAGCCTTGCGGCGAGCCGGTCCGAATGCGTCACCATCAGGAGCGCCGCGCCGGTTTCCCGCACGAGACCCGCCAAGAGGTCGAGCACCGCGTCGCCGGTCGCCTCGTCGAGATTGCCGGTCGGCTCGTCGGCGAGAATCAGGCCGGGCCGCCCGGCAAGCGCCCGCCCGATCGCCACCCGCTGCTGCTGCCCGCCCGAGAGTTCCTCGGGGTAGCGGCCGAGCAGGTCCAACAGGCCGAGACGCCCGGCGAGATCCGCGCGCCATGCAGGGTCGTCGCGGCCGGCGAGCCGGGCCTGGATCGCGAGGTTCGCGGCCACGGTCAGGGACGGGACGAGGTTGAACTGCTGGAACACGAGCCCGACGGCCTCGCGACGCAGGGCCGCACGCGCGGCGTCGTCCGCGCCGGTGATCTCGCGCCCGGCGACCTCGATCCGCCCCGCGTCCGGCGCGTCGAGTCCCGCGGCGAGGTGCAGGAGCGTGCTCTTGCCCGACCCGCTTTCACCGGTCAGCGCCACCGCCTCGCCCGCGGCGACGGAGAGCGACACACCGGCCAGCACCTCGACCGCGCCGTAGCTCTTGCGGCAATTCTCGACGATCAGCATGGCGCGGAGCCTAGCCCGTGGGGCGGCGGCGGAAAGGCGTCATCTGCGCGCATTCGCCGGTCAGACGAAGCGGATCGGGACATTGAAGATGAAACTGTCGCCCGGGAGCCCACCCGGAGCGGCGGGGAAGCGCCCGGCCGACTGCACTACGCGGATCCCGGCCTGGTCGAGCGCCGGGTTGCCCGACGACCGCAGGATGCCGACCGATTGCAGCCGTCCGTCGCGGCCCACGGTGATCCGCAGCGTGACCGCCCCGGTCGCGTCGACGCGGGGCACGCGGGCCTGGATGCGGCCGGCGATCCGGGCGCCCCATTCGGCCATCAGGGCCGGGTCGGGCGCGCCCGCGGCGGGCGTCGCGTCGCGGCCGGTGTCGCCGCGCGTGTCGCCGGCGGATCCGCCCGCCGCGATCTGCGCGGGGGCGGGATTGGATGGGGCGGGACTGGACGGCGCGGGTGCGGGGTCGGCCTGCGCCTGCATGGCGGGGTGCGATTCAGGTCGCAATTCGGGCCGCGACTCCGGGCGGGGCGACGTGCGCGGGCCAGTCGTGCCGACCTCGGGCGCGGCGTCGGGAGCCGGGGCCGCGAGCGGCGGAAGCGGGGGAGGCGGCGGTGCGGCGCGGGCCTCGGTGGCGAGCGTCGGCAGATCCTCCGCCGTGATCCGTTGCGGAAGGGCGGGAACGCCGGGGCCGTCGCCCGTGGGCAGGGCGCGCGGCGCGGGGTTTCGGGGGTCGTCGGGCGTGGCTTCCGGCACGGGTGCAGCGGCCGCGTTCGGGGTCGTGCGGCGGGGTGCCGTGTCGGGCCGCGGCAGGGCGGTTTCCGGCGTCGCCTCCGTCACCGGGGCGACGAGATCGGGCAGGACCGGAGCCTCGCGGGAGGCGCGCCAGCGGTCCGCGAGCGCGGCATGGCCCGCGTCGGCGGCGGCGAGGGTGATCCTGTCCGCGCCGCCCCGACCCTCCCCCGCGCCCTGCGGGCCGCCGAGATGGGCGAAGGCGAGCGCGTGGATCGCCGCCGAGACGGCGAGGAACCCGGCGATCTCGGCCACCCGCATCATGGCCGCACCGTCACGAGGTCGAACCCGGTGACACCGGCGGCCGCGAGTCGCGGCAGGAGCGCGGCGAGATCGGCGCCGGGAAGGTCTGCATCCGCGCGGATCGCGAGCGGGGCATCGGCCGTGCGCGCGGCGATGGCGGCGAACACGGAGTCGTTCCGCGCGTCCTCGTAGGCGAGTTGCCCGTCGGCGGCGACGAAGAGCGTGTCGGCGGGAAGCTCCGCCGCCGTGGCGGCGGCCTCGGGCGGGGCCACGGCGAAGGGTTCGGGCGGCACGATCTGCGCGCTCATCAGGAAGAAAACGAGCAGCAGGAACACCACGTTGATCATCGCCACGATAGGCTCTGACCGGCGGGTTCGGGTCGTATGCGGGCTGAAATCCATCACGGCAGCAGCACCAGGTTGGTGAACCCGGCCCCGGACAGCAGGCCGAGCAGGTCGGCGAGATCCTGGAGCGGCACGTCCGGCCCGGTTTCCACGAGGATCGCGTCGGTCGGCGCATCGACGAGGCGGCCGAGCGCCGCCGCGACCTCCGACGCCGGAAGCGGGCGGCCGTTCAGGGTGATCCCGCCCACGCCAAGCGACACCAGCCGGGGCGGGCCGGAATAGCCGTCGCCCTCGCCCGCCGCGGACAGCGGGATCGCGCCGTCCTGCCCGAAGCGGGCCGCCAGCATGAAGAACACCAGCAGCAGGAACACCACGTCGATCATCGGCGTGAGGCTGGGGCGGCGCCGGGGGGCGGGGCGGGGGAAGGCGAAGCTCATGTCCGGCGCACGAGGAAGATGCGCGTCGCGGCATCCTCCATGTTCCCCTGCACGCCCTCGATCGCGCTTTCGAACCAGGTCAGCGCGACCTGCACCGGGATCGCGACGCTCATCCCGGCGGCGGTGGTCAGCAGCGCTTCCCAGATACCGCCGGCGAGCGCGGCGGGGTCGGCGCGGGCGCCGGATTCCTGCAATGCCTGGAACGCTTCGATCATGCCGAGAACGGTGCCGAGCAGGCCGAGAAGCGGGGCGATGGTGGCGATCAGGTCGAGCGCGCGCAGCCCGGTGCGGGCGCCGGCGAGCTGCACCCGGGCGACGCGGGTGGTTTCCTCGCGCGCGTCGTCGGCGGTGAGCGCGGCGTCGGCGGAGGCGGTCATCGCGGCATGGGCCATGCGGCCACGCATCGACCGCCGGTCGCGCAGGGCGACGATGGCGCGGTCCTGGTGGCCGGCGCACCAGTCGTCCACCGCGCCGCGCGTCACAGCGCCGCCGGACCACGCGCCGAGCCGGGCGAGGTGCATCGCCTTCCACAGGATCACCGCCAGCGCGAGGACCGACAGGAGCGCGATGGCCCAGAGCGCGGGGCCGCCACGGGCGAGAAACGCGGTGATGTCAGCCATAAGGTCCCCCTTGCGCGGCGTGGCGCGTTCGGCCCGGTGCGGCGGGCTGTCGGTGCGGCGATCGGCCAGTCATGGCAGGGCCTCCAGCGGCTGGAACACGGGGCCACGGGCCGTGTCGACGAAGTGCGCCGCGATGCCGAAGGCGCGGGCGAGGTTGTCGGCGGTCAGCACCGCGCGGGGCGGGCCGTCTGCGGCGATCCGGCCGTCGTGCAGCAGCAGGAGCCGGCTGCAATGACGCACGGCTAGGCCGAGATCGTGGAGCGAGACGACGACGGCGCGGCCTTCTGCGGCGAGGCGGCGGAATTCCTCCATCGCGGCCATCTGGTGGCCGGGGTCGAGCCCGGCGACGGGTTCGTCCGCGAGGATCAGCGGCGTGTCCTGCGCCAGCACGCGGGCGATCAGCGCGCGCGCCTGCTCGCCGCCGGACAGCTCGGTCGCGGGCCGGTGGGCGAGATCGTCGAGGTCCATCCGCCGGAGCGCGGCGGCGACGGCGGCGCGGTCGGCGTCGCCGGGCCGGGCCCCGGCGGCGAGGTGCGGGATGCGGCCGAGCATCACCAGCGTCTCGACCGTCACCGGCCAGGCGATTTCGCGGGATTGCGGCATCCACGCCGCGTGGCGGGCGCGGGCGGCGGGCGGCATCGCGGCCAGCGAGCTTTCGCCCGACGCGGGCAGGAGGCCGAGCGCCGCGCGCAGGAGCGTCGTCTTGCCCGCGCCGTTCCGCCCGACGAGACCGACGACCTCGCCCGGTTCCACGGTAAAGCCGACGCGGTCCAGCACCGCGCGGAGACCGCGGCGGGCGGAGAGGTTCTGGACGCGGAGGAGGCTCATGCCATCTGCCTCCGGGTCCGGTAGATCAGGTGCAGGAACAGCGGCGCGCCGACGAAGGCCATGACGACGCCGAGTTTCAGGTCGCGGTCGGGCAGGACCAGCCGCACGGCGATGTCGGCAGCCAGCACAAGCGCGGCCCCGCCGAGCGCGGAGGCCGGCAGCAGCGCGCCGGGTCGCGACTGGACGAAGGGCCGCAGGATGTGCGGCACGACGAGGCCGACGAAGCCGATCGCCCCGGCCACGGCGGTCGCCGCCCCGGTCGCGGCGGCGGTGCCGAGGATCGCGAGCAGGCGCAGGCGCGACAGCGGGATGCCGAGCGCGCCCGCCGCGTCCTCGCCCAGGGTCAGCGCATCGAGCCCGCGGGCGGTCAGCCCCAGTGCGATCCAGCCCGCCGCCATGAACGGCAGCGCGATCCAGACATGGGTGAACGACCGGTCGGCGAGGCTGCCCATCATCCAGAACACGGTTTCGGACACTGCGAAGGGATTGGGCGAGAGGTTCAGAACAAGCGACAGGAGCGCGCCCGCGAGGGCGGAGATGGCGATGCCCGCGAGGATCACGGTCAGCGACCCGCCACGCGGACCGGCGAGCGCGAAGACGAGCAGGACCGCGAACAGCGCGCCGCCGAGCGCCGCGACGGGCAGGGCGAGCGCAAAGCTGGCGGCGAACCCGGTCTGGAGCGCGATGACGGCCCCGAGCGCGGCGGAGGAGGAGATGCCGATCAGCCCCGGTTCAGCCAGCGGGTTGCGCAGGTAGCCCTGCAACGCCGCGCCGGACAGGCCGAGCGATGCGCCGACCATGACCCCGAGGATCGCGCGCGGCAGGCGGATTTCGCGCATCACCAGCGTCACCGCCTCGCCCCGGCCCGAAACCAGCGCGGCGAGCGATTCGCCCGGCCCGAAACCCGCCGGCCCGGTCAGGAGCGACAGGAGAAACAGGGCGGCGACGAGCACCGAGAGGACGGAGAGGAGCCGCATTCAGCCTGCCCCCATCCGGTCGCGGCGCGCCGAAAGCGACTCCAGCGCGTCGAGGATCGCGGGCGTGCCGCAGATCCACTCGTTGCCGGTGACGAAGGGGCCTTCCGGCCCCTCGACAGACCGGAGCGCGGGGTGGTCGAGCAGCGCCTCGGACCGCGATGCGCCGGGGTAGCGCCCGGTGGTCAGGATCATCCCGGGCCCCGCGGCGACCAGCGTTTCAAGCGCGATCTGCCCGTTGCCGGGAATGTCGAGCCGCGCGGCGAGGTTGCGGAACCCGGCGGCGGTCAGCACCTCGTCGGACAGGGAGCCGGGGGTGAGCGTGTAGCCGTTGGGATAGTAGAACACCGCTTCCGGCCCGTCCGGGTCGGGGTCGCGGAGCGCGGCGAGGCGCGTGTCGAAGCTGGCGGCCAGCGTTTCCGCCTCGGCCTCGCGGCCGAGCAGCGCGCCGATCCGGCGGATGCCGTCGGGGATGTCGTCCAGCCCCGCGGGCGCCGGCACCTGTTCCACCCTCAGCCCGAGCCGCCGCAGCAGGTCCACCGTGGTCGGATCGGACCAGACGCCCGCGAGCACCAGATCGGGGGAGAGCAGGAAGATCTCCTCGGCGCTGCCGTGGTTCGGGGGCAGGGCCCGCGCCTCGCGCCACATCGGGGAGGTCAGCGGATCGGAGGCGATGTCGGAGACCGAGACGAGTTGCCCCGGCGCGGCCAGCATCAGCGCGATCTGGTCGGTGCAGAGGTTCATCGACACCACCCGCGACGGCGCGGCGTCGGCAAGGACGGCGCCGGCCGAAAGGGCCAGCGCGGCGAGGGTCGCCAGCGGCCGTGTGAGAAACGCGATCATCCGCAATCGCCTTTCGCGGTTTCCCCGCCCGGCCGCGGGCCGAAGGCGACCCGGCCCGCGGCCGGATCGCCCTGCCCGTCAGAAGCGCGAACGGAGGCCAATGTAGAAGGCCCGGTCGGAGGTGCCGTAGCCGTCGGCGGTCTGGTATTCCTCGTCCAGCAGGTTGACGACGCGGCCGTAGATTTCCACGCCGTCCCGGATCTCGTAGGCGATCGAGGCATTGGCGAGGGTGTAGTCGCCGACCGGGCCGCCGACGTCGAGCCGGTCGGCGACGTGCTGCGCGGTCAGCGTGCCGGTCCAGCCCGGCGCGAACTCCGCCGCCACGCCGAGCGTCAGATCGTGGCGCGGCACCCGCAGCAGGCGGTCGCCGTTGCGGTCGCGGGCATCGGCATAGGTGTAGTTGCCGAACAGCGACACGGCATCGGTGACGGCATAATCGCCGTAGAGCTCGACGCCCTGGGTGACGCTGGTGCCAGCGACCTGCGCGTAGCCCGGGCCCGCGAACTGGATCAGGTCGTCGATCTCGGTCCGGTAGACGGTCGCGCCGAAGGTCAGGCCGGGGGTCGAGTACTCCACGCCGAGATCGGCCGAGACGCTCTGTTCCGGCTCCAGCGTCGGATCGCCGAACGGGCCGTAGAGTTCGTAGAGCGACGGCGCGCGGAAGCCGGTGCCGATGCTCGCGCGCACCACCCAGTCGGGCGCGGGCCGCCACGCCGCGGCGATCCGGCCGGTCGCCTGCCCGCCGTAGACCGAGTGATCGTCGTAGCGGAGCGAGGCGGTCACATCGAGATCCGGCGTGATCGCCGCGACCACCTCGCCGTAGACCGAGCCGATGTCGTAGTCGCCGGTCACCGCGTCGGCGGCGAATTCCTCGGACGAGGCGGCGGCGCCGAAGGTCAGCGTGCTGGTGGCGAATTCGCGCGTCGCCTCCCACGACAGCTCCGTCCGTTCGCCGCGGAAGGTTTGGGTGAAGCCGGTCGGGTAGTTCCGGTCGGTACGGGAATAGCTGAGCGCGACGTCGTGGGAGAACCCGAGCGCATCGAAGGCGGCCCAGATGCGCGCGCCGCGGCGTTCGCTGTCCTGGGTCTCGGCGGTGTCGGCGATGGTGAAGGTCGGCGGCGGGAACCCGTCGACCTCGGAGAAGCCGTCGATGGCCACGAGGTCGAAGCCCATCGTCAGCGCGTCGGTCACCTCGTAGGAGCCGCCGAGCGTGGCGGTGGTGGACCGGCCGCCATCGGCCTCGGTGTTGCCGTCGTTCTCGTCGGCGGCGGAGAAGCCGTCGGTGGTCAGGTGCGTGACCGAGAAGGCGAGCGTGCCGCGGTCGAACCGGGTGCCGACGCCGAAGGTGGCGCGGGCGGTCGCGTAGCTGCCGGCCTCGACATCGAACAGGTACGCGGTGCCGGGGGTGTCTGGCGCGGCAATCGTCGTGATGTTGATGACGCCGGCGATGGCCTCGGACCCGTAGACCGCGGACTGGCTGCCGCGCAGGATCTCGATCCGCTCGATCCCGCCCGCGGTCAGCGCGCCGAAGTCGAAGCCGGTCTGGGCCTGGCTCGGGTCGGTCATGTCGATGCCGTTCACGAGCACCGGGATGTAGCGCCCGTCGAGCCCGCGGACGCGGAGCGAGGTCGAGGTGCCGACCGGGCCGTTCTGGCTGACCGACAGGCCGGGCACGGTGGCGAGCACGTCGGAAATCTGCGCGTCGCCGGATTGCGCGAGATCCTCGGCGGTCAGGACATCGACCGTCACGCCGACGCGCGCGGCCTCCAGCGCGGTCAGACCGGCGGAGAAGATGATCGTGTCGAGGGTGAAGCCGTCCTGCGCCGCGGCGGGCGCGGCGGCGGAAGCGGCGATGCAGAGCGCGGACAGCGCTGTGGCGGGTCTTTTCATGGTCGTCCCCCATGTCACGGGCCTTGTGGCCCAGTTGGTCTTCGGGGAACGAAAGCGCCCCGCCGACGGTGCTGCTTTCACCACGGGCGGAACCTCCGCAGCCCGGAACGCGCCCCGCGTCCGGACAGGGTGAAGGTCTCGGCAGGTCTCCTGGCTTGCGGGTCTCGGCCTTCCCGGGCCTTCCCGGGGCATACGTGGCCCCAGTGGCATCGTCCGGTCAGGCTCGCCGCTTACAGTTGCGGGGGCAGCCGCGGATTTTCACCGCGTTCCCTCTTGCCCGGCGGCATGCCGCCGGAACCGGGACGGGTGGAGCCTTACACGCGCCCGCGGGCGGCACGCAAGGAAATTCAGATGCGCGAATAGAGCAGGGCGATGGCGGCGCGGAACCGGTCCCGTTCGGGCGGTTCGAGCGCGGCGAGAAAGGCGTTTTCGGCCTTGCGGGCAAGGACCGACAGGCGCTCCGCCTCGTCCCGGCCCTTCGCGGTCAGGGTGACCACCAAACGGCGGCGGTCGCGGTCGTCCTGCACCGCGGCGATCAGGCCCGATTCGAGCAGCCTCGCCTGCGCGCGGCTGACCCGCGCCGGGTCCATCGAGGTCAGCGCGCACAACTCGCCCGATGAACAGGGCGCGTGGGCGGGCAGGCTCATCAGGATCCGCCATTCCGGCGCGGGCAGCCCGGACTCCGCCGACAGCGCCTGCGCGAGCCGCTGCGACACGACCGCCATCTGGAACGGCAGGAAGTCGGAGAGATCGACGGGGGCGGGCATGGACGGGTCCAACGCGGCGGGGGCGGGGCAGGAACGGACGGGGCAGCCCGGACCCGGAAACATAGCCCCGTCAGGGGTTTCGGGCAAGCGCGGGTGCCGTTCCCGGCAGGCCGGTCGGTCGCGCCGCGGTGATGGGGCGACAGGATCCGGCGCCGCCGCGCCCCGTGCCGCCACGGCAGGATCCGCCCGCGTCGGGCGGATCGTCGTCGGACAGCACGTCGGTCACGGTGTCGTCGTCGAGCGCGTGCGCGTCGTGCTTGAGCACGACGCGGGTGTCGTTCGAGCCACCCGAGTTACGCAGCCATCTTCACGTCAGATCCGGCCCGGAGCATCTCGGTCGCGAAGCCGTGACGGCGATATAGGCGGATCGGTCATCGCGCGGTCGCAGACGCGGCGCCACCGACCCGGTTTCCGGGTTCGCGACGCAACCGACAGGGCGAGAACACCTAAGGCCAAGGCGCGTCTCTACACAGACTCCGTTGCCTGATGCCCGGTCCTGTCGAGCCTAGCGCCGCGCCGATGCGTCGGCCGTCAACGCGGCGAGGCGGTAGAATGCGTGCGTCATCTTGCTGAACGGCAGGAGGAGGAAGAAGGCGAGCACGGTGCCGAGGTGGATCGCGAGCAAAACGGGCAGTGCGGTGGTGGAGGCGCTCGCGTAGAGGGCGAGGCCGGTCAGGCCGGTGAGCCCGAGCAGCAGGACGAAGGCCATTTCTCCGCCCCAGGCGAAAACTGCCCCGAGCGACGCATCCGCCTGCGTCTTCAACCAGGCAAGGCCGGAGCAGCCGATCACGAGGAGAACACCCCCGGGCACGCCCAAGAGTTTCGGGAGGCTCCAGAAGCCGTAGGGCGCCTCCAGTCCGAAACCGTAGTGCAGCACGGTTCCCGACGCGGTGGAGGCGAAGCAGAGCAGGAAACCCCAGAGCATCGCCTGGTGGAACCGTCTGCGGCGGTTCGAGAACCGGTCTTCTGCCTCGAAATTGCACCCCTGGCCCTGGCCGCCTGACAGGTTGCGGAGCCGCATGGAGTCAGATGCTGCCCGCAGGACGTCGGTCGGCCGAAGCGGCCCGCCGCCGATTTCCGCCCAGTAGCGCCGCAGGCTCACTGCGACCGACACAAGCGGCAGCACGAACGCGGGCAGGAAGAGCGCGACCATCGTCCCGTGGGACAGGACCGCGTAGAAGTCTTCGCCCGACGCGGACGGGACCGCCTGTGCCATCAAGAGCAGGAGCGCGATCGCGACGATCAGCAGCCCCGCCACCGCCACGCCGTTCCGCTGGAACAGGCGCGCGAAACGGCGGGGCCAGGCATGGCGTTCCCAGCTTTCGACGCGGACCTCGGCCAGCACGGCGGGCAGGTTGATGGCGAACTCGTGGGGCGGGACGTACTGGCAGGCGTAGTAGCAGCCGCGGCAGTTGTGACAGAGGTTGGCGAGCTGAACGATATCGCCGTCGTCGTGGTCCCGGAGCCGCATGAGGGCGGGAAACACGTCGCAATAGCCCTCGCAGTAGCGGCAGGCGTTGCAGATCTCCACCTGGCGGCGGGCTTCGGCAATGGTCTCATCGAACATGGGCGGCGGCCTCCTGTCCCGCGATGCGGCCGAAGACCGTGCCGATGGTCATGCCGAACCCGGCGAGATAGCCCTGGCCGAGGATCGACCCCGCCATCGTCTCGCCCGCGGCCCAGATGTTGTCGTAGCGCCCCTTCGGCCCGCTCACCCGCGCGGACTTGTCGACCTTGAGGCCGAGATAGGTGAAGGTCACGCCGGTCCGGAGCGAGTAGCCGTAGAACGGCGGCTCCGTGATCGGCCGCGCCCAGTTGGTCTTGGCCGGTGCGATCCCTTGCGTTGTTAGCCCGTCGAGATCGGTCGGGTGGAACGGCCCGTCCCGGCAGGCGGCGTTGAATCGGTCGATCGTGTCTCGAACCGCCTCGGGCGGCAGGCCGAATTTCGTCGCCAGCCCTTCCAGCGTGTCGGCATTCTCCGGCGGAAAGACCGAAGGCATGAACAGGTCGAGACTGCGGCTGTCGATGATCGCGTAAGCGACCTGGCCGGGCTGCGCTGCGACGAGCCGACCCCAGATGGCGTAACGTTTCGGCCAGACGTCTTCGCCTTCGTCGTAGAAACGCTGGCCGTCCTTGTTCACCACGACCGAGAACGGCACGCAGTCGAGCCGGGTGACGATGCCACCGTCGAACTTCGACGCGCGGCCGTCGATGGCGACGGCGTGGCATTGGGTCGGGTCGCCGACCGAGATTGCACCCTGGTCGAGCATGTCGCGCAGGACGACCCCGCGGTTGTAGGGCGTGCCCCGGATCAGGAAGTTCCGCGCGGCGGGCCCCCAGGCGTCGGCGAGCCAGTCGATGTCGCCCTGGAACCCGCCCGCGGCAATCACGGCAGCACGGCCGGCGATGTCCGCCACTCCGTCGGGACCTCTCACGCGGACGCCGGTGAAACGGTCGCCCTCGATGGTCACGTGGGTGACCTCGGTGTCATAGCGGACCGCGATGCCGAGATCCTCGGCGGTCGCGTAGTAGGCATTGACCAGCGCCTTGCCGCCGCCCAGGAAAAAGGCGTTGGTCCGCCCGAGCGACAGGGTGCCGGACAGCGAGGGCTGGAACCTCACGCCATGCGCCTCCATCCACGGCAGGCAGTCCTCCGACGAGCGGATGACGAGGCGGGCGAGGGTCTCGTCGGTCTCGCCCTTCGTCACCCGCAACAGGTCGTCGAAGTACTCATCCTCGCCATAGGAGTCGGTCAGGACCGACAACGGACCGTCGTGCATGCAGCGGAAGTTGCGCGTGTGGCGGGAGTTTCCGCCACGGTAGACCTTCGGCGCGGATTCGAGGATCAGCACGCGGGCGCCGGACTCCGCGGCCTCGATCGCGGCACAGAGCGCGGCATTGCCGCCGCCGATCACGATCACGTCCCAGTCCTCGGTCACGGCGCGACCCCTGCCTCTGCCGCGCGGCGGAGCTGGTTGATGCAGGCGCTCATATGCTTCCCAAGACCAGTCTCGGACCGCCGCGATCCTTCTTCGACCATGGACGGTCCCCGTTCCTGAACCGGCTGAACACAAGCGTGTGCAGCCGCACTCACGACCCGTGTAAGAGCTACGCCCCGGCGTGACCCATCGATTTCCCTCGCCCACGCATAGAGTCGCTGTCTTGGGCAGGGGAGGTTGGTGCAACCCGTGTGCGAAATGACACGGCGCGGATGGGAGAGGGCCGTCGTTCGTTGCGGTCACAACGATGTGCCAAAAGGGTGGATCACGTGGTCGGAGGGGTCCGGCAGCCGCGCATCCTGCGAACGTCGGAACTGCTGAGTTCCGTCTCTGGATGAGAGCGCCGCGATCAGGACCGGGAAACGATCACTCGAGTTCCACGTTCCGCCGCGTACCGGCTCTCAGGGCTGCCGTTTGGAGCTGCCAGACTTCTTCCGAAACTTTCCTGCACCCTTGCCTGACGCGGCTGCTGCAGCGCGTGCGCGGTTCTTCTTGCTGCCCGGTTTGCCCTTGGGCGGTGGCGGACCCTTGGGTTTGCGGCTTTTCGTTCTGGCGGGGGTGTCGGACTCGACGGGCGCGCGGTCGACCTCTTCCTCGTGGCCGTTGCTTTTCCGATACTCGCGCTTTCGATCGGACTTCGTCGCCGGAGCAGTCCCCTGCCCGGCCCGCATGGGCGCCTTGGGGCGATGCGGTTTTGCGCCGGCGGTCTTGCGCTCGGCGTTGTCTTTGTTGGGCCCCGGCCCCTTGGCCGCGAGGTCGGGCGGCGACGCGAGTTGAGTGAGCTGCGCGCCCTTTTCCAGCTCCATGCTCTCGCCCAAGTTCGCCAGGAAACCCGCGACGGCCCCGTTGCGGATCTGGAAGAAACTCCGGTCCTTCTGCACCCGGATCGCACCGATGTCGTCTTTCGTCAGGCCGCCCGCCTTGCACAGCATCGGCAACAGGCGGCGCGGCTCTGCGCCCGCGTCGCGACCGACCGAGACGGCAAACCACGTCGCGGGGCCGAAATCCCGCACGGGTTCCGGCTTCGTGCCCGGCTCGACCAGTTCTTCCGGAGGGGTGCGCAGCGTATGCAGAAGGCGCAGGTAACCGGCTGCGATCTGCTCGGGCGAAAAGGCATCGAGAAGCCGCTTCGCGCTTTCCTGCTCCTCCTCGGTCGGCGGCTCCTGCCACGCCGGGTCTGAGAACAGCCGCTCCTCGTCCATCGCGCGGACCTCTGCGGCCGACGGAGCGCTGCCCCACTCGGCCCTGACCTTGGCCCAGCCCAGCAGGCGCTCGGCCTTCTTGCGCGTGCGCGGCGTGACGACCAGCGCGCTCACGCCCTTGCGCCCGGCCCGGCCCGTGCGTCCGGAGCGGTGCAGCAGGGTTTCCTGGTTGGAGGGCAGCTCGGCATGCACGACGAGATCGAGCCTGGGCAGGTCGATGCCGCGCGCCGCCACGTCGGTCGCGACGCAGACCTGCGCGCGTCCGTCCCGCATGGCCTGCAATGCGTGGGTGCGTTCGGACTGCGACAGCTCGCCAGAAAGTGCCACCGCGTTGAACCCGCGGTTCGAAAGCCTTGCCGCCAACCGGTTGACCATCGCGCGCGTGTTGGCAAAGACCAGCGCGTTGGGTGCTTCGTGATAGCGCAGAGTGTTGATGACCGCGTTGTCGATATCCCGTTCGGCCACCATCATCGCGCGGTACTCGATGTCGTCATGCTGCGGGGTTTCGGACTTCGCGACGATGCGTTCCGCGTCGTCCTGGTAGCCCTTCGCCAGTGCGGCGATGGCTGGCGGAACGGTGGCCGAGAACAACAGGGTCTGCCGTTCGCGGGGGAGTTCGCTCAGGATGAACTCGAGCTCCTCGCGAAACCCGAGGTCGAGCATTTCGTCGGCCTCGTCGAGGACAACGGCGCGAACCGCGGAGAGGTCGATGGAGCCCCGGGTGATGTGGTCGCGCAGCCGCCCCGGCGTGGCCGCAACGATGTGCGCCCCGCGTTCCAGCGCACGGCGTTCGTCGCGCATGTCCATGCCGCCCACGCAGGAGGCCAGGATCGCCCCTGCCTTGGCATAGAGCCACCCGAGTTCTTGTTTGACCTGCAGGGCCAGCTCCCGCGTCGGAGCGATGATGATCGCAAGCGGCGTGGCGCCCGGCTCGAAAGCCTGCTGGTCACCCAGGATCGTGGGCGCGATGGCAAGGCCGAAACCAAGCGTCTTGCCCGAGCCGGTCTGCGCGGAAACCAGCATGTCACGACCTATCAGCGCGGGGTCCAGCACCGATGTCTGAACCGGTGTCAGCGTGGCGTATCCACGGTCATCGAGGGCCGCGCGAAGTGCAGGGTGCATGAGAACGTCACTCTCGGGATTTGCTTTGGCCAACCGGGTCGGCAAGCGGGTAGGTTTCGCGCCAGCCAACGCGGTCAGCCAGGCTGCAGTTAAGTCAAGTGCGGATGCTTGTACAGGTTCGCGGCACGGCATGGACGCCCGGTAATGCCCGATAGCGAGCGCAATAACATCGGCGCTGGGTGAAAGCCCCTCCCTCACTCCTGGTCCACGCCTCCGAGGCGTGGAGCGTGGACTTGTGTCCGCACAAGAAATGCGGCGGCGACGCCCGCGATGGCGCCGAACAGGTGGGCCTCCCAGGAAACACCCGTTCGACCCGGCAGAACGCCCCAAAGGATGGACCCGTACAGGAAACCCACGAGGAGCGCCGCAAGCAGGGTGACGGGCGAGCGATCCACTAAGCCGCGCGCCACCAGGAAGCCGAACCAGCCGAAGACCAGCCCTGACGCGCCGATGTGGATCGCGAAGCCCCCGAACAGCCAGACGAGACCGCCGCCGAGACCGATCACGACGGCATTCACGGCCACCAGCGCCCGCGTGGCAGTGGCCACCAGCAACCCACCCATGACGAAAAGCGGCGGCGTGTTTGCCACCAAGTGCGCGAAGCTTCCGTGCAGAAGCGGCATGAAGACGACGCCGTCCAATCCGCTGACGTGCCGGGGGATGAGACCGAAGGCCGGATTGAGGGCGTAGCCGGTGATCCAGTTGAAGACCTGGACTATCCAGAGCACCGCGACGAAGGCCGCAAGCACGGTGATACGCCGAACGAACGCTCGCTTGTGATCCTGCCTGATCATGTTGGGGAGCGTAGACGTCTCGTTAGCGCCTTCAACGGCTTTCGCACTTCCAGCATCGCACCGACCTTTGCTCCGCTGGAGGAGCATCTTTCTGGTGACCAGGTGATCAGGGCAGACGCCCAGCTTTTGCATAACCCCGTCCAAGGATCGGATTGGTCCATGCGGCAGCCGAGGTGAGAGACTTCGGATATCTTCAGAAACAGGTCACGAGATACCCGAGATCGAATGGAACAGATCGTAGATATTCATCCGCACGTCATCTCCCCTGATACCGACCGCTATCCCCTGTCGCCGCTGGGCGGCAGGCAGTCGTCGTGGTCGGCGAAACACCCTCTCTCCCACGAGGGACTGATCGCGGAGATGGATGCGGCGGGGATCGCGAAGGCGGCGGTGGTGCAGGCTTCGACCGCCTATGGCCACGACAATACCTATCTCGCCGAGGCGGTCGCCGCGCATCCCGACCGGCTGACCGGCGTGTTCTCGGTTGACGTGCTGGCCCCGGACGCGGTGGAGCGGATCGAGCACTGGCGGGCGAAGGGGCTGACGGGACTTCGCCTCTTCACGGCCGGCAGCACCGTGGAGGGACAGGCGGACTGGCTGAACGACCCTCGCTCCCACGCTGCCTGGGCCCATGCCAGCGCAATCGGCCTGCCGATCTGCGTGCAGATGCGCCCACCGGGTATCCCGCTCCTGCGCGACCTGCTGGACCGCTTTCCCGAGGCCCGCGTGGTGATCGACCACCTCGCCCGCCCGGTGCTGGAGGACGGCCCACCCTACGCCGAGGCGGCGGGGCTCTGGGCGCTGGCGGAGTATCCCGGCGTCCATGTGAAGATGACTGTCCGCAACATCGACCGGGCTGAAACCGGGGCCTCGACCCTAGCGGACTTCATGGCGCACCTGGTCGCGACATTCGGCGCATCCCGCGTGGCCTGGGGGTCGAACTTCCCCGCCGCCGAGCGTCCGATGCCGAAGCTTGTCGCCCGCGCGAGGGAAGCGGTCTCGACCCTCGCGCCGGAGGACCAGCGGATGATCCTCTCCGGAACGGCGGCCACGCTCTATCCGGCGCTGGCCGGTGCAGCGCCAGAGGGCGTCGCGTGAGCGCGCCCACGCTGGTCCTTGGCGACACCCCAATCGCTGCGGCCTTTCTTGCCGGTCCCGCGAAGGCGCTCGGCCTCGACGTGAAGGAGGTCGTGCCGATCCACCGCGCCTTCCGCCCGATGGTCGAGGACACCGCCTTCGATATCAGCGAACTGGCCATCGTAGCCGCGATCCAGGCGGCGGAGGCCGGGCGCCCGGTGATCCCGCTGCCGGTCACGATCTCGTCGCGGTTTCAGCACCGCTGCCTCGTCCAGAACCGCGACCGCACGGCCCTGACCACGGCCGACCTGCCGGGCCACCGCATCGCGGTCAGGGCCTACAGCCAGACCACGGGGGCCTGGGTCCGCACGATCCTCGACACCGAATACGGCATCGACCCGCGCAGCGTCGAATGGGTGACGGAGGAGGCGTCCCATGTCGCGGGCGCGCCGGAACCCGCGAACGTGGTGCGCGACCCTGCGGGGACGAAGCCCTACGACCTGTTGCGGGATGGCCTCGTCGACGCGGCGATCTTCGGGATCGACATGCCCGATGACCCCTGGATCGCACCGGTGATCCCCGACCCTGACGCCGCGGCGCGGGAGAACCTTGCGCGCACCGGCGTCGTCCAGATCAACCACGTCGTTGCCGTCTCGCCCGACCTCGCGGAGCGCGATCCGGGCCTCGTGCGGAGAGTGGTCGAGGGTTTCGCGGAGGCGAAGGCCGCGCTCAGGCAGGACGGTCCGGACATGCTGCCGATCGGGGCCGACGCGATGCGGCGCTCGGTCGAGACCCTGCTTGGATCGGTGCACCGGCAGGGTCTGACCACGCGCCGCCTGTCGTTCGAGAACGTGTTCGGGCGGGGCATGGAGTTGCTCGGCTAGACCGTGTCGAGTTCCGGCGGCAGCGAGGCCGCGGCGGCGGTTTCCAACTCCGCCATGAAGGCCGTCTGCAACGGCGTCGGATCCCAGTCCGCGCGCACCGTCACACCGACCCGCCGCGGCCCCATGTCGGGGTCGACGAGCACGACGGCAAGCTGGCCCTGCATTTCCTCGTACCGGATCTGGTGGCGCGAGATCAGGGCGAGACAGTCGCTTTCCAGGAGGATCGACCGGACCGCGATATGGGACGCGACCTCCAGCAGCACGCGCGGCGCACCGCCCGCGCGCGCCATCAGCGTGTCGAACACCCGCCGCGCGGGCGATCCGGTGCGGGGCGCGATCCACGGGTAGGCCATCGTGTCGGCCATCGCCGCGCCGGGGCGGTCGAGAAGGGGGTGGTCGCTGCGGGCAACGACGCAGAGCCGCTCTTCGAACAGAAGTTTCTGGCGCACCTCCGCGAAAGGCGGGCGGTCGCGGAGCGCGCCGACGAGGATGTCGATCTCGCCGTCCCGCACGCCGGACACGAGAACGTCGTAGGAAGCCTCGACGAGCTGGATTTCCACGTCGGGGAACCGGTTGGCGATGGCGAGCATGGCGCGCGGCAGGATGTAGGATCGCGACAGCGGCAACCCGCCGATCACCAGCCGGCCGCGCGCGATGCCGTGTTCGGCCGCCATCTCCTCCCGCGCCAGTTCGATCTCGCGCGACAGGATCTTGCCAGCCCGCGCAATCGCCTCGCCCGCGCGGGTCAGGCGGGCGGCGCCGAAATCCTTGATCATCAGCGCCCGGTCGAGCCGGAGTTCGAGGTTGCGCACGTTACGGGCGACGGACTTCTCCGAGATGCCGAGTGCGCGGGCGCAAGCGGGGATGCTCGCGTGGCCCGACAGCGCCACGACCACGTCGAGCTGGCTGGTGCGGAACACGAGCGAGGGATCGGTGGAGCCGGACCCGGTGCCGCCGGTCTCGCAGAAGGCCTGCGCGGCGGCGAGCGCCGCGAAGCCCCGGCGAAGGCGCGCGGCGAGGATCTCGCCCATCCGGGTCGGGTGCATGCCCGTAGGATCGCGGTGGAAGAGGACCGCGCCGAAGTCGACCTCGAGGCTGGCGATGGCCTGGGAAATCGCGGGTTGCGACAGGTTTATCGCGCCGGCCACGCGGTTGACGCTACGCTGGCGCACGACCTCGCAGAAGGCCCACAGATGCCTGAGGTTCTGGCGGGACGGTCCGGTTTCGACGAGATCGCGCATGGCGTCACCCTAGGTCGGGCCGGGGGGCTTGGGAATGCGGACGGCCGGGCGATGATCGCCGCGCCGCCCGCGATTGCCGCCTATTCCGCGGCAAGCACGTCCGCGTATTGCGTTAGCAGCGCGGTTTGCGAGGCGATCAGCTCCGACAGCGCGGCGCCATCCATCGGGTCGTAGGCATTGCCGGTCTCGGCCACCCAGTCGGCGACGGATTGTGCCTGGAGCGCGGTGTCGAACACTTCCTGGAACGCGGCGCGGGTGTCGTCCGGCACGCCGGGCGGCAGGCCGAAGGCGCGGATCAGGCCGAGGCTCGCCAGCGCAGGGTATCCGGCCTCCTCCGCGTTCTGGGCCTCCGGGAAGGCGTCGATGCCGGTGTTGGTGACCAGCAGGATCGCGCGCAGGTCGCCATCGGTGTTGAACGCCGCCGCGGTCGAGATCGGCGGCACCGAGGCCACCGCGTCTCCGCGCACCACGCCGAGCAGCGCCTCGTTGTTCGAGGGGTAGCCGGTGATGATCTGGCAATCGAGCCCGGTCTCGGCGCAGATGATCCGGTTGGCGGCGATCCCCGAAGAACCGTAGCCGGTGAAGCTGATGGTCTCGCCCGCCGCGCGCAGATCCTCGATCGTCTCGTAGGGCGAATCCGCCGCGACGACGACGACGTACTGGTTGAACGCCATCGCGCCGAGCCAGTCGATCTGTTCGATGTCGTAGGCCACGTCCTCGCCCTGGATCACCGGCTCGATGATGCCGGGGACGTTGAAGACGGCGAAGGTCTGGCCGTCCGGCGCGGCCTGGAAAGCCTCGGTCGCGCCGCGCATCCCGCCGCCGCCGGACACGTTCTGGGCCAGTACGTTGACGTCGAGCGTTTCCTCCATCGCCCGCGCCAGCACCCGGCCGTAGACGTCGAAGCCGCCGCCGGGGCCCGAGGGGATGATCAGGTCGATATCGCCGTCCGGCCAGTCCTGGGCCGAGGCTGCGACCGGCGCGAGCATGAATGCCCCCGCAGCCACGAGCGCCATCAGTTTCCGTTGTCCCGCCATGATATCTCCTCCGTGATGAAAGCGGTTGTCGTGTTCGCGGTCAGAGGTAATCGCCGGTGATGAGCCCGCCGAAGACCTCGTAGCCGAGCAGGATCTCGAAAAGGCCGTAGAGCACCGCGACCAGCCCGAGCCCGGTCGCCGCGGCGACGAGGATCGGCTTGCCGCCGTGGATGCGCAGGTAGGCGATCACGTAGAGCGGGATCGCGATGTAGAACCCGGTGACGATAGCGAGGACGAGGAACCCCGCGATCCAGCCGAAGGCGGCAAGTTCGTGCCGCGCGGCGTGGCGCTGGCCAGCCTGACCGTCGAGCCCCGGCACGGGCGACGGTGCGCCGCTGCCGCTGATGACTCGCCGGATGCGGCGCGCGACAGCGCCCTCGCCTTGAGATGCCAAGTCGACGAGCACGAGCAGGATCGCAAGCCCCGCCACGCCGAGCGGAATCGCGCGGGTCTGTGCGGAGTAGTCGAACGACACCCAGGCGTAGAACGCGGCGACGCCAAGCAGGACGAGCGAGGGCAGTGCCTCGGACAGGCGGCGGCTTGCGGTCATGGCGCGGTGCTTTCACGGTTCGCGCCGCGGCGGCGCAGAAGGTAACGGATGAACGGGACGCTGAGGCTGAGGATCACCAGGAGGAACAGCACCAACGACAGCGGCCGGGTGAAGAACACGGTCCAGTCCCCGCGGGCGATCATCATCGACTGGCGGTAGGACACCTCCAACACCTCGCCGAGGAACATCGCGATCACCAGCGGCAGGCGGGGGTAGTCGAAGCGGATCATCAGGTAGCCGACCGCCCCGAAGATCACCGCGACGATGGCGTCGTACATGCTGGAGTTCAGGGCGTAGGCCCCGACCAGCGATACCGAGAGGATCACCGGCACGAGGAAGTTCACGTCGATCAGCGTGATGAGCGCCAGCCGTCGTGCCACCATCAGGCAGAGCACCGAGGCGAGCACCGAGGCGATGGCGATCGACAGCATCAGCGAGGTGATGACGCTCATGTTGTTCAGAAGCAGGCTCGGCCCCGGTTGCAGGCCGTGCAGCACTAGAAGGCCGAGGAACACTGCCATCTCGGCCGATCCGGGGATGCCGAAGGCGAGCGTCGGGATCAGCGCGCCGCCTTCGCGCGCGTTGTTCGAGGCCTCGGGCGCGATCACGCCCTGGATGTTGCCTTTGCCGAAGCTTTCCGGGTCCTTCGAGGTCTGGACGGTGACGGAATAGGACAGGAACGCCGCGACGGTGCCGCCGACCCCCGGAACCGCACCGACGAGCGCCCCGATGCCGGACCCACGCAGGAGCGTGGGCCAGTGCCGGAACACCGCGCGGATCCCGTCGCCAACGCGGTTGACACGCACGGCGGTCGGGTTCTCGGTGATTGAGCCGCCGGCCAGGTAGAGCGACACGATCTGCGCGATGGCGAACAGGCCGATCAGCGCCGGGATCAGCGGGATGCCGTCCCAGAGGTAGTCGATGCCGAAGGCGAAGCGCACGGTGCCGGAGACGTTGTCATAGCCGACGAAGGCGATCATCAGGCCCAAGCAGGCGGCGATCAGGCCCTTCAGCATCTTTCCGTCGGAGCTGACGGCGATGGCGCAGAGACCGAGCACGGCCAGCATGAAGAACTCGGGCGGGGCGAAGGCGAGGATGATCTCGCGCGCCACCGGCAGGACCGCGAACAGGATCAGGATGCCGAAGATGCCGCCGATGGAGGACGCAGTGGCCGCGGCGCCGAGCGCCTCGCCCGCGCGGCCCTCAAGCGTCATCGGGTAGCCGTCGAACACCGTCGCCGCGTTGGGCGCGGTGCCGGGCGTGTTCAGAAGGATCGCGGTGACCGACCCGCCGAACGGGATCGCCCCCATGATGCCGCCGGCAAGGAACATCGCCGCGGTGGTGTCGAGACCGAAGGTCAGCGGGATCAGGAGGGCGAGCGCGGTCGGCCCTCCGAGGCCCGGAATGATCCCGAAAACGAGGCCCACGATGGTGCCGAGCAGCAGGTAGAAGACGCCGCCAGACACCACGAGCGCAGAGAGGGATGTCAGCAGCGCGTCACCCACGGCGATGCCCTCCCGCCGGGGTCGCGGCGTCATTCGGATCGTGGCAGCCGGTGTCGGCCGCGCGCCGCGGAGTCCATTCGTTCGGTGTCATCTTTCCTCCCGCGGGGCGGGGCCGGAACCGCGTTTCGGCTCGGCCGGACCTGCCCTTCCTCCGCTTCAGGGTAGCGTCAGTGCGATGATGGGCGCGAATAGCTTTTCGGGCGGAGGCTATTCATTTCCTGTCCGAGCCACACGGCGCGAGAATGGATCCGGGGGCACCCGGCGAAGCGCGGGGGATGCGGAATCTATGCCGCCCGCCGGAGAATCTATTTCCAATGTTGAGCCCGAGGGACTGAGCTTGAACCACCAAAGCCGCGCCCCGGCTGGCGAATGCGTCATCACCCGGGTTCCGGCGCAAAGGGAGGACCAGATGAACCTATTCAAGAGGATCGGCACGGCGGCCATCGGGGCGCTGATGCTCGTCGGCAGCGGACCGGGACACGCGCAGAGCGTCGAGGAATTCTACAGCGAGAACGACATCACGCTGATGGTCGGGGCGGCGGCCGGCGGCGCGGCGGACTACTTCGCCCGCACGATCGCGCCCTACCTGTCGGAATACATCCCCGGCAATCCCGACATCATCGTCCAGAACCGGCCCGGCGCGGGCGGGCTCGTGGTCGCGGCGGAGATGCAGAACAGCGCGCCGAACGACGGGACCTGGATCGGAACGCTTCAGCGCAACAACTTCACCGACCCGCTTCTGAGCGAGGAGCGGATCGACTTCGACCCGCGCGAGGTCAGCCATCTCGGCGCGGTGAGCCGGGTGACCTACGTGATCTTCACCCACAGCCCCGACGATCCGGGCATCGAGACCGTGCAGGACGCCATCGACATGCCCCTGATCCTGGCTGTGACCGGGGCGGGCAGCGCGAACAACACCTATCCGTTGATGGTCAACGAGCTGCTCGGCGCGAACTACCGGCTGATCCCCGGCTACGAAGGCAACGAGGAACAGGCGCTCGCAATGGAGCGCGGCGAGGTCGACGGCCGCGCCGGCAGCTATTCCTCCTCGCAGCGCGAGCAGGCCGCCTGGATCGAGGAAGGCACGCTGCAATACATCCTCCAGTTCGGGCTGGAGCGGCATCCGCAGATGCCGGACGTCCCGAACGTGATGGAAGCGGTCGAGGACGACACGACCCGCGCGATCTTCCGCTTCATGCTGATCCCGCAGGAAATCGGTCGCCCCTTCGCAGCTCCGGCCGGCATTCCGGAAGATCGGCTCGCGGCCCTGCGCGAGGCATTCCGGCAGGCTGGCACGGATCCGCGTTTCGTGGAGGAGATCATGAGCACCGGCGCCGACGAGGGCTTCGTGTCGGGTGAAGAACTCCAGGCGCTTGCCGAGGAACTGATGGGCACGCCGCCCGAGGTGGTCGAGCGCGTGCAGGAGATCCTCGCCGCCGAGTGACCGGATGGCGACGAAACGACGGGCGCCGGCCGCAGGGTCGGCGCCCTTTCCGTTGGTCGGAACGTGGCGACGGTTGCGGCTACTGCCAGAGCGGCCGCAGGTCGCGGACATCCGCGACGGTCTCGACAGCCTTCAGTGCCTCCAGCAGCGGCCGGGCCCTGTCCGCGCCGAGGCCGATCCCGAAGAGGTCCAGCGCCTTCTCGTCGATCTCGGCCTCGGTCATCGGGTTCGCGGGCTGGCCGCGAACATGCTCACGCTCCATGTGGATGCGACGGCCGTCTGTCGTCTGAAGCGTGAAATGCGCCTGCTCGCCGCGCGCGGCGCCGGGTCGGGCCTCAACCCGCACCTTTGCCGCGACGCGTCGCACTTCCGGGTCCTTCATCCGGTCGTGGTCATGCAGGCTGGCGAAGCCGACGCCGCCGTCGACGAGGTAGAGCGCGAGGGCGTGCGGAAGGTTCACGTCAGGCATGTCGCTTTGCGCGACACGACTGCGCTGGCCAGGCAGGGTCACAAGGATATCGGCGATCTCGGGCTCGGTGATGCCTTCCTCGGTGGCGACCGCGTGGATGCAATCGAGCGCCATCTGGATCGGAGAACCGACGGTCCACTTCTTGATCGTTGTCCGCATCACCTCGAACCGGGTGCCGAGTTCCTCGACCGCCAATGCCGGGTCGGATGTCAGCGGGAAGGCGGCAAAGAGACCTGGAACGCCCTCCATAGCGTCGCCGACGCCGGTCAGCCCCGCGGCGGCGAGACCGGCAGCCTCAACCCCCTGTTTCGCGGGAATCCCGGCGAACTGGAACGCCTTCTGCACATGGTCGCGGTCGCGGACCCAGCAGCGGTTTCCGGAGGCCGACTGGACCGCGTAGGACAGAGCGTGGCGGGTCGCGGTCTCGTCCAGTCCCGCCAGCATCGCCGCAGCGGCGGTGGCACCGAACGTGCCGCCCCAACCGTGGCTGCCCAAGTGATAGGTGTCCGCGAAGCGGCTGCCGCCGAGCGCCATTGAAACCCGCGTGCCGACGTCGTAGCCGAGCGCGACCGCGATCAGCAGGTCGCGGCCCGACCGACCGTTCGCTTCGGCCGACGCGAGGGCCGCCGGGACCGCGACGCAGCCCGGGTGGGTCAGGGACGGCGCGTGGGAATCGTCGGTCTCGTCGGCATGGGCCGCCATCCCGTTGGCCAGTGCGGCGAGCGCGGGCGTGGTCAGAACCGCAGTTCCCGGAACGGAGCAGGAGGGCGTCCCGCCCTGCGTCTCCAGGTAGGGCAGTATTCCGCGTCCCGCCGGCAGGGTCCGTCCGGAAACGATCGCGGCGAGGGTATCGACCAGGTGAAACTGGGCCTTCGCCGCGACCTCTTCCGGCAATGGGCGTGTGGCGGCACTTGCGATGTAGCGCGCCAGTTCGGCTGTGATCTCTGCTGTTTCCGTCACGTCTCCCGGTCCTTCGCCCGTCCCCGCGCTCGGTGGCGCTTCCGGGGCCGGAGCGTAGTCATGTGATGGCCCGGCCCGGTATCGAAACCGGCTCCGCGGTCATTCAATTCGCCGCCAGACAAGCGACTTCACGGCCTTTCAACCCGACCGACCGTTGCGTTCCGATGCGATCGGGGCGGAATGACGGTGCAGGAATCTTATGGCTCATTCGCCACATTCGATTTCCGCTTCCGGCCGTCGCGACGGATGGTGAAGCCGCCGGTGGGGAGGCTGGCGGCCCGGTCGTGACCGGGCAGACCGATGGGAGGAAGAACCTTTGAACTCGATTTCCGGCAACGGGGTCGCCGATGCGTCGGCGCCGTTGCGCAACCTTGCCCGCTGGACACTTTCCGACGACCCGGCATGGGCCGATCCGCTGATCGCGCGCCAGGCGCGGCTCCTGATCCTCGACAGCCTTGCCTGCGCGGTCGACGCCATCGGCGTGCGCACCCCGGTCCACGTGGCCGCAATGCTGGAGGAGATGGGCGGCAAACCGCAATGCAGCCTGATCGGGCAGGCAGAGAAATCCTCGATCCTCGCCGCCGTCCTCATGAACGGCGCGCTGGTGCGGTCGCTCGACTACAACGACGTCCAGTTCTTCATGAAGGAAGGAAAGCTCAGCGTTGCCGGGCACTGCTCCGACAACATCCCGGTGGCGCTGGCCGCAGCCGAGCGGTTTGGCTCCACCGGCGACGAGATCATCCGTGCGCTCGCGATGGGATACGAGCTGTTCAAGCGGCTCCGGAACCTGATGCCCTTCACCTCGGCCTGGGACGGGACATCCGTCTCCGGTCTCGTGTCCGCCGCGATCTACGGCAAGCTCGCCGGGCTCGACCCCGAGCGGCAGTCGCATGCGCTCGCGCTCGGGGCAATCCGCTGCGCGACGCCTTCGGTGGTGCGGTGGGGCAAGCTGTCGGGCGCGAAGAACCTTGCCAATTCGTTGATCGCGCAATCCGGCGTGCAGGGCGCGATGCTGGCCGAACGCGGCGTGACCGGCCCGCTCGAGGTGCTCGACCACCGCGGCGGGCTGCACCAGGTGTTCGACCCGGCGCTCGACCTGTCGACGCTCTGGGCACCGCCAGCGGACCCGGCCTACATCATGACTTCCAACATCAAGCCCTACGCCTGCATCGGCACCGCCCAATGCACGATCAAGGCGGCGCTGGAGATCCACGAGGTGGTCCGCGACCGGCTGGACCGCGCCGAGCGGATCGAGATCATCATGGCCGACCTGCCGATGATCCGGAAGCAGCAGGGCGAGATCGAGCGGCGCTACCCCAAGACGCGCGAGGCTGCCGACCATTCCTTCACCTTCCTGCCTGCCGTCGCGATGGCCGAAGGCGCCATGACCGACGAACAGTTCCGCGACCGGCGGTGGGAACACCCGGACATGACGCGGCTGATCGAGGCGACCGAATTGATGGTCGACCCCGATCTCGCCGCCCGGGCGCCGGGGTCGATGCCGAGCCGCATCCGTGTCGTGTTCGACGACGGGTCGGAGGTGGTGCAGGAGTGCCTCTATCACCCGGGCCACAGTTTCCCGGATCGCGGGCTCGACGAGGACGCGGTGCTGTCGAAGTTCCACGCGATCACCGACGCGCGCATGGGGGCGGAGAATGCGACCGCGCTGGCCGGCGACGTTCTGGCGCTCGGTCAGGGTGGCATCGGGCCGGTGATGGACCGGCTCCGCGTCATCGGACCGGCAACATGACACGCCATCCCAACCGCATCCCGGCGTCCACTGACGCCATTCGGAGCTGACGCCAATGGAATCCCTCGGCGATCTTCACATGTTCCAGGCCGCGGGCGAGGCGCTGGCGACGATCCTTCAGTTCGAGCGGTTGGCCTACCTGGCCATCGGCGTCCTCGTGGGGCTCGCGATCGGGCTTCTGCCGGGGATCGGCGGCCATACCGGCTTCGCGCTCCTGGTGCCGTTCACCTACACTATGGACCCGATCACCGCCTTCGCGATGCTGCTCGGGATGGCGGCCGTCATCACGACATCGGACACGATCCCGTCAGTGCTGTTCGGGGTGCCGGGAACGGCGTCGTCACAGGCGACGGTCCTCGACGGTTTGCCGATGACGCGCCGGGGCGAGGCCGGGCGGGCGCTCAGCGCGGCCTACCTCGCATCGCTTTTCGGCGGGCTCTTCGGCGCGTTCTGTCTCTTCGTTTCGGTGCCCGTGGTGCGGCCGCTGGTGCTGTCGATCGGGACACCGGAGCTTCTGGCATTGTCGATCTTCGGGATCGCGATGGTCGCGGCGCTGTCGGGAAACACGCCCATGCGAGGCGTTATCGCGGCCTGTTTCGGCATCCTGATCGGGATGATCGGCACCGACCAGCAGACCGGCACGCTGCGCTGGACCGGCGACGTGCTCTACCTGTGGGACGGGGTGCCCCTTCTGCCGATCCTTCTCGGGATCTTCGCGCTGCCGGAGCTCTGCGATCTCGCGATCCGTCGCGGCGCGATCTCGGACAAGGTCGTGTTCGACACCCGCAAGGGTATCCTCCAGGGCGCGCGGGACGTGGTGAAGAACTGGTTCCTCGTGCTTCGATGCGGCGGGCTCGGCGCGCTGCTCGGGGCGATCCCGGGCATCAGCGGGTCGGTGACTGACTGGATCGCCTATGGCCACGCAATTCGAACGGAGAAAGGGGCGGCCGAGACGTTCTCGACCGGCGATGTGCGCGGGGTGATCGCGCCCGAGGCCGCCAACAACGCGCGCGAAGGCGGCGGGCTTATCCCGACCATCGCCTTCGGCGTGCCCGGAAGCGCCTCGATGGCGATCCTGCTGGGGGCGATCATGGTCCACGGTTTCGTGCCCGGGCCGGACATGCTGACCCGCAACCTCGAAGTCACCTACACGATGGTCTGGAGCATCGCGATCGCCAACGTGCTCGGCGCAGGCCTCTGCTTCGCGCTCAGTGGGCAATTCGCGAAGATCTCGATGCTGCGCTACACGCTGGTCCTGCCGCTCATCATGGCGATCGTCTATGTCGGCGCCTACCAGGGGTCGCGGAGCTGGGGCGACATGTTCGCCCTGCTGGCCTTCGGCGTGCTCGGCTGGACCATGAAGCGGCTGGAATGGCCGCGCCCGCCGCTGATCCTGGGCCTCGTCCTGGGCGGCCTGATCGAGCGCTACATGAAGATCTCGGTCATCCGCTACGAGGCGGAGTGGCTGCTTCGACCGGGTGTGATCGTGCTTCTGACCCTCGCTGCACTGGCGCTCCTGCGGCCGTTCTTCACCGAGGTCCGCAAGGAAGGCGTGGGCATCTTCGTGCCGCGCGGCCGACCGGTCTTCAGCGCGGTGGACCTGTTCTACGGCTTCTTCCTGGTGGTCGGGATTGTGATGGTCGCCTACGCGCTGGACTGGCCCTTCGGGGCGCGGATCGGCCCCGTGATGGTCGGCAGCACGATGATCTTCTTCGCCTCGCTCAGCCTGTTCTTCGTCGCCTTCGGCCGCAGCGCCACCGCGACGCCGAACGGCCCCAGGGTCCGGACCGGCCTGCACATGGACCTGAAATCCGAGAACGGCGAGTTGAGCAACGGCGCGGTCTTCGTGCGGGCGGCGCAGTTCTTCGGCTGGTTCATCGCGTTCCTCGCGTCGATGGCGCTGATCGGCCTGATCCCGACGGCGGGCATCTTCGTCATCGCGTTCATGCGTATCGAGGGGCAGGAGAGGTGGAAGCTCTGTCTCGGCTACGCGGTCTCGGTCGTGGTGCTGATCTGGCTCATATTCGACCAGGTGATCTCTGTGCCGTGGCCACGGACGCTGCTCGGCCAGCTGGTGCCGTGGTTCCATGCGAGCATTCCGTCGATGTGACAAACGCGCCCGACGGGGTAGACTGAACAGGACTGGCTCTCGGGGAGGGGAGACATCATGGTGGATTGCCCGGAAATACCGAATGTCCGGCACCTACGGATGGTGCAGACGATCGGACGGCTTGGCGGGGTTTCGGCGGCGGCGCGGGAGTTGAACACCTCGCAGCCCGCGGTGACGCAGGCGGTATCGAACCTGGAACGCGACCTGGGGGCGGAGATCTTCTGCCGCTGCGCGACCGGAACCTACCCGAGCGAGGTCGGCGCGTTGTTCCTGCGCCGGATCGACCGCTTCTTCGACATCCTGGAATCGGGAATACAGGCGGCACAGGCCGGCGGCGACGGCCGCAGGTCGATGCCGCTGGTGGAACGGCTCGTGACCGGGACGCAGATCCGGGCGCTGATCGTCGTGTCCGAACCGGCGCGGCTGGAGGTCCGGGCAGAGCATCTGGGCGTTTCCTCGGCGTCGTTCTATCGCTCGGTCCGGGAGATGGAACGCGCCCTGGGCCGCAGCCTGACCGATCGCACGCCGAACGGCCCGGTCTGCAACAAGGTCGGGACGGCGCTGGCGCGGGAGTTGCGGAAGGCACTGCGCGAGATCGACTTCGCCCGGACCGAGGTCCGCGAAGCGACCGATGGCGAGGTCGACATGGAAATCGTGGTCGGTGCCCTGCCGATGTCGGGCTCCTACGTTCTGGCCGAGGCGATGCGCGACTTCCTTGCGTTGAAGCCAACGGCGCGGGTCCGGGTCATCACCGGCGATTACCCGTTCCTCGTGAACGAGCTCGGAATGTGCAACATCGACATGATCTTCGGTCTCCTGCGGAAGCCGGAATGGGCCACCGACCTCGACGAGGAAGCGTTCTTCCAGGATTCCTTCTGCGTTGTGACGCGCAAGGGCCACCCCCTGGCGCAGGTCCGTGATATCACCCCGCGGCACCTTGCCGATTACGACTGGGTCGTCCCCGCGGAGGGGACGCCGCGTCGGGCGCAGATCGACAGCCTGTTCGACGGGCTGGAAAAGAGGCCACGTTTCGGGATCGAGACAAGCTCGCTCGCCACGCTCAGGGCGCTCCTGGCGTCGAGCGACCTGATCACCATCATGACCCGCAGCGAGGTGCAGTTCGACGCCAACATCGACCTGGTGGAAAGCCTGCCGTGCCGGTTCCTCGCGCCGCTTCCGGCCAAGGGGATCACCACGCGGTCGGGCTGGTTGCCGACCGAGGCCCACGCGGCGTTCCTCGACTGCCTGCGCCGCGCCACGGCGAAGGCCCGGCACGATGGCGGCCGCCGGCGGCCGGCGGTCAAGCTGGTGTCCTGACCGGGGCTCACCCGAGGATCTCGCGCGCCTTCTCGAACGCGGCGTAGCTGCGGCCCGGGGTCGTGAACAGGATCCGGTAGCCGTCGTCGATGGCCGCCTGCGCGTTCCCGGTGGTGACGTGCGGGTGGCCCACCGGCACCCCCGCTTCGCGCCCGCGCGCCAGGATCTCGACCATCGCTTCCCGTACCACCGGCACGTCGTACTGCCGCGGGTGGCCGAGTGCCTGGGACAGGTCGCCTTCGCCGATCATGATCGCACCGATCCCCGGCACCTCGCGCAGGATCTCGGCCAGGTTGCCGATCGCCTCGGGGCTCTCGATCATCAGGACAGCGAGTATTTCCCCCTCCGGGACCAGCGGCCAGACATCGGCACGCGCGTAGTAGTCCGAGGTTGTCAGCCCCCAGTAGCGCGCGGCGGCTTTCGGGCCGTCGCCCCGCTCGCCGGCGGGATGGAAGGCCGGGGACCCCTGCGGTCGGGCGTAGCGGCAGGAAGCGACGGCGTTCATCGCCTGCTCCACCGTGCTGACATGCGGGAACACGACGCCGTAGACGCCGCTGTCGAGCGCCTGCTTGGCGAGCCACTGGTTCATCTCGCGCCCGTTCGAGGGCACGCGGCAGAATGGCGTCACCGGCGGCGCGACCGAGCCCTGCGCGACCACGCGGCGGCGGTCGATCAGGTATTGCAGCGCGTCGCGCAGGTTGGCGCCGTCCCAGGGGGTGTGCTCCATTTCGAACAGCACGCCGTCGAGCTTCGAGGCGCCGAACTGGATCGCCTCCTCGCGCTCGGGCCGGGCGAAGGCCATGAAGGCATGGCCGCCCCGTTCCAGCGCGCCGATCACGCCGTTCAGTCGCGGGATGTCGGTCATCGGATCTCCTCAGAGCGCAAGGAACATATCCTCGGCGCGGTAGCGTTCGCCGACAAGCTTCTGCTGGTGGGCATAGGTGATGAGCGCCTCGATGGTCGGGCGGTTGGCTTCCAGCCCGTAGGGCAAGGGGTCGCCGCCGACGACCTCGGCCATCTTGCGGTGCTTGGCCGAGCCTTCAGGCGCGGCGCCGTTTGCGAGCGTGGCGACGTAGTCGTCCTTCGCCGCGGAGAAGAGATCGAAGAGCTGCTGCCCGAGGTCGGGGTTCGCGGCCAGCGCGTCCTCCTTCACCACCAGCGTCGAGTGCATCGGGTAGATGCCGGTCTTCGCGTACCACTCCGCTTCCACCGCGGCGGCGTCGGGGATCAGCTCGCGCAGGTCGTCGGGCAGGACCGGGGCGGTGCTGTTCCAGCCCTCGGTCGGCTTGCCCTGCCGCCCGATCCCGGCATTCGCGGTGAAACCTGCGTCGATGCTGCCATCGGCGATCATCCCGGCAAGCGACTGGCCCTCGGGGACGTGTTCCACGTTCGCGGGCAGTTCCATCGCTTCGACGTGTTCCTCGTCGTCCACGACCCAGGTCACCTTGTCGATGTCGACGCCGTAATCGTTCTGCAGGATGCCTCGGGTCCAGACGCCGGTCGTCACCGAATAGGCCCGTACGCCGACGCGCTTGCCCTCCAAGTCCTTCGGACCCTCGATCCCCGCGTCGGGCCGCACCACCAGCCCCGCGTGGTGGAACCGGCGCGAGAAGAACACCGGCAGCGCCACGAACGGTGCGCCGAGGGCGCGGGCGATGACGTAGGTGGTGGGCGCGAGCTCGGCCACGTCGAACTCGTGGTCGCGCACCATCCGGCGATAGGCGGCGATCTGCGGCTTCACCTCCACGAAGTCGAATTCCGCCTCCGGCAGCGTCATCGCGCCTGACTTGATCGCGGTCGTGTGTGGGTAGTCGCGGAGACTGGTTTTCAGGGTCTGGGCCATGACGAAATCGTCCTTCTTCCGTCGCGGCGCGGGCCGCGTTCCTCGGCGTTCATCATTGTCCGGTGGCCGGGACGGGCGCGAATAGGAACTCCGCTGACGGCCATAGGAAACGCGGCGCGGTGCGGTCCGTGCGGGGGGCCGGGGAAGGATATTCGATGGCCGGGACGCGGGATTGGATTGGCCGCGATCCGGGCCCGTTCGCAATATCGGCGGGACAGAACAGGGAGGACTGCGGAGGGCCGGAAAGCCGCCCACCGCGAACGTACGAATGAAAAGCCAGGTCATAGATATCCACCCCCATATCATCTCGGACGATACCGGGGCGTATCCCCATGCGCCGCTAGGCGGAAAGCAGTCGACCTGGTCGAAGGAACGGCCCGTCACCTTCCCCGAGTTCATCGCCGCGATGGACGCGGCAGGGGTCGACAAGGCGGCCATCGTGCAGTCCTCGACCTGCTACGGATACGACAACTCCTACCTCATCGATTCCGTGGCCACGCTGCCCAACCGGGTCACCGGCGTCGGATGCGTGGACGTCACCGCGCCTGGCGCGCCCGACGTGATCCGCGATGTCGCGGGAAAGGGCATCTCGGGCCTGCGGCTCTTCACCGGCGGCTCCACGATGAAGGTCAATGTCGACTGGCTCGACGATCCTGCGACGTACCCCGCGTGGGAGGCGGCAGGGGAGCTTGGCCTGCCGCTCTGCGTCCAGTCCCGCCCCGTCGCGCTGCCGATCGTGGACAAGCTCGCGAAGCAGTTCCCGCAGGTGAAGATCGTGATCGACCACCTTGCCCGCGCGCCGGTCGCCGATGGCCCGCCGTACAAGGAGGCGGAGGTTCTGTTCGTGCTGGCCGAACGGCCGAACGTCTACCTGAAGGTCACGCCGCGCAGCTTCGACCAGGTGCTCGAAGGCAAGGCCTCGGCCGAAACCTACTTCCCGAGGCTGGTGGAGGTGTTCGGGTCCGACCGCATGGCGTTCGGCTCGAACTACCCGTCATCCGAAGGCACGCTGCCCGAGATCATCGCGCGGGCGAAGGAGAACCTCGCCTGCCTGTCCGATGCCGACCGTCACAACGTGCTGGCCGGAACCGCGCAGCGGCTTTACCCGGCGCTGGAGGACTGACGATGCCAGAGCCCATGAAGCTCCACACGCTCCTCGCGGACTACCCCGTCACCCACGCGATCCGAACCGGAGAGGTCTCGTCGCCCCTGATCGAGTTCGATTTCGCACCCTACGAGGTGTCGAACAAGGCGTTCAAGCCGATGGTCCGCGATGCCGCCTTCGACACCGGCGAACTGGCCATCGCGACGTTTCTCCAGGCGAAGGACCACGGCAAACCGCTGACGCTCTTGCCGGCGACCATCTCGGGCCGGTTCCAGCACCATTGCATCGCTTACAACATCGAACGCGGTGCGCTCGGGCCGAAGGATCTCGCCGGCAAGCGGATCGGCGTCCGGGCCTATACCCAGACGACGGGCATGTGGGTGCGCGGCATCCTCGAGAACCAGTTCGGCGTCGACCTGTCGGAAATCGAATGGCTGACCTTCGAGGATGCCCATGTCGCGGAATACCGGAATCCGCCGAATGTCGTGATCGCGCCCGAGGGCAAGAAGCTGAAGGACATGCTTCTGGACGGGGAGCTCGACGCGGCGATGCTCGGCTCCAACATGCCGGATGACCCGCGGCTCAGGACCGTGATCCCCGATCCGAAGGCGGCGGCGGCGGAATGGTATGCCGAAACCGGCGCGATCTCGGTCAACCACATGGCCGTCGTGCGGTCGGACCTGCCGAAGGAGCGTCCGGACGTGGTGGCGGAACTCTACCGCGTGCTGAAGGAGAGCAAGGCGAAGTCCGGGCTGACCGGCGACCCCGATCCGCGCCCCTACGGCTTCGACGCGCTGAAGGCCGGGTTGGACCTCGCCATCACCTATTCCCACCAGCAAGGGCTGATTTCGCGCCGGATGGATGTCGAGGAGCTTTTCGACGACGTCACCATCGCGCTCGCCTGACCGGAGACACAGATGATCATCGACTGCCACGGCCACTTCACCACAGTACCGACGCAACTCCGAAGCTATCGCAAGGAACAGGTCGCGGCGTTCGACGCCGGCAAGACCTCGGGCTTCGATCCCGCGCCCGAGATCACCGACGACGAGATCAGGGCCTCCATCGAGGGTGGCCAGTTGAAGCTGATGGACGAACGCGGCATCGACGCGACGCTGTTCTCGCCCATCGCGGGACTCATGGGTCATCACCTGGGCAACGAGGCTCTGTCGATCCACTGGTCGCGCATCTGCAACGACCTGATCGCGCGGGTGGCGGCGCTGTATCCCGACCGCTTCGTGCCGGTCTGTCAGCTTCCGCAGTCGCCCGGTGTCGAGCCCGCGAACTGCATCCCCGAACTGACCCGCTGCATCGAGGAGCTTGGCTTCGTCGGCTGCAACCTGAACCCCGACCCGTCTGGCGGCTACTGGACCGATCCGCCGCTGACCGACCGCTGGTGGTATCCGCTCTACGAGAAATTGGTGGAGCTGGACGTGCCGGCGATGATCCACGTCAGCGCGTCGTGCAATCCGAACTTCCACGGCACCGGGGCGCATTACCTGAACGGCGACACCTCGGCCTTCATGCAGCTTATCCTGTCGGACCTGTTCAACGACTTCCCGACGCTCCGCTTCGTGATCCCGCACGGCGGCGGGGCCGTGCCCTATCACTGGGGCCGTTACCGGGGCATCGCGCAGGACCTGAAACGCCCGCCGCTGAACGAATTGCTGCTCGACAACGTGTTCTTCGACACCTGCGTCTATCACCAACCGGGGGTGGACCTGCTGGCCAACGTGATCCCGGCGAAGAACATCCTGTTCGGGTCGGAGATGATCGGCGCGGTGCGCAGCATCGACCCCGAGACCGGGCATTACTTCGACGATACTCGCCGCTACATTGAGGGGCTGGAAGGTCTCAGCGCCGAGGACCGCGCGCTGATCTACGAAGGCAACGCGCGCCGGGTCTACCCGCGTATCGCGGCCCGGCTGGCGGCGTGACGGAGATGGAGCGCGTCCACGACATCCACCCGCACATCATCTCGGGCGACAACGACTGCTATCCGCGCTCACCGCTCGGAGGCAAGCAGTCGGACTGGGCAAAGGAACACGTCGTCACCTGGCAGGACATGATCGAAGCGATGGACGCCGCAGGGATCGCCTGCGCGGCGCTGGTACAGTCGTCGACCTGCTACGGCTATGACTACTCCTACATCCTCGACGCGGTGGCCGCGCGGCCCGACCGCTTCACCGCCATCGCCACCATCGACGTGACGGCGCCGGATGCAGTGGCGACGGTGGAGCGGCTGGTGGCGCGGGGCGTCAGCGGTCTCAGGATCTACACCGGCGGAAGCAAGCTCGCCTTCAGCTACGACGTGCTGAAGGACCCCGCCGCCGCCCCGGTCTGGGAGTTCTGCGGCGCCGCCGGGCTGCCGATCTGTCTCCAGGTCCGATCCCCCGCCTTTCCCATCGTCGCGCGGCTCGCCGCGCAGTTCCCGAAGACGCGGATCGCGCTGGACCACCTCGCGCGGGCAGACATCACCGACGGCCCGCCCTATGCCGCCGCGAAGACGCTTTTCGACCTGGCCGATCACGGGAACATCTACCTCAAGGCCACGCCCCGCACCTTCGACCTCGCAAGTTCGGGCGCCGCGACGCCAGAGACGTTCTTTCCGAAGCTCGTCTCGGTCTTCGGGGCCGACCGAGTGGCATTCGGGTCGAACTACCCGTCCATCAAGGGGCCCCTGTCGGACATCGTGGCCCGTGCGCGGGAGTGCCTGTCGTCGCTGACCTCGGCGGACCGGGCGATGATCCTGTCCGGCACCTCGGAAATCCTCTATCCCGCGCTTGCGGCGAAATCGGCGGTGCAGTCGTGATCCGCCATGCCGCCTTCATCACCGGCGCGGGCAAGAACATAGGCCGAGGCATCGCGCTCGAATTCGCGCGGCGCGGCATCGACGTGGTCCTGAACGGACGATCCGACCGCGCCGCCTGCCAGGCGGTGGCGGCGGAGTGCGCGGCGCTCGGGGTCGAGACGCTGATCGCGATGGGCGACGTGGGGGATCGCGCGGTCTGCCGCGACCTGGCCGCGCAGGCGCTCGATCGCTTCGGCACCATCGACGTGCTGGTGACCTCCGCCGCCGCGCGTCCCCACGCGGGGTTTCTCGACACCAGCGACGAGGACTGGGCGCGGGTGATGGACCTGAACGCCAGCCAGCTCTTCTGGCTGGCCAAGGCCTTCGTGCCGGGGATGCTGGAACGCGGGTGGGGCCGGATCATCGGCTTCACGGGGATGCACGCGATCCGGGGGGCGCACATGGCGCCGACGGTCGCGGGCAAGCACGCGCAATGGGGGCTGGCGAAGGCGCTCAGCCACGAATTCGCCGCGCGGGGGATCACGGCGAACGTGTTGTCGCCCGGCCCCATCGGCCCCGCCGATCCGAACCCTGCGCCGGACAAGCCGAAGTTCCCGAAGCTGATCCCAATGGACCGACGCGGCACGCCCGAGGAGGTCGCCGCCGTCGCTGGAATGCTGGTGTCGGACGAAGGCGGCTACGTCACCGGCCAGATGATCGCGATCAACGGCGGCGGCACCACCTGACCGCCGCTCAGGTCTTTCCGACGATCTTGCGCATGGCCGGCGACATCACCTGGTCGGAGATGCGGATGTCCCAGAGCGTCGGCACCGGGTTGGCTGCGAAGGCTTCCGCGAGCGTCGGGATCTGGTCGATCTCCGTCACGGTGTGCCCCTCCAGCCCGAAACCGCGCGCCACCCTCGCGAGATCGCCGCGCCCGTAGATCGCGCCCTTGTCGCTGACCCCGTCGACGCGCAGCTTGTGAACCTCGGACCCGTAGGCCCCGTCGTTCAGCGCGCAGATCAGGAGTTTCAGCCCGCAGCGCTTCACCGTTTCCAACTCCTGGATATGCATCATCAGCCCGCCGTCGCCCTCGGTCAGCATCACCGGCTGGTCCGGTGTCGCGACGCACCGCCCTATGGCGTAGGACAACCCGTTGCCGATGGCGCCGAATTCCCGGATCGTCAGGAAGTCGCGCGCGCTTCGTCCATAGAGATGGGCACCGTAATAGGCGCAGTGGCCGCTGCCGCTGACATGGGCCCAGGTGGGGTCGGAGCGGTCGGACAGGGCGCGAACCACGTCGCGCGGGTCGAGCGCGTCGGTGGCCCGGTCACCGAACGGGTCGGGATCCTCGCTGTGGACCCGGCGGGAGGTGTCTTCGATGCCCCATCCTGGCTGGGCGGTCCTGGTCTGGCCCTTCGCGAGTTCCGCGTTCACCGCCTCGAGCGTCAGGCGGCCATCGGCGAGGACATGACATGCCGCCGGTACCTGCCCGTGCTTCGGCAGGCTCGGCGCGGGGTCGACCTGGATCACCTGCACAGGCTTGAAGACCTTGCCCTGGTCGGACGTGAACCGCGACAGGCTCGCCCCCACGGCGATCACGAGATCGGTCGCCTGCATCGTGTCCCGCGCCGAGGCATGGAGGTAGCCGCCGGAAAGGCCGAGGTCGCGCGGATGGCCGGTGAAGAACCCGCGTGCGGGTAGGGTGGTCATCAGCCCGCCATCGACCCGCTCGGCCAGCTCGATACATGCCTCCCGCGCGCCGCTCTCGATGGCACCGAGACCGGCGAGGACGAGTATCCGCCGTGCAGCTCCGATCCGGTCGAGCATCATCGCGATCTCGTCGGGGTGGGGCAGGACAGGGCGGGCCTTCGGCATGAGCGCGGTCGAGGGCACGTAGTCCGGCCCCTCAGCGTTCTTTTTCTGAAGATCGAGCGGCACCGCCAGCACCACCGGGCGGCGTTCCTGTCGCGCGACCAGGAAGGCTTCCTGGGTGCAATCGACGATCCGGTTCGGGTGGCGTGCGGCGATGTAGGCGGCACCCGTCGCCGTCACCAGCGGCGCCTGTTCGATCCGCTGGTTGTACCAGGAGTTCTGCATCGGATCCTCGCCTGCGAACACAACCAGCGGAATGCGCGCCTGCGCAGCGGTGGCGAGCGCGGTCATGGTCTGGGTCAGCCCCGGCCCACAGGTGACGGATGCGATGCCGGGCCGCCCCGTGGTCCGCGCCCAGGCCGTCGCCATGGCGAGCGCGGTGTGTTCGTGCCGCACGTGGATGCTGCGGACGCCGTGGCGGTCGGTGATCGCGGCCTCCCAGTGCATGTTGCCGTCGCCCGTCAGGCAGAAGACCGTGTCCGTGCCCTCGGAGGCGAAGGCATCGGCCAGCGCCTCGTAGATGCGTGTCGTCATTTCGTGTCAGTCCCCTTGCCTGTCCGGATCACCGCCGATCACACCGGCCTGCCTGAGCGCGTCGATCCGGGCGTCATCGTAACCAAGCCCCCGCAGCACCGCGTCGGTGTGCTCCCCCGACATGGCGGTGCGCCGGAACGGCGACAGATCGGCACCGTCGATGCGGAACGGCCGCCCGACGAGATGGATGTCGTGGCCGAGGATGTCGTGGGTCACCGGCTCGGCGATCCCGAGATGCTGCACCTGCGGATCGGCGAAGACCTGGTCCATGCGGTAAATCTCGCCGCAGGGCACCCCGGCCTCGTTGAAGGCGGCGATCCAGTCGGCGCTGCTGCGGGTCGCGAGCCGGTCGGCGATGATGGCGTTCAGCGCATCGCGGTTGGCGTTGCGGCGGTCATCGGTGACGAAACGCACGTCCTCGATCAGGTCCGGCCGTCCGATCACGCGGGCGAGTTTCTTCCACAACTCGCCGCCGCTGGCCGCGACGTTGATGTGGCCGTCTGTCGTGGCGAAGGTGCCCGTCGGAATGAACACGGGGTGGTGGTTGCCGGTTGCCCCCGCGACCTCCCCGTCCACGAGCCAGCGCGCGGCCTGGAAATCCATCAACGTCACCAGCGCCTGCAACAGGTTCACCTCGACCCAACGTCCCCGCCCGGTGACGTGCCGCTCCTCGAGCGCTGTGAAGATGGCGATGGCGGTGAAGAGCCCCGCGGTCAGGTCGCCGATCGGCAGGCCGACGCGGTAGGGCGTTCCACCCGGCTCGCCGGTGACGGACATCAGCCCGGACATGCCCTGGATCACCTGGTCGAGCCCCGGGCGGTTCGCGTAGGGGCCGGTCTGGCCGAAACCCGACACGCTGGCATAGACCAGCCTCGGGTTGATCGCGGCGAGCGTGTCGTAACCGATGCCGAGCCGGTCCTTCACGTCGGGCCGGAAGTTCTCCACCAGCACGTCGGCATCGCGCACCAGCGACTTCAGGATTTCCAGCCCCTCGGGCGTCTTGAGGTTCAGCGCCAGCGACCGCTTGTTGCGGTGGGTGTTCTCGTAGTCGGTGGAGTTGCGGCGACCGGCCATGCCGTCGGTCTTGTCGTTGATCGATTCCACGCGGATCACGTCCGCGCCCCAGTCGGCGAGTTGGCGTGTCGCCATCGGGCCGGACCGGACCCGGCTGAGGTCGATCACCCGCAGATGCTGCAAGGGTCCGCGGCGCGAACCCCGGGTTGGTGCTGCCATCTCCGGAGCCTCCCTCCCGTGCCGTCGCGGCTGGCGCGTCTCCATTCCCGATAGTCTAGGCGGGCGTTCCTATGCCCGCCCCATCGGATCGCCGTTATGCTCCATCCGAAATTGCGGCCGATGGAGGGGCAGCGTGTCAGGAAGTGTGGAGTATGCCGCGGATGGTCGGATCGGTCGCCTGACGTTCGACAACCCTTCCAGGCTGAACGCGATGACGCTCGGGATGTGGCGCGATCTCGCGGTGGTCGCGGGCCGGGTCGCTTCGGACCCGGACGTGAGAGTCCTGGTCGTGACCGGCGCGGGTGATCGAGCCTTCGTATCCGGCTCCGACATCTCGGGGTTCGGCGCGGACCGGAACACCGAGGCGGCGGCGGACGCGTACGGGAAGGCGGTTTCGGACGGGCTTGACGCCCTTGCGCGGCTTGAGAAACCGACAATCGCGGTCATCGGAGGCGCGTGTATCGGGGGTGGACTTTCGATCGCCGCGGCCTGCGATCTGCGCCTGGCGGCCAGAAACTCGGTCTTCGCCGTGCCTGCGGCACGGATCGGTGTCGGATACGCGCCGGGGCAGGTGACCCGGTTGCAACGGCTGATCGGTCCTGCCCGGTTGCGCGAGCTGATCTACACCGCGCGAAAGGTCGGTGCGGAGGAAGCGCAGGGCTGGGGCCTGTTGAACGAAGTTCTGGACCCCGAAATCCTCCATGACAGGGTCGCTGAACTCGCGACGGACATCTCCGGACTCGCACCGTTGACCCAACAGGCTGCGAAACTGGCAAGCCTTGCGACGGAAAGGGAAGTCCCAGTCGGCACGGCGCAAGAGGCCGTTGACCGGTGCTTTGGCAGCGAGGACTACCGTGAGGGCCAGGCGGCGTTCCGCGAGAAGCGGCCTCCAGATTTTTCCGGGAGATGATCGCACACAGTACGAAACGGCCGGCTGAGCGGAGTTGACGGGGTCGACTGCCGCACCGGTCTCAGCCACACGACCTATCGAACCTGCCCTTCGACCGATTGAATTTCGGTCTAGATTGCTTGTCCTGCACCCCGCCGGACAACATCCTCCGCCGGTCAGCGCACGCGATCGGAGAAGCGATGCAGTCCAATAGACCCGAAAAGCCTGAGACAAGGATTCGCACCGCATGACCGGCCCGCCCGGTCCCGGTGCCGAAGAGGGCCTGCGGGCGTTGTTCCGGCGGCGGGATTTCCCGTGCTTCCTGCTGGCCCGCGGCGGCATCGTGGGCGGTGCGCAGGTGCTGTCGGTCGCTGCGGGTTGGCACGTCTACCAACGGACGGGCGAGGTGTTCGACCTTGGCCTGATCGGACTCGCGTTGTTCCTTCCTTTCATCGTGTTCTTTCTGCCCGCCGGGCTCTTGGCTGATCGGGTAGACCGGCGTTGGATCGTGGGCGGGTGCAGCCTGGTGCATGCGACGTCGGTCATCCTGATCGGGATCTTCCTGTCGGTGCCCGGCGACGGTGTAGGGCCGGTCTTCTGGTTGCTCGCGCTCAGCGGGTCGGCACAGGCGTTCCTGCACCCCGCGCTGATGTCCACGCTTCCGACGCTGGTATCCCGAGAGATCTTTCCCCGCGCGGTTGCAGCGAGTTCCATGGTCGGAAAGGGCGCACAACTCGGAGGGCCCGCATTCGGAGGACTGCTGGTGGCGCTGGTCGATACCCGCGTCTACACGGTCGCCACCGGGCTGTACCTGTGCGCATGCGTTGCAGCTCTCTCGATCCGCGCGAAGCTGAGAATCGAGGCGAAGGAGCCTTTCAGTCTGTCCACGCTGCTCGGAGGGTTCCGGCACATCGTGGAAACGCCGCTTGTCCTTGCGGCGATATCCCTCGACCTGTTCGCGGTGTTGTTCGGCGGGGTGATGGGACTCCTTCCGGTTTTCGCCAGCGATATCCTCGGGGTCGGTCCGGAGGGTCTCGGTGTGATGCGCGCCATGCCTGCGGTGGGGGCCTTGGCTATGGGGGCGATGCTGGCACGGATCGGTCTGCCGTGGCACGCCGGCAGGGCGCTGTTCGTGTCACTCGCCTTGTTCGGTGGTTCGATCCTCGTTCTAAGCGTATCGCACCTGTTTTGGCTTTCCCTCGCCATGCTCGCGATCTACGGGGCCTCGGACATGGTGGGGGTCAATATACGTCAGACTCTCGTTCAGCTTCGGACACCTGACCATCTCCGCGGGAGAGTGAGCGCCGTGAACAGCGTTTCCATCAACGCGTCGAACCAGTTGGGCGATTTCCGCGCGGGAACCATGGCGGCGCTGACCGGCGCGCCGGCCGCGACCGCGATCGGCGGGCTCGCTACCATCCTGATCGGCGCCACGTGGTTCCGCCTGTTTCCGGGCTTCAGGGCGATGGAGCGGGCCTGAGGGGCCGGCGCTGACCAGTGTCACCCGGCACCGGGACGCGACCGAGGGCCTCGCTCGCCGCACCTGGATGCGACGAAGTGCGAGTATTTGCCACTTGCCGTTTGCCCGGCGCAGGAGTATCCGCGGCGGTGGGACACCCCTCCCCAACGAGGGGCGTATATCTGCAAGGGTACTATCAATGGCGACGACCACTCCGGCAACGCGGCCGGTCAATCCGCGTTTTTCCTCCGGCCCCTGTGCCAAGCCCCCCACATGGACGCTCGACAAGCTTTCCGACGCCGCGCTCGGCCGGTCGCATCGTGCCGCCGTGGGCAAGGCGAAGCTGAAGGCCGCGATCGACGGCACGCGCGAACTGCTCGGCGTGCCCGACGACTACCGGATCGGGATCGTTCCGGCCTCGGACACCGGCGCCGTGGAAATGGCGATGTGGTCGCTTCTCGGCGCGCGCAAGGCGACGATGCTGGCCTGGGAAAGCTTCGGGTCGGGCTGGGTCACGGACGTGGTCAAGCAGCTGAAGATCGACGCCGAGGTGAAGACCGCCGACTACGGCCGGATCGTGGACCTGGCCGAGGTCGATTTCGACACCGACGTCGTGTTCACCTGGAACGGCACCACCTCGGGCGTGCGGGTGCCGAACGGTGACGCGATCCCGGCGGACCGTGCCGGCCTGACGATCTGCGACGCGACCAGCGCCGCCTTCGCGCAGGACCTGCCGTGGGACAAGCTCGATGTGACCACCTTCTCCTGGCAGAAGGTCATGGGTGGCGAGGCGGCGCACGGGATGCTCGTGCTGAGCCCGCGCGCGGTGGAGCGGCTGGAAAGCTACACCCCGGCTTGGCCGCTGCCGAAGATCTTCCGGATGACCAAGGGCGGCAAGCTGATCGAGGGCATCTTCGTCGGCGAGACGATCAACACGCCCTCGATGCTGGCGGTCGAGGATTACCTCGTCGCGCTGGACTGGGGCCGGTCCGTCGGCGGGCTCAAGGGCCTGATGGCGCGGGCCGATGCGAACGCGCAGGCGATCTGGGATTTCTGCGCCGACCGCGACTGGATCGCGAACCTGGCCGAGGACGAGGCCACGCGGTCGAACACCTCGGTCTGCCTGAAGTTCACCGATGCCCGCATCGCGGACGGTGCCGCCTTTGCCAAGGCCGTCGCCAAGCGGCTGGAGAAGGAAGGCATCGCGCTGGACGTTGGCGCCTACCGCGACGCGCCTCCGGGTCTCAGGATCTGGTGCGGGGCGACGGTGGAGACCTCGGATATCGAGGCGATGCTGCCCTGGCTCGAATGGGCCTTCGAGGCCGAGATCGAGGCGCAGGCCAAGGCCGCGTGAGACGGTAGCGGCGGGACACGTCCCGCCCTGCCCACCTTTCCGAAACACTCCGGCGGGCCTGTCCCGCCACCCGCAAGAGGAGCGCCCGTGATGGCCCCCAAAGTGCTCGTCAGCGACAAGCTGAGCGAAACCGCCGTGCAGATCTTCCGCGACCGCGGCATCGACGTGACCTTCGACCCCTCGATCGGCAAGGACAAAGACAAGCTCCTGTCCGTGATCGGCGACTACGACGGGCTCGCGATCCGGTCGGCGACCAAGGTCACCGAGAAGGTGATCGCCGCCGCGACCAACCTGAAGGTGATCGGCCGCGCCGGGATCGGCGTCGACAACGTCGACATCCCGGCCGCCAGCCGCAAGGGCATCATCGTGATGAACACGCCCTTCGGGAACTCCATCACCACCGCCGAACACGCCATCGCGCTGATGTTCGCCGTGGCCCGGCAGATCCCCGAGGCCAACGCATCGACCCATGCCGGCAAGTGGGAGAAGTCGAAGTTCATGGGCGTCGAGCTGACCGGCAAGACGCTCGGCGTGATCGGCGCGGGCAACATCGGCTCCATCGTCATTTCCCGCGCGCTCGGCCTGCGGATGAAGGTGCTGGCCTACGACCCGTTCCTGTCCGAGGAGCGCGCGAAGGAGATCGGCGTCACCAAGGTGGAACTGGAGGAGTTGCTGAAGCGGTCGGACTTCATCACCCTGCACGTCCCCTTCACCGAGAAGACGGCGAACATCCTGTCGGCGGAGAACCTCGCCAAGACGAAGAAGGGCGTGCGGATCATCAACTGCGCGCGCGGCGGTCTCGTCGACGAGGCCGCGCTGGCGGAGCTGCTGAAATCCGGTCACGTCGCGGGCGCGGCCTTCGACGTGTTCAGCGAGGAGCCGGCGACGGACAACCCGCTGTTCAACCTGCCGAACGTGGTCTGCACCCCGCACCTGGGCGCCGCGACGACCGAGGCGCAGGAGAACGTCGCGCTGCAGGTGGCCGAGCAGATGTCGGACTACCTGCTGACCGGCGCGGTGACGAACGCGCTGAACATGCCGTCGGTCACAGCCGAGGAAGCCGCGGTGATGGGCCCCTGGGTGAAGCTGGCGGAGCATCTCGGTGCGTTCGTCGGGCAACTGACCGAGGAGCCGATCGACGAGATCACCATCACCTACAACGGTGTCGTGAAGGACATGAACGTGCAGGCGCTGAACTGCGCGGTGATCGCCGGGATCATGAAGGCGACGAACCCGGACGTGAACATGGTGTCGGCGCCGATCATCGCGAAGGAGCGGGGTGTGGAGATCTCCACCGTCACGCAGGACAAGACCGGCGTCTTCGACGGCTATATCCGCCTGCACGTCAAGACCGCGCTGAAGGAGCGGTCGATCGCGGGGACGGTGTTCTCGGACGGCAAGCCGCGCTTCATCCAGATCAAGGGCATCAACATCGATGCCGAGGTCGGGGCGCACATGCTCTATACCACCAACCACGACGTACCGGGAATCATCGGCGCGCTGGGCCAGACGATGGGCGAGAACGGCGTGAACATCGCCAACTTCACGCTCGGCCGGAACGCGCGGGACGGGGACGCGATCGCGCTCCTGTATCTCGACGACCAGCCGCCGGCGCCGGTTCTCGACAAGCTGATGGCGACCGGGCTGTTCCAGTCGGTCCGGCCGCTGCGGTTCGACGCGGCCTGAACGTCCGCCGTCCGGGATGCGAGGGGCCAGCCCCTCGCGCTCCCCGGGATATTTCCGGAATGAAGAAGGGGGCGGGGCCGCGAGGCTTCGCCCCTAGTCCGTCAGGATCGCGGTGACGGCGTCGAGCGCGCTGCGGATCGGCGGGTCGTGGCGGGCGTCGTGGTGGCTGACGAGCCATTCGTCGTGGGACAGCTCCGCGATCTCGGGCCCGACCTGTTCGAGCCCCGGCTGCAGGGCCGCGGCGAAGACCGGCAGGATGACGCGGCCGATCCCCGCGAGCGCGAGATCGGCGGCGAGGCGGGCGGTGCTGGCAGTCGCGACGATCTCGGCCTCGTGACCGGCGCGGAGCCAGCGTTCGGAGGGCGTGGTGGCAGCGTCCTTCGGCAGCGTGACGTATCCCCGGACCCCGGGGCCGGTCGCGAAGGGCGCGTAGGCGATCCGGCGGGTGCGCCGTCCGGCGAGCCAGGGTTGCTCCGGGCGGCGGTTGCGGATGCCGATATCGGCCTCGCGCCGGGCGAGATCGACGTTGGCGTTGGCGGCGAGGAACTCGGGCCGCCAAGGCGCCTGCGGCGACCAGGCGCGGCCGAGGGACCGGGCGAGGAACTGCGAGGTCCATTGCCCCGCCGTGATCCGCACCGTGACCGGCCCGCCGCTGTCGGCGAAGCGGGCGAGGCGGGCGGCGGCATCGCGAAGCGGCGCGGCTTCGTCCGCGAGCGCGCGGCCCTCGGCCGTCAGGCGGTAGCCCTGCGGGCCGCGGGCGAAGAGACGGCGGCCGAGATCGGTTTCGAGCCGGGTCATCCGGCGCGACAGCGTCGGAACGCTCGCCCCGGTGGCCTTCGCCGCGCCGGAGAGACCGCCGGCATCGGCGACGGCGAGAAACAGCGAGAGGTCGTCGAGGCGCGGAGTGCTTTCCATTTCTGAAAGTCGCTTTGCGAAGTTTGGCCCTGATACATGGGCTCTTCGGCCCCCATACTGCCGGTAACCCGTCAGAAATGAAAGGCCAGCCGATGTTTCCCACCGTACTTCCGCCCGCCTCGCGGCACGCACCGGCCCCCGTTCGGGACGAAGCGCGTATCATCGCGGAACGGATCGCCTCGGCACGGCGGACGCGTCGGCGGCGGATGCTTCTGCGCTTCGGCCTTGGCCGGCTGCGGCGCCTTCTCCGGTCCGCGGCCTTGCACCGATCCGTGTCATGGTCGAGAACGCTTGGGATCCCCCTTGCGAACGGAAATCGCCTTGGCCGAAAGCGCCCGACCTGATGCCACGCGCCGCCCCGGTCCGGGGGGCCGCTGATGCGCCGTCCGGTCGTCGTTCGCCACCGTGTCGAAAGCCCGCACTGGCGCGGCGCGCCGCTGTCGGCGGTGGTGTTCAGCGACCTGCACGTCGTCGCGCCATGGTCGTCGCTGTCGGCGGTGGCGCGGGCGGTGGCGCGGATCAACGCGCTCGGCCCCGACATCGTGCTGGTGCCGGGGGACTTCATCGCCGATCCGAAACTCCCAGGCCGCCGCGCGGACCCCGACGAGATCGTGACGCAGCTGGAGCGGCTCGACGCGCCGCTCGGCGTGTTCGCGACCCTGGGAAACCATGACTGGGCGGATTGCCGGGTAGCGGCGGAAAGCGGCTACCGGCGCAACTCGGTCCGCGAGGCGCTGGCCGGAAGCCGGATCCGGCACCTGGAGAACGACGCCGCGCGGATCGAGCGGGACGGCGGCGACTTCTGGCTGGCCGGGGTGGACAGCATCATCGGCGAAGGCAGCCTGAACCGCACGCGGCCCAAGCACGACCTCGACGCCGCGCTCGCCCCGGTGCCGGGCGACGCGGATGTCGTTCTCATGGCGCACGAGCCCGACTTGTGGGTCGAGGAGCGGCCGCAGGCGGCGCTGACGGTGTCGGGGCATACCCACGGCGGGCAGATCGCGTTCGGACGCTGGCGGCCACTGACGCCATCGCGCTATGGTTCGGCCTATGCACATGGCCGGTTCCAACGGGACGGTCGGCATCTCGTCGTGTCGGGGGGCTTCGGATACACCGCCGTGCCCATCCGCATCGGGGTTCCGCCGGAACTGACCTGGATAGACCTTTCGAGGGAGGAAACGTGATGGAAGATATCGTCATCCTGTCGGGCGCGCGGACCGCGATCGGCACCTTCGGCGGCGCGCTGGCCGGGACGCCGCCCGCGGCGCTCGGCGCGACGGCCGCGAAGGCCGCAATGGAGCGTGCCGGGGTGGAAGGCGGCGACATCGGCCATGTCGTCTTCGGCCACGTCATCAACACGATCCCCCGCGACATGTACCTGAGCCGGGTCGCCGCGATGGAGGCCGGGATCCCCGACAGCGCCCCGGCGATGAACGTGAACCGGTTGTGCGGCTCCGGCGCGCAGGCGGTGGTTTCCGTCACCCAGGCGCTGGCGATGGGCGACGCGGATTTCGGGCTGGCCGGTGGTGCCGAGAGCATGAGCCGTGCGCCTTACGCCTTGCCCGAGGCCCGGTGGGGCCAGAAGATGGGCGACGTCAAGGCGCTCGACATGATGACCGGTGCGCTGACCTGCCCGTTCGGCACCGGGCACATGGGCGTGACGGCGGAGAACGTGGCCGCCGAGAACCAGATCACCCGCGAGGAACAGGACGCCTTCGCGCTGGAAAGCCAGACCCGGGCCGCCCGCGCGATCGAGGAAGGACGCTTTGCCGACCAGATCGTGCCGGTGCAGGTCAAGGTGAAGCGCGACATGGTGGATTTCGTCACCGACGAACATCCCAAGGCGACGTCGATGGAGAAGCTCGGCGGGCTGAAGGCCGTGTTCCAGAAGGACGGAACGGTGACGGCGGGCAACGCCTCGGGCATCAACGACGGCGCGGCGGCCATCGTCCTGGCCCGGGCCGAGGCCGCGGAGAAGAAGGGGCTGAAGCCGCGCGCGCGGGTGCTCGGCTACGCCATCGCGGGCGTGCGGCCCGAGGTGATGGGAATCGGCCCGATCCCCGCCGTGACGAAGCTGATGGAGAAGACCGGGCTGTCGGCGGACGATTTCGACGTGATCGAGTCGAACGAGGCCTTCGCGGCGCAGGCGCTGGCGGTGACCAAGGGGCTCGGCTTCGACCCGGCCAAGGTGAACCCGAACGGCGGCGCCATCGCGCTTGGCCACCCGGTCGGCGCGACCGGCGCGATCCTCGTGGTCAAGACGCTCTACGAGCTGGAGCGGACCGGGGGCAGCAAGGGGCTCGTCACGATGTGCATCGGCGGCGGACAGGGCATCGCGCTCGCCATCGAGCGGGTCTGAAGCCACCGCGATTAACCGGTTTTTGACTACGGTCGTGCGATCAACTCCCGAATTTCATGGGAGCTTCGCACGACCGTCATGGCCTCTGCGCGTTTCACGGACCGCCTGGCGATGGAACGCCGTGCCCGCCTTGCCGCGGAACGCCTGCTCGCGCAGCGGTCCGAGGAACTCTACGCCGCCAATCGAAAGCTGTCCGAACATGCCCGCACTCTGTCGGAACAGGTGATCCAGGCGCGGGAGGTCAACGCCGCGCTGCAGGGCCAGACCAGCCGCGCCAAGGCCGAAACCGCCGCCGCGAACGAAAAGGCGACGCGCGCGGAACGGCGGTTGTGGGATTCGCTTCATTCCATCCCCGACCTCTACGCGGTGTTCGACCAGGATCACCGCATGGTGCTGGCGAACCAGGCCTATCTCGGCATCTTCGAGGGCATCGCCGACGTCGCGCCCGGGGCCTCCTACGAAACCGTGCTGCGAATCTGCGTCGAGGAGGGGATCGTCAACACCGGCGATCTCGCCGGGCCGGACTGGATCGACATGATGCTGTCGCGGTGGGAAAGCGACGAGATCCCCGAAACCGTGATCGAGCTTTACGACGGCAGCTTCGTCCGCTTCGTCGACCGCCGCACCGAATACGGCGACGTCCTGTCGCTGGGCATCAACATCACCGAAACCATCCGGCAGGAACGGGAACTGCGCGAGGCCCGCGATGCCGCCGAGGCGGCGAGCCGCGCGAAATCCGCCTTCCTCGCCAACATGAGCCACGAGATCCGGACGCCGATGAACGGGGTCGTCGGCATGGCGGACCTGCTGTCCGACACCCCGCTCGACGAGGAACAGCGGGAATACGTCGACACGATCCGCAATTCCGGCGAGGCGCTGCTGGAAATCATCAACGACGTGCTCGACTATTCCAAGATCGAGGCCGACAAGCTCGCGCTCCGGTCCGAACCGTTCGACCTGGAACAGGCGATCCTCGACGTGTTCCGCCTGCTGTCGCCGGCGATGCGGGAAAAAGGGCTCGGGCACGAACTCGACTACGACATCTTCCTGCCCGACAGGATGATCGGGGACCCGGGCCGGATCCGGCAGATCCTCACGAACCTCATGGGCAACGCGGTGAAGTTCACCGATGCGGGCTACATCAAGGTGATGGTGACCCACGACTCCGTCACCGACGACGGCGTCGCGCTGCGGATCGTGGTAGAGGATACCGGCATCGGCATCCCGCCGGACATGGCCGAGGCGATCTTCGCCGATTTCACCCAGGTCGAGGAACAGAAGAACCGGCAATACGAGGGCACCGGCCTCGGCCTCGCGATCACGCAGCGGCTGGTCGGGATGATGGGCGGGTCGATCTGGGTCGACAGCGAGCTTGGCCGCGGGTCCGCCTTCGGGATCACCCTGCAACTCGGCGTGCCGGAGGGGATGGCGCTCGACCCGGTGCCGCCGCTGCCGAAGGGACTGCGCCGGGTGGTGATGGTCGACCGGGGCGAAGGCGCTGGAAAAGGGCTGGACCGCGCGCTGCGCAAACTTGCCGCGCAGGTCCTGCCGCTGGAACACGCGGGCGAGGCGGGGCTCGCGATCTTGGTGCTCGGCCCCGGCGGGGAACCCCACGCGCCCGACCTCGCCGCTCTGGTCGCGGAGGGCTATTCCGGCACCGTCGTCCTCGCCGCGGAGGGCGGGGCGGAGGTGGATATCGAGATGCCTGAGGGGCTTGCCGCCACATCCCTGTCGCTGCCGCAGAAGCTGGCGGACCTGCGTGACGCACTGGCCGATATTCCGCCCGGAACGCCATCGGCAAGGCCGTCGGGCGGGGCAAAGGACCGCGACGGCACCGCGCCCCGGCGGCTGCAACTGCTGGCCGCTGAGGACAACAAGACCAACCAGCTCGTCTTCAAGATGATGCTGAAGACGCTCGACCTGGACCTGCGGCTGGCCAACGACGGCGAAGAACTGGTCGCTGCCTACCTCGCGGAACGCCCCGACCTGCTGTTTACCGACATCTCCATGCCCGGCGTCGACGGGCTGGAAGCCGCCCGCCGGATCCGCGACCTGGAGGCGCGGAAGGGACTCGACCCGGTGCCGATGGTGGCCATGACCGCCCATGCCTCGGACGAGGAGCAGGAACGCATCCGCGATGCCGGGATCGAGCACTACCTGTCGAAACCGCTCAGGAAGGACGCGATCGTCTCCACGATCCGGCAGCTCGCGCCCGGCGATTGCGATCTCGGCTAGGGGTCAGGGCCGCCAGCCGGCCAGGTGCTCAGCGACGCGGATCGTCCCGGCATGCAGGCCACGGCGGCTGAGGATCGGGCCGCGGGTCAACTCCTCCGCCACCGGATCGACCGGGTCGACCACGCCGGCCGCCACCAGCAGCGACGCGATCACCGCCTCGGCCCCGCGCGTCGCGCCGTCGGATATCTTGACCGCGATGCCCAGCTTCCGGTCTGGCAGGATGCCGATGAACACGCCCTCGGCCCCGGTCTTGACAGCCGCGCGACCGCCCGCGGCGCGCATGAGGCGGGTGCAGGCGCGGCCTTCGCCCGCAACCAGGTCCGGGTGCGCCATCATCGCCTCGCGCAGGCGAACCATCGCGTCTTCCCTCGCCGATCCTCCGGTCCCGGCCGCGGCGTAGCTGGCCATCGCGCGGGCGAGGCCGGACATGGTGGTTGCGAAGTTCGGCGCGGAGCAGCCGTCGATGCCGTAGCCGGGCGATGATTGCTCGGTCACCTCTTCGAACGCGGACAGGACAGCGCGCTGAACCGGGTGATCGGGATCGACGTATTCCGGCCCGCCGCCGAGATCCCTGGTTAGCGTCAGGAACCCGGTGTGCTTGCCGGAACAGTTGTTGTGCCGCTGATCGGCCGCGCGGTCGGAACAGGTCAGGTCCTTCCGCGCCTCGCGGTCGTCGGGAAACTGCGGCCCGCAGCGCAGATCGCTTTCGGCCAGGCCGAGATCGGCGAGCCAGGTGTCCACGAGCCCGGTATGGATCGCCGCGCCGTTATGCGATGCGCAGGCCAGCGCGAGGTGCCGCGTGGTCAGGCCCGCCCGGTCGGCGGCGCCGCTTTCGACCAGCGGCAGGGCCTGCATCATCTTGCAGGACGAGCGCGGCAGGATCACCGCGTCGGCATCGCCCCAGACTGCGACCGGCCCGGATCCCGCGCGCCAGACGACGGCGTGCCCGCGATGCACGCTTTCGTCGAAGCCACCCCGGGTGAGCGTCACCAGCGTCTCGTCCATCAGATCCCCCTTCACGACCCGGCGATTTTCCGCATGCAGGGCTTTTCGCGCGCGGGAAAATCGGGTTAGAACACGGCCCAAGCCCGCGTCGGGGCAGCGTGGCCGAGAACGCGGCGAACGAAAAGGGCGGGCCGGAAGCAGAGCCCATCAGGAGGCAGCGACGGACATGAAATACGCGATTGCAGGGGTGGCATTCGGCGCAATCCTGGCGGCGGGCCCGGTCATGGCGCAGGACGAGGGCGAGGTTTCCGAGAACCGCGTCGCGCAGGAAACCGACTGGAGCGTCTTCGTCGAGGAAGACCCGACGCAATGCTGGGTCGTTTCCACCCCGCGTGAAACCGTCAACACCCGCGATGGCCGCGTCGTCGCCGTCCGCCGCGGCGCGATCCTGATGTTCGTCAGCTTCTGGCCGGACCAGAACCGCAGCGGAGAGGTCTCGTTCACCGGCGGCTACCCGTTCGCGGACGGGTCCACCGTCACCGTCGAGATCGGCGATTCGACCTTCGAGTTCTTCACCGAGGGCGAAATGGCCTGGGCCGCGTCCGAACAGGAAGACCAGCAGATCATCACCGCGATGAAGCGCGGGTCCGAGGCGGTCCTGACCGCGCGCTCGTCCCGCGGCACCGAGACCGTCGATACCTTCTCGCTGCTCGGCTTCACCGCCGCCGTCGAGGATGCGGAGGCCCGTTGCGGCGAGAGTTGACCATGCTGCGCGCCGCCGGCCTCGCGGCCTGCATCGCCATGCTCGCCGTCCTGCCCGCGACCGCGCAGGATGCCGAACCCGAATCCGACCCGGCCCCCGGACCCGACACCGCCTGGAGCGTCTACGTCCAGTCCGACCCGACCCAGTGCTGGGTCGTGTCGTCGCCCGTGTCGATGGTCAACACCCGCAACGGCGAGGTGGTCGAGGTCAGCCGGGGCGAAACCCTGTTCTTCGTGAGCTACTGGCCCGACCGGAACCGGATCGGCGAAGTCAGCTTCACCGGCGGCTACCCGTTCGAAACCGGCTCCACCGTCGCGCTCGAGGTGGGCGGCGAGACGTTCGACCTGTTCACCGAGGGCGAGATGTCCTGGTCCGACTCGGCCGAGGAGGACGAGGCGATCATCTCGGCGCTTCGGCGCGGGTCCGAGGCGGTGCTGACCGCGCGTTCGACCCGCGGCACGCAGACCGCCGACACGTTCTCGCTACAAGGTTTCGCCGCGGCCGTCGACGACGCGGAGGCCCGCTGCGGCGCATCCGGCGGATAACGGGGTTTGCAGCAAGGCCCCGCTGCCTATATGAAAGCGCGTCCCCGCCAGGAGCGCCACGATGTCGACCCCCGAGGCGAAAGCCCCGATCACGCAGGATGTGATGACCGTCCCCCGCAAGTTGCCGGAGGGCGGTCCGGTGAATATCGTCGGCCTGACCCGCGACGCGCTCCGCGACGCGCTGATCGCCGCCGGCACGCCGGAGAAGCAGGCGAAGATGCGGGTGGGGCAGATCTGGCAATGGGTCTACCAGAAGGGCGTCCGCGATTTCGACGCGATGACGAACCTCGCCAAGACCTACCGCGCTGAACTGGCGGAAAAATTCGTGATCTCCGTGCCCGAGGTGGTGAGCCGCCAGGTCTCTGCTGACGGGACGCGGAAGTACCTCGTGCGGATCGCCGGTGGCCACGAGGTGGAGGTCGTCTACATCCCCGAGGAAGATCGCGGGACGCTGTGCATCTCCAGCCAGGTCGGTTGCACGCTGACCTGCTCGTTCTGCCATACCGGCACGCAGAAGCTGGTGCGTAACCTGACTGCAGGCGAGATCGTCGGCCAGATCATGGTCGCGCGCGACGATCTCGGGGAATGGCCGGAACCGGGCGAAGGAAGCGATGCGCGACCGCGGCTTCTGTCCAACATCGTGCTGATGGGCATGGGAGAGCCGCTCTACAACTTCGAGAACGTGCGCGACGCGATGCGGATCGCGATGGACGGCGAGGGGATCTCGCTGTCTCGCCGCCGGATCACCCTGTCGACATCGGGCGTGGTTCCGGAAATCGCACGCACCGCCGAAGAGATCGGTTGCCTTCTCGCCGTCAGCTTCCACGCCACCACGGACGAGATTCGCGACCGGCTGGTGCCGATCAACAAGCGCTGGCCGATCGCGGAACTGCTGGAATCGCTCAGGGCCTATCCGAAACTGTCGAATTCCGAGCGGATAACCTTCGAATACGTGATGCTGAAGGGCGTGAACGACAGCGACGACGACGCGCGGCGCCTAGTCCGGCTGATCGCGGGCATTCCGGCGAAGATCAACCTGATTCCCTTCAACGAATGGCCCGGCGCGCCCTACGAGCGGTCGGACTGGGAGCGGATCGAACGCTTCGCGGACATCGTCTACAAGGCCGGTTACGCCAGCCCGATCCGGACCCCGCGGGGTGAGGACATCATGGCAGCCTGTGGCCAGTTGAAGTCCGCGACCGAACGGGCGCGGAAGTCGCGCGCGGAGATCGCGGCGGAAACCGGGCTCTAACGCCGGGTTTCCGGGACATCGGCCGCCGGGGCGGCCCGTCCGTCAGTGCAGAAAAAGAAAAAGGTGGCCCCAGGCGGGACCACCTTTTCCTAACCGAGTATCCGGTCTGATCAGTCGGCGGCCACAGCGGCAGCGATCAGGATCAGGGCCAGGATCGGCACCAGGATGCCGCCAGCCGAGGACGAGGTGTCCTCAACGATGACAACCGGTTCCACCATCGGCTCTGCATAGCCGCCTGCGAAGGCGGAAGTGGCAGCGACCGAAAGGGCGGCAGCGAGTGCGAGTTTCTTCATAGTATCCTCCAAGATACGCCCCTTCGGCGCACTATTGCACCGTCAAGGGCACCCAAGACTGTACCTCGTGTCTCGGTTTAACCAGCAATGGCAGGCCATTGCAATCACCCCGAAAAGCGGCGCGGCACGAGAAAAGGCCGGTGTCGTCAAATTAGCAACACTTGCGTTCCGACCCGCGTAAGTCCGTACAATTCCGCGATATGCTCGTTGTAGAGCCCGATGCATCCATTGGAAGACCGGCGCCCGATCTTGCGCGTGTCGTGGGTGCCGTGGATGCGGTAATACTGCCAGCTCAGGTACAGCGCGTGGGTGCCGAGCGGGTTGTCCGGCCCCGGCGGCACGTAGTCCGGCCATTCGGGGTTGCGTTCCTGCATCGCGGGCGTCGGTCGCCAGTCCGGGCCCTCGACGAGTCGCGTGACCTCGGTCCGGCCGCGGCGCGTCAGATCCTCGGTCAGCGGCACCGAGGTCGGGTAGAGCCGGTAGATCGACTGGTCCTCGCTCCAGAAATGCAGGGCGCGGCTGGTGATGTCGACGAGAACGGCGCCGTTTCGCGTGTTCTCGAAGTAGGGCTGCCAGTCCAGCGTCCGGAAGCTGGAGATGTTGTGGCGGCTCGACTGGGTGATGTCGCGCTCGATCTCGGTCGAGCCTTCCATTGCGGCCTGCGCACGGGCGATCGCCGGGGCGGCCATCGCGACGGCCGCAGTCCCAAGGAAACCGCGGCGAGAGATCCTGTTACCCCTGCTCATGGGTCGCATCCCTTCTCGTTAACGGGTGGTGCATAAACTTTGCGCAAAATACGCCGCGCCGCGGGTCTCTGCAATCTTCGCCCGCGCGGGGCCGTGCGGAAAGATGCCGGTCGTGTTTGCCCCGACCCGCGGCGAGATGTATGGGAACGGTCCAACGAGGCCGGGCAAGCCAGGACGACACCGATGAACAGACGTCACCTTCTTCTGGGCGTGAGCGCGATGGCGCTGTCCGCCTGTTCGACGATGCGCGCGCCGCGCCAGCTCGGCGCGGACGGGCGGCCCCTGCCGTCGGTCTACGACATCGGCGATCCCGCCGCGGTGCAGTTCCGGATCCTCGACAGCGCGAACGCGGTTCGCGGTGCGTCAGGCGCCCCGGCGTTGCGGTTCTCGGCCGAGCTGAACGCCGCCGCCGCGACCCATTCGCGCGACATGGCGGTGCAGAACCGGCCCTGGCACTTCGGATCCGACGGATCCTCGCCGATCGACCGGGCGCGCCGCGCGGGCTACACCGGCACCGTCCTGGGCGAGAACATCTCGGAGACCTACGAGACCGAGATCGAGACCTTCACGGCCTGGATGGAACAGCCCGACACCCGCGACGTCATCACCGACCCCGCCGCGCGCGACCTGGGTTTCGCCTGGTACCAGGAACCGACCGGGAAGATCTGGTGGACGCTGCTGACAGGCGACGGCGGATCCGCCGGCCCCGCGAACGCCCCCAGGGGGTGAGGCGCGCCCGGAAATTCGTCCAGTGGACGAATTTCAGCGTCGAACGGGCGTAGCCCCGGCAATGGCGCGCCCGGAAATTCGTCCAGTGGACGAATTTCAGCGTCGAACGGGCGTATAGCCCCGGCGACGGCGCGTCCCGGACGATCAGACACGGCCGTGACCCGGAGTTTACCCGGCCCGATGGCGCTGTTTCGCCGCGCTGGCGCGCGTCGATCCACCGGGGGCGCTGCCCCCGGACCCCCGAGATATTTCGGGGACAAAGATGGGGTCAGGGGAAGATGTCGATCGCCGTTCCGTCCCGGACCATCGCGTAGATTTCCCGCATGTCGCCGTTCGACACGGCGATGCATCCCGCCGTCCAGTCCTCTCGCCCGCGGAATTCGCGCGGGGTGCCGTGGATGAAGATGTCGCCGCCGGGGGAGAAGCCGAGCGCGCGCGCCGCGGCCACGTCGGTCTCGTTGGGATAGCTGATGCCGATCGACAGGTAGTATTCCGAGTTCGGATTGCGCCGGTCGATGACGTAGCTGCCTTCCGGGGTGCGGCCGTCGCCCTCGATTTCCTTGTGGCCCTCGGGCGCGAAGCCGAGTTCGAAGTCGTAGGCCTCGAGAACCGTCTCGCCGTGCATCAGCAACAGCTGGCGGCTCGACTTGATGACGACGACGCGGGTGACCTCGGGTCCGTCGTAGCTGGCGAAGCGGGAACACCCCGCCGTGGCCAGGGCGACGAGGAGGGCAAGGGTAAGGAGGCGCATTCTGCTGCTCTCGGGTCTGCTCGGTCCTGGGACCGGGGATACCGCAAAACGGGTTAACGGAAAATGGCTATTCGCCGTCGCGCAGCAGCGCGGCGAGTCCGGTCCGGTAGTCGGGATACCGGAGCGTCACGCCGAGGTCGTGTTTCATGCGGGTGTTATCGACCCGCTTCGACTCGGCGTAGAACGACGCGGCCATCGGGCTCAGGTCTGCTTCCTCGAAGGGAATCGCGGGTGGCACCGGCAGGCCGAGCAGTTCCGCGGCATGGGCGATCACGTCCTCGGGCGGGGCGGGATCGTCGTCGCAGACATTGTAGATCGCGCCGGGATCGGGCCGGGCCATCGACGCCAGGAGCACCTGCGCGATGTCGTCGACATGGATGCGGCTGAACACCTGCCCCGGCTTCACGATCCTTCGGGCGGTGCCGCGGCGGACCTTCTCGAACGGGCCGCGGCCGGGGCCGTAGATCCCGGCGAGGCGGAAGACGTGGACGGGAAGGACGTGGTGTCGGTGTAGGTCGAGCCACTCCGCCTCCGCCGTGGCGCGGGCGCGGCCCCGCTCGGTGCCGGGGGCGACCGGCGTTTCCTCGGTCACCCAGTCGCCGCCGTGGTCGCCGTAGACACCGGTGGTGGAAAGGTAGCCGACCCATTCCGGCCGCGCGGTTTCGAAGGCCGGACGCAGGCGGGCGAGGACCGGGTCGCGCCCGTCCTCCGGACCGGCGCTGACGAGGATATGGCTGGCCGACGCGATGTCGTCGCCGAGATCGTCGCCGGGGAAGAGCCGCGGGGTGAGACCCTCCCGGGCCATCGCCTCCGCCTTCTCGGCGCTGCGGGTGGTGGCGACGATCTCCGTGTCCTCGATCGCCCGGGCCAGCGCGGCGGAGGTGTAGCCGTAGCCGAAGATCAGCAGTTTCATGCGAGTTGCTCCAGTGCCCAGGCGGCGGCGTCCGCGACGGCCGCGTCCGGGTCCGTCAGAAGACCCGAAACCGCGGTTTCGAGCCTTTTTTCACCGCTGTTGCCGATCGCGTAGCAGACATTCCGCACGAAGCGGTCGCGGCCGATCCGCTTGATCGGAGACCCGGAGAACCTGTCGCGGAAGGCGGCGTCGTCCAGCCCCGCGAGGTCTTCCAGCGGAGGCGAGACGAGGCCGTCGCGCGCGGCGTAGCGGGTTTCCGTCGCGGCCTTGGCGAACTTGTTCCAAGGGCAGACGGCGAGGCAGTCGTCGCAGCCGTAGATACGGTTGCCGAGACCCTTGCGAAGGGCCGGGTCGACCGGCCCGCGATGTTCGATCGTCAGGTAGGAAATGCAGCGCGTCGCGTCGAGCTGGAACGGCGCGGGGAAGGCGTCGGTCGGGCAGATGTCGAGACAGGCGGTGCAGGAGCCGCAGTGTTCCCCCTCCGCCGCGTCGGGTTCGAGATCGACGGTGGTGAAGATCGCGCCGAGGAAGAACCAGTTGCCGAGGTCGCGGGACAGGAGGTTCGTGTGCTTGCCCTGCCAGCCGATCCCGGCGGCCTGCCCGAGCGGCTTTTCCATCACCGGGGCGGTGTCGACGAAAACCTTGATCTCGGCGCCCTCGCACCGGTCGAGGAGCCAGCGGCCGACACGCTTCAGCCGCTTCTTGACGAGATCGTGGTAGTCCCGGCCCCGCGCGTAGACGCTGATCGTGGCGCGGTCCCGTCGCGTCACGGCCCCCAGCGGGTCGTCGTCCGGCGTGTAGGTCTCGGCCAGCATGATGACGGAGCGCGCCTCGGGCCAGAGTGCGGCGGGATTGCCGCGCCAGGCCGCGCGGTCGGCCATCCAGCCCATCTGCCCGTGCCGGCCCGCGTCGAGGAAGGCGCGCAGGCGGGGGGCGGCGTCGGGGATCGCGTCGGGGCGGCAGACGCCCATCGCGGCGAACCCCGCCGCCAGCGCCTCGGCCCGCAATGCCGCCTTGAGGGATGTCAAAAGTCCAGGTTCGCGTAGTGCTGCGGCTGGATGAAACCCGGTACCGTGTCGGCGAGGATGGACCGGAAAGCGGGACGCGATTTGATCTTGGCGTACCAGTCCTTCACGGCTTCCGACCGGTTCCAGTCCACGTCCGAGATGTAGTCGAGGCAGGACAGGTGCGCGGCCGCGGCGAAGTCGGCCAGCGTCATCCGGTCGCCGGCGAGCCAGCGGCGGTGGTCGAGCAGCCAGGCCATGTAATCGAGGTGGAACTTGATCCGCGCCGCGCCGGTCTTGACCGCCTTGCCGTCGGGGTAGCCGCCGCGCATCACCTTCTTGTTGACCCGTTCGTAGACGAGGTTGGCCGTGACCTCGTGGTGGAACTTGTCGTCGAACCAGCCGACCAGCCGCCGCACCTCGGCACGGGCGCGGGGTTCGCGCGGCATGAGCGAGGGTTCCGGCACCGTTTCCTCGAGGTACTCGCAGATCGCCTGGCTGTCGGACAGTGTCATCCCGTCGATCCGGAGGACCGGGACCTGCCCGGCGGGATTGCGGCGCAGGAATTCCGCCGACGGTTCCCAGTAGCGCTCCTCGACCAGCTCCACCTCGATCCGTTTCTCGGCCAGGACCAGCCGGACCTTGCGGCAGAAAGGCGAGAGGACGAAGTGGTAGAGACGGGTCATGTTCTGCTCGGGCCCCTTGTTATCCGGCGATTTTGCGCCTCTCGCCGCGGAAATTCAATCGGCGAAGCAATCGTCGCGGCCATCGGTGCGGATGGTCGCCGCGCCGCTTTCGATAGACCGCGCGCGCGAGGCCAGGAAGTCCGAGGGCTGCGAAGCCGACCGCCCCTGCGGGTCGGGCAGGACGGCGGCGAGACGGGCGGCCTGTGCCGGGGTCAGCGCGTCGGCGGAGACGCCGAAATAGTGCAGCGACGCGGCCTCCGCGCCGAACACGCCTTCGTCGAACTCCGCGATGTTCAGGTAGACCTCCAGCACCCGGCGCTTGGACCAGATCAGTTCCATCACCGGGGTCATCGCGGCTTCCAGCGCCTTTCGCAGCCAGGACCGCCCGTGCCACAGAAAGGCGTTCTTCACCGTCTGCTGGCTGATCGTCGACCCGCCGCGCCGCGCACCCTCGGCGATCGCGGCACGGATCGCGCTCATGTCGAAGCCCCAGTGCAGGCAGAAATTGGCATCCTCGGCGGCGACGACGGCGCGCAGGAGGTCCGGGTTCATGGCCTCGATCGGGATCCAGTCTCGGTCGAGCGGGCTGCCGAGCCGCAGGCGTTCGGAGATCATGTAGGGCGTCACCGGAACCGGCACGACCGCGTAGATCGCGACCCATGCGACGGCGGCGATGACGAGGCCGAGCGCCCCGCGCCTCAGCCAGCGCGCCGCCGTCCTCGCCCGGTCCCGAAGGCCGGTCCGCGCCGTCTTCTTCCGCCTGCCCCTGGCCTTCGCCACCCTGCCGCTCCGCCCTGTCCTCGGTTCCGGGAATAGCGAAGTCGGGGCGGGGCCGCAAAGGGCCTTCGCCCCCGGCATTGACCGAATCCCCCGCCCCGACGCAGCCTTGCCCGCGATTGGTTGATGGAGTTTCGACATGCCGCGCCGTTTCGCGTTCGCCCTTCTATTCGCAGTCCTGCCGTTCGGCGCCGCCGCGCAGGAAGACCTGGTGAGGGAGGCCGAGGCCGCGCTGGCGCAGCTCGGATTCGATCCCGGCCCGGTCGATGGAATGGTCGACGAAAGCCTCTATTCCGCGATCCGGGCCTGGCAGCAAACGAACGGGCGAGAGGCGACGGGCGGGCTGGTCTACGCGGACCTGGAACTGTTGCGCGCGCAGGTCGCGCAGCTGATCGCCGGGGCAGCCCCGGCGCCCGCCCCCGCGACGGCCCCTGCATCGCCACCGCCACAGGCCGCGGCACCGACACCGGCACCGACACCGACACCGGCAGCGGCCGGAGGACCGGCGCGGAGCCTGTCCGAGATCGGCGGCACGCCCTGGCACCGGATCGAGGATTGCCCATACGAGGCCGGTTTCGGTGTCGCCGAGTACTGGCAGGGCGCGACCGAACCCTCGGCGCGGGAATACCTCTATACCGACCTCTGCTTCGACGCCGAGGGTGGGGTGTTCCACTTCGCGGAGGTGATCGACGGCCTGGTGCTGACCCAGCAGGCCACCGCGACGCGCCAGTACGCGGCGCTGTCGCGCGAGACCGCGGAGGGTTACCGCGACGAGGCCTATGTCGGCCAGGAGGCGACCGAGGACATGGGCGCGCTCACGCGGATCGGCACGATGCTGGTTTCGGCGAACCCCGCACGGCCGTCGGCGCATTCTTCGCTGCGGTTCCAGCTTGCCCACGGCTTCACCCGGCCCGAGGGACCGGCGGGCGCGCCGCAGGCCGGGGCCTATGGCGGCAACTTCGCCGTCATCGGCGTCGCGCAGGGCATCGACAGCTACCGCGACCAGGTCTTCGCCCCGATCAGCCAGTCCTACCCGGCCGAGGCGCGGTTCGACGGGTCGACCGGCACCCTGACGATGGTGAACGTCGAGGATTGGGGCCACGACCCGAGTTCGGGCGGCACCTTCGACCTCGTGGCCGCGGACGGGGTGCTGACGGGTTCGGGCGAGGTACACTGGCGCACCGGGGTACTCGCCGGCGCCGATGGCGGCGACTGGGCCAGCTTGACGATGCGGTTCCCAGGCGGGCGCGGGTTCCTCTACGGTGAGGACGGCGCGGCGTTCCAGGTCGTGCTGATCGGCGAGGGCGAGGCGACGACGCAGGACGGGCGAACCTTCCCGGTCCGCGGTATCGCCACCGGCGCGCTCTCCATCGACATGCCGCCGAACTGACCGGACCGACCAAGGGCAAAAGCGCCACACAGGCGCGCCGCCGGTTTTAGGGCTGATTCACAGGCGGTTAGCCTGTTGATAACTTCGGGGCATAAGAAACCGGAGCAGTCAAATGCACAAGCATATCGAGGCAGCGGTCTCGGCCGAGTTTGGTCGGGACCATCTCAACAACGTGTCCGTTCACGAGGTTCTGGATGAAACCGGCACCCGCGCGCTGTGGGTCGACGTGGTCTACCGTGGCTTCGCCGCCGGCCCCGACCTCGCGCTGTTGCAGCGGGTGATGGACAACGTCGCCGACGTGTCCTGCGCGTCCGATCCGCGCGCGGTGGTCAACTTCGTCGCCGAGGAGGACCTGATGGCGATGGCCGCCGAATGACGTATCCGGGCGCGCGGCATCCCGCGCGCCCGATCCCGCGTCAGGCGCGAACGAGATCCTCGTAGGCCTGCGCGATGCCCTTTGTCATCTCGCCCACCTCGAAGTTGTAGTCGCCGATCTGGCCGACCGGCGTGACCTCGGCCGCCGTGCCGGTGAGCCAGCATTGCTGGAAGCTTTCCAGCTCCTCCGGCATGATGTGGCGTTCGTGGACCTTGATCTGGCGTTCCTCCAGCATCCCGAGCACGGTCTGCCGGGTGATGCCGTTGAGGAAGCAGTCCGGCGTCGGCGTGTGGACCTCTCCGTCCTTGACGAAGAAGATGTTGGCGCCGGTCGCCTCGGCGACGTAGCCGCGGTAATCCATGAACAGCGCGTCGGAGCAGCCCTTGGCCTCGGCCTCGTGCTTGGACATGGTGCAGATCATGTAGAGACCCGCGGCCTTGGCATGGACCGGGATGGTTTCCGGGCTCGGGCGCTTCCACCGCGAGATGTCGAGCTTCGCGCCCTTCATCTTCGCGTCACCGTAGTAGTTGCCCCATTCCCAGGCCGCGACCGCGAGGCGGACTTTGTTGCGGGCGGAGCTCACGCCCATGTCCTCGCCCGATCCGCGCCAGGCGACGGCGCGGACATAGGCGTCGGTCAGGCCGTTGGCCTTCATGACCTCGTATTTCGCCGCTTCGATCTCGTCGACCGTCCACGGGATCGGCATGTCGAGCTGGCGGCCCGAGAACAGCAGCCGCTCGGAGTGCTGGCGGCTCTTGAAGATGGTGCCGTTATAGGCGCGCTCGCCTTCGAATACCGACGAGGCGTAGTGCAGTCCGTGGGTAAGGATGTGAACGTTCGCGTCGCGCCAGGGCACGAGCTTTCCGTCCATCCAGATCATCCCGTCGCGGTCGTCGTACGAGCCAGCCATCGTCTCTTCCTCCAGGCCGAAGTTTCGGATTGTTGCGCAACCTAGGGCCGGATCGGTCATAATGTTTCGCAAAACCCGGCGTTGGCTAACAGTTGAGTCTTGGAAAGTCAACAAGGCTGACATAAAAATACCCGCGACGAAGGAGGGATCGATGGCAGACCGCGGCACGGCGCAGCAGCCGACATCGGGCGAAAGCCTGCTGTTCCTCACCGACGACCAGCTGCGGCGCGGGATCGAGGCGATGTTCTTCGCCTACCGCGGCTTCACTGCCGACCCCGATAGGATCCTCGCGGAAAAGGAATACGGCCGCGCCCATCACCGCGCGATCCACTTCATCAACCGTTCGCCCGGAACCAACGTCAACACGCTCCTGGCGATCCTCGGCGTCACCAAGCAGTCGCTGAACCGGGTGCTGCGGACGCTGATCGAGGACGGATTGGTCGAGGCCCGCGTCGGCAAGCGCGACCGCCGCGAGCGGCATCTCTACCTGACCGACGCCGGGGTGGAACTGGAACGCGAGCTGTCGGACGCACAGCGCGCCCGGATGCGGGCCGCCTACCGCGCGGCCGGCCCCGAGGCGGTCGCGGGCTTCCGTCTGGTTCTGGAACAGATGATGGATCCCGAACTGCTCCGCCATTACCGTGAGGGCGGGGAGGGGCAGACATGATCGATGCGGCGCACCTGCTGATCGTCGACGACGACGAGCGCATCCGCGGGCTGTTGCAGAAGTTCCTGATCCGCAACGGTTTCATCACCACCGTCGCCCGCGATGCGGCCCATGCCCGGCGGCTTCTGTCCGGTCTGGAATTCGACCTGATCGTGCTGGACGTGATGATGCCGGGGGAGGACGGGCTGTCGCTGACGCGCGATCTGCGCACGCACCTGACGACGCCGATCCTGCTTCTGACCGCGAAGGGCGACGTCTCCGACCGGATCACCGGGCTGGAGGCCGGGGCCGACGACTACCTCGCCAAGCCGTTCGAGCCGAAGGAGCTCCTGCTCAGGATCAACGCGATCCTGCGCCGCCTGCCGCCGCCGACCGAACCCGACGCGCTGCCGAAGGTCCTGCATCTCGGGTCGGTGCGCTACGACCTGGAACGGGGCGAGATGTGGCAGGGCCAGACCCAGATCCGCCTGACCGCGACGGAGGCCGCCCTGATGCGCATCTTCGCCGCCTGCCCGGGCCAGGCCGTCAGCCGCGCGCAGCTGGTCGAGGATCTCGGCCGCGACAAGGCCGATGGCGGGCAGGCCCAGGAACGTGCGGTGGACGTCCAGATCACCCGTCTCCGCCGCAAGCTGGAGGCCGACCCGAAGCAGCCGCGCTACCTGCAGACGGTGCGCGGCGCGGGCTACATGCTGGCGCCCGACTGATGACGCTTCTTCTCACCCACCCGTCCTCGCATCGCCACGTCACGCCCGAGGGCCACCCCGAGCGGGTCGAGCGGATCGAGGCGATCGAGCGCGCGCTGTCGGCGCCGGAGTTCGATACGCTGGTGCGCGAGGATGCGCCGGAAGGCACCGAGGCGGACGTGCTGACCTGCCATCGGCAATCCCACATCGACGCCGTCCGCGACGCGGTGCCCGAAGCGGGCATGGCGGGGCTCGATCCGGACACCTTCGTGTCGCCGGGGTCGTGGGAGGCCGCGATGCGTGGCGTCGGCGGGATCAGGCGGGCGGTGGACGCGGTGATGGGCGGCGAACACCGCAATGCCTTCCTCGCCATGCGCCCGCCCGGCCACCATGCTGAGAAGACCCGCGCGATGGGGTTCTGCCTGTTCGGGAACGCCGCGATCGGGGCGCGTTACGCGCTCGACCACCACGGCGCGGAGCGGGTCGCCGTGGTGGATTTCGACGTTCATCACGGCAACGGAACGCAGGACATCCTGTGGGACGAACCCCGCGCGCTGTTCCTGTCGAGCCACCAGATGCCGCTCTATCCCGGCACCGGCGCGGTGGCGGAGCGGGGCGCGACCGGCAACATCGTCAACATGCCGCTCGGCCCCGGCACCGGCGGTGACGAGATGCGGATGCTCTACCGCAACCGCGTGTTCCCGAAACTGCGGGACTGGGACCCGGACCTGATCGTGATCTCGGCGGGGTTCGATGCCCATGCCGACGACCCGCTCGCCGGGCTGAACTGGCTGACGGAGGATTTCGCATGGCTCACCCGCGAGCTTTGCGACGTCGCCGACGAGGTCTGCGGTGGGCGCGTGGTCTCGACACTCGAAGGCGGCTATGATCTTCAGGCGCTGGCGGCTTCGGTCGCCCTCCACGTGGCCGGATTGATGGAGCGGACATGAGCGACGACGAGTTCGAGACGATGACCTTCGAGACCGCGCTGAAGGAACTCGAGGAGGTCGTCACCAAGCTGGATCGCGGCGACGTGGCGCTGGCGGAATCCATCGCGCTCTACGACCGCGGCCAGAAGCTCAAGGCCCGATGCGAGAAGACACTGCGCGAGGCCGAGGAAAAGGTCGCGCAGATCACGCTGGACGCGGGCGGCCAGCCGACCGGCACGAAGCCCGCCGAAGGGCTCTAGTGATCCGTGCGGAACTGGCCGCGGCGCAGGCGCAGATCGGCGCCTGGCTGGCCGGGGCCCTGTCCGATTTCGGGGATGACGCGGTCGCCGCGGCGATGCGCTACGCCTGTGACGGCGGCAAGCGCGTGCGCGGCTACCTTGCGCTCGCCTCCGCCCGGCTGCACGGCGTCGACGCGGACCGGGCGATGCCGGTCGCCGCGGCGGTGGAGGCGGTGCATGCCTATTCGCTGATCCACGACGACCTGCCCGCGATGGACGACGATGACTTGCGCCGTGGCCGCCCGACGGTTCACGTCGCGTGGGACGAAGCCACCGCGATCCTGGCTGGCGACGCGCTTTTGACCTTCGCCTTCGAGCTTCTGTCGCGGCCCGAGGTCGGCCCGGCGGATGTGCGGATTACCCTTGTTTCGGGTCTGTCGCGGGCGGCGGGGGCGGGGGGCATGGTGCTCGGCCAGGCACGCGACATCGCGGCCGAGACCGCCGCGCGGCCGTTGATGCTGGACGAGATCGTGGAGTTGCAGCGGCTGAAGACCGGCCGCCTGATCGAGTGGCCCGCCGTCGCGGGCGCGGTGCTCGGCGGTGCCGATCCCGCGCCGATGCGGGGCTACGCCGCCGCCATCGGTCTCGCGTTCCAGGTCGCGGACGACATCCTCGACGTGACCGGGGACGAGCTAGCGGCGGGCAAGCGGCTACGCAAGGACGGCGGCGCGGGGAAGGCGACCTTCGTCTCGCTGCTCGGCCTCGACGAGGCGCGGGCGCGGGCGGATGCGCTGGCGGACGAAGCCTGCGACGCGCTGTCGGGTTACGGCGCCGCGGCGGATCCCCTGCGCGATCTCGCGCGGTTCATCGTCGCCCGCGACCGCTAGGTCAGCCGCAGGGCCGCCGCCAGTTCGACATGGGTGGACCAGCGGAACTGGTCGACGACCTGGACCTGCTCGATCCTATAGCCCGCCTCCGCCAGAAGTTTGGCATCGCGCGCGAAGGTCACCGGGTTGCAGGACACCATCGCGATGCGCGGGATCCGGGCGCGGGCCAGTTCCGCCGTCTGCGCCTCCGCCCCCGCACGCGGCGGGTCGATCACGGCGGCGTCGTAGCGGGAAAGCTCGTCCGGTGTCAGCGGCCGGCGGAACAGGTCGCGGGTCTCGACCGTCACCGGTTTCAGGCCGGCCGCGTGGCGCGCGGCACGGTCGAGCGTTGCGGTCAGCGCGGCCTCGCCCTCCACCGCGTGAACCGGGGCGGTCGCGGCGAGCGGCAGGGTGAAGGTCCCGCACCCGGCGAATAGGTCGACGATGCCGGCAGCGCCCTCGACCGCCTCCATCACCGCGGCGGTCAGCGCGGCCTCGCCCGCCTTCGTCGCCTGCAGGAACGCCCCCGGCGGCGGTTCGACCTCCGCCGTGCCGAAGCGGAACCGTGGCGGGGCGGCTGCGAAGACCGTTTCGCCGTTCCATGTCAGCCGCAGGAACGTGTCTGCATGGCGGGGCAGGGTCGATAACAGCGCGGTGTCGAGCGCCCGGCCACCGCTCACCGCGCAGTCGATCCCGGTGTCCGACGCGGTGAGGGCCAAGGACATCTCGCCCTTGCGGCTTCCGCCCTCGCGCACCATCGCCTCCAGCGCGGGCAGGCAGGCGATCAGGTCGGGCGACAGGACGCGGCAGTCGGGGATCGGGACCACGGTGCCGGACCGCGCGCCGTGGAAGCCGACGAGGGCGCCGGATTTCAGCCGCCGCCCGGCGAGGGTCGCGCGGCGGCGACTGCGCTCGGGCGAAGTGTCGGGACCGAGGACCGGTGCGGAAAGCCCTTGTGCCGCGAGTGCTGCCGTCACCACCTCCCGCTTCCAGGTCGCGACGAAACCGTCGCTCGCGTGTTGAAGCTGGCAGCTGCCGCAGGACCGGTAGTGAGGGCAGGGCGCGCGCACGCGGTCGGGCGAGGGGGTGAGGATACGTGGCGCGTCGATGCGGTTGCCCTCGACCTCGCCCGCCACCACCTCGCCCGGCAGGGTTCGCGGCGCGTAGACCGGCGCGCCCGTCTCGTCCTCGGCTATGCCGTCGCCCAGGTGGCCGAGGCGCCGGATCGTGACCTCGGCCATCGGGATCAGGCCGCCGTTACGTCATCGGCGCCGGGATGCCAGCGCCGTGACGATGCGGCCCGAGATCACGCAGGAAGGCCCTGACCTCGCGCGGGGACCGGAAGTGGTAGACGGTCGCGCGCTTGCCCGCCGCCGTCGTGAATGCCTGCATCCGGACACGCGCGCTGCGGCGGGTGCGCCAGATGTAGCGCCAGAACTCCGGATCGAAGCTTTCGGGGCAGCCTTCGGGCAGATCCGGCCGGCTGTCGCCGAAATCCCGAAGCGTGCGCCAGAACACCCGCCAGATCCTGAGCGCGAAGGGCATGTCGAGGCAGATCAGCGTATCGGCGCGGTCGAGCCGGTTGTCCCAGGTCGCCGACAGGCCGCCTTCGTAGATCCATTCGTCGCGCGCCTCGACGCCGTTCGACAGGCGGATGCGGTCGCGCATCGGGCGCTGCACCCAACCCGGCAGCCAGTGGATCTGGTCGACATGGTAGACCGGCAACCCGGTCATCTCGCCCAGGCGCCGCGCGAGCCAGGATTTGCCCGCGCCCGGTTGCCCGATGATCATCACCCGCTTCATTCCGCCGCCGCCTGATCCAGCCCTATGAACCCGCCCGATTGCCGGTTCCAGTAGCGCGCATAAAGCCCGCCGGAGTCCAGAAGCTCCTGGTGGGTTCCCTGCTCCACGATGCGCCCCCTGTCCATCACGAGAATGCGGTCCATTGCCGCGATGGTCGAGAGCCGGTGCGCGATGGCGATGACGGTCTTGCCTTCCATGACCTGCGACAGCGCGGCCTGGATCGAGGCCTCGACCTCGGAATCGAGCGCCGAGGTGGCCTCGTCCAGCACCAGAACCGGCGCGTCCTTGAGGAAGGCGCGGGCCAGCGCGATGCGCTGCCGCTGCCCGCCCGACAGCTTCACGCCGCGTTCGCCCAGGTATGCTTCGTACCCGGTGCGGCCCTTGTGGTCGGCGAGGTCGCGGATGAAATCGTCGGCCTCGGCGCGCTTCGCGGCCGCCACCATCTCGTCCTCGGTGGCATCGGGGCGGCCGTACAGGATGTTGTCGCGGGCGGAGCGGTTGAACATCGCGGTTTCCTGCGTGACCATCGCGATCTGCTGGCGCAGGCTGTCCTGCGTGACTTCGCGGATATCGGTTCCGTCCAGCGTGATCCGGCCCTGTTCGGGGTCGTAGAGACGCATCAGGAGCGCCGCGAGCGTCGACTTTCCGGCCCCCGACGCGCCGACGAGTCCGAGCTTTTCGCCGGGTTCCACCACCAGGTCGATGCCGTCGACGCCACCGCTTTCCTGCCCGTAGGCGAAGCTCACGTCCTCGAACGCGATCCGCCCGCTGATCGGGCCGAGCGGCCGGGCGCCCTCGGCGTCGGTCAGTTCGTGCCGGGGCGTGAGCGTCCGCATCCCGTCTTCGACTTCGCCGATGTAGGAGTAGATGCCCATCAGCGTGAAGCTGACCCATCCCGTCATCTGCGCGATCCGCATCGACACGGCACCCGTCGCGGCGATGTCGCCGGGGGTGGCGACGCCCTGCCGCCACAACAGGATCGTGGCGAGGATCAGCCCCGCCGGAAGCAGCCCCGCCACCGTCATCAGCGCGAAGCGGAACCCGGTCGACAGCGCGCCGAATTCGAGCACGCGGTCGCGGAACGTGCCGAGCGCCGAGATCGCGGCGCGGTCCTCGTGTTCTGTATGGCCGAACAGCTTCACGGTCTTGACGTTGGTGATCGTGTCGACGACCTGCCCGGTCACCATCGCCCGCGCCCCGGCCCGCGCGGCGGACCGCTTGCGGATGCGGGGCAGGAACCAGCCGATCATCCAGAAATAGAGCACCAGCCACACTGCCAGCAGCGCCGCCACGCGCCAGTCGATCGCGCCGAGCAGCAGGACGGAGCCGATCAGCGAGGATACGGCGAACACCACCGCGTTGATGGTTTCGTTCACCGTCAGGGTCAGCGCGTTCGCCGTCTGGGCCTGCTTCTGTGCGATACGGCCGGCGAAATCGTTGTCGAAGAAGGTGATCGCGTGGCCGAGCGTCCAGCGGTGCAGGCGCGACTGTATCAGCGGGTAGATATTGGTCGGCAGCGTGATCCCGTTGAGCGCCGCGGAAGATCCGAAGGCGAGCGGCCGGGCGACGAGGAAGAAGGCGATGAACACCGCCAGAAGCGGCCAGTTGTCGGCAAGGTATCCGGCCCGGTCCTCCGCCCCCGACACGCTGTCCACGATCAGGCCGAGCAGCCAGGCGGTCACCACCTCGAGCGACCCGGCCAGGGCCGAGATCACGGAGGCCACGATGATCACGCCCCATGCGCCGGACAGGCACCAGCGGATGAACGGCCAGAGCGCCGCGGGCGGCGGGCCTTCGGCCGGGGCGAAGGCGTCGATCATGCCCGCGAGCCAGCGGACGACGGGGCGGAACATCGTCATTCGGCGGCCTCCACGCCGATGAACCCGCCCGATTGCCGGTGCCAGAACGAGGCATAGAGCCCGCCACGTTCGAGAAGCTCGCCATGCGTGCCCTGTTCGGCCACCCGGCCCGCGTCGATCACCACGATCCGGTCCATGTGCGCGATGGTGGACAGCCGGTGGGCGATGGCGATCACGGTCTTGCCTTCCATCATGCCGTAGAGCGTGTCCTGGATCGCGGCCTCGACCTCGCTGTCGAGCGCGCTCGTCGCCTCGTCGAGGATCAGGATCGGCGCGTCCTTCAGGATCACGCGGGCGAGCGCCACCCTTTGCCGCTGGCCGCCGGACAGCTTCACACCGCGTTCGCCGACATGGGCGTCGTAGCCGGTGCGGCCGCCGGGATCGGCGAGATCGAGGATGAAGTCATGGGCATGGGCCTGTTTCGCCGCCGCGATCATCTCGGCCTCGGACGCGTCGGGACGGCCATAGAGGATGTTGTCGCGCACCGACCGGTGCAGGAGAGAGCTGTCCTGCTGCACCATGCCCACGGCGCGGCGCAGGCTGTCCTGCGTCACCTCGCGGATGTCCTGCCCGTCGATCAGGATGCGGCCGTGCTCGGCGTCGTAGAACCGCAGCAACAGCTTCACCAGCGTCGTCTTGCCCGCGCCGGACCGCCCGACGAGCCCGACCTTCTCGCCCGGCGCGATATCCAGGTCGACGGAATCGAGCCCGCCCGCCGCGCGGCCGTAGTGATGCGACAGGTCGCGGAACTCGATCCGGCCCTCGGTCAGACGCAGGGGCCGTGCGGCGCCGGCGTCGGTCAGCTCGATCGGTTGCGTGATGGTCTCCATCCCCTCGGCGACGACCCCGAGCGAGCGGAAGAAGGTGCTGAGCGCCCACATGATCCAGCCGGTCATCGCGTTCAGCCGCAGGGTCAGCGCGGTGGCGGCGGCGACGACGCCCACGGTCGCGGCGTTCTGTCCCCAGAGCCAGACCGCCCACCCGACGACGGCCACGATGAGGAACCCGTTCAGCGCGGTCAGGCAGACATCCATCGTCGTGAAGATCCGCATCTCGCGCCCGAAGGTGCGGCGGGTTTCCTCGATCGCCTCGCGGGCGTAGTCGATTTCCCGGTCGTGATGGGCGAACAGCTTCACCGAATGGATGTTGGTGTAGCTGTCGACGACGCGGCCCGTGGTCATCGAGCGGGCATCAGACGACGCCTTCGACGCCGGGCCGACGTTCTTCATCGTCCAGCGCACCAGCAGCCCGTAGAGAATCAGCCAGATCACCAGCGGGATGGCCAGCCGGATATCGGCCTCCGCGAGCAGGACGACCGCCCCGACGAGGTAGGCGAGCGCGAAGGTGATCGCGTCGAAGACCTGGAAGATCGCGTCGCCCGCCGCGGTCGGGGTCTGCATGATCCGGTTCGCGATGCGGCCGGCGAAATCGTTCTCGAACCATCCGACCGACTGGCGCAGCACCTGCCTGTGCGCCCGCCACCGCGTCAGCGCGCCGAAGTTCGGCAGGATCGCGTTGTTCAGAAGCGCGACGTCGAGTCCCTGGATGAGCGGGCGCAGGACGAGCACGAAACCGGCCACGAGCGCGAGTTCGAGCCCGTAGCGCGTGAAGGTTTCGGAAGGCGCGCCGTTCGACAGGATGTCGACAACCCGGCCCATGTACCACAGGAGCCCGACCTCGACCGCCGCCACGACGACGGAAACCAGCGCGGTCGCGAGGTAGAGGCCGCGGAACGGCTTTGAGTAGTCCCACAGGAACGCGAACAGGCGCCGGGGCGGATGATCCGTCTCGGGGTAGTCCGTGTAGGGGTCGACCAGCGATTCGAAGAAGCGGAACATGGGGGCCTCGCCCGAGCCCATATAGGCCGGGTGCGGCGGAATGACCATGCCGGGCCCGGCGTCCTCCCGCCATGTCCTGTCAGCCGAGCAGATCCTCGCGCGTCGCAGTGAAACCGGACGCGATCCAGCGGGATTCGCGGTCCGCCAGCATCCGCCCGATCTCCGGCCCTGTCACGCCGTCCGGCAGGTCGGCCGCGCGCAGCGGAAAGGTTGCGGCGGCGCCGGTTTCCGCCTGCGCCAGCGCCCCGGGCGGCACGGGCTGCGACAGCGAGGCGGCGCGCAGGAGCAGGATATCCCGTGCGATGTCGGCACCGTGGCGGTAGCCGAGTTCCCCCGGCCCCGCCGCGGTGCCCACGGCGTTCAGAATGGTGTCGAGCCGCCGCCCCTCCGGCCGGCTGAGGCGAAGGCGTTCGGTCGCCTCGGGCGGGTTCAACGCGGCCAGCCTGCGCAGCCAGTCCGGCGCGATGCGCTGCTCCGCCTCGAGGTGGACGAGCGGCGCGAGCGCGGCGGTCTCCGCGCCGGGCAGAAGGGTCGGCAGCACGCCCGTCCGGGCCATTCCCCCGACCGCCGGGGCCGGGTCGGGCGCGGCGAGAAGCTTTCGCATCTCGTGGCCCACCCGCTCGCGCGACAACGTCTCCAAACCGCTGTTCAGGGTCGAAATCGCAGCCAGCGCATCGGGATCGAACCCGGCGTCGGGGTCGCCGAACCAGGCCGAGAAGCGGAAGAACCTGAGCGCGCGAAGGTAGTCCTCGCGGATCCGATCCTCGGGTCGCCCGATGAACCGCAGCCGCCGTGCAGAGAGATCGGATAGCCCCTCGCCGGTCGGATCGAGCACCTCGCCCGTGGAGTCGGCATAAAGCGCGTTCATGGTGAAGTCACGCCGCGCCGCGTCCTCCTCGATCCGATCCGAGAACGCGACCACCGCGCGGCGACCGTCGGTTTCCACGTCGCGCCGGAAGGTCGTGACCTCGTGCGGTTGGCCTTCGGCGACGACCGTGACCGTGCCATGGTCGACGCCGGTTCCGACGGGTTTCAGGCCGGCCCGTTCGGCGAGCTTCATCACCGTCTCGGGGCGCGCGTCGGTGGAAATGTCGATGTCCCCGACATCGCGGCCCAGAAGCTCGTCGCGCACGCAGCCGCCGACGAAATAGGCCTGGTGCCCGGCCCCGGTCAGCATCCGCATCACCGCCGCCGTGCCGGGATCGCGGAGCCAGTCGGCCTGCAGCTTCATCCCGCCACCCGGTCGGCAACGGATTTCAGGATCCGCGCCGTCGCACCCCAGACGTAGTAGGGCCCCCACGGCACCACGTAGAAGGCCCGCCACGTCCCGCGCCACAGCCGCCGTTCCACGCGGTAGTTCGCCGGGTCCATCAGGAAGTCGAGCGGCACAGAGAACACCTCGGCCACTTCGCCCGGTTCCGGTCGCCGCTCGAACGGCGCCGCCACCCGGGCGAGGACCGGGGTGATGGCGTAGCTGGTGACGGTTTCATGCGGCTCCAGCCGGGCGAGGATCTCGGCATCCGGCAACCCGATCTCTTCCCGCGCCTCGCGGAGCGCCGCCGCCTCCGGCCCCGTGTCGGTCGCGTCGACCTTGCCGCCGGGAAAGGCGATCTGGCCCGGGTGGTGCTTCAGGTGAGACGCGCGCTTGGTCAGGATGATCTCGGGCCGCTGTCCGGCCTCGTCGACCGCGATCAGCACCGCCGCGGGGCGCAGCTTGCGCCCCGGCGGCAGGGCAACATCGGGGTTCAGGTCGTAGTCCGATGACGGGCGGCCGGGGCGCGCGACGGCCGCGGCCAGCCCGGCGGCGTCAATCCCCACCCGTGTCCCCGTTCCCGTCGTCGTCATCGCCGTCCCGTGCCTCGAATCCGAGTGTTGCCGGGTCGAATTCGTAATGCGCGCCGCAGAACTGGCAATCGGCGGTGACGATGCCGTCATCGGTCGTCATGTGCGCGATGTCGCGGGCGGAGTAGATCGACAGCGACTGCCGCACCTTGTTGGCCGAACAGGTGCAGCCGAAGCCGACCGGCTGCGCGTCGAACACCCGCGGCGTTTCCTCGTGGAACAGCCGCACGAGCAGGTCGGTGGGCGCGACACCCGGGCCGATCAGCTCCGGCGGCTCCACGGTGTCGAGAAGCATGTTGGCCCGGCGCCAGTCCTCGCCATCGGATTCGTCGAGGATATCCTCGGCGGACAGGAGCCCGTCCTCGCCCGAACCGCCTTCGCCACCGGGCCGCACCGGCGCCTTGGGCATCAGTTGCAGCATCACCCCGCCCGCACGCCAGCCGGTGCTGCCGTCGGGGTTGACCTCCTTGCCGAAGCTGAGCGCGAACCGGGTCGGAAGCTGTTCGGACTGGGCGAAATAGGCCTCGGCGCAGTCCTTCAGCGCGGTGCCGGCGATGGGTGTGATGCCCTGGTAGGGGGTCGTGCCCTCGCCCTGGTCGATCAGGATGGCGAAGTAGCCGCGCCCGGTCTGCGGGAAGGCGGGGCCGGAGGAATCGAGCCGCTCCTCGTCGTAGCTCGCGAAGGCGCGGATGCGGGCGTGAACGCCTTCCTTCGACGGGGCGAAGTAGTCGGTCGCGATCAGGCGGATCGGCCCGTCGCCGCGCAGTTGCAGGGACAGTTTCCAGCGCAGCTTGATGGTCTGGCCGATCATCGCGGTCAGCAGCGTCATCTCCGCGACTGCGGCCTCGACCGCGGCGGGGTAGTCGTGCTGCCCGAGGATCTGGTCGAGCGTCGCGTCGAGACGCGCCACCCGCCCGCGAATGTCCGAGCGGTCGAGCTGGAAGGGAAGGATGGTATCGTCCCAGGCGATCTTTGCTGTGAGGGTCATGCGAATCCGGGCCTCGCTTCGCCCCCGTCTATCGCGCCCGGGCGGGGAAGGACAACCGCCCGGCAGGTGACTTCGGCGGCGATCCGGGGCAGTCTGCGCCGCGGACAACCGGGCTGTGACCATGAACCTCTTGATCGTGCACCAGAATTTTCCGGGGCAGTACAAGCATCTCGCCGAGTGGCTGGCCGCCAGCGGCGCGCATCGCATCGTCGCCCTGTCGCAGCGAGAGTTGCCGCCGATCCCGGGCATCGCCCATATCCGCTACGCCCCGCACAAGGGTCCACCGAAGGACCCGTACCCGCTGTCGGCCTACTGGGAAGAATGCGCGGGCAACGGGTTCGGCGTGGTGCTGGCCTGCCAGAAGCTCGAATCCGAGGGGTTCCGCCCCGACCTGATCCTGGGGCATGTCGGGTGGGGCGAGCTGACGTTCCTGAAACAGCTCTGGCCGGACGTGCCGATCCTGGGGTTCTTCGAGTACTTCTACCTCGCCAAGGGCGGGTCGGTCGGTTTCGACCCCGAGTTCCCGGCCTCGGAACACGCGCCATACGTCATGCATGCGCGGAACGCGGTCAACTTCGCCAACATCCAGACCGTCGACCTGGGCCAGTCACCCACGTTCTGGCAGCGCGATACCTTTCCGGCCTCGTTCCACGACAAGATCTACGTCTGCCACGACGGGATCCGGACCGACCGGCTGCGGCCGAACCGCGATGTCTCGCTGACGCTCGGGCGGCTCGACGCGCCGCTCACCCGCGCCGACGAGGTGTTCACGTTCATGGCGCGCAACCTGGAGCCGACCCGCGGCTTCCACCGCTTCATGCGTGCGCTGCCCGCCATCCTCGACGCTCGGCCGAACGCGCGGGCGATCGTGATCGGCGGAAACGAGGTGTCCTACGGCCGCCAGAGCGGGACGGAGGGCGGCTACCGCGCCGAGATGGAACGCGAAGTGGGCGACCGGGTGGACTGGAACCGGGTGCATTTCGTGGGCCGGGTGCCCTACGAGGATTTCTGCCGCATCATCCAGTTGTCGCGCTGCCACATCTACCTGACGGTGCCCTTCGTGCTGTCGTGGTCGCTACTGGAGGCGATGGCGATGGAGGCCACGATCGTCGCGTCGGACGTGCCGCCGGTACGGGAGGCGATAGAGGACGAAAAGACCGGCTTTCTGGTCGATTTCTTCGATTCCGATGCGCTTTCCGAGAGAGTTATTCAAATCCTGCAAAACCCGGCTGATTTTGCCCATATCGGGCCTGCTGCCCGCGCCTCGGTCGTGGAGCGCTACGACTTCCGCACCGCCTGTCTGCCGGAGCATGTGCGGCGGATGAACAGCCTGCTGCCGCAACGGCTGCGGATCCCCGTGCCCGACGGCGGCGCTTGATTTCGGCAGCGGGTTTCGTCACGCTTCGGTCATGGTGATGCAGATCGGCATGGGCGCCCACTCCGCCGCGCCCGATACGGTGGCCTTCGACCGGCGCGAACTGGGCGTGATCCTGGGGCTTTACGGACGCATGGTCGCCGCGGGCGAATGGCGCGACTACGGGATGTCGTTCCTGTCGGATGTCGCTGTATTCTCGATCTTCCGCCGCTCGGCGGAACAGCCGCTCTACCGGATCGAGAAGCGCCCGAAACTCGCCGCGAAGCAGGGGGCCTATGCCGTGATCGGGATGGACGGGCGGATCCTCAAGCGCGGACACGACCTCAAGACGGTCCTGCGGGTTCTCGAACGCAAGCTCATCCGCGCGGTCGAATAGGCCTACTCGATCCGCCTGCGCCCGGTGATCGGGCCGCCGCCCTTTTCCTCGATCCGCGCCGCGGCCTCGCGCAGCGGTTCGTAGGCCACGGCCATGTGGTGTGCGTTGGCGTGCAGGAGCATCCGGTCGTTCGCCATGAAGCCGACATGGCCTTCCCAGAAGATCAGGTCGCCGCGGCGCAACGGCTCCGCGCGGTCGAGTTCGCGGCCGAGGATCGCCTGCTGCTGGTCGCTGTCGCGCGGGCAGGGGATGCCGCAGGCCAGGCACGCCATTTGGATCAGGCCGGAGCAGTCGATGCCCCACCGGCTCGACCCGCCCCAGAGGTACGGCGAGCCGAGGAACAGGTCGGCGACACCGGCGGGGTCGGAGTAGCGGGCCTTGAGCGGCTGAAGGTGCGCGCGGGGCACGAAATGGCCGGTCTGGATGCGCAGGAAGTCCTCGCGCTCGGCGACGACCTGCACCGGGGAGCCGAAGAAGATCGACACGTCCGGCGGCGATTTCACCCAGGCCTTGGGATAGAGATGGGTCGCCAGGGCGGAAACCCAGTGCGTCGGCTCCACCGGTTCGGTCAGGCTGCCCGCGGTCATGTAGCCGACATAGCCGTCGCGGTCGGCCTGCCCGAAGGCAACGCCGTCGCGGGCTTCGAGCACCAGGAACCGTTCCCCGAACAGGAGCTGGCTGGTGCGCCGGCCGCCGGGTTCGTCGGTGATGTTGGCCATCGGCTGCTGCACCATTGTCCAGCGGCCCTCGACGAAGCGCTCGGCCTCGACCTGACCCCGCAGCGAATTGTGCGCGACGCGGCCGTTCGCGGGCAGGATGCGGTTGTCGGTCATGTCGTTCATCCCGCCGTCACCCCCGGCAGCATCGCGAGAAGCGCCCGCGCGCCCTGTCCCACGCCGCCCTTGGGGCGGGCCGGGGCGTTCGAGGGCGACCAGCCGTAGATGTCGAAGTGCACGTAGCGCGGGTGATCCTGTGTGAAGCGGCGCAGGAACAGCGCCGCGGTGATCGCCCCGGCCATGCCACCCTTCGGCGCGTTGTCGAGATCCGCGATGCCGGGTTCGATCATGCGTTCGTAGGGGGCGTGGAACGGCAGGCGCCAGACCGGGTCCGCCACCCGGGCGCCGGCGTCCGACAGCGCGGCGGCGAGCGTGTCGTCGGTGGAGAAGAACGGCGCGATGTCGGGGCCGAGCGCGACCCGCGCCGCGCCGGTCAGCGTCGCCATCGACACGAGCAGATCGGGCGGCGTCTCCACCGCCAGCGCGAGCGCGTCGGCCAGCACGAGCCGGCCCTCGGCGTCGGTGTTGTTGACCTCGACGGTCTTGCCGTTCCGCGCGGTGAGGATGTCGCCGGGCCGGAACGAGGGGCCGGAGACCGCGTTCTCCACCGCCGGGATCAGCACCCGCAGCCGGATCGGCGCGGGTTCGGCCATCAGCATCTGGGCCAGGCCGAGCACCGTGGCCGCGCCGCCCATGTCCTTCTTCATAAGGCCCATCGAAGCGCCGGGCTTGAGGTTCAGTCCGCCGGTGTCGAAGCAGACGCCCTTGCCCACGAGCGTGATTTCCGGCCCGTCCGCGGCGCCGGTCCAGGTGATCTCAATCAAACGGGGGGCGCGGTCCGCGGCGCGTCCGACCGCGTGGATCAGCGGGAAGTTCGCGTCCAGCAGCGCCTCGCCCTCGGTCACCGCGATGCCCGCGCCGTGGGTTTCGGCCAGTTCGCGCGCGGCCTCCTCCAGCGCGTCGGGGCCCATGTCCTCCGCCGGGGTGTCGATCAGGCGGCGGGTGAGGCACTCGCCCTCCGCGATGCGTTCCGCCCGGGCTGCCATCGCGGCGTCGGGCGGCGGGGCCAGCCGCGCCTTCGGCATCGACTGGCGGGCGTAACGGTCGAACCGGTACTGCGACAGCAGGAAGCCGAGCGCCAGTTCCTCGGCCTCGCCGGTGTCGGATGGCCAGGATTCCAGCGCGTAGTCGCCCTCGGGCAGGCCGGCGATGGCGGCACCGACGGCAAAGCGCGGGCGGCTGGCGGGGCGGCCGGTTCCGGCCAGGACGCAGGCGACGCCGCCCTCGGCGTCGGGCAGGGCCAGCGTTTCGCCGGCCTTTCCGGAAAACCCCATCCGTTCGACCCAGGCCGCGCCGGGTCCGGACAGCGCGGCGCGCGCGTCGGCCGCGCCGTCCTCCGGTACCAGCCGGACGGGAATTGCCGCAGCCGCGGCCTCGGTGAATTTCGGTTGCATTCGCACCCCGCTCTCTCGCGCGCGCAGCCTAGCGCGCGCGGTGCGGGGCGCAAGGGGGAGACCCGGCGGGGCCGGTCAGACGATCCGGTCGTCGAGATCGAAGATCGCGTGGATCGAGCGTTCGCCAACGCGGCCAAGGCGCGACCGTGTCGCCGCGAGCGCTACGGGGTCCCCGCGGTCGAGGCAGATGCGCACGTCGCGCGCGACCCGCGCCAGCGTCGCCATCCCGATCTTGTCGGCCGCCGCGATCAGGCTTTCGACCCGTGCCGCAAAGCGGACCTGCGGCAGCCCGTCGCCGTCCGAGATCTCGCCCAACAGACGGGCGATGCGGTCCAGCGCCTCGGCGGCCTCGGTCTCGGCACGGGCCTCGCCCTTGTCGCGGCACAGTTGTTCCAGCCGCGCGGGATCGAACCGCGCGGTTTCATCATGTTCAAGGTCGCTGACCGGCCTGGACATAACCAGCCCTCTCCACATCCACTCACACCCGCCGGGGACCATTGCCGCGAAGTGTGAAAAATGGATTGATGGATCCGCCGCAGGGCTATCTGTTTCGAAGGATCCCTAACAAGGACTGGACATGGACCTCAGCAACGTCAGCTCGCTTCCGCCGCACTTCCGCAAGCAGTACCACCACTGGCTGCACGGGCTTTACGCCAACAGCCGCGACTATTTCCGAAAGCTGGCCGACGAGGGGCAGACGCCTTCGGCGATGGTGGTGGCGTGCTGCGACAGCCGGGTGACGGTGGAATCGCTGCTCGGTCCCGGACCGGGCGAGATCTTCGTTCACCGCAACATCGCGAACCTCGTGCCGACGTACCTGCCGGATGGCGGCCACCACGGCACCGGCGCGGCGATCGAGTTCGGGGTCGGCGCGCTGAAGGTGAAGCACCTGATCGTCATGGGGCATTCCCGCTGCGGCGGGGTGCAGGGCTGCCGCGAGATGTGCGAGGGCCGCGCGCCGCACCTCGAAGGCGATTCGAGCCTCGTCGGCCGCTGGCTCGACGAGATGCGGCCGGCCTTCCAGGCGATCGATGGCGTCGAGGGCGAGGATGCGCGCCAGCGGGCGATGGAGTTCGAGGGCGTGAAGGTCTCGCTCCGCAACCTGCTCGGCTACCCGGTGGTGGCCGAGGCGGTGAAATCCGGGCAATTGTCGTTGCACGGCCTGTGGATCGAGATCGGGGACGGCGACATGGAGGCCTACGACGGCGCGACCGATACCTTCTCGCCGCTCTGACGGGCGACCCGCGCGGCACTTCGTGCTAGTCTCGCCCCGGAAACGGGAGGGAGCGGATCCATGAGAATCCTGCGCATCGTGCTGGCCGTCCTGGTGGTGGTCGCGCTTGTCTTCGTCGGCGGCGCCTACCTCATGCCGCGCCATGTCATCATCGAACGCGAGACCGTCATCGACGCCCCGCCGGAACAGGTCTTTCCCTACCTGAATTCCCTCCAGCGCTCGACGGAATGGTCGCCGTGGATCGCGCGTGCTTCGGATGTCGACCTCGTGTTCAGCGGCCCCGAGGAAGGCGTCGGCAACACGATGGCCTGGACGTCGGAGGACCCGCAGGTCGGGAACGGGCGGCAGGAAATCGTCGTGTCGGAGGAAAACTCCGAGGTTCGCAGCAACCTCGACTTCGGCGAGATGGGGACGGCGCTGGCCTGGCTCGTGGTCGATGCGGAGGGCGACGGCAGCCGGGTGGTCTGGGGCCTCGACGTGGACATGGGCAATTCGCCCATCGGCCGCTGGCTCGGGCTGAAGATGGATGACTGGGTCGGCACGGATTACGAGGACGGCCTGGCGCGGCTCAAGGCGCTGGTGGAAGGCGGCGGGGGCTGAACGCCCCCGCGCGCGAGCGGGTCACGGGTACCAGTTCAGGACCTGGCCCTCGGGCCACTGGAACCGGAACCCGAGCGACACGTCCTGTTCCTGTCCCGGGGCGAGGTTCAGGTCCCAGGCGTAGACGCCGCGCAGGTCCTCCCAAGCGGTGTCGTCCGGCTGGACCGAGCTTTCCACGTCGATCTCCAGGTCCTCCTGCTCGGAGAACGGCGTCGCGTAGAGCAGTTGCACCGTTTCGGCCTCGGCACCCAGGTTCTCGATCGTCAGCTCGATCCGTCGATGCTCGGTGCTTGAGGATACGAACACGCCCCGGTCGCCGGTGTCGCGGCTGAGGTCGGTCCAGGTCAGGCGGATGTGGTCGAGCGGTCCGAAGGCCCATTCGTCCTCGCCGCCCTGCGGCACGAAGGGGACGCCGCCCCGGCCGACGAGGTCGCCGTCGCGGAAGAACATCGCGTCGCCCGGAAGGATCGGCTCGCCGGTCGCATTCTCGAAATCCGCGATCAGGAAGGCGGTTTCGTCGATCCGGGGCACGGCGCGGTTGATGAGCTCGGCCTCGATCTCGAGCGTGCCGAACGGCAGCAGCGCGCCGCCGTCGGGCCCGAGCGTGACCGGCGCGAGGTAGGGGTAGGTCAGCGACAGCCCCTCGACCAGCGGCGCGCCGGTCTGGTCCTCCACCACGACGGCGGGTTCCAGCATCGCCTCGCTGCGCGGCGCGGCGACGCTGTCGCGAAGGGCGCCGCTTTCGTACTGGACCGAGGGCAGCGGCCGCGGCGGTTGCGCGTCGTGGATCGAGGCGAGCGAGGGATAGGTCTCGGACGGCATGCGCTGGCGCACCGGGTCGGCGGTCGAGAAGGTGACCGAGACATCGCGCCACGGCATCAGCCCGCCGGCCCAGAACGCGATCCGCCGGTCGAGCCGCATGGCACCTGTTTCGCTGTCCAGCCGCACCTCGTAATTGGGCTGCCAGCCGGAATCGACGAACTCGGTGATGTCGAGGGTCAGGTCGGTCTCCGCCTCGGCCGACACGTTGACGGCCCAGACATCGACGCTGTCGCCGAAGGGGCGAAGGTCGGCCAGCGCGCGTTCGGCCTCGGCGAGCTCGCGCGCCCGGTCGTCGAGTGCCTCCTGCGCCTCGGCCTGCGCCGCGCGTGCGGCCTGCACCGCCGCCGCCGCCCGCGCCATGCCGCTGCCGAGCGCGTCGAGCAATGCGGGCAGGGCGGTCGGATCGTCGGGCAGCGTGGCGCTGTCGCCGCCGGCAAGAGAAGTCAGGTAGGATTGCTGCACCTCGGCGGCGCGGACGGAACCTGCGGCGGTCTCGACCTCGGCGCGGGCGGCGTCGACCGCGTCCTCGGCGGCCTCGACAGCGGCGCGGGCATCCGCCTCCGCCTCCGACGCAAGCTCGCCCTCTTCCAGCAGGTAATTGCTGATCGGCTCGGTTCGCCCGACGCTCACGCCTTCGGGCGCGGACAGGATCGGCGGGGTCCCGGAATGCACGCGGTCCGAGGGGAACAGGATGCGGTGGCTGCCCGCCGGCAGGGACAGCGTCACGCGGCGCGTGACCTCGGCATCCTGGGCGTAGACCAGCGCCTCGGCGATGTCGGCCCGGACGAGGAAATCCTCGGCCACGGCCGGGGAGGCCGCGAGCAGGGCGAGTACGGAAATGGCAGAGCGCATCGAAATCCTCCTGTCTGCGCGTGTCACGGGGCTATGACGCCCGGCACCCGCGATTCCTTGGGAACCATGTCGAAGAATTTCGTCCGGGGCCAAGAATCTCCGGCCCCGGAACATCGCGATCGGCTGAATTCAGCCTTTCTTCAGCACCCGCGCGCCGAGGGTCTCGGCGATCTGGACCGCGTTCAGCGCGGCGCCCTTGCGCAGGTTGTCGGACACGCACCAGAACGACAGGCCGTTGTCGATCGTCGGGTCCTGCCGGATGCGGCTGATGAAGGTCGCGTAGTCGCCGACGCATTCGACCGGGGTGACGTAGCCACCGGGTTCGCGCTTGTCGACGACCATGATCCCCGGAGATTCCCGCAGGATGTCGCGCGCCTCGTCCTCGTCGAGGAAATCCTCGAACTCGACGTTCACCGCCTCGGAATGGCCGACGAAGACCGGCACCCGGACGCAGGTCGCGTGGACCTTGATCGAGGGGTCCACGATCTTCTTGGTCTCCACGACCATCTTCCATTCCTCCTTGGTCGAACCGTCTTCCATGAAGACGTCGATATGGGGAATGACGTTGAACGCGATCTGCTTCTGGAACTTGGCCGGCGGTACGTCGGCGGTGGGGTTGTAGACCGCCTTGGTCTGGTCCCACAGCTCGTCCATGCCTTCCTTGCCCGCGCCGGAGACCGACTGGTAGGTCGACACGATCACGCGCTTGATCCGGGCGCGGTCGTGCAGCGGCTTCAGCGCCACGACCATCTGCGCGGTGGAACAGTTCGGGTTGGCGATGATGTTCTTCGCCGCGTAGCCCTCGACCGCCTCGGGGTTCACCTCGGGCACGACCAGCGGAACCTCGGGGTCGTAGCGGTAGAGCGACGAGTTGTCGATCACGATGCAGCCGGCCTTGGCGGCGCGCGGCGCGTAGGTCTTGGTCGCGTCCGAGCCGATGGCGAACAGCGCGATGTCCCACCCGGTGAAATCGAAGGTGTCGAGGTCCTTGGTAGTGATGGTCTTGTCGCCGAAGCTGCATTCGGTGCCGAGGGATTTCCGCGACGCGAGCGCGGCGATCTCATCGACCGGGAACTGGCGCTCGGCCAGGATGTTCAGCATTTCGCGGCCCACGTTGCCCGTGGCGCCTGCGACGACGACTCGGTAGCCCATCTTTCCCTTTCCTTCGGTTGGGTGCGGCGGTCCCTAGCGGAAGTTGCCCGCCGGGGGAAGGCCCCGGAGCGCGAGCCGGTTGACACTGCGGCAGCCACGGCGCATACGGGCGGCGAGACTAGTCCGACAAAAATAGTCGGAAAACGAGTCGCCAACCGGAAGGGAGAGCCACCCATGACCCGCATCCTCGCCGCGCTTCTCGCGCTGTCGGCCGGCACCGCCGCCGCCACCGCGCAGGAGGTCAACATCTACTCCTCGCGCCACTACGACACCGACGACTCGCTCTACCAGGCGTTCACCGACGCCACCGGGATCGAGGTGAACAGGATCGAGGGCGATGCCGACGAGCTGATCGCCCGGATGCAGGCCGAGGGCGCGAACAGCCCCGCCGACATCTTCCTGACCGTGGACGTGGGCCGCATCTGGCGCGCCGACCAGGCCGACCTGTTGCAGCCCGTGGACTCGGACGTGCTGGAAAGCCGAATCCCCGCCCACCTGCGCCACCCCGAGGGCCACTGGTTCGGCTTGTCGCAGCGTGCGCGGATCATCTTCTACGACCGCGAAGCCGTCGATAACCCGCCGCAGACCTACGAGGCGCTGGCCGATCCGCAATACGAGGGCATGATCTGCATCCGCTCGTCCTCCAACGTCTACAACCAGTCGCTGCTGGCCTCGATCATCGCTCATGACGGCGAGGACGCCGCGCGGGCCTGGGCCGAGGGCGTCGTCGCCAACATGGCGCGTCCGCCGCAGGGTGGCGACACCGACCAGCTCGCCGCCGTCGTGTCCGGCGAATGCTCGATCGCGGTCGCCAATACCTACTACTTCCTGCGCGCGGTGCAGGGCGGGGTCGACGGCGTGTCCGAGGACATCGACCGCATCGGCTGGGTGTTCCCGAACCAGTCCACCACCGGCGCGCATGTCAACGTGGCAGCGGCCGGCGTTGCGGCCAACGCGCCGCATCTGGAAGAGGCGGTGGCGTTCCTCGAATGGCTGACCACCGAGGAGGCGCAATCCCACTTCGCCAACCAGAACAACGAGTACGCCGCGGTTCCGGGCATCGGGCTCGCCCCCGCGCCGGCCTCGCTCGGCCTGTTCCGGATGGACGACCTGAACCTTGCGGCCTTCGGCGAAAACACCCCGGCCGCGCAGGCAATCTTCAACGAAGTCGGCTGGGAATGATCCCGCCCGTCCCGCTGTAACCGAAGGGCGCCCCGCGGGGCGCCCTTCGTCGTTCCGGGGCCGTGGTCGCGGCCGTCAGGCCGCCCCGCCGATGAAATCCAGCACCAACGCGTTGAAGCGGTCGGGAATCGTCTGCGCCAGGCCGTGGGGCGCGCCCGCGATCACTTCCAGCCGCGCGTCGGCGATGATCTTGGCCGATTTGCGCCCTGCCGCGTCGATCGGAACGATCTGGTCGTCGTCACCGTGGATCACGAGCACCGGGACGGTGATCGCCTTCAGGTCGGCGGTGTAGTCGACCTCGGAAAACTCGTGGATACAGGCGTACTGGCCCACGATGCTGCCCTGCATCCCCATCGACCAGAAGCTGTCGCGGAGACCCTGGCTGACCTCGGCCCCGTCGCGGTTGAAGCCGTAGAAGGGCGTCGTCAGGTCTTGGTAGAACTGCGACCGGTTCCCGGCCACGCCGGCGCGGATGCCGTCGAAGGCGTCGATGGGCGTGCCTTCCGGGTTGTCGTCGGTCTTCAGCATCAGCGGCGGGACCGCGCCGACCAGAACGGCCTTCGCGACCCGGTCGTTGCCGTGGCGACCGATGTAGTGCGCCACCTCTCCGCCGCCGGTGGAATGGCCGACGAGGATGACGTCGTGCAGGTCGAGGTGCTCGATCAGCGCGGCGAGGTCATCGGCATAGGTGTCCATGTCGTTGCCGTCCGCCGGCTGTGCCGAACGCCCGTGGCCGCGCCGGTCATGGGCGATGACCCGGTAGCCCTTGTCGAGGAAGAACAGCATCTGGGCGTCCCAGGCGTCGCCCGAAAGGGGCCAGCCGTGGGAAAACAGGATCGGCTGTCCGCTGCCCCAATCCTTGAAGAAAATCTCGGTGCCGTCTGCGGTGGTGAACGTGCTCATGTCGTCTCTCCTTCGCGTCTCGCTAAAGAATCGTGCACGATTATGTCGTGCACGATGCAACTAGTCCTGTCGGGAGAGTCGGTCAATCCCTTGCGAGTATATCGTGCGCGATTAAACTGTGGATGACAGCGGCAAGGGGGAGAGCTTCATGGACGGATCGAAGGCGGGTGACGCGGCGTTGTCGGAATTCCTGTGTTTCGCCACCTATTCGGCGAACCAGGCATTCCACCAGTTCTACGCGCCGTTGCTGGCGCGGGTCGGCCTGACCTATCCGCAATACCTGGTGATGACGCTGCTCTGGTCGCAGGACACCCGCACCGTCGGAGAGATCGGGCGCATCCTGAACCTGCAGTCGAACACGATGACCCCGCTTCTGAAGCGGATGGAAGGGGCGGGGCTGATCGAGCGCAGGCGCGACACGGCGGACGAACGGATCGTGCGGATCAGCCTGACCGCGCAGGGCCGCGCGCTGCGGGACCGGTTGACCGGCCTGCCCGGGGCGGTGGCCGCGGCATCTGGCATGACGGCCGAGGAACGCGGGGAATTGATCGGCGCGCTGGACCGGCTCCGCCGTAACATGACGGAAGCGGCGCGCACGGGCTCTGCGCAGGGCGGCGGTCAGGACGCGGGTTCGATCTCGGGCACGTAGGCCTGGCCCGTGCCGCGTTCGCGGCCGAGCGAGCGGCAGAGCAGGATCACCGGCAACAGGCCCACCGCGGCGATCACCAGCGACGGCACCGCGGCCTCGGCCAGGCGTTCGTCGGCGGCGAGCCGGTGCGCCTGCACGGCCAGCGTGTCGAAGTTGAACGGCCTGAGGATCAGGGTCGCGGGCAGCTCCTTCATCACGTCGACGAAGACGATCAGGAGCGCGGTCAGAAGCGAGGGCCGCAGCAGCGGCAGGTGCACCCCGCTGAGCAACCCGCGCGGCGTGCGGCCGAGCGTCCGGGCCACCGCGTCCATGTTGGGGTTGATCGCCGAAAGCCCCGCGTCGTGCGCCGCCAGCGCGGCGGCCATGAACCGCACGATGTAGGCCGCGATCATCAGCCAGATGGAGCCGGTGACGAGAAGCCCGGTGGAAATGTCGAAGGTCGCCCGCATCCAGCCGTCGAGCGCGTTGTCGAAGGCGGCGAAGGGCACCATCAGGCCGACGGCGATCACGCCGCCCGGCACCGCGTAGCCGAGCCCGGCCAGCCGGATCGCCCCGCGCGACGAGGGCGAGGGATGGAGCCGCGCGTTGACGCTGAGCACCAGCGCACCGGCCACGGTCAGCACCGCGGCGATGCCCGCCAGCGTCACCGAGTTGCGCAGGAAATCGAGGTAGCGCGGCGCGAACAGGAGCTGGCCGGAATCCCATCCCATCGACAGGAGCAACCCTGCCGGCAGGAGAAACCCGAGCACCACGGGCAGTGCGCAGGCGAGGATCGCGCCCGCCGCGGCGAGCCCCCCGAGCGGGGCCGGCGCCATCGCCTCGAACCGCCGCCCGGCGCCGTGGTGACGCCTGTCCCCGCGCTCGGCCCGTTCCAGCCATGCCAGAAGCAGCGCGACCGCCAGCAGGCACAGCGCGAGTTGCGCGGCGGCGGCGCGGTCGGCGAAGGCGAACCAGCTCTGGTAGATGCCGGTCGCGAAAGTCTGGACGCCGAAATAGGACACGGTGCCGAAATCCGCGATCGTCTCCATCACCGCCAGCAGCACGCCGCCCGCGATCGCGGGCCGGGCCATCGGCAGGCTGACCCGCAGGAACGCCGCGCCGGGGCCGCGTCCGAGCGTTCGGGCCGCGATGTAGGCGTTGGCCGACTGGCTGAGGAACGCGGCGCGTGTCAGCAGGTAGACATAGGGGTAGAGCACGAGGATCAGCATCAGCGCCGCGCCGGGCAGCGACCGGATCTCGGGGAACCAGTAGTCGCGCGGGCCCCACCCGGTGATGTCGCGCAGGGTGGTCTGGACCCATCCGGGATGGTCGAGGAAATCGGTATAGGCGTAGGCCAGAACGTAGGCGGGAAAGGCCAGCGGAAGCGCCAGGGCGATCTCCAGCAGGCGGCGAAAGCGGAACTCGGTCATCGTCACGAGCCACGCGCAGCCGGTGCCGATGATCGCGGTGCCGATGGCGACGAGGGTGACGAGGAAGGCGGTGGCGCCCGCGTAGCGCGGCAGGACCGACCCGGCGAGCCCGCGCACCGTGTCCAGCCCGCCGCCGAAGGCCGCGACGACGACCGCGGCGATCGGCACGAGGCAGAGACCGGCCGCCAGCCAGGACAGCGCGGCAAGCTGCCACGGACGCATGGATTTGCGGAACGCGCGCATGGGGCAGGGCTAAGCCCGCCGCGCCCGACGCGCAAGGGTCAGGGGGCGTCGAGAGCCAGCCGTCCGTGGCGCTTGGTTTCCTTGAGGATGAGGTTGGTCCGCACGCGGGCAATTACCGGGATCTGGAACAGGAAGTCTTCAAGGAACGTGAAATACGCCTCCTTCGACCGGCAGATCACCCGCAGGTGGTAGTCGGCATCGCCGGTGGTGGCGAAACAGTCCACGATCTCGTCCCGGGTGGCGATGGCATCGGTGAACAGGTGCAGCTTTTCCGGTTCGTGCCGCGACAGTTCGACCTGGACCAGCGCGTGGAAGTCCATCCCGCAGGCTTCCGGGTCGATGGTGGCGCGGTAGCCGGTGATGACGCCCGCCGCCTCCAGGTCGCGGACGCGGCGCCAGCAGGAGGACGCGGACATGCGCGCGCGCTCCGCCAGGTCCTGGTTGGAAATCCGGCCGTCACGCTGAAGCGCGCGAAGGATCCTGGTGTCTGCTTCTGTCAGTTCCATGCATGGATCATTCAGGATCAACTTTCAAAACGCAAGGATTACCCAAGATTCCTGCGGACTGCCTGAACTCTGGCAACCGATTTCCCGCCGTCATGGTATCCTCTTTCGCAAACGGGAGGATGAGATGACCGACCAGACCCCGATTCTCGCCGAGTATTCCCTCGAAGATCGCTACACCCGGACAGAGGGCCGGGTGTTCCTGACCGGGACGCAGGCGCTCGTGCGGGCCGTCCTCGACCAGGCGCGGCGGGACCGGGCCGAAGGGCTCGATACCCGCGGCTTCGTCTCCGGCTACCGCGGCTCGCCGCTCGGCGGGGTCGACCAGGAGATGGCGCGGTCGAAGGCGCTGCTGGACGCGGCCGGGGTGGAATGCCTGCCCGCGGTGAACGAGGAATTCGGCGCCACGCAGATGATCGGCACGCAGCAGGTCGAGACCGATCCGCACAAGACCTGCGAGGCGGTGTTCGGGCTCTGGTACGGCAAGGGGCCCGGGGTCGACCGGGCCTCGGACGCGCTGAAGCACGGCAATGCCTACGGCAGCAGTCCGCATGGCGGCGTGCTGGTGGTGGCGGGCGACGATCACGGCTGCGTTTCGTCCTCGATGCCGCACCAGTCCGACGTCGCCTTCATGAACTTCTTCATGCCGACGCTCAGCCCGTCGAACGTGGCGGAGTTCCTGCCCTTCGCGGAATACGGTTACGCGCTTAGCCGTTTCAGCGGGATGTGGGTCGGGTTCAAGGCGATCTCGGAGATCGTCGAATCCGGCATGTCTTTCGACCTGCCCGCCGACCGCGCCTTCGTCACGCCGACCGACTACGCCGCGCCGGAAACCGGCCTGCACTACCGCTGGCCGGATCTGCCCGGGTCCCAGATCGAGGAACGGATGGAGGCGAAGAAGGAGGCCGTGTTCGCCTTCGCCCGCGCCAACCCGATCGACCGGGCCGAATGGGGACACCCCGCGCGCTTCGGCATCGTCACCACCGGCAAGGCCCACGGCGACACGCTGGAGGCGCTGCGCCTGCTCGGAATCGGCCAGGCGGAAGCGGCGGAGATGGGGCTCGACATCTACAGGGTCGGTATGGTCTGGCCGCTGGAATACCGCGGCGCGCTCGCCTTCGCGACGGACAAGACCGAGCTCCTGGTGATCGAGGAGAAGCGCGGGATCGTCGAAAGCCAGCTGAAAGAATACTTCTATGATTTCCCCGGCCACAAACCCGAACGGATGGTCGGCAAACGGGACGAGAACCAGGACCGGCTGATCCCCTGGACGCATGAACTCGCGCCCGCGATGCTGGCCCGGATCATCGCCGCGCGGCTCGACATGAACCTCGGCACCGGCCTGTCGCAGCGGCTGGACGATCTGCCCCACGCGCAGCCCCCGATCCTCGTGCCGGGCGCCGCGCGGACCCCCTACTTCTGTTCCGGCTGCCCGCACAACACTTCGACCCGCGTGCCGGACGGGTCCGAGGCGCTGGCCGGGATCGGCTGTCACTTCATGGCAAGCTGGATGGACCGGAACACCACGAGCCTGATCCAGATGGGCGGCGAGGGCGTGAACTGGGTCGCGCGCAGCCGCTTCAACGGCAACCGCCACATCTTCCAGAACCTCGGTGAGGGCACCTACTACCATTCCGGCTCCCTCGCGATCCGGCAGGCGATCGCGGCGGGGACAAACATCACCTTCAAGATCCTCTACAACGAGGCCGTGGCGATGACCGGCGGGCAATCGGTCGACGGACCGATCAGCGTGGAGGGCATCGCGGCCTCGGTGGTGGCGGAGGGCGCGAAGAAGGTGGTCGTCGTGTCGGACGAACCCGAACGGTTCCGCACCGCCGACCTGCCCGCCGGCGTGACGATCCACCACCGGCGGGATCTCGACGGTATCCAGCGCGACCTGCGCGAGATCCCGGGCGTCACGATCCTGATCTATGCACAGGCCTGCGCGACGGAGAAACGGCGGCTTCGGAAGCGCGGCAAGCTGGCCGACCCGAAGCGCTTCGCGGTCATCAACACGGCGGTTTGCGAAGGCTGCGGCGATTGCGGCGTCGCGTCGAACTGCCTGAGCGTCGAGCCGGTGGAAACGGAATTCGGCCGCAAGCGCCGCATCAACCTGTCGTCCTGCAACAAGGACTTTTCCTGTCTCGACGGCTTCTGCCCGAGCTTCGTGACGGTCGAGGGCGCGAGCCTGAGGAAGCGCACGCCGGTCGAGATGGGCGGGACGCTGGAGAAGCTCGCGGCGGACCTGCCGCAGCCGGACCTGCCGTCGCTCGACCGGCCGTGGGACCTGCTGGTGACCGGCGTCGGCGGCACCGGGGTCGTGACGGTGGGCCAGCTCATCGCGATGGCCGCGAACCTCGAGGGCAAGGGTGCGACCGTGCTCGACTTCATGGGGTTCGCGCAGAAGTTCGGCCCGGTGCTCAGCTACCTCCGGCTGGCGCGGTCCGAGGACGCGATCCACCAGGTGCGGATCGACGAGGCGCAGGCCGACGCGCTGATCGGCAGCGATCTCGTGGTGTCGTCCAGCCCGAAGGCGAGCGCGACCTACGCCGCCGGACGGACCCGGGGCGTGCTGAACAGTGCGGAGATGCCGACCGGCGATTTCACCCGCAACCGCGATGCCGACCTGAAGCCCGCGGAGCGCATCACCCGCATCGCGACGGCCTTCGGCGGTGAGGACAGGCTGTCGGTGATCGACGCCAACGCGCTGTCCGACGCCCTTCTTGGCGACCCGGTCTTCGCGAACGTCCTGATGCTCGGAGCGGCGTGGCAGGCGGGGCTGGTTCCCGTGTCGGAAAAGGCCCTGTTCCGCGCGATAGAGATGAACGGGGTGAAGCCCGACGCCAACCGCGATGCGTTTCTCTGGGGCCGCATCGCCGCGCAGGATCCCGCCCGCGCCGCCGCGCAGGCGGGGGTTTCCCGACCCGCGCCCGTGACTTTCGACGGCGTCGTCGCGCGGCGGGTCGAGGAACTGACCGCCTACCAGGATGCCGCCTACGCCGCCCGCTACCGGGCAAAGGTCGCAGAGGTGGCGAAGGCAGAGACGACGATCGCCGGCGGGCCCGGCGCGCTGTCGGACGCCGCCGCCCGCGGGCTGTACAAACTGATGGCCTACAAGGACGAATACGAGGTCGCGCGGCTGCACACGCAGACCGGCTTTCTCGACGGGTTGAAAGACCGGTTCGAGGACGGTTTCGAGGTCCGCTACCACCTCGCGCCACCGATCCTGCACGGTCCCGAGGATGCCCGTGGCCGCCCCGGCAAACGCAGCTTCGGGCCGTGGATGGGCCGCGCGATGGGCGGGCTGGCGCGGTTGAAGCGCCTGCGCGGGACGATGTTCGACCCCTTCGGCTACAGCGCGGAACGGCGGATGGAGCGGGCGCTGATCGGCGAATACGAGGGTCTTCTGGAAAGGTTGACCGCGGGGCTGACCGCGGACAACCTCGACCGGGCGGCCCGGATCGCGGCGCTTGCAGACGAGATCCGCGGGTTCGGACCCGTGAAGGCCGAGGCGGTGGAGCGGACCCGCGCCGCCATCGCCGCCGACATGGCGACATGGCCCGGAGGAGGACGCGAATGACCGACCTGGACGGAACGATCCCGCCCCCCGGCCCGGACCACGAGTTGTTCGAGGTCAACGTGGCCCGTCTCGTCGCCCCGATCGACGACCCCAGGATCGCCGATTTCGCGGACAACCTCGACCGGATCAACGCGCTCGCCGAACGGATGGACGGCTTCGTCTGGCGTCACGTCGACGACAGCGGCAATGCCACCCAGACCCGTGTCGGGGCCGATCCGCTGCTGATCTACAACGCCTCTGTCTGGCGGGGCGGCGCGTCGCTTGACCGGTTCGTGTTCGGCACGCTCCACGCCCGGTTCTACGCCCGTCGCCGCGAATGGTTCGGCCTGTTCGGCGGCGCGCATCACGCGATGTGGTGGGTGGCTCCCGGCGAACGCCCCGATCCGGAGGAGGCGATGGAGAGGCTGACGTACATGCAGCATCACGGGCCCACGGAAACCGCGTTCGGCTGGCCCGAACTGCCCGGCGCGACACTCTGGCGGGAGGGCCGCTGCCCGCCCGTCGCGGCGGAGTGACGGCGATGGAAACGCTGCGCGCCATGCCCGTGCTCGACGTGTCCGACCTCGCGGCCTCGGCGGAGTTCTATTGCCGGCTCGGGTTCTCGACCAACGGCATCTGGGGCGAACCGCCCGGCTTCGCCATCGTCCAGCGCGGCGCGGTGACGCTTGCGCTGTCCCTGCGCGATCTCTCGGCCCCGGTTCCGGGCAACCACGGATGGGCGGCTTACATCTACGTCACGGATGTCGAGGCGCTGCATGCCGAGTTCACGGCCGCAGGCGTCGGCCCGACGGAGATCCGCCGGCCGACACACTACGGCTGCGACGATTTCGACGTGACCGACCCGGACGGGCACCGCATCGCCTTCGGGCAGGACCGCCACGGCGCCGCCGGTCTCGGGACCGACCGCGGCGGCGGCTGACGGCAGGTCTGGCCGCGCTACTCCGCGGCGGCCTCGTCCTCGCGCCCCGGATCGATACCGGTTTCCCGGATCGCGCCCATGCGGGATCGGAGCTTCACCATCCGCGGGCCGAGCACGTTGCGGACGCCCTCGATATAGGCGGTGTTCTCGATCGCCGGGATCGCCGGATCGTAAAGCTCCGCCGCCTCGATCATCGCGTGCCGGTCGTCGTCGTTGAAGGCGTCCACCATCATCTGCGCCCGGTCCCGCGGGATGCCGAGCGCCTCGATCGCGGAACGCCCCATCCGCAGGGACGAATCGTAGGTCTCGCGGATTATGTCGCGGCAGCCGAGCCACCAGAGATCGTAGACATGGTGACGGTTGACCGCGCGGGCGATGACGTGGACGTGGGGATGGTTCTTCACCACGTAGTCCACCAGCTGATCGATCTGGTCCTTCTGGTCGATCGCGACGATCAGCAGCTTAGCCTCGTCGATCCCGGCAGCATGGAGAAGGTCGGGGCGTGTCGCGTCGCCGTAGTAGGTCTTGATGCCGTAGGCGCGCAGGTTCTCGATCTGGCGGGAAGAATAGTCGATGACGACCGACGGGTAGCCCGCGCCTTCGAGGATGCGCTGGATCAGCCCGCCGACGCGGCCGCGCCCGGCGATGATGATCTTCGCCGGTTCGTCGATCGTATCGGCCTCGCGGTCCTCGGCGGCGGCGAAGCGGGGCGCGATCACCCGGTCGAACAGGATGAACAGCGCGGGCGTCAGCAGCATCGACAGTGCGACGACGAGCAGGAGCTGGTCAGCCAGCATGCGCGGGATCACCGCGGCATCGACCGTGAAGGACAGCAGGACGAAGCCGAATTCCCCCGCCTGCGCGAGCGCGAGCGCGAACAGCCAGCGGTCGCTGCCCCGCAGCCGGAACACGGTGCCGAGGCCGTAGAGGATCGCGAATTTCAGCGCCATCAGGCCAAGCGTCGCGGCCAGGATCGGGACGAGGAACTCGCCGAGCAGGGTGAAGTTGATCCCCGCGCCCACGGTCATGAAGAACAGCCCGAGCAGCAGCCCCCGGAACGGGTCGATGTCGCTTTCAAGCTCGTGGCGGTATTCCGAGTTCGCCAGCACCACCCCGGCGAGGAACGTGCCGAGCGCGGCGGAGACCCCGACGAGGCTCATCAGGAGCGCGATGGCGATCACGATCAGCAGCGCGGTGGCGGTGAAGAGCTCCCGCAGGTTCGCCATCGCGATGAAGCGGAAGATCGGGCGGATCAGGTAATGCCCGCCCACCACCACCGCGGCGATGGACCCGAGCGTCACCAGCGTCGTCTGCCAGCCGTTGAGATCCGCGACGAGGCTGAGCCCGCTGCCGTGGCTCTCGCCGTCCTCCGCGCTGCCGGCATGCAGCACCTCCGCCAGTTCGGGCAGGGCGAGCAGCGGCAGGAAGGCGAGCATCGGGATCACCGCGATGTCCTGGGTCAGGAGGACGGAAAAGCTCGCCTGCCCGCCGTCCGAACGCAGCAGCCCCTTTTCGCCCAGTGTCTGAAGGACGATGGCGGTGGAGGACAGGGCCAGCACGAGACCGACGGCCAGTGCGACCGACCATTGCAGCCCGAGCAGGATGCCGACCGCCATCACGGCGGCGGTGGTCAGGCCGATCTGCCCGCCGCCGAGGCCGAGAAGCTGCATCCGCATGGACCACAGCGACCGCGGTTCCAGTTCCAGACCGACGAGGAACAGCATCATGACGACGCCGAACTCCGCGAAGTGCTGGATCTGCACGACGTCGACGTGCAGCAGCGCCAGCACCGGGCCGATCACGATCCCCGCGATCAGGTAGCCGAGCACAGAGCCGAGCCCGAGCCGCGCCGCGATCGGGACCGAGACGACGCCGGCCATGAGGAAGATGAAGGCAAGCAGAAGGAAGTCGGTCATCGGCGCGCACCCCCGGGCTTCGCGGTCGCGCGAAGCCTAGACCGCGCGGCGCAGGAACTCCATCGCCGCGCGCGTCTTGCCGGGCAGGACTTCGCGGGCGGGGTAGGCGATCCAGATCGCGCCTTCGGTCTGGGTGGCGGTCACGTTCCAGTCCGGCAGGACATGGCCGAGCGCGCCGGACAGAATCATCCCGTCGACGAGCCATCCGGGCAGGAGCGCGATGCCGAGCCCGGCCTCGGCCGCGGCGAGCCGGCCGGTCAGACTGGTGACCGACACCGTGCCTTCGACCGCCTGGGCCACCGATTGCCCGGTGCGGTCGCGGAACAGCCAGCGGCTGCCGAATTCGGCTTCCGGCGGCAAGAGGCAGTCGTGGTTCGCAAGATCGCGCGGCGCGAAGATGGCGGCGCGGCCGGCGAGGTAGCCGGGGCTCGCCACCGCGCGCATCCCCGTATCCGCCAGTTCCGTCGACACGAGGTCGCCCGTGACGGCCGGGGTCAGCCGCAGCGCGAGGTCGATGCGTTCGGCGGCGATGTCCGGGGTCGCGTCGGTCAGCAGGCATTCCACCCGCAGGTCGGGATTCGCCTCCCGGAAATGTTTCAGCCGCGGCAGGATCAGCCGTTGCCCGAGCGCGACCGGCGCCGACAGCCGCAGCGTGCCGGACGGACGCGCCGCAGCGTCACGGGCCTTGGCGCTGAGCCGCTCGATTTCCTCGATCAGCGGCACGACGCGCGAACGGTACAACTCGCCCGCCGGGGTCAGGGTGACGCGCCGGGTGGTCCGGTCGAACAGCTTCACGCCAAGTTCGTCCTCCAGCCCCGCGATCACCCGGCTGATCGAGGACGGATCGCTGTGCCGCGCCCTGGCGACAGCGGTGAAACTGCCAAGATCGGCGGCTTCGGCGAAGATCTGTACGTCGCGGAGGTTCATCGGTGCGCAGAATGCAGGAAAGCCGGTGAACAACTTCCATATTCATGCGCACTGCGCAAGTCATTGGCCGTCGGTCAGTCCTCGCCCGCGCCGTCGATGAAGGGGCAATCGGGTTCGCGGGACAGGTAGGCGATCTCGTTCGCGCCGGGTCCGAAGTTGCCGGGCGCGCAATTCAGCCACCACTCGCCGTCCCGGTCGCAGATGCCGCCGTAGGTGAATGCCACGGTGCGCCCGTCCTCCGAGAAGCGGTCGAGCACGAAATGGGTCAGTCCCGCCGGGAATATTCCTGCGCCGAAGCCGTCGGGCGCCCAGGCGAGCGCGGCCTCCGGTGGTTCCGGCGCTTGCGTGTCGGTGTCGTCGGCCTCCGCGTTCTCCGGCGCGTCGGGGGTATCGGTCTCGTCGTCCTCCGCTTCGCCGCCGTCCTCCCCCGGTTCAACCGGGACCGCGAGGATGCGTCCGCCTTCCTCCGTCAGTTCCGCGATCCGAAACGCGGACGGGCGGCAGGTCGGGCGGCTGCCATAGAGGTAGATCGGCCCCCCGTCCTCCAGCGCCGTTTCGAAATACGCGCGCAGGTCCTCGGGCGGCGTCACCTCCTGCGCCGTGACGGCAGAGGCAGCGAACAGCGCCGGGGCGGCGAGGACGAGAAGGCGGGGCATCGGGCATCCTTTCCGAAAAGCGATCCGGCCGGATCACCTGCACATGACCGGCCCGCGCCGCCGGGGTCAACCCGCCCGCGGCGTCACCAGTCCGGGCGCTTCTCCGCCGGCAGAAGCGTGCCGTCGCACGCGCCGAACCCGACCCGGTAGCCATCGCCGAGCGCCGCGCCGCGCAGGGTCAGCGTGTCGCCGTCCTGGAGGAACGACCGGGTTCCGCCGCCGGCCAGTTCCAGCGGTTCCTTCCCGCCCCAGGACAGTTCCAGGAGCGATCCGCGGCTGTCCTTCTCCGGTCCCGAGATGGTGCCGGAGCCGAGCAGGTCGCCGACCCGCATCGGGCAGCCGCTGGAGGAATGGTGCGCGAGCTGCTGCGCCGACGAATAGTACATTTCGCGGTAGTTGGTCCGGGTGATGACGGTTTCCTCGCCGCCCTCGGGCCGCAGCGCGACCTCGAGCGCGATGTCGTAGAGCATCGGGCCCGGTTCCTGCAGGTAGGGCAGCAGCGGAACCTCGCGCGGGGGCGTGTCGCAGCGGAACGGGGCCAGTGCCGCGGCGGTCACGATCCATGGGCTGATCGTGGTCGCGGTGGCCTTGGCCTGGAACGGGCCGAGCGGCTGGTATTCCCAGGCCTGGATGTCGCGCGCGGACCAGTCGTTCAGAAGGACGTAGCCGAAGATCGCGGCGTCGGCCTCGGCCACGCCGATGGGTCCGTCCGACGGCACGCCGACGATGGCGCCCATTTCCAGTTCGAAGTCGAAACGAGCAGACGGCGCGAAACGCGGCGCGGCATCGTCGGGGCCCTTCAGTTGCCCGCAGGGCCGCCGGACCGGCGTGCCGGACACGACGACCGACGACGCACGGCCGTTGTAGCCTATGGGAATGTGCAGCCAGTTCGGCGGCAGCGCGTTCTCCGCCCCGCGGAACATGGTGCCGACATTGGTCGCGTGGTGCCGGCCGGCGTAGAAATCGGTGTATTCCGTCACCCGGAACGGCAGGTGCATCGTCGCCTCGGCCTGCGGCACCAGGTAGCCCGGCAGGGGCTCCGACCCCTCGGACAGGAGCTCCGTGAGCCGCGTGCGCAGGTCGGCCCAGGCCTCGGGCCCCAGTTCCATGAAGTCGTTCCAGTGCGACACGTCGAACACGGGCGTCGCCGCCGGTTCCACCAGCCCGTCGCCTTCCGCGCGGCACAAATCGAAGATCATGTCCCCGATCGCCACGCCGCAGCGGGACATGGTGCCGTCACCGGTCGAGAACACGCCGTAGGGCAGGTTGTTCAGCGGGAAATCGGTGTCGGGGGTATTGGCGCTGTCCACCCAGGAACGCAGCAGTCCGGTCATTCTGTCCTCATGTCTCGGCGTCGGGTTGTGCCTCGGGCGCGGCCTCGGCGAAGGCGGGCAGGGCCATGCAGCGTTTCTCGATCTCGGCGAGCTGCGGCCATTCGGCAATGTCGAGCCCCCATCGCCGGGCGTTGTAGAGTTGCGGGACGAGGCAGATCTCGGCCAGCCCCGGAACCTGCCCGAAGGCGAAACGCTGCCCGCGGTCGATGCTGGCGGAGAATGCGGTTAGCCCCTTCGCCATCCAGTGCCGCATCCAGTCCGCGGCCTCGTCGGTGCTGGCGCCGAACCGCTTGCGCAGGAACGCGACGGTGCCCGAGTTGGTCACCGGCTGCGTGTCCATCGCGATGATGTAGGAGGCCGCGAGCACCCGCGCGCGCTGGTACGGGTTGTCGGGCAGAAGCGGCGGCATCGGCCAGGTCGCGTCGATCCAGTCGATGATCGCGAGCGACTGGGTCAGCCGCCCGCCATCGTCCAAAACGAGGGTCGGCAGCTTGGCGGACGGATTGATCGCGGTATAGGCGGCATCCTCCTGTTCGCCCTTCAGCAGGTGAACCGGCAGACTGTCGTAGCCGCGCCCCTTCAGGTTCAGCGCTATCCGGACGCGGTAGGAACAGGATGACCGCCAGTAGGTGTATAGCTTCATCAGTCCCCGCCGCCGCCGTCACCGCCGCCGCCATCCGCCCCGCCGTCCCCGAAGGTCCAGCTCCCGGTCGGAACGTCGCCCTGGCCGCCCTGCCTGCGCCGCTTGCCGCGCCGCGGTATGGACAGGAACAGGAACAGCGCGATGGCCCCGAGCCCGAGAAGCGCGAGCGTCGTCTCGCCCATCACCACCGGCCTTCCGGGGTGCCGTCGAAGTGCTTCTCCATGTCGGCCCAGACCTCCACGTAGTTGTCCTGCAAAGGCGCCTCCTTCGCGGCGAAGGGGGTAAGCTGCTGCGGGAACCTCGTTTCGAACATGAAGGACATGGTGTTGTCGAGCTTCTCGGTCTTCAGGTCGGCATTCGACGCGCCCTCGTAGGCCTGCTTGTCGGGGCCGTGGGGCAGCATCATGTTGTGCAGGCTCATGCCACCGGGCACGAAACCCTCGGGCTTGGCGTCGTAGATGCCGTAGATGTTGCCCATCAGCTCGGACATGATGTTCTTGTGGTACCACGGCGGGCGGAACGTGTCCTCGGCCACCATCCAGCGTTCGCGGAACAGCACGAAGTCGATGTTCGCCGTGCCGGGGCTGCCCGAGGGCGCGGTCAGCACGGTGAAGATCGACGGGTCGGGGTGGTCGAACAGGATCGCGCCGACGGGACAGTAAGCTTCCAGGTCGTACTTGTAGGGCGCGTAGTTGCCGTGCCACGCGACCACGTCGAGCGGGCTTTGCCCGATCTCGGTGACGTGGAACTGGCCGCACCACTTGACGGTGATGGTCGACGGCACCTCGCGGTCCTCGAACGCGGCGACCGGGGCCTTGAAGTCGCGCGGGTTGGCGAGGCAGTTGGCGCCGATCGGACCGCGCCCCGGCATCTCGAACTTCTGGCCGTAGTTCTCGCAGACGAAGCCACGGGCGGGGCCGTCGATCAGCTCGACCCGGTAGACGAGGCCACGCGGGATGATCGCGATCTCCTTCGGCTCCAGGTCGATGATGCCAAGCTCGGTGTGGAACCGGATGCGGCCCTGCTGCGGCACGACGAGCAACTCGCTGTCGGCGGAGAAGAAGTAGTCGTCCACCATGCTCTCGGTCACGAGGTAGACGTGGCTCGCCATGCCGACCTGCGTATGCACGTCGCCCGCGGTCGTCATCGTCCGCATTCCCGTCACCCAGGTCAGCGCGCCTTCGGCCTCCACCGGGTTCCAGCGATACTGCCCGAGGCTGGCGACGTCGGGATCGATGCAGGGCGCGGACTTCCAGTAGGGCATCTCGATCCGGCGGTAGCGGGTCGAATGCTTCACGCTCGGCCGGATGCGGTAGCACCATGTCCGTTCCGGCGGGTGGACGGTGAACGCGGTGCCGGAAAGCTGCTCGGCGTAGAGGCCGTAGGGGCATTTCTGCGGGCTGTTCCGGCCCTGCGGCAGCGCGCCGGGCAGGGCCTCGGTCTCGTGGTCGTTGGCGAAGCCGGGCATGTAGCCGGGCGTCGTGCCGTTGGTGGCAAGCTGCGTCTCGATCTTGCGCTGGTCCTGGACGTTCATGGGGTCGCTCCTTTCCCGTCAGGTCTTGGTGGGGTCGTCGGCCGCGGCGGCGGGCGTGCCGCGGGCGACGTCGATCGCTTCGGTCAGGGTGTCGAGGTCGCCGACATGATTTGCGAGGACGAGGATCAGCCGGGCGTTGAGCGCGTGTGTCTCCGCTTCCGTCAGTCCCTCGTGGGCGGCGAGAAGGGCGGCGTAGAAATCATCGGTCCGCGGCAGGTTCGGCTTGGTGACGAGCGGCATGTCAGGCCCTCCCCGTGGCGCGGTCGACGGCCTCGGCGACGGCGGCCTCGTCGTATCGGCTCCACCGCGCCGCGACGTGCTGGTCCGGGCGGACCAGGTAGACGGCGAAGGCATGGGCGTCGAGGTAGCGGTCGCGGATCGTGTCGTCGGTATCGACCCGGAAACCGGTCACCTCGATCCCGTCGAAATCGACCCTGTCCGGCACATCCGTGTCGAATCCGACAAGGGTGAAACCGCCCGCCAAGCGGTCCAGAAGGAAACCGTCGCCTAGGGGCGCATCGGGGCAAGGTGCGCCGGGGCGGGTGCGGGCGGGGTGCCGCAGCCCGTCCCCTCCGTTCAGCGGCGAGTTATCGTAGACGCAGGGCACCGACAGCCGCCCGGAATTGACCATCGGCCGGGCGAAGGCATGGTCGCGGGCGAGCGTCAGAACCGCCTCGCGGAACAGTTCGTGGGCCGGCGAGCGCGGCGTCAGGAAGTCGGCGGTGCGGGAGGAATTGCGGATGTTCTCCAGCGCGCCGTGCTTGCGTTCGTCGTGGTAGGTCTCGATCAGGCTCTCGGGCGCGCGGCCCTGCAGCACCAGCGCCAGCTTCCATCCGAGGTTGTCGATGTCCTGGATCCCGCCGTTCGCGCCGCGCGCGCCGAAGGGCGAGACCTGGTGCGCGCTGTCGCCGGCGAAGACCACGCGGCCGTGGACGTAGCGGTCCATCGTGCAGCAGCGGAAGGTGTAGACGGAGGTCCAGACAAGCTCGAACGGGATGTCGTCGCCGATCATGCCGCGGACGCGGCCGCGCACCTTCTCCTCGTCCAGTTCTGCCTTTCGGTCGGCATTCGGCCCGAGCTGGAAGTCCAGCCGCCAGACATCGTCGGGCTGCTTGTGCAGGAGTGCGGTTTCGCCCCGGTTGAAGGGCGGGTCGAACCAGAACCGGCGTTCCACCGGGAACTCGGCCTGCATCCTGATGTCCGCGATCAGGAAGTTGTCCTCGAAAACCCGGCCCGCGAAACCCTGCCCGATCATGTCCCGGATCGGGGAATTCGCGCCGTCGCAGGCGATGAGCCAGTCGGCCTCGGCGCGGTAGGGGCCGTCCGGCGTGTCGATTTCCAGCGCGACGTGGTCGGCGTGGGTCTCGACCGAGGTCACCCGGTTCTGGCCCCGGATCTCGATCGGCAGGCCCTCGGCCTGCTTCTCGCGGATCCGGTCGACGAGGAACTTCTCGAAATAAGGCTGTTGCAGGTTGATGAAGGCGGGTCGGCGGTGGCCGTCCTCGGGAAGGAGGTTGAAGTTGTAGATCTCCTCCTCGCCCTTGTAGACGCGGCCGAGGTTCCAGACGACGCCCTTGTCGACCATCGCCTGCCCCGCGCCGAGCCGGTCGCAGATCTCCAGCGTCCGCTTGGCAAAACAGATCGCGCGGCTGCCCTGGCCCACGCCGTCATGGTCGTCGAGCACCAGCGCCGGTATGCCCTTCAGCCCCAGGTCGAGTGCCAGCGCCATCCCGATGGGGCCGCCGCCGACGATGACGACGGGGTGTCGGGTGACGGTAGCCGCGTCCTGCTCGGCGACGCGTTCGTAGGGATAAAGCTGGAAGGCGGTGCGGTAACGAGCCTGGACCATGTCTCAGCTCCAGTACGGGACGGCGGAGGGCACGCGGCCGTCGTCGAGAAAGAAATCGTCGAGCTGCGGCGGCGCGATCCCCGCGTCCTGCAACTGCACATGCGCCTGCCCGCGATGGTGGACCTGGTGCTGGAACAGGTGCAGGAGCAGCCGGTCGACCCGCTCCGCCGGGTTGCCGTGCTTGCGGACGGTCACGCGGGTTTCGGCCAGGGTTTCCGGGGTGAGGCCCTTGCAAAAGCTCGCCAGTGCCATGTCGGACTTCGCCTGCGCCGCGCCGAGCATCGCCGGGTCCTCGATGTCCTCGCGGTCGTAGACGGACCGGCCGAGCCCGCCTTCGAGCAGCGCGTCGATGTAGTAGAGATCGACCTCGTAGATGTGGTTCAGCGTGCGCGACAGGGACGGAAAGAAGCCGGGCCGCTCGGCGGTGAACGCGCCGGGCGGCAGGTCCCGCAACGCGCCGTAGAACGTCGCGTTGGCCCAGGCGTTGTTCAGCGCCTGTTGCAGGAAATAGGTCTGCGGTTCCCCTGTCATGCGGTCCTCCCTCCGCGGTTGGCTGTCAGCCCTGAAGGGCTTCCCACATCTCCGCGTCCCGTTCCGCCGTCCAGATGCGCGGCGTGTCGATGCCGCGGGCCTCGTCGTAGGCGCGGGCGACGTTGAAGGGCAGGCAGTGTTCGTAGATCGCGTATTCGGCGAATTTCGGGTCGCACTCGGCGCGAACGGCGTCCCAGGCGGCCTTCAGGTCGCCGCCGCGGGCCGCGACGCGCGCGGCGGGGCGATAGGTGGAGGCGACGAAATCGGCGGTGTTGTCGAGCGCGGCGTTGACCATGTCGCGGCCGACGAGCGCATCGCCCCGGCCCGGCGCGATGGCGTCGAGATCGAAGGCGCGGATAGCCTCCAGCGTCACGGGCCAGTCGCGCAGGTGGCCGTCGCCGCAGTAGCAGGCGGAGTGGTATTCGACGATATCGCCGGTGAACATCACGTTCTGGTCGGGGACGTGGATCACGATGTCGCCCGCCGTGTGCGCCCGGCCGAGTTGCATCAGGTCGACCCGCCGGCTGCCCAGGTGAACGCTCATCCGGCCGGTGAAGCTTGTGGTGGGCCAGGTCAGCCCGGGGATTTCCTCGTGCCCCTGGAAGAGGCGCGGGAAGCGGGCGAACTCGCTGTCCCAGTCCTCCTGCCCGCGCTCCGCGACCATCGCGCGCGCGGTATCCGACATCAGGATCTGTCCCGCGCCGTAGGCCGACGCGCCGAGAACGCGGACGGCGTGGTAATGGGTCAGGACCAGGTGGCTGATCGGCTTGTCGGTGACGGAGCGCACGCAGTCGATGACCTTGCGCGCCAGCCGCGGGGTCGCCTGCGCCTCGACGATCATCACGCTGTCGTCGCCGATGATGACGCCGGAATTGGGGTCGCCTTCGGCCGTGAAGGCATAGAGCCCGTCGCCGACTTCGGTGAAGCTGATCGCCTTTTCGCTCATGTCGCCCTGCGAGGCGAAGGCCCTGGCCATTAGATACTCCCTTCCCTGCTGCCGACTCGCCTTGCGGCGCCGGCCGATTTCGTTACTCTTGTGACGATATATTTTGTAACTAACAAGCCCGCTATGGACCCGACACTCGAAACCTTCCTGCCCTACCGGCTGAACCGGCTGTCGGAGGCCGTGAGCCTGCGGGTGCGGCCGATCTATGCCAAGCGGTTCGGGCTGACGCGGCCGGAATGGCGGGTTCTCGCCGCGCTGGCGGACCTGGGGCAGGCGACGGCGACGATCGTCGGCGCACATTCGACGCAGCACAAGACCAAGGTCAGCCGGGCCGTGTTCGCGCTGGAGGAACGCCGCTGGCTGGTGCGGACCCAGGACCCCAGGGACCGGCGATCCGACATCCTGTCGCTGACCGAGGCCGGGTTGCGCGCCTACCGCGAACTGCTGCTGCCGATGCGGCAGGTGGAGGCCGAGATGCTGTCGCATCTCGACCCGGCGGACCGGGCGGCGCTTCAGCGAGGGTTGGCAGCGCTTGAATCGGTGGTGCTGGAATCGTCGTCCGACGCGTCGGGGCCGGACGCCGCCCCGGCATCCTCTTCCTCGGCCTCCTGAACGTCGTCGTCGAGCCCGGCGAGCGTGAGCGTCTCGGGCGTCGCGGCGCGGGGCAGCGGGGCGGCGACGAAAGCGGTCTTGTCCTCCGCCGCGACCGCGCCGCGCTGGCGCAGCCGGAAGATGGCGAACCCGATCAGCATGATGTGCGCGCAGCCGGTCACGAGGAACAGCGCGCGCGGCCCCATCCCGGTCATTGCGAAACCGGCGACGGTCGGGCTGACGATGGACCCGATGCCGTAGACCAGCAGCAGCCCGCCGGAGACCTGTAGCCCGCTCCCCGGTGCGGCGTGGTCGTTGGCATGGGCGACGATCACCGGGTACATCGCGAAGACCGCGGTGCCGAACACCGCGGCCGCGGCGAGGTTTGCGGTCGCGCCGCTGATACCGCCGAACAGGAACACGCAATCCGCTAGCAGCCCGATGGCGGCAGTGCCGATCAGGACGAGCCGCCGGTCGTAGCGGTCGGACAGGATGCCGACGGGCAACTGCGCCAGCGCGCCCGCCAGCACCGGGATCGACGCGAACAGCGCCACGTCCTGCAAGGTGAGCCCCGACTGCGCGGCGTAGACGGCTGCGAGCGTGCCGAACGCCGCGTTCGATATGCCGACCATCAGCACCGCGAAGACCGCGATGGGCGAGTTGCGCCAGAGCCCGCGCAGGTTCAGCGAGACCGAGGTCAGCGCCGTGGGTGTCTGCGTGGCCGAGATCGCGGTCGGCAGAAGCGCGAGGCAGTAGACGATGGCGGCGACGACGAAGAACAGGAACCCCGAGGGGTCGCCGAGCGTCAGCGCCATCTGCCCGAGCGTCGTCGCGGCGAGGTTGACCATCGTGTAGATGCCGAAGATCTGGCCCCGGTTGCGGTGGTCGGCGCGCTCGTTGAGCCAGCTTTCGACGATCATCGCCGCGCCCGCGAAGCAGAAGCCCGAGATCGCGCGCAGCGGGATCCAGACCCAGGGCGTCAGTGCCAGCAGCGACACGAGGACCGTGATCGCGGCCAGCGCGCACATCGCCCCGAAGGCCCGGATATGTCCGACCCGCGCCACCAGCGCCGGCGTCCGCAGGCAACCGGCGACGTAGCCAATCGCCCACCCGGTCCCGAGCAGGCCGAGCGAGGTCGAGGAGAATCCCTCGATCTCGCCGCGGATCGGCAGGATCAGCCCGTTCATGCCGCCCGCGAACAACAGGAACGCGGATCCGGCGAGAAGGGCAAAAAGCGGTAACAGGCTTCGGACCATGCAGGTCTTCCGTGGGGTCTTGTTCGGGCGTGGGCGGTTGGGGCGAGGCTAGGACGGGGCGGGGCGGGGGATCAACCCGCCCGCGCGCCGGCCGCGGGTCAGAATTCGACCTCGAGCTCGACGATCTCCTCGGGCTCCGCCAGCGCACCCTCGCGCCACTCGGCCATCAGGGGCCAGTCGAGGATGGTGTCGACGTAGGCGCGCTCCGCCTCCTCCAGCGCGACGCTGTAGGTTTCGAACCGGGTGCAGACCGGGGCGTACATCGCATCCGCGACCGTGGGTTCGCCGAACAGGAACGGGCCGCCATAGGCGTCCAGGCATTCCCGCCAGATGGTCCGCACCCGCTCCACGTCGCCACGGGCGCCGGAGAACACCTTGAACGCGGCGTGCTTGGCCTTGAGGTTCATCGGCAATGCCGAGCGGAGGTTGTAGAAACCCGAATGGATCTCGCCCGAGACCGAGCGGCAATGGGCGCGGATGGTGCGGTCGGCCGGGTAGAGCCCGGCGTCGGGCGCGATCTCGTGCAGGTACTCCGCGATGGCGAGCGTGTCCCAGACCTGGACCGATCCGTGGGTCAGGCGCGGCACCAGCACCGACGGCGACAGCAGCAGCAGTTCCTGCCGCGCGTCGGCGGCCTGCACGTCGACCATCTTCTCGTCGAAGTCCAGTCCCGACATGCGGCACAACAACCAGCCACGAAGCGACCACGACGAGTAGTTTTTCGATGAAATTGTAAGCGTTGCCTTCGCCATGTCGTCCTCCGATGCAACCCGACGCTACTTCATGGCTTTTTCCTGCACACGCTGCCAATGTCCCGGAATGGCCGGGATGTCGGCCCGCGACGGGAAGTGATCCATGCTCTATGCAGGTTACCAGGCACTTGATGATATTCTGACCCCGATGAGAACGGCGGCGACGCTCGGACTGACGATGCCGCGGTTCGCGGGCGGCCCGTTCGCGACCTTCGCGCGGCGGCAGGCGGCCTTCTTCGAGATGCTTTCGCGGTTCAGGCTTACCCATTCCCGGCCCGATTACGGGATCGAGCGGGTGACCGTCGGCAACCGCGAGGTCGCGGTGACCGAGGAGGTCGTCACCGACCTGCCGTTCGGCTCGCTTCTGAGGTTCCGCCGCGACATCGACACCGAACAGCCCAAGGTGCTGGTGACCGCGCCGCTGTCGGGGCATTTCTCGACCCTGCTGGCCGGCACGGTGCGCACGCTCCTGCGCGATCACGACGTCTACATCACCGACTGGAAGAACGCCCGCGACGTGCCGAAATCCGAGGGTCCGTTCGGGGTCGAGGATTACGTGTCCTACGTCATCCGCTTCCTGCAGGATCTCGGCCCCGGCGCCCATGTCGTTGCCGTCTGCCAGCCCTGCGTGCAGACGCTCGCCGCCGTCGCCGTCATGTCCGAGGCGAAGGACCCGGCGACGCCGCGGTCGATGACGCTGATGGCCGGACCGGTCGACGTGCGCGAAAGCCCGACGATGGTGAACGAACTGGCGCTGGAAAAGCCGCTCGACTGGTTCAAGACCCGCGTCATCGCCCGCGTGCCCGGCCGCTATGCCGGGGCCGGGCGCAAGGTCTACCCGGGCTTCGTCCAGCTCACCGCCTTCATGCAGATGAACATGGACCGCCATCGCGCGCAGCATCAGCGGATGTACGATCTGCTGGCCGAGGGCGAGGTGGAGGAGGCGCGGAAGATCAAGGAATTCTACGACGAGTACTTCGCCGTGCTCGACCTCACCGCGGAATTCTACGTCGAGACCATCGACCGCATCTTCCAGCAGGCCGAACTGGCCAAGGGGACGTTCACCTACCGGGGCAAGCCGGTCGATCCCGGCGCGATCCGCCGCACTGCGCTCCTGACCGTGGAGGGCGGGCGCGACGACATCTGCGGTCTCGGCCAGACCTCCGCCGCGCACGAGCTCTGCTCCTCGCTCCGCCCGCACCTGAAGCGCCACCATCTGCAGGCCAATGTCGGCCATTACGGCGTGTTCAACGGGCGCCGGTGGGAAAACGAGATCTATCCCGTCGTGCGGAACATGATCCAGGCGATGGAATAGCCGGGGGAACCTCCGTGCTCAGCCTGACCCGATGGGCCCGCTGCAGCACGTATCGCCGGCCTGAACCGGCGGGCAGGGAACGCTTCCGTAGGAGCAGAAGACGCAGCAGTCGCCCGGCTTCGGTTTAAGAACAGTCCCGCAGCTGCCGCACTCATGGAACCACACGCAGGTGTCTGTCGGCATGACCTCGTCGGTCGCATGGCCGCATTCGGGGCAGGTGAGGACGGAGACGAGGATCACGTCAGGTGCACCGTGGCCGGGGAACAGTCGGGCATGGCGTAGCATAACCGGGAACGTCCGACGGGGAAACGCGATGTGGGGGATCCCGGAGGACCGTTCGCCGTTTCGTTCCGCTGGAATTGGTCGGAGTGAGAGGATTCGAACCTCCGACCCCTGCCTCCCGAAGACAGTGCTCTACCAGGCTGAGCTACACTCCGACCGTGACGGGGCTGATAGCGCCCGCGCGGCGGCTTGGCAAGTGGCGGTTTCAGGGCTTCGGGCCACGGCGTGCGCGCTGCAACAGGGCGCTGATCCGGGGCGCCGCGGGGGTGCCGGCGCGGGACCGGGTCTGGATCACCGGGGTCTGGGTCGAGGTATGGCCCCGGGCCTCGCGCAGGACGATGAACAGCCCCGACGCGATGATGATTCCGCTGCCGATCACGGTCGGCGCGTCGAGCCGCTCGTCGAAGATGAAATAGCCGTAGAGACTGGCCCAGATGATCTGCGAATACTGCATCGGCGCGACGATGGCCGCCGGGGCGAGACGGTAGGCGAAGATCACCGCGCCGGTCGCCACCAGTGCCAGAGCCGCCACCACCGCCGAGGCCATCAGGTCGAAGGCCGGCATCGGTTCGTAGACGAAGCCGAGCGCGGCGCCCATCAGGATGAAGTTGCCCATCATCGGGTAGATCATCATCACCACGGTCCGTTCGTCCCGACCGATCTTGCGCATGACCACGGCGGCGACGGCGCTGCCGCAGGCCGCGACGACCGCGGCGGCGTGGCCGAGGTCGAAGGGCTGCGCGCCGGGCCTCAGCACCACGAGGACGCCGCAAAGCCCGGTCACGACCGCAAGCCAGCGGCGCCAGCCCACGGTTTCACCGAGGATCGGGATCGACAGGATGGTGATCAGCAGGGGCGAGGCGAACAGGATCGCGTAGACCTGCGCCAGCGGCAGCACCGCGAAGGCGTAGAACGCGCAGAGACCGGTCACCACCGTCGCCCCGACCCGCAGCGCCGTCCACCAGGGGTGGACCGGGATCAGGTTCCCGTCGCGGGCGTCGCGCATCATCAGGAGCGTGACGATGGGGAAGCCGAACAGGACGCTGAAGAACACGACCTGGACCGGCGAGTAGAGGGCGCCGAGATACTTCACGACCACGTCGTGGGTTGCGTAGACGGCGAAGGCGGCAAGTGCGAACAGAACGCCGCGGGCGGGGGCGTGCATTGTCGGATCCGGTGACTGGTGTTTCGGCGGCGGTATCACGCTGCATTGCAGCATCAAGCGAGGTTGGCAATCGGGCGCGGGGCGCGCGAGCGGTTTTCAGCCCGTGGCGAAGCGGACCGGGGCCGCGGGTTCCATAGTATAGGAGGTCGCGCCGTTGTCGACCGCGCCTGGTCGGCAGAGATACCGTTCGGGCTGACGCGTCCGGCCGAGCGGAGGTCTGCCGAAACGGGCGCGTCCGTCACGGCAGATGTCCGGCCGGGCCACCGTATCGGCGGCGACCCGGGGAGGAACCGCGTGCGCGATCAGGCCGTGGCGGCGAGCTTGGCGATGATCGCGTCGCCCATGTCGGCGGTCGAGATAGGGGTGCCGCCCTCGGGGCCCATCAGGTCCGCCGTGCGAAGGCCGTCGGCCAGGACGGCTTCCACCGCCTGTTCCAGCCGCGTCGCCTCGTCGCCCATGTCAAAGCTGTAGCGCAATGCCATCGCGAAGCTGAGGATGCAGGCGATCGGGTTTGCCTTTCCGGTGCCCGCGATGTCCGGGGCGGAGCCGTGGACGGGTTCATACAGCGCCTTCGGCCGCCCGTTCGCCATCGGCGCGCCGAGCGAGGCGGACGGCAGCATCCCGAGCGAGCCGGTCAGCATCGCGGCGAGGTCGGACAGGAGGTCGCCGAACAGGTTGTCGGTCACGATCACGTCGAACTGCTTGGGCCAGCGGGTCAGCTGCATCGCGCCCGCGTCGGCGTACATGTGCGACAGCTCCACGTCGCTGTATTCCGCCGCGTGAACCTCGTTCACCACGTCGCGCCACAGCACGCCCGATTCCATGACGTTGGCCTTTTCCATCGAGCAGAGCTTGTTGTTCCGCTTGCGGGCCAGCTCGAAGGCCGACCGCGCGACGCGGGCGATCTCGCTCTCGGTATAGCGCTGCGTGTTGATGCCGACGCGCTCGTTGCCTTCCTTGATGATCCCGCGGGGCTCGCCGAAATAGACGCCGGAGGTCAGCTCGCGCACGATCATGATGTCGAGGCCCGCGACCACGTCCTTCTTCAGCGACGAGAAGTCGGCCAGCGCGTCGAAGCACTGGGCCGGGCGGAGGTTCGCGAAGAGGTCCATTTCCTTCCGCAGCCGCAGCAGCCCGCGTTCGGGCTTCACGGAGAAATCGAGGTTGTCGTATTGCGGCCCGCCGACGGCGCCGAGCAGGACGGCATCGACCTCCTGCGCCTTGGCCATCGTCTCGTCGGTCAGCGGCGTGCCGTGGGCGTCGTAGGCGCAACCGCCGACGAGGTCCTCGGTCACGTCGAAGGCGTGGCCCCGGGTGCCGAACCAGTCGATGACCTTGCGGACCTCGGCCATCACCTCGGGGCCGATGCCGTCGCCGGGCAGGATCAGGATGGTGGGGTTCGGCATCGTCTCTCTCCGCTGTCCAGGTTCGATCGCGGGGGTAGACAAGCCCCGGGGGAGGGTCAAGACGGCGCGAAGGCTTCGGCGAGCGCGTCCCAGACCCTTCGGATGCGCGGGCTTGTCCTCAGCGCCCCCGGCGCGGCGAGCCACAGTTGCAGCGGTTCGAGCCGGATAGCATCGAGCGCGGCGACCCGTTCCAGCAGGGGATCGGCATCGGCAATGACGCGCTGCATCGCCCCGATGCCGCAGCCCGCCCGGACCAGTTCCCAGTAGGTCGGCTGGTGATCGCAGCGGACCGGGAAGAACTCCCGCCCGGCCTGCACGCCCTGGGCGCGCAGGATACGGATCGCAGAATCGTCGCGGTCGAAGCCGACGAAGTCCCGCTCCAGCGCCTCGGCGTAGGAGGCGGGGCGGCCGGCGCGGTCGAGGTAGGATTTCGCGGCGTAGAAGCCGAGCGGCAGGTCGCGCAGGCGACGGGCTACGATGTCGAGCTGGTCGGGGCGATACATCCGCAGCGCGATATCGGCCTCGCGGAACAGCAGGTTTTCCGACCCGTCGGTGGGCACGAGCTCGATCTGGATTTCGGGAGCATCCGCCCGGAGCCGGGCGAGGATCGGCGGCAGCAGGTGGTGCGAGACGATGTTCGACGCGGTGATCCGCACCGTGCCCTTCAGCGCCGCGCCGCCGCCCTCGGCCGCGAGCGACAGGCGCGCGGCGGCTTCGGCCATCGCGCGGGCGGATGCCACCAGTGCGGCCCCGGCTTCGGTCGGTTCCAGCCCGTTGGGGACCCGGCGGAACAAATCGGCGCCGAGCGTATGCTCCAGCGCGCGGACATGGCGGCCGAGCGTCGGCTGGCTCAGCCCGAGCGCGCGGGCGGCGGCGGAGAGCGAGCCGTGGTCGACGACGGCGAGGAACGTCCGGATTAGAGACCAGTCGAGATCAGCCATTCAAAAGCGCATAGCACAGGTGCGAAACGGGTCAATTCCGATACAGGCAGGAATGCGCCATCTTGGGTCCATCGACATCCGGAGGGCATCATGACCAACACCATCCTCATTACCGGCGCGTCCGGCGGTATCGGCCGCCGCACCCGCCAGGCTTTCGAGCGCGCGGGCTGGACCGTGCGCGTCTACGACCGCCGTACCGACCTGACCGAGGCCGCGCGCGGGGCGGATTTCATCTTCAACGGGATGAACCCGCCGATGTACCGGAACTGGGACACGGAGATCCCGCGCATCACGCGGCAGGTCATCGCCGCGGCGAAGGCGACCGGCGCGACGATCCTTCAGCCCGGCACCGTCTACGTCTACGGCGACCAGCCCGGCCCGTGGTCGGAGACCACGCCGCAGCGGGCGGCCTCGCGCAAGGGGCGGATTAGGATCGACATGGAGCGCGATCTGCTCGCCGCGTCGTCGGACGGCGTCCGGGTCGTGCTTCTGCGCGCGGGCGACTTCATCGACGCGGAGAACCCGCAGACGCTGTTCAACCTCGTCGTGCTGAAGGGTGCCGCGCGCGGAAGGGTCACGGCGACCGGCAACCCCGACGCGCCCCGTGCCTACGCGAACCTGCCCGATCTCGCGCGGGGCTTCGTCGCCCTGGCGGAGCAGGCGGAGGATTTCGCCCCCTACGAGGAATTCGCGTTTCCCGGCGTGTCCTTCAGCTACCGTGACCTTGCGCAGGCGATGGAACGCGCGACCGGGCGGCGGATGCGGATCGGGCGGTTCCCGTGGTGGGCGCTGCGGCTGGCCTCGCCGGTCTGGGGCTTCGCGCGCGAGATGACCGAGATGCGGTACCTGCACGAGTTGCCGCATTCCCTGGACGGCGCGAAGTTCGCGCGCACGGTGCCGGGCTTCGCGCAGTCCGATCTCGACGCGATCGCGCGGGCCCATGCCGGCCCCGCGCCTTCCGCGCGGGTGGCGTCACTCGCCTAGGTCCACGTCGACCCAGACGAGCCGGTGGGCCGAGGCGGTCGCGGCGGTTTCGGCCGCCGCCGGGTCCTCCGGCCAGTGGACGCCCGACCCGGTGACGGTGAGCCCGGCGGCCGGAAGGATGTAGTCGACCCGCAGGTCCCCGGGCACCGGGTCGTCCCAGTCCGCCGTGGCGGTGCCGCCCGCGCCGCGCGGTTCGGGATCGCTGATCGCGGGGTGGGACAGGAGCGCGGACAGCGCCCCGCGCCGCCCCTCGCCCCGCGCCGGGTCGGGATCGACATTGAGGATGCCCATGATCGCGAAATCCTCAGCGGCGAAGGGCGCGCCATCCGGCGACCAGCCGTCGAGGTAGTGCAGCAGGAAAGCGGTCTCGTCCTCGTTGCGGATGCCGTTCCGGTCCTCGGGCCCGTCGAAGACAGGCGGCCCGGCGGTGATGGCAAGGACGTGGAACCGGTCGTCGCCCGCCACCAGCGGCACGTCCCAGATGCCCATCGTCGACAACCGCAGCACCTCCGCGGCCTCGGGGGCCAGGACATCGGCGGCCCGGTTGCCCGGCAGGTCGCGCCACAGGAGGCCGGAGAAGTCGCGCACCCCGTCGCCGTCGACCGGCAGGCGCGACAGGATCGCCATTCCGCCCTCGCCCGAGAAGCGGCCGTAACCCTGCGCGTCCTGCGGTTCCGGCCAGCGGCCGTCGCCGTCGATGTCGTTGCCGGTGGGGATCCCCGCGTTCGGGCGAAGGGCGAAACGGTGCGGGTAGTCCGCGCCGGCTGCCGCCAGCCGGTCGGCGAGGGCCGAGAGCGCGGCGAGACCGGCATCGTAGTCGATCCCGATCAGCAGCAGCACGTCGGGATCAACGTCGGCGATGACGGAGATTAACGCGGCGACCTGTTCGTCCTCGCCGCGCAGGATGTCCCGCAGCAGGAGCCCGGGGCCGTCGCGTTGCAGATCGGTGTCGTAGACCGCGAGGCGCAGGGTGTCCGCGGCGGCCGGCGCGGCGGCGAGAAGCCCCGCGATCAGACTGGCTGGAAGCCGTCGTCGGGGCCGAGGCCTGCCGTCAGCCGGCGGCGGCGCGCCTCGATCATGTCCGCGATCCGAGCCATCGCCATGCCGCGCATGAACATCGACACCGGAAGGAACATCCATAGCATGACCGCCCAGACCAGGGATTGCGGATGCGCCAGCAGGGAGATCCCGAGATGCCGCGCGCCGAGCCAGAATAGCAGCGGAAGCACGAAGGGCATCACGAAACCGAGCGCGATGTTGATCCGGCTGTCGCGCGTCAGCCGCGCCACCACGTCGCCGCCGGTGGTCGGGTCGAACGTGGGCAGGTTGGTCCAGACGTTGAAGGCATGGTCGCGGGCGGGCCACTGGTTCATACGGATCAGGATCGCGAACAGGGCCAGGGTGATGAGCGCGATCAGCGCCGCGATGCCGGCCATGATCTGGAGCCTCACGCGCAGGGCGGGCGTGGCGTCCGCGCCGAGGTTGTCGAGAACCATCGTCAGCGGCGAGTAGGGAAACTCCAGCGCCTTGCCGACGACGAAGCCGGCAGCGTTCACCACCAGCGACAGGGTCGAGGTGGTCGATCCGCCCGACACGACGAGGCTGAGCAGGAACAAGGTGACGAAGACGGAAATCAGCCGCACGCGGTTGAACGGCGGCGCATCGCGGAACTCGATCAGCCCCGGATAGGTGCCGGCGTATTCCGAATAAACGAGGAACGCGCCGAAAATCGCGACGAGCGTCACGATCTGCGTTGTTTCCGCATGGGTCCCTGGAATGAGCAGCGATGGGGTCGCGATAACGACCATCACGATCACTGCTCTCACAGCCGCACCGGCCACCTGTGAGATCACTGTCTTCTACCCTCTAACCTGGACGCCGCCGATACGTGCCGACGAGCTTTTCCACGCTATTGCCCCAGACTGCTCAGGGGTGCCTCAATGGTGAATACTGTGCCTGTGAGTGACGGTTGACGCAACGATGCCGCGCCAGAGGTCACGGCTAGTCAGCAAATAAGGCAAGAATGTGGTGCGAATTTGCACCAATTATGGCGTGACGCGACGGCAACTGCCGGAAAGTCGAGTTAACTGCGCCGTCGCGTCCGAAATGTTAACGAATGTTCGGGTTCAGACCCACGGACGGGCCTGTGCAGCTTTCGTTTCGAATGCCTCGATCGCCGGGGCCTTCTCCATCGACAGGCCGATGTCGTCGAGCCCGTTGAGCAGGCAGTGCTTGCGGAAGGGGTCGACGTCGAAGTGGATGGTGCCGCCGTCAGGTCCCTGGATCGTCTGCGCGCCGAGGTCCACGGTCAGCACCGCGTTGGACCCGCGCTCGGCGTCGTCCATCAGCTTGTCGACCTCTTCCTGCGGCAGGACGATGGGCAGGATCCCGTTCTTGAAGCAGTTGTTGAAGAAGATGTCCGCGAAGCTGGTGGAGATCACGCAGCGGATGCCGAAGTCCAGGAGCGCCCAGGGCGCGTGTTCCCGCGATGACCCGCAGCCGAAGTTGTCGCCCGCGACGATGATCTGCGCGTCGCGGTAGGCCGGCTTGTTCAGCACGAAATCCGGGTTCTCGGACCCGTCGTCGAGATAGCGCATCTCGTCGAACAGGTTCTTGCCGAGCCCGGTGCGCTTGATCGTCTTCAGGAACTGCTTGGGGATGATCATGTCGGTGTCGATGTTGACCAGCGGCATCGGCGCCGCGACCCCGGTCAGCGTGGTGAACTTGTCCATGTCATCGTCCTCCGGATTGACGTCCCCGGATAGACCGCGGCGGGGCCGAGGGCAAGTTACCCGGGCACCGCGAAGGTCAGCGAGGCCCAGTAGGTGTGCCAGACCGCGTCGCTCGCCTCGTCGGGCTCGCGCGGCTCGAGGATCACGGCGTCGACGAGGTATTCGTGACCGGGTTCGACCGGCAGCACCGCGACCCCCTCCGCATCCGTGCGATGGTAGGTGATGGCGATCTCGCCGTCCGGGGCGAGGTCGAACAGTTCCACCTGTACGTCCGCGCGCAGCGTGTCGCGGTCCCAGACCTGCACCGGCAGCCCGCCTGTCAGATCGTCGGTGTAGGGATTGGCCAGTGCGACGATCTCGGTCCTCAGGCCGAAATGGCGGTCCGCCCCGGCGCCGTCCCCGACCGCGACGAGGCTCTTGGCATGGCGGGTGTAGCTTTCGCGGAAATCCTCGCGCGGGAGGCCCCTGCCATCCTGCAACGCGGCGGCGTCGCCGAAATCCTTGTGCTCGACGAAGCCGACGAACCGGTCCCATTCGCGCCAGTGGACGATGGCCTGGCTGGTCTCGTGCAGCACCACGGCGAGGCCCTCGGCCATGTCCGGCATCGCCAGCGCGGGCGTGTCGCCGAGTCGGCCGTCGACCGCGCGCAGTTCGCCGCCGGTCTCGACCTCGAAGCGGGTGAAGTTGCGGGGCAGGTAGGAAAAGACCACGCCGTTGAATTCGCTGCCGACACGCAGGTCGGCCTGCAACTCTTCGCCCGGCTCGACCGTGTATCGAAGCGGATCGATCCAGAACTCGTGGCCGAAAACCTTGTCGGCGGGCAGGAGAAGCGCAAGTGTCGCGGCAAGAAGGAGCGGACGCATGAGGACAGGTTCCATGACCGGTGTGCTGGCAAGGTTGGTGCGGCCGCTGCTGCTGTCAATCCTGGTGTTCTGGACCGGGGCCGCCACGGCGCACGAGATCAGGCCGGCGGTGGCCGATGTCGCGGTCGGGCAATCGGACCTGCGCCTGCGCATCCGGATGCCGCTGGAACAGCTTGCCGCGGGGCTGGACCTGGCCGGCATTTCCGACACCAACGACGCCGCCGGCGCGGCGCTCTACGACCGGCTCCGCGCGATGGATTCCGGCGCGTTCGAGACCGCGTTCCGCGAGGCATGGCCCCGGATCTCGCAGGGTTTCATCATCGAGAGCGGCGGCACCCGCGTCGCGCCGGAGATCGCGGCGATCGCGGTGCCCGCCGTCGGCGACGTGGAGCTGCCGCGCGATTCCGTCCTGACCCTGACCGCGGACCTGCCCGAAGGGGACGACCCGGTGCAGATCGGGTGGCGCCCGAACTACGGCGAGCTTGTCCTGCGGCAGGAGGGCGGTGGCGAGGATGCCTACGAGGCGTTCCTGATGGGCGGCGAGCTGTCCGAGCCGCTGCCGCGCGGCGCGGTCTCGACCGAGAGCGGGCTGAAGGTGTTCCTGCGTTACATCGGCGTCGGGTTCGAACATATCGTGCCGCTCGGCGTCGATCACATCCTGTTCGTGCTGGGGCTGTTCTTCTTCTCCACGCAGTTCCGGCCGCTTCTGTGGCAGGTCACGGCCTTCACCGCCGCGCACACGGTGACGCTGGCGCTTGGCGCGACCGGCATCCTGACGATCCCGGCCTCGGTGGTGGAACCGCTGATCGCGGCCACCATCGTCTTCGTCGGGGTAGAAAACGTGCTCGGATGGGGCACGACCCGGTCGCGGACGGCGCTGGTGTTCTGTTTCGGGCTCCTCCACGGGCTCGGCTTCGCCTCCGTTCTCGGGGATTTCGGGATCGCTTCCGGCCGGTTCGTGCAGGCGCTCCTGGGTTTCAACGTGGGGGTGGAGTTCGGGCAGCTTTTCGTGATCGGTGTCGCCTTCGCGCTGGTCGGGGTCTGGTTCGCGCGGAAAAGCTGGTACCGCAGGGCGATCGCGGTCCCGGTGTCGGCCGTCATCTCTCTCATCGGTCTCTACTGGGTGATCGAGCGGACGGGCGTGATCGAGCTGCCGCCGCTGCCGCTGCTCTGACACCCCTTTCGCCCGTCCCCGCGCGGGCGTATGGCGACTCCCATGTGGTCGTTCCTGATCGAGAACCGGCGCTGGCTCGGCACCGGGCTGCTTCTCACCTTCGCATCGAGCTTCGGGCAGACCTGGTTCATCTCGCTGTTCGCGGGCCAGATCCGGGCGGAATACGGGCTGAGCGACGGGGGGTGGGGGCTGCTCTACACCGTCGCCACGCTGGCCTCGGCCGCGCTGCTCGTGGGCCGCGGGGCGCTTGCCGACACGATGAAGCTCAGCCGTCTCGCGCCCGTGGTCGCGGGGCTGTTCGCGCTGGCCGCGCTCGGGATGGCGCTCGGGAACGCGGTCTGGCTGCTCGGCATTGCGGTGTTCGCGCTCAGGTTCTGCGGCCAGGGCATGTTCAGCCATATCGCGATCACCGCGATGGGCCGCTGGTTCGTCGCGACGCGCGGCCGCGCGGTGTCGATCGCGGCGCTCGGGCATTCCGTGGGCGAGGTGATCCTGCCGCTGCCCTTCGTCCTGCTGATCGGATGGATCGGGTGGCGCGGAACCTGGGGCGTGACCGCCGCCGTCATCGCGCTGGCGGTCCTGCCCGCGCTCGCGCTTCTGCTGCGGGACGACCGCGAGCCTGTCGGCGCGGCGAACGTGGAGGTGACGGCCGGACTCGGCGGGCGGCACTGGCAGCGGTCCGAGGTGCTGCGGCACTGGCTGTTCTGGGCCTTCCTGCCGCTGGTCCTGACGCCGGGGTTCATCGGGACGGTGGTGTTCTTCCACCAGGTCCACGTCGCGGAGATCAAGGGCTGGACGCTGGCGCAGATGGCGCCGGGCTATCCCGCCTATGCCTGCACGACCGTCGCGGTGATGCTGCTGTCCGGGCGGCTGGCCGATGCCATCGGGCCGGAGCGCCTGCTGCCGGTGGTGCTGATCCCGATGGGGATCGGGTCCGCGCTGCTCGGCCCCGCGGTTTCGGTCTGGGGCTGGTTCGCGGCGCTCGCTTTCCTCGGCATGACGCAGGGCATGGCCGGAGCGCTCTGGGGCACGATCCTGCCGCAGGCCTACGGGACCCGGCATCTCGGGTCGATCCGGGCGCTGGTCACGGCGGCGATGGTCCTGTCGACGGCGATCGGCCCCGGCCTGACCGGCGCGCTGATCGACGCGGGCATCGACTTCCCCGACCAGGGCTTCGCGATGGCCGCGTGGTGCTTCGCGGTGTCGGGGGCGATGGTGCTGGTGCTGCGGGCGTTCCGGGCCGAGGCGGTGGTGATTTAGCGTCGCGCCGCCCCGCGTATCGCTACGCACCAAGCGCGGAACGAGGCCGGAGGCCGCCGCGCATCGCCGGGCCGCCCCCCGGCACGGCGATTTGGCGCCGCAGGGATATAGCTTGCCGCTATTCCTGACCTTGAACCATCAACCGCCGAAGCCGAACGATATAGTCGCCGCACCGCGGCCCGACGATGCGCGGCTCATCGCTCAAAGTCCCGGGTTTCGCTACCGCCCCATCCGCGACAGCGCCACCAGCCCGATCCCGGCCGACAGCAGTTCGATCCCGACGATGATGCCCAGGATCGACTGCGCCGCGCCGCCGAGGTTCGACAGGATCAACCCACCGAGCAGCACGGACAGCGCGCCGGACAGGAGCAGGATCCAGAACCCCGACATCTCCCGCCGCGCCCATGCCAGCGCGAGCCGGAAGCCGCCGGAGACCAGGAACACGATCCCGACGAGGATGGTCAGCGACACCACCCCGCCAAGAGGGTCGAGCAGAAAGGAAAGGCCGAGCAGCAGGCCGAGTAGCCCGAACAGGACGTGCGACCCGCGATGCCCGTCGTTTCCGAACGCGGCCGCGAGGTTGACGATCCCGCCGATGAGGAAACTCCAGCCCACGATCAGCGTCACCGCGATCGAGGCCGCGTAGGGCGCAAGCAGCGACAGAACCCCGCCGACGATCAGGATGATCCCGGCGATCAGCATCAGGCGGGTGGGGGACATGGGGGGTCTCGCGGCTGCACTGGGGCGCCGGTACCTATCCCCCGGAACCGCGCGTCTGGCAACCGGCCTGTTCGATCCGCGCTTCGGACTTAGGTCGACGGGTTTAGCGGAGGAACAGGAGCACCCGATGGCGTATCGCGAAGGCAGCAAGGTGGAATGGGACTGGGGCAACGGCACCGGGGGCCGGAAAGGTGGCGAAGAAGTACACCCGAAAGATCACGCTGAAGATCGACGGGGCGGAGGTGACCCGCAACGCCAGCGAGGACGAACCGGCCTACCGGATCGAGCAGGAGGACGGCGGCGCGGTGCTGAAGTCCGAAAGCGAGTTGCGGAAGGCGACCTGAGACGCCGGACCGGAGAGCGTTCGCGGTCCTGAGAGACCGAAGGCGGGACACCGGCGCCGACGAACCGCTGCCTAATCGGGCGCGAAGTCCGTCAGCAGGACACCGGTCCAGACGAAATAGGCAGCGGAGTCGACCGGGAGCTGTTCACCGCGCCGGATCAGGTACCACCCTGTGTGGTTCAAGCTTGAGAAATCCAGATTCTCGATGTCGTAGACGAAGTCTTCCGACACCCCGGCAAATCGAAGCGCCGCGCGAAAGTCCTCGATCGCCGGTTCCCACATCCCCACCTCGGTCCGGACGATGGCACGCTCCATCGTGAACCTGGACAAATATCTTTCATTGGGGGAGTAGGCCCGCCTCTGCAATTCGCGCTCAATGAAGTGGTCGCAGGCAACCAGTCGCCTTTCGGGCCGCCTGTCCTCGTCGAAACAGAAATGCCAGTTCACCAAAGGAGGAGCGAAAGCCCACACCGCAATGGCGAGCAGCATGACCGAAACCGCGAATTGCGCCCGCCAGTATTGCACTTCGTTCATCGGTCGGCCTTTGCGGGAACCTCGTCCTCGTCAGGAGCTCGCTGTTTCAACCTGACACGGGAGACCCCACCAGAAAAGAAAAACGGCGCCCGCGTCGGGACGCCGCTCCGGATCGACCGGGCGTCCGCCCGGTCACATCATCTCGCGAACATCGGTCAGGTGCCCCGTCACCGCCGCCGCCGCCGCCATCGCCGGCGACATCAGGTGGGTGCGCCCACCACGCCCCTGCCGACCCTCGAAGTTGCGGTTGGACGTGGCCGCGCAGCGTTCGCCGGGGGCGAGCTGGTCGGGGTTCATGGCAAGGCACATGGAGCAGCCCGCGAGCCGCCATTCGAACCCGGCCTCGGTGAAGATCGTGTCGAGACCCTCCTCCTCGGCCTGCGCGCGCACGAGGCCGGAGCCCGGCACGATCATCGCGCGCTTCACCTTGATCTTCTTGCCCTTCAGGATCGCGGCCGCGGCGCGCAGGTCCTCGATCCGGCCGTTGGTGCAGGACCCGATGAACACCGTGTCGATGGCGATGTCGGAGAGTTTCGTGCCCGGCGTAAGGCCCATGTAGTCGAGCGACCGCTTCGCCGCGTCGACCTTGCCGCCCTTGAAGCTGGCCGGGTCCGGCACGACATCGGTGATCGGCAGCACGTCCTCGGGCGAGGTGCCCCAGGTCACGACCGGGGCGATGTCCTCGCCCGCGATGGTCACGACCTTGTCCCAGTGCGCGTCGTCGTCGGAATAGAGCGTCTTCCACCACGCCATCGCCGCTTCCCACTGGGCGCCCTTCGGCGCGTGGGGGCGGCCCTTGACGTACTCGAACGTCTTCTCGTCGGGCGCAATCAGGCCGGCACGCGCGCCGCCCTCGATGGCCATGTTGCAGACCGTCATCCGGCCTTCCATCGACAGGTCGCGGATCGCCTCGCCGCAATACTCGATGACGTAGCCGGTGCCGCCGGCGGTGCCGGTCGCGCCGATGACGCTGAGCGTGATGTCCTTGGCCGTGACACCGGGGCGGAGCTTGCCGGTGATCTCGACCTTCATGTTCTTCGACTTCTTCTGGATCAGGGTCTGGGTGGCCAGAACATGCTCCACCTCGGACGTGCCGATCCCGTGCGCGAGCGCGCCGAAGGCGCCGTGGGTCGCGGTGTGGCTGTCGCCGCAGACCACGGTCATGCCCGGCAGGGTCCAGCCCTGTTCCGGCCCGACGATGTGGACGATGCCCTGCCGCACGTCGCTGACCGGGTAGTAGTGGATGCCGAATTCCTTCGCGTTGGTATCCAGCGCGGCGACCTGGACGCGGCTGTCCTCGGTCATGTTGGCGGGATCGTCGCGGCCCGGTGTCGTCGGCACGTTGTGGTCGGGCACCGCGATGGTCTTGTCCGGCGCGCGGACGGTGCGACCGGCCATGCGCAGGCCCTCGAAGGCCTGCGGGCTGGTGACCTCGTGGACGAGGTGGCGGTCGATGTAGAGCAGGCTGGTCCCGTCCTCTGCCTCGTCAACGAGGTGGGCGTCCCAGATCTTGTCGTAGAGCGTCTTGGCGGCCATCGGTTCTCTCCGAATGGGCTGGTCGGGGTCGGTCTCGGCGGGCGGTCAGGTGCCGTCCCGGCGCGCGAGCACCGAGCGGGTCGCGCCGTGAAAGCGTTCGCGCAGGCGCGCGCGGTCGCCGAGATCGAGAACTCCGGTCATGCCCGGCAGATACAACCCCGCCCCCTTCGCCGCAAGGGGAGGCAGGGTGCCGCGCCCCCTGCGCCGGGGGCGCGGCGGTCGCGTCAGGCGCCCTGGCGGCGGCGCAGGGCCATCGCCCCGAACCCGAGACCCGACAGCAGGAGCACGGCGCCCGCGGGCACCGGAACCGCGGCGGGTTCGATCTGGTAGAGACCGAGCGCGTAGTTCGCGAACGGATGCTCGATGTACCACTCGCCCGCGTTGGTCGGGTAGCCGCCGCCCCGGTCCTCGAACTGGAAGCTGCAGGTGCCCACGAAGCAGTCGAAGGTATCGAACCCGTCGGAGAACGAGAACGGCGTGGAGTTGTAGACCAGCCCGAAGCCGACCACGCCGTCCACGTAGTTGCCCGCCGCGTAGTAGGTCGGGGCGGAGTTGCCGACCGCGAGGATGTCGAACACGATCCCGTTGTAGACGATGTTCGCCGCCGTCAGCGCGCCGCCCGCCGCGGGCGCGTCGAAGGTGCCGATGGGTGTCAGGGTCGGGCCCGGCAGGTTCTCGTCGAGCAGCGTGAAGGTTGCGGCGCTTGCGGCGGTCCCCAGACCGGCGGCAAGCAGGGCGGCCGCAATCAGGCCGGTGATGCGTTTCATGTAATCAATCCTTCCCAATCAAAAGCACTGTCCGATGACCGTAACACGATTCGGGTCCGCGACGGTCGGGATAGGTCGGTCCAGGGTGCGGCGGGGTTCAATCGCGGGCCGTCCGGCGATGCCGCCGCTTGCCCCCGCGCGGGGAACCGGGAAAGATATCCACATGGAGCAAGACGCCCAGAGCCTGCAGGACTCCCTCGACCGGTTCAGGGAACTCGGGCCGGAATTGCTGAGGCAGGCCGAGGTGTTCCTCAACACCCTGCTCAGGCCGTGGAACGCCTACCAGGTGGGCATCGCCCTTGCCGTCCTGGCGGTTGCATGGCTCCTGGCCCGCGTTCTCGGGCCGAAGATCCGGGCATGGATGGCGGCGCGCGAGGGCTGGCCGACCTGGCGGATGCGGATGCTCGTGGTCATCCATCGCCGCCTGCGCGGCATCTTCTTCGTCGGCCTGATCTGGCCGACGGTCTGGATGATGCGGGCGACGACCTGGCCGAGCCGGTCGTATCTCCTGTCGATCATCGCCGAACTGGCGACCGCGTGGCTGTTCGTGGTGCTCGTCACCCGGCTGATCCGGTCGCCGCTGATGCGCAGCATCGTGCGCTACGGCGCATGGATCTTCGTCACGCTCGCGATTCTCAACCTGACAGACGAGGCAGCGGCACTTCTGGACGGCGTCGGCTTCGACATCGGGCAGGTGCGCCTGTCGCTGCTGACCGTTCTTCAGGGGCTGGTGATTGTCGCGGTCCTGCTGATCCTCGCGCGGTTCCTCGCCCGCGCCACCACCGCCCGGATCGAGCGGAACGAGGACATCTCGCCGTCGATGCGCGTGCTGGCGGTGAAGTTCATGCAGGTGCTCCTGTACGGCGCGGCGGTGTTCGTGGGGCTGCGGCTCGTCGGGGTCGACCTCACCGGGCTCGCCGTCCTGTCGGGCGCGATCGGGGTCGGCCTGGGCTTCGGCCTGCAGAAGGTGGTGTCGAACCTCGTGTCGGGCGTGATCCTGCTGCTCGACCGCTCGATCAAGCCGGGGGACGTGATCTCGCTCGGCGAGACCTTCGGCTGGATCAACGCGCTCGGCGCGCGCTACGTCTCGATCACCACGCGGGACGGCAAGGAATACCTGATTCCGAACGAGGACCTGATCACCGGGCAGGTGGTCAACTGGTCCCATACCAACGATTTCGTCCGCCTCGACATCTATTTCGGCACCTCCTACGACGACGACCCCCACCTCGTCCGCAGGATCGCGATCGAGGCCGCCTCGGGCGTCGACCGGGTGCTGAGTTCCCGCGCGCCGGTCTGCCATATTGTCGGCTTCGGAGATTCGTCGGTCGACTACATCCTGCGGTTCTGGATACGTGACCCCACGGGCGGACTGACCAACATCCGCGGCAACGTCTACCTGGCGCTCTGGGACGCGTTCAAGGAACACGGCATCTCGATCCCGTTCCCGCAGCGGGAGGTCCGGGTACTGGAAGGCTCCACCCTGCGGACTGAGGCCGCGAAGGCCATCGACTAGGGGCCAAATTCCCGTCGCATTCCGCTGCTACGCGGGTCCGCACCGGAGGTAGGCCCATGCGATTCAAGCTTGTTCTCGCGGCGCTCGCCGCTGCCGTCGCCGACCCTGCGCTGGCGGAGCCCGAGTTGCACATCGTCGGGATCTACGAGGGATCGGAGGAGACCGACGGCCGCATCCACGGCCCCGAGGCCCGCGTCACCGTCGACCGCCCCGGCGCGGAGGTCACGCTGGTCCTGGCCGATTACGGGCCCGTGCGCTGGCTGGTATCCGCGACCGACGGAACGGAAATCGCCCGGGTGATCCTTGCCGGGCATCGGCCCGAGCGGTCCGAGGTGATGCTGGACGGCGCGCGGTTCGACGGGGTCGAGCTGCGGCCGGACATCGACTACAGCTATCGCGACGAGGGACGGCCGTTCCGCGAGATGATCGAGGTGCTGCCCGCCGCCACCGGATTCGAACGCCCGTTCAGCTTCCACGGCAGCTACCGCGCGGCAGAGGTCTTCGTCATCGACGCCGCCGATCCGTCGCTCGGCGTTTTCGACCCGGACTACCTGGATGCTTTCGTGGATGCCGATGCCCTGACCCCGGCCCTTGCCGAGGCCCTGTCGACGCCGCGGGAACAGCTCGTCCGCTTCACCGGCGAGGGGTTCGAGGTGCGCGAGGACGACGGGACGTGGAAGGCCTTTCCTGTGACGCTGGACGTGCCCGACATCTCGTGGCCGGTGGCGGGGGTCGCGGATACGAGCCGCGGCGTTCTCCTGGGCGTCACGCTCGGCGGCGACGGCTACATCTACCGGCTCGATCTCGGCTCCGGGGAATGGTCGGTGCTGCGCGGCATGGACGGTGTCGATGCGCAGGGGATGTTCTACGACGAGGCCGGCGACCGGCTGATCGTGCTGACCGGCGCCTCCGGCGGGGGGCGGGTCGACGTCCTGGTGCTGGACCCCGAAACCGGGCGGGAAATCCATCGCGTGTCGATCGACGGCGAGGACTTCGCGGGCCGCAACGATCTCTACGACATCGGCAACGGCCGCCCGCCGTCTGTCATGCCGCTGGCGATCGACCGCGAGGCGCTGCTTGTGACGACCGGGACCGCGTGGCCGCTGGAGGGCGATGCCTCGCGGGCCTACGTCCTGGACATCGGCAGCGGGGAGGTCGCGCTGGTCGGCTGGTCGAACTGAGGCCACGGGTCATTTCCGCCTGACCACGAGACACGGAACCATGCCCTTCGCCATGACGGGCCGCGCCGCCGACCATAGTCCGGGGCCCCGCTACGCCAGCCTCTCATGCAAAGCCTACCGCGGCAGGTCGCTCAGTGCGTAGGTCGTCGTCAGCATGTCGCGGTCGAGCCGAAGCTCGATGATGTGCAGCCCGCCCTTCTCCGCCTCGCGGAAGGCGTCGGGGAACTGGTCGGTCGCGGTGACGGTGTGGCCGGTGCCGCCATAGGCGCGGGCGAGCGCGGCGTAGTCGGGATTCCACAGCTCGGTCCCCGACACGCGGCCGGGATACTGGCGTTCCTGGTGCGCACGGATGGTGCCGTAGCGGCCGTTGTTGGCGACGATCACGATCACGTCCGCGCCGTATTGCCGGGCGGTCGAAAGCTCCTGCAGCGTCATCTGGAAACAGCCGTCGCCAGCATAGCACACCACCGTCTCGCCGGGACGGGCGAGCTTCGCGGCGATGGCGGCGGGCAGGCCGTAGCCCATCGATCCGCTCGTCGCGCCGACCTGGCCGCCGTAGCGACGATAGCGGTGGTAGCGATGGACGAAGGCGGCGTAGTTCCCGGCGCCGTTGGTGATGATGCCGCGCCCGTCGAGGTGATCGGACAGCCAGGACACGATCCGTTCCATCTTCACGTCGCCGGGGGTTTGCTGCGGCCGCCGCCAGGCCTGAAGCGCGGCGTGGCCGGCCGCGGTTTCGGCCCGGTCGTGGACCTTCAGGTCGTTGATCCACGCCATTGCCGCCAGCATGTCCGGCGCGCGCGCGGCGATGGCCATGTCGGGTCGGTGGACGCGGCCGAGCTCGTCGGGGTCGGGATGGACGTGGATGATCGTCTTCGACGGCTTTCGCGGGTCGAGCGTGGTGTACCCGAGCGTCGCGGTATCGCCCATCCGGGTGCCGAGCAGCAGGAGCGCATCCGCGTCGCGCAGCCGTTGCAGCAGCGCGGGGCTGGAGCCGACGCCGAGATCGCCGACGTAGTTCGGGTGGGCATTGTCGATGTAGTGCTGGCGGCGGAAGGTGACGGCGACGGGCAGGCCGGTGGCCTCGGCCAGCCGCTGCAGATCGGCCTGCGCCTTTTCCGACCAGCCGGGACCGCCGGCAACGATCATCGGGCGTTCGTGGGCCATCAGCAGTTCCAGGGCCGCGCGCGCGGTCGCGGGGTCGACGGGCTGGATGACCGGGACGGCGGCGGGCAGATCGGGGGTGTCGGCCTCCGCCGACAGGATGTCCTCGGGCAGGGCCAGGACGACGGGGCCGGGGCGGCCCGACTGTGCGACCTGGAAGGCGCGGGCGACGTATTCCGGCAGGCGGTCGGTGCTTTCGACCTCCGCGGCCCATTTCACCAGCGGGCCGAACACGGCGCGGTAATCGACCTCCTGGAAGGCCGACCGGTCGCGATGCGCAAGCGGCACCTGGCCCACGAAGGCGACCATCGGCGTCGAGTCGTGCATCGCGACATGAAGGCCGGACGAGGCGTTGGTGGCCCCGGGGCCGCGCGTGACGAACAGGACACCGGGCGAACCCGTGACCTTGGCGTGGGCCTCCGCCATCATCGCCGCGCCGCCTTCCTGCCGGCAGACGATGTTCTCGATCCCGGAGCCGTGGAGCCCGTCGAGCGCGGCGAGAAAGCTCTCGCCCGGTACGGAGAAAACCCGTTCCACGCCCTGCGTCTTCAACTGGTCAACGAGGATCTGCCCGCCGTGCCGCATGGCCATGTGAGTTCTCCGCGCTAGGATCGGTTCGGGCGCACTGAAACGGGAAGGACGGCGCATGTCCAGAGGACGGCTCCTTGGGATCTGCGGATCGCTTCGGGCGGGCAGCTACAACCGCAAGCTGATGCACGAGGCGCGGCGGCTGTTCGACCCGGCCGAGTTCAGGGAGGGCAGCCTGCGCCTGCCGCTGTTCGATGCCGACCTCGAGGCACGTGGCATTCCCGACGAGGTCCAGCGCCTGTCCGACGCGATCAAGGCGGCGGATGCGGTGGTGATCGCCGGGCCGGAATACAACAAGAACCTCTCGGGCGTGCTGAAGAACGGGCTCGACTGGATCAGCCGCACGAAGGGCGGGCCGTGGAAGGACAAGCCGGTCGCCATCGTCTCGGCCGCGGACGGGCGCGCGGGGGGCGAGCGGTCGCAGAACTCCATGTTCCTCGCCCTGCGCCCGTTCCGCCCCCGTCTGCTGCTTGGGCCCGAGGTGTTCGTGGGCGACGCAAAGAACCAGTTCGACGCGGCGGGGCGCCTGAGGAACGAGCGCAACCTGAAGGCGCTGGCGGAGCTGATGGGCGAGTTGCGGAAGCTGATACCGGGGTAGAACAGGACTTCGGCACGTGGCGTGACCGGTGCTTGGCCGTCTTTGTCGCCCCCGCCGTCAACAGGCGTCGAGCGCCTAGGTCGTCCCCAGCATCCGTTCCAGGAGCGCGCCGTGAACCGCGGGGGTCGCGGCGAGGATACCGGCCTGCTTCCCGTCCACGCCGTTGAATACCGGGGCCGCGCCCATCGTGTCGGTGACGGTGCCCCCGGCCTCGTCCAGGATCACAACACCGGCCGCGATGTCCCAGTCCCAGGCCGGGCGAAAGCTGACCATCGCGTCGAACCGCCCCTGCGCCACGAGCGCCAGCCGGTTGGCGAAGGACGACCGGAACTTGTGGCTCACCGGGGGCACGCCGCCCGGCCAGAGCTCCGCCTTCAGGTTCGCGCGGGACGTCAGGAGCGTCGCGCCGCGTTCCGCTTCCATTCCGCTGACGGAGATCGGCTGGCCGTTCATCCGAGCGCCCGCACCCACCGCGGCGCTGTAGAGCAGGTCGCGCGCCGGGCGGTAGATCGCACCCGCGCTGGCCCGGCCGCCTGTCGCGATCCCGATCGAGATGCACCAGGTCGTCTCGCCTTCGATGAAGGCGCGGGTGCCGTCGATCGGGTCGACGACGAAGATCGACTCCCTCGACAGGCGTTCGGGGCCGTCCGGGGTTTCCTCCGACAGCCAGCCGTAGTCGGGCCGCGCCGCGCGCAGGTATTCCTTCAGCATCCCGTCGATCTCGAGGTCGGCATTGGTCAGCGGCCCCTGGCCGCCGGGCTTCTGCCAGCCCTCCCGGTCGCCGCCGAAATGGCGCATCGCGATCCGCCCGGCCTCCCGCGCCGCCTCCTCGATGAGGGCCAGGTCGGCCTCAGGCGCCTGCAATCGTCAGTCCTTCGACCAGCAGGGACGGCACGACGTGGGACTTGTAAGCCTTGGCGTCGTTCGCGGGGACGATCCCGGCGAGCATGTCGCGAAGGTTGCCCGCGATGGTGCACTCGTTGACCGGGTAGGCGATCTGCCCGTTCTCGACCCAGAATCCCGACGCGCCGCGGGAATAGTCGCCGGTGGTGGCGTTGATCGACGACCCGATCAGCGATGTCACCAGCAGTCCGGTGCCCATGTCGGCCAGCAGGTCCGCGCGGCTGCGGTCGCCCTGGGTCAGCGCGAGGTTCCCCGTGCCGGGAGACGGCGGGCCGGAGGTGCCGCGCATCGCGTTGCCGGTCGAGGCCATCCCGAGCTTGCGCGCGGTGGCGAGGTCGAGGACGAGTCCCTTCAGGACGCCGCCCGACACGATTTCGCGCCGCGCCGTGGGCAGCCCCTCGCCGTCGAACGGGCGGGATCCCGAAACGCGCAGGCGGGTGGGATCCTCGACCAGGTCCAGCCCCGCGGGCAGCACGCTTTCGCCGAGCGCGTCGCGCAGCCAGCTTGCCCCGCGCGCCAGCGCCGTTCCGTTGATGGCGGCGACGAGGTGACCGATCAGGCCGGCCGAGACGCGTTCGTCGTAGAGCACCGGGAAGGCGCCGGTCGGCGGCTTTCGGGCCCCGGCACGCTCGGCGGTGCGCTCGCCCGCGATGCGGCCGATCTCCTCCGCGCCGGGCAGGTCGGACAGGTGGGTCCGGACCTCGCCGTAATGGTCGCGCTCCATTCCCGTGCCGCTGCCGGTGATGGCGACGACGGACCGGCCGTGGCTGGTGCGCGCGTAACCGCCGGAAAACCCGTTGGTCGCGGCGAGCCAGATGTCACGGGTCGTGTGGCCGGCGCTGGCGGACTGCACCATCGACACGCCGGGAACGGCGCGGGCGGCGACCTCGGCTTCGCGCGCGATGTCCTCCAGTTCCGCCGGGGCGGGGGCGACGGCGGTATCGAACAGGTCCAGCGGCCCGGCGTCGCGATCCTGCGCGAGTTGGCCGGGATCGGCGAGACCCGCGCCCGGATCCTCGGGCGCGAGGCGGGCCATCGCGACGGCCCGTTCGGCCATCTCGGCCATCGTCGCCGCGCGCGTGTCGGAGGACGCGACGCAGGCCTGCCGCCGCCCGATCAGGACGCGCAGGCCGATTTCCGTGCCCTCGGCGCTTTCGGCGTGTTCCAGCGTGCCGTCGAGCACGTCGACGGAGACTGAGCGGGCGGTGACGGCGATGGCATCCGCGGCCTCGGCACCGGCGCGGGTCGCGGCGGCGAGAAGCGCCTCGGTCAGGGCGGCGGGCGTGTCGGACATGGGGGACCCTCGGGCGGCCGGCGGTGATCCGCCTGACCTAATCCGCGCGCGCCCGGGCCGCAACCCGGACGCGTTCCGGCCCGGTTCCGCGGGTCAGCGGATCGGGAAGCCGTTCGCCGTGATCGACCCGTCGGGGCCGAAGACGATCGTGGTCTCGATCTGGTCCGGCCCCGGGCCGGGCCGCGCGATGGTGGCTGCCATCCCGCGCGCGAGCTGCGCCTGTTCCACCGGCAGGAGACCGCCGCTGGTCAGGTTGTCGAGCAGCGCGTTCAGCCCCGACAGGGCAAGGTCGACCTGCCCGACCGGCATCGGGATGATCTGCCCAGCGGCGAAGGTCAGTTCGCCGGTGCCCGACAGCTCCGCCCCGACCGCCGAGACGAGAAGCTCGTTGAGGTTCAGGCTGCGAAGTTCGCCCGGCGGGGTTTCGAAGGTCTCGGGGTCGCCGGACAGGAGCGAGCGGAACATCTGCGCGGTGCCGGCGAGGTCGATCCGCAGCGTGGCGGGATCGCGCGGCAGAACGGCACCGGGGTCGAACAGGCCCCAGATCTCGTCGTTCAGCACGAGGTCGACGTAGTTCACCACGACCGCGAAATCCGACGGCTCGGGCTCCGGTGCGATCGGGAAGGTCAGGGCGATGCGTGTGCTGGCCATCTGCGCCTCGACCGGGACCGGCAGGTCGTTCGACTGCACCGACAGGTCCGCGCCGCGGCCCGAGATGTCGTAGCTGAGACCGGCGGGCGAGAAGTCGACCGCGACCGCGCCGCCGTCGTTGGTCAGCGCGACCTGGAACGTGGTGCCGTCGCCGTAGGCCCGGATGTCGTAGCTGAGGAAGCCGTAGGTCATGTCGCCCGCGAGATCGAAGTTCTCGGGCAGGGTCGTGTCCTCGGGGTCGAGCTGCGATAGCGCGGCGATCCCGGCCAGCGAGCCGGCGCCGGTCTGCACGACGTCGTTCATCACCATGTTCATGATGAAGGTCGCGTCGTCCTCGCTCGGCGGGGCGGAGGCGTTGAGCGTGAGGCTGAGATTGTCGAAACGCGCGTTCGATTCAAGCCGCTGGTCGTCCTCGGCGCCGGACACGACGTATTCGCCCGTCAGGTCGCCGATCCGGAGCAGGAGGTCGATTTCCGGCTTGTCGCCGCTTTCGGAGACGATCTCGCCCTCGGTCATGGTGATGCTCGACACGGCGTAGTCGTAGCGCAGAGCGTCGGGGTCGCCGGATGCCGTCAGGTCGAGCCCGTCCCATTCGACTATAAAGGGCAGGGTGGTGACGGTGCCGTCCTCGCCGATCACCTCGGTGGTGGCGGTGTAGGGCGTCGACGCCTCGATCTCGACTGTGCCCGCGCCGGTCTCGCGCAGGCGGACCTCGGGGATGTGCCCGGTGCTGGTGCCCCCGGCCTGCGTCACGCTGGTGCGCATGTCGGTGATGATGAGCCCGTCACGGGTTTCGGTTACCTCGCCCGACAGTTCCTGCCCCATCTCGGCGGAGTTCTCCTGCCAGGAGGCCCAGACATCGGCGGCGGACACGTCGGCGGCCGCGGGACCCGCCATCGCGATCAGGAGGGGGATGGAAAGCGGTTTCTGGATGGCATTCATCTTTGACATGTCCTCCGGGCGAGGTGAATTTGGCGGCGATGTTCGGTGGCGCCCGGTCGGGCGTCAAGGCCGGATTAACCGCCGTTTCGGGCGGGAAAATGACATCTCAGCCAGAGGGGACGTGGCCGTGGGAACGATGGACGGAAAGTGCGTGATGATCACCGGCGCGAGCCGGGGGATCGGCGAGGCGGCGGCACGGACCTTCGCCGGGGCCGGCGCGAACGTGGTCTTGATGGCGCGCACCCGCGACGCCATCGCGGACCTCGCCGGCGAGATCGGGCCGAAGGCGCTGGCTGTGCCCTGCGACGTCAGCCGGTTCTGGGAGGTGCAGGCCGCGGTCGAGGCGGCGGGCGAGGCCTTTGGCGGGGTCGACGTGCTGATCAACAACGCCGGGGTGATCGAGCCGATCTCGCTGCTGGCGGCGTCGGACCCGGACGAATGGGGCCATGTCATCGACATCAACCTCAAGGGCGTCTTCAACGGGATGCGCGCGGTGCTGCCGGGGATGATCGCGCGGGGCGGCGGAACGGTCCTGACGATCTCGTCGGGTGCCGCGCACAACGCGCTGGAGGGCTGGAGCCACTACTGCACCTCCAAGGCGGGCGCGGCGATGCTGACGATGTGCCTGCACAAGGAGAACGCGGAACACGGCATCCGCGCGATGGGCCTGTCGCCCGGCACCGTGGCGACGGAGATGCAGCGCGAGATCAAGGCGTCGGGAATCAACCCGGTGTCGGAACTGGAATGGACCGATCACATCCCCGCGGACTGGCCAGCGAAGGCGCTGCTCTGGATGTGCTCGGACGACGCGGCGGAATTCGCGGGGCAGGAAATCAGCCTGCGGGACGAGGGCATCCGCGCGCGGGTCGGGCTGGCGGCATGATCCGGCAGGACCGCGACGGCGGGATCTGGACGGTCACGCTCGACCGGCCGGACAAGGCGAATTCCCTGACCGGCGCGATGCTGGCAGAACTCGCCGACATCGCCGGGGCCGCGGCTGAGGAGGGCGCACGGGCGCTGATCCTGACCGGCGCGGGGGACCGGGTGTTCAGCGCCGGGGCGGACCTGGACGCGGCGCGGGCGGGGCTTGCCACCGACCCGGTCTGGGAACGGCTCTCGGGCGCGATCGCGGCGCTGCCCTGCCTGACCATCGCGGCGCTGAACGGCACGCTCGCGGGCGGGGCCTTCGGCATGGCGCTGGCCTGCGACCTGCGCGTCGCGGTGCCGGGGGCGCGGTTCTTCTACCCGGTGGCGAAGCTCGGCTTCCTGCCGCAGCCGTCGGATCCCGTGCGGCTGACGGCCCTCGTCGGACCCGCGCGGGCCAAGATGATCCTGCTGGCCGGTCAGAAGATCGCGGCGGAGGAGGCGCTGGCCTGGGGCCTGATCGACCGCATTCTGCCGCCCGAGATGCTGATGGCCGGTGCGCGGGCGCTCTGTGCCGATGCGCTCGAAGGCCCCGAGGGGCATATCGGCGCGATCAAGGCGCTGGTGCCGGGTCAGGAATGGTCGCGTTCGCCGAACACGGCGGAGCCGACGCGGACATAGGTCGCGCCGAAGGCGATGGCCTGCTCGAAGTCGCCGGACATGCCCATCGACAGTTCCGGCAGCCCGTTCCGCTCCGCGATCTTGCGCAGGAGCGCGAAGTGGAGCGAGGGCGTCTCGTCCACCGGTGGGATGCACATGAGCCCGGTCAGCGGCAGGTCCATCGCCCGGACCTCGGCGATGAAGGCGTCGGCCTCGGCGGGCAGGATCCCGGCCTTCTGCGGCTCCTCGCCGGTGTTCACCTGGATCAGCAGTTCCGGGCAGCGCCCGAGGTCCTGCGCGAGATCGGCGATGCGGCGGGCGAGCTTGGGCCTGTCGAGCGAGTGGATCGCGTCGAAGAACTCTATCGCCACGCGGGCCTTGTTCGATTGCAGCGGGCCGATCAGGTGCAGCGCGATGCCGTCGTAGCTGTCGCGGAACGGCGGCCAGCGGTCCTGCGCTTCCTGTACGCGGTTCTCGCCGAACAGGCGATGGCCTTCTTCCAGCACCGCCTCGACCCTATCGGCCGGCTGGACCTTCGACACCGCGACGAGTTTCACGCTGCCCGGATCGCGGCCCGCGGCGTCGCAGGCCTTCGCGATACGGTCGGTCACGTCCTTCAACGGCATGGAAAGCACCCCCCGAAAAGGAAAAGAGCGGGCACATGGCCCGCTCTTCCCGAAGTCTTGATCGACGGGTCGATCAGAAGGCCATCGACAGACCGAACGAGAAGCTGTCCGCGTCGGTGGCGCCGAAGTCGCTGTAGCCGTAGCCGGCCAGGATCGACAGGCCGCCGCCGAGGTCGTAGCCAGCGGCAACGCCGTAGCCGGAAGCACCCGAGTCGAACTCGCCGTAGTTGGCGTGCAGGGTGATCGGGCCGGTGGAGTAGCCGACGCCAACGTAGGTGTGGCTGTCGTCAACGCCAGCGCCAGCGCCGTTCTCGATGTCGGTGTAGCCGACGACGACCGCGAGGCCGTTCGAGAACTCTGCCAGGACGCTCACGCCGATCATGTTGACGTCGAAGGTGACGACGTCGATCGACTGGTAGCCGAGGCCGAAGGTGAAGTCGACGTTCGACCAGGACGCTTCGTAGCCGAGACCCAGGGCCCAGGTGCCGTCGGAAGCCACTGCGACCGGAACGATACCGGTGGCTGCGACGCCGGCCTGCTCGTAGGAGATCGCGAAGGTGAAGCCCGACATGGAGTAGTCGTAGCGGAGCACCTGGTTGTCGAACGCACCGTCGCCGTAGGAGCCGAGGTAGCCGGCGTGCGAGGTGTGGTCGTCAGCGATCGAACCCGGATCGTGCGCGGTGTTGGCGTCCTGCATCACGAAGTCGAGCGCGCCGTCGGTGTCGCCCAGGGTCAGGGTGCCGAAGGCGCCGCTGATGTAGACGTGGGTGCCCTGGTTGTCCAGGTCACGGCCGAGGTTGCCGGCTTCGTCGAGGTCGACTTGTGCGCCGAACTCGAGGCCGTTGTCGGTCATGCCGGTAAGGCGGAAGCGCAGGTCGACGTCGTTCCAGAACTGGACCGGGAGGTCGGCATAGAGGCCCGAAACGATACCCATTTCGGCGTCGCCGCGGACTTCGATGGTGCCCGAACGGCCCGACCAGCCGCGCAGATCGGTGTCTGCAACGGCCGCGCCAGCGGTGGCAACGAGTGCCGTCGTGGCGAAGAGAACCTTTTTCATGTTTGTTTCCCTCGTGAACATTTGAAGGTGCACCTCAAGACGGATCGCCCGAATTGAGTATGCCCCTCTCTCTCTCGTTGGCCGCGCGATTGCAAGAAAGCCTGCCGCCACGATCCGATCTTGCCCCCGCGATGGTGCAGACATGTCACAGTGACGCCCAAGCCCCGTTTTTGCAGGCCTTCCCGGGGCTTCCGAGGCCGGTTCCGGGCCGGTCCCGCGGCGGCGCCGAAGGTCGTTTGGGGCGGCAATTGCGCGGTGGAATCAAACCGAATCCCCCGCTCCGCCCCGCGGTCCGGGCCGGTTTCCGGTCCGTCTGCCGTGCGAGGGGCACGGTTTCCGGGCCCCCGTCCCGCCCGCAACCGGACTTCACAGCGGCCCAGCCGGACGGCGCCGCGGCTCCCGGTCTGCACGACAGGCAGCGCCGGCCGATCCGGCGGGGCGCCATTGAGTGCCCGCTTCGCCGGATACGCGAGGCACTTGCCGCCCTCCGGTGCCTCAGTTACCAAGGGCCGAGCCGGGGTGGCCGGAAGAAGACCGGGGGATGAACGGGCCGATGCAGCTTTCGCGGATCACGAGACTGGGCGTGACCTTCACGCTCCTGGCCGTGCTGTCGGCCTGCGGCGGCGGCGGGATCGGAAACCTCTTCGGCGGCGGCAACCGCAGCCAGGAAGAGATCCGGGCGGCCGCGGCGGCGCAGGCCCCGGTAGAGGAACCCCGCGAGACGATCTGGGACCTGCTCGTGAACGAGGACGATCCGAACACGACGGTCGAGGTCAACCGCTACCTCTGGAACGCCACGCTCGAGATCCTCGACTTCATGCCGATCCAGGCGGCCGACCCGTTCTCGGGCGTCATCGTCTACGGCTACGGCACGCCGCCGGGCGGCGGCGGGGCCTATCGCGCCACCGTCTACATCACCGACCCGGCGCTCGACGCCCGCAGCCTCCGGGTCGCGGTTCAGAGCCGCGGCGGGCCGGTGAGCCGGGAAACCGCGCGGCAGATCGAGGACGCCATCCTCACCCGCGCCCGCCAGCTCCGCATCCGCGACAGCAGCCTGTGAGACCGGCGCGGCGGTTCCTGTTCGGGGCCGCCATCGCGTTCGCCTGCCCGGCCGCGGCGCAGGACCAGGAATTCCACAGCGTCTGGCACGGCATCGGCACGCAGGACAACGGCGAGCTCTGGACGATCGAGCTCGTCCTCTACAAGGACGGCCGCGCCGAGATCGACTACCCGACCAGCGACTGCGGCGGGCGGCTCGAACCGCTCGCGGCCGATGCGACCGGTGCAACGCGGTTCCGCGAGGCGCTGACCTACGGCGTTCCGGGCTGCATCGACGGCGGGATCGTCGCGATCGGTGAACCGTCGGGCGACCGGCGCGACTACACCTGGTTCTACCCCGAGGACTACCCGGGCGCCCCGCCGACGGGTCAGCCGGGGGCCAACGCGATCCTGCAACTGTTCCGCTGAAGGGCCGTCCCCGCGCGTCGCGGCTGGATCCTCCGCACAAGACCGCCTAGACCCGTGCGCGACACGAGGTTGCAACGAGACCGCCCCGAGATGACGAAGTACGCGCCGCAAGAGATCGAACCCAAATGGCAGGCCGCCTGGGGGGAGGCGGAGCTGTTCGTCGCCCGCCGCGATCCGGCCAAGCCGAAATACTACGTGTTGGAGATGTTCCCGTACCCGTCGGGCGCGCTTCATATCGGGCACGTGCGGAACTACACGATGGGCGACGTGGTGGCGCGCTACAAGATGGCGAAGGGCCACGCGGTACTTCACCCGATGGGATGGGATGCCTTCGGCCTGCCGGCTGAGAACGCGGCGATGGAACGGGGCATCCACCCCGGCACCTGGACCCGCCAGAACATCGCCAGCATGAAGGAGCAGTTCCGCCCGCTCGGCCTGACCCTGGACTGGAGCCGGGAAATCGCCACCTGCGACGCGGACTACTACGGCCAGCAACAGGCCATGTTCCTCGACTTCCTGGAAAAGGGCCTCGTCTACCGCAAGAAGTCGGTGGTGAACTGGGACCCGGTCGACATGACCGTGCTGGCGAACGAACAGGTCGAGGAAGGGCGCGGCTGGCGCTCCGGCGCGCTGGTCGAACGCAAGGAGTTGACCCAGTGGTTCTTCCGCATCTCGGACTATTCCGAGGAGCTGCTGGAGGCGCTGGAGGGGCTCGACGACTGGCCCGGCAAGGTCAAGACGATGCAGGCCAACTGGATCGGCAAGTCCCGCGGGTTGCAGTTCGACTGGGCACTGACTGAACCTGCCCACGGGATCGAGACCGTCGACGTCTACACCACCCGGCCCGACACGCTGATGGGGGCGTCGTTCCTCGGCATCTCGCCCGACCATCCTCTGGCGAAGGCGCTGGAGGCGGAGCGCCCGGAGGTTGCCGCCGCGCTGGCCGAGATGCGCAAGGGCGGCACCACCGAGGAGGCGCTGGAGAAGGCCGAGAAGCTCGGCTTCGATACCGGGCTGAAGGTGACGCACCCGCTCGACCCGTCGTGGGAGCTGCCGGTCTGGATCGCGAACTTCATCCTGATGGATTACGGCACCGGCGCGATCTTCGGCTGCCCCGCGCATGACCAGCGCGACCTCGATTTCTGCCGGAAATACGGGCTGCCGGTGATCGACACATTCGTCGCGCTCGACGATCCCTCGCCCGTGGAATTAGAGGCGTTCACGCCGCCCAAGACCGAGAAGGTGAAGTGGGTCGACCACTTCGCCGGGCTCGATGTCGCTACCGGGCAGGAAGCCATCGACGCCACCATCGACAAGGCCGAGGCCGAGGGATGGGGCAAGGGGGTCACCAAGTTCCGCCTGCGCGACTGGGGTCTCAGCCGCCAGCGCTACTGGGGCTGCCCGATCCCGGTCGTCCACTGCGAGACCTGCGGCGTGGTGCCGGAGAAGAAGGAGAACCTGCCGGTCGAACTGCCCGAGGACGTGACCTTCGACCGTCCCGGCAACGCGCTCGACTGGCACCCGACATGGCGGGACGTGCCGTGCCCGCAATGCGGCGCGCCGGCGAAGCGCGAAACCGACACGATGGATACCTTCGTGGATTCGTCGTGGTACTTCGCGCGGTTCTGTTCGCCGCACGCGTCCACGCCGACCGACCGGGCCGAGGTCGACTACTGGATGAACGTCGACCAGTATATCGGTGGCATCGAGCACGCGATCCTGCACCTGCTCTATTCCCGCTTCTACGCCCGCGCGATGGTCGAATGCGGCCACCTGCCCGAGACCGCGAAGGAGCCCTTCGACGCGCTGTTCACGCAGGGCATGGTGACCCACGCGATCTACCAGGGAACCGGCGCGGACGGTCGGCGGGAATACTACTTCCCCGAGGAGGTGGAGCTTCGCGACGGCAAGGCGTTCCGCTCCGCGGATGGCGCGGAGATCGAGATCGTGCCCTCGGCCAAGATGTCGAAGTCCAAGCGGAACGTGGTGAACCCGGTCGCGATCATCGAGCAGTTCGGCGCCGACACCGCGCGCTGGTTCGTTCTGTCCGACTCCCCGCCGGAGCGCGACGTGGAATGGACCGCCGCCGGGGCCGAGGCTGCGTCGAAGCACCTTGGCCGGGTCTACCGGCTGGCCGCCGAAATCGTCGACGGCAAGGGCGGCGAGGCCGCCGATACCGCGCTCCTGCGCGAGATGCACAAGACGATCTTCGACGTCACGAACGGCATCGAGAGCTTCGGCTTCAACGCCGCCATCGCGCGGCTCTACGCCTTTACCAACACGATCCAGCGGTCCGACGCGGGCGCGGAGGCGAAGCGGACCGCGATGCGCACGCTCGCGCAGCTCATGTCGCCGATGACCCCGCACCTGGCCGAGGAGATCTGGCAGATGACCGGCGGCGAGGGCTTCGTGACCGGCGCGGCCTGGCCGGTGGCGGACGAGGCGATGCTGGTCGACGACACCGTGACCCTGCCGATCCAGGTGAACGGAAAGCGCCGGTCGGAACTCGTGGTGCCGAAGGACATGGACAAGGCGGAGGTCGAGAAGCTGGCGCTGGAGGATGAGGCGGTGAAGCGCGCGCTTGCCGGGGCCGCACCGAAGAAACTCATCGTCGTGCCGGGGCGGATCGTGAATGTCGTCATCTGACCGCCGCCGCCTGATCCTGTCGCTCGCCGCGCTGCCGCTGGTCGCGGCCTGCGGGTTCCGCCCGGTCTACGGCACCGGTGGTCCGGGCGCCGCACTGCGCGGCCGGGTGCGGATCGACGATCCGGTCACCCGCTACGGGTTCGAACTCGTGTCGCGGCTGGAGGAACGGCTCGGCCGGGGCGAGGCCGCCTCCTACCGGCTCGGCTACGTGATCCGCGTGACACGCGAGGGCATCGCGATCACCGGCAGCAACGACATCACCCGCATCCGCGTCACCGGCGAGGCCGACTACGCCCTGACCGAACTTTCCTCCGGGGTGCAGCGGCTGGCCGGGCGGGTCACGACCTTCACCGCCTATTCCACCACCGGCTCGACGCTCGCCACCGACGCGGCGGCGCGGGACGCGGAGGACCGGCTGATGGTCCTTCTCGCCGACCGGATCGCGGACGAGCTGATTTCCGGCGCGGCGCGGTTCGCGTCGTGAAGCTGAGCGGGCAGGCCGCGGCGCGGTACCTGTCCGCGCCGGATCCGAAGGCCGCGGGCCTGCTTCTCTACGGGGCCGACGCGATGCGGGTCGCCCTGCGTCGGCAGGACGTCCTGAAGGCGCTGCTCGGTCCCGAGGCCGAGGCCGAGATGCGGCTCGCCCGGCTGACCGGGGCGGAACTGCGCAGCGATCCCGCGAAACTTCTGGACGCGGTCAAGGCGGTCGGCTTCTTTCCCGGCCCGCGCGCGGTGCTGGTCGAGGACGCGACCGACGGGCTCGCCGCCGTGTTCGAGGGTGCGCTCGCGGAATGGCAGGACGGCGACGCGCAGATCGTGGCGACCGCGAAGGCGCTCGCGGCGCGGTCGAAGCTGCGCAAGCTATTCGAGGGCGCCCGGACTGCCCACGCGCTCGGCATCTACGACGACCCGCCGGGCCGGGCCGAGATCGAGGCCGCGCTGAAGGATGCCGGTGTGGGCGAGGTCACGCGCGAGGCGATGGGCGATATCGAGACGCTGGCGCGGACGCTCGATCTCGGCGACTTCCGGCAGGTGGTCGAAAAGCTCGCGCTCTACAAGCTCGGCGACCCGGAGCCGGTGGCGCCCGCGGACGTCGCGGCCGTGGCACCGGTCACGCGGGAGGCCGCGATCGACGACATCCTCGACGCGGTGGCGGGGGCGGAGCCCTCGGCGGTTGCGCCGCTCGTCCACCGGATCGGCCAGCAGGGCGTGGGCGCGGTGTCGCTCTGCCTCGCCGCCGAACGCCATTTCCGCGCGCTCCATGCCGCCGCGATCCATCCGGAGGGGCCGGCGCAGGGCCTCGCCTCGCTGCGCCCGCCGGTGCCGTGGACCCGCCGCGACCGGATGGGGGCGCAGGCGCGGGCCTGGGGGCGCGACAAGCTGGAATACGCGATCTCGCTCCTGCTGGAGACGGACATGAGCTTGCGTTCCTCCGCCCGCGCACCGCAGATGGCGGTCATGGAGCGTGCGCTGATCCGGCTTGCATCGGTGCCGCGGCAGGGGAGGTCCTAGGAATGTACAAGGTGATCGGCCGCAATGCCTCGCGCGCGTTCCGCGTGCTGTGGATGCTGGAGGAACTCGGGCTCGACTACGAACACGACCCGGCGGACCCGCACGCGGAGTCGGTCTACGCGGCGGATCCCGGCGGCAAGCTGCCGGTGCTGGTGACCGACGAGGGCACGCTGTGGGACTCGGTGGCGATCATGGCGTTCCTCGGCGACCGCCACGGCGCGCTGACCCACCCGGCCGGCACGTTCGCCCGCGCGCGGCAGGATGCCCTGACCCAGATGATCGTGGACGAGTTCGACCAGGTGCTCTGGACCGCCGCGCGCCATTCCTTCGTGTTGCCGAAGGAGCATCGCGTCGCCGGCATCAAGGACAGCCTGCGGTGGGAGTTCACCCGGAACCAGAAGCGGTTCGTCGCGCGCATGGGGAGCGATCCGTTTCTGGCCGGGGACAGCGTGACCATCCCCGACATCGTTCTCGCCCATTGCATCGGTTGGGCCCATGCCGCGAAGTTCGAGGTGACGGAGCCGCTCCTGGCCGACCACGCCGCGCGGATGCAGGACCGGCCGTCGTTCCGCGCTCTGACCGGCGGCTGACCCGGCATCCCGGCCCGGCGTGGCGGCGCGCCCGATGTCATGGGCTCATCCGGGGACTTCCGGCCATCGCGCGGCATGTGTTCCGGCCCAGGACGCGGTGGCGAGACAGGCGGTCAGGAGGTAGCCGCCGGTCGGTGCCTCCCAGTCCAGCATCTCGCCCGCCGCGAACACGCCGGGCCTGTCCTTCAGCATGAGCCCGTCCGTCAGCGCCGCGCGGGCGATGCCCCCGGCGGTGGAGATCGCCTCAGCTATCGGTCGGGGACCTTCGTGGCGGACCGTCAGCGACTTGATCGTGCGGGCCAGCGCGTCCGGCGCATCTGGGAGAGGCCGCGCGCATTCCTGCAACAGAGCCGCCCGCGCGCCGTCGAGACCGAGCGTCTTGCGCAGGTGGTTGGTCAGCGTCGTCTTGCCACGCGGCCGTGACAGCCGGACGGCAACCTCCGCTTCCGGCAGATCGGGCAGGAGATCGACGGTCAGGTCCGCCCCGTCGCGCAGCGCCGGCGTCAGGGGATAGAGCCCGCCGCCCTCGATCCCCTTCGCGGACAGGACGATTTCACCGCGGCTTTCGATTCCGCCCGCGGTCATGCGGATGTTCTTGAGCGGTGCGCCAAGATGGCGGGCCATGTGCGCGGACCAGTCCCGCGCAAGTCCCGCGTTGGCGGGGGCGAACGCGGTCACCGGCACGCCGATCCATCCCGCCCATGCGCCATCCGACCCGAGCCTCGGCCAACTCGCGCCACCGAGCGCCAGAACCGTGACCCGGGCGCGAAGCACGCGCGGGCCGTCTGGTGTCGTGAAGGCGAAACCGTCGCCGTCGAACCCCGTCCAGCGCCAGCGCAGGCGCAACTCCGCCCCGATCCGCGCCAGCCACGCCCGCAGGAGCGGCGAGGCCTTCATCGCCTCGGGGAACACCCGGCCGGTGGAGCCGGTGAAGACCGGCTGGCCGAGCCCTTCCGCCCAGGCCACGGCCTCGTCGGGGCCGAAGGCGCGCAGCATCGGCGCGAGCCAGTCCGCCGCCGCGCCGTAGGCCGACACGAAGGTCTCGAACGGTTCCGCCTTGGTGATGTTCAGCCCCGACTTGCCCGCCATGAGCAGTTTCCGCCCCGCGGTCGGCATCGCCTCGGTCACCGTCACGCGGCGGCCGGCACGCGCCAGCACCTCGGCGGCAATCAGCCCCGCCGGCCCGGCGCCGATCACCAGCGCGTCGATGTCTTGCCCATTCTCCATCGCGGGCCATGCTATGCGGGGAAGCGTCACCGGGAACAACATGGAAGACAGCCCGACCTGCCCGCTTTGCGGCCGCCCGATCCCGCCGGGGGTCCCGCAATCGCTCCATCACCTCGTCCCGAAGCTGCGCGGCGGCAAGGGCGGGCCGACCGTCCTGTTGCACCAGGTCTGCCACTCGGAGATCCACGCGACGCTCACCGAGACGGAGCTGGCGCGGGACTACGCGACGGTGGAGGCGCTCAGGTCGCACCCGCGGCTCGCGAAGTTCATCGCCTGGGTGGCGAAGCGGCCGCCGGGGTTCAGGTCGAAGGTGCCGGGCGCGCGGCGAGGGCGGCGGGGACGGTGATCGCGGTCCCCGGCGCGAGATGCGGGGCGAGCCACATCAGGTCCGGCCGCGCCAGCGCGATGCAACCGGCCGTGGGCAGGCCCGGCCCCTTCCGGATGTGGATGAAGATCGCGGACCCCTTTCCAGGGACGGGCGGCGCGGTGTTCCAGTCTGTGGTGAAGAACAGGTCGTATTGCGGGTCGGACCGGGCGAGTCGTTCGTGGCCGAAGCCGTAGGGCGCGCGGACAAGGGTGTTGTAGGCCGGATCAGCGGGGTCGTCGGACCAGAGATCGCGCGGGCCGATCGCCTTTGCCCAACCCGAGGGCCGCGCCATGCGGTCGGGCCGGTAGAAGGCATCGACGATCCGCAGAACGCCCGCGGACGTCGCGCCGTCGCCTTCGCGCTTGTCCACCGTCACGCCGCCCCGCCCGATGGAACAGGGCAGAACCCGGCCGCCGCAGCGCAGGCCGGTCGGGGTCAGCACGATCCTCACAGCAGGTGCCCGGACTTCTCGCGCTTGGTGGCGAGGTAATGGGCGTTCTCGCGCGTCTCGGGGGTGATGAGCGGCACGCGCTCGGCGACGCGGATGCCCTGCTGCTCCATGATCTCAACCTTGCGCGGGTTGTTGGTCATCAGCCGCACTGCGCCGATGCCCATGCGCTTCAGGAGCCCCGCGCCCAGGCGGAAATCCCGCTCGTCGTCCTCGAAGCCGAGCCGGTGGTTGGCCTCCACCGTGTCGAAGCCCTGGTCCTGCAGGTTGTAGGCGCGCATCTTGTTCGCCAGCCCGATGCCGCGGCCCTCCTGGTTGAGATAGAGCAGCATCCCCGCGCCCTCGGCGTTCATCGCGCGCAGCGCGGTGTGAAGCTGCGGGCCGCAATCGCATTTCAGGCTGCCGAGCACGTCGCCGGTGAAGCAGGCCGAATGCAGCCGCGTCAGGACCGGTGCATCGCGGTCGGGGCGGCCGATCTCGATGGCGTAATGCTCGATCCCGCCGTCGTCGGGGCGAAAGACGTGCAGGCGGCCGTTCTGGGCCTCGGCCATCGGCAGGCGCGCGGCGGAGACGGGCGACAGCCGATGCGCGGCGGCAAGCGCGGGCGCGGCCTCGGCGGCAGACAGGAGCGTCAGCCCGTTCGCGGCGGCGAACCCGGCGGGATCGGGCAGCGCGACACAGAGCGCGGCGGGCAGCAACTCCGCCGACTTCACCAGCGCCAGCGTCAGCCGGTGCAGCGTCGCGTCGCCGTCGCGTTCGGTGCGGAACGGCCCCTTCATCGGGGCCATCAGGTCGCGGGCGGGATCGGCGGCATCGCGGATCCACGCGCAGTCGGCATCGCGCGGCAGGGCGACGCGCGCGAGATCGCCGTCATAGGCCCGCGCCTTCAACGTCTCCGCCCGCCATGCCGTGAGCGCCAGCACCGGATCGCCCGGAAGCGCGCGGAACGCGGCGAGTCGATCCGGCGTCAGCGTCTCTGCCGCCATCGCCAGGAGCCCGCCCGCGCCGCCGGAAAGCACCACGGGCAGGCCGATGCGCAGGTCGCCGCGGGCGCGGGCGACGAGATCGGCAGGGGCGGGCGACAGGGTCATTGACATATCCGGGGGCGAAGAGAGCCCCTATCTAGGCGTTTCATTACGGCTTTTGAAACAAAACCGCGTCCTGCGACACGGGTGCGTGAGCTTTCTGTCGCGATTCTTGTCAGTTGTGACACCGCGCCTCATCTGCCTTTCAACGAGACGCACCTCACGGGAGAACATCATGGCCACGCTGAAGAAAATCCTTCTTGTCGACGACGATGACGATCTGCGCGAGGCGCTGTCGGAGCAACTGGTGATGACCGAGGACTTCGATGTCTTCGAAGCCGGCACCGGGTCCGAGGCGATGAAGAAGGCGAAGGAGGCGATCTACGATCTTGTGATCCTCGACGTGGGCCTGCCCGACACCGACGGTCGCGAACTGTGCCGGCTGATGCGCAAGCAGGGCGTGAAATGCCCGGTGCTGATGCTGACCGGCCATGACAGCGACGCCGACACGATCCTCGGCCTCGATGCGGGTGCCAACGACTACGTGACCAAGCCGTTCAAGTTCCCGGTCCTGCTGGCCCGGATCCGAGCGCAGCTTCGCCAGCACGAACAGTCGGAGGACGCGGTGTTCCAGCTCGGGCCGTATACCTTCAAGCCGGCGATGAAGATGCTGGAGACCGAGGAATCCCGCAAGATCCGCCTGACCGAGAAGGAAACCAACATCCTGAAGTTCCTTCTGCGCGCCAAGGACGGGGTCGTCGCCCGCGACGTTCTGCTGCATGAGGTCTGGGGCTACAATGCCGGCGTCACGACCCACACGCTGGAGACGCACATCTACCGGCTGCGGCAGAAGATTGAACCGGATCCGTCCAACGCGCGTCTACTGGTTACGGAATCGGGCGGCTACCGGCTCGTCGCCTGAGCCCCGAAGAACCCCGCCGCCAAGCCCGGGTCATGGCTTGGCAACCTCCCTGTTGGACTGGCCCGGGCTCTGCCCGGGCCTTTTTTCACTGCTGAACGGCGTCGGGGTAGGGTACGTCCGCGCCTTCGAGGAAGGGGTATCCGGCGGCGATGAAGCTCAGCGCGGCGGGGCTTTCGACCCGGACGAAGTACCAGGTGCCGTCCTCGCGGAGGACCAGCATGGGCTGTTCGAAGTCCTGTTCCACCCCGTCGAGCGTGCCGGTGGCGACGTAGGGCACGAAGCCCCACAGCACCTCGGTTCCGTCCTCGAGGCTGTCCTCGGCCAGGTCCAGCGTGTCGAGATCGCTTTCGAAGCTCGACAGTTCCACTGTCTGCAACGCGTGCCGGGTCTGTTCGGTCATCGCGCTCAGGACTTCGGGCAGCGGGGTTTCGTAGAGATCGGCGAGCCGTTGCAGCAGCCGGGGCGGGATCACGCCGACCACGGTCGCCGCGTCGGCCTCGGCGAGCGCGGTGTAGAACACCTCCAGCGCGGCCTCGAGATCCGCGCGTTCCTCGGGCGAGGGGTCGCGCGCCCAGGCGGCCGGCGCGAACAGGAGCGCGCCTGCAACGGCGCAGGACAGGAGCAGTCGGGGCATCGGGGAAACCTTTCGCTTTCGGCCATCGGCGATGACGGCGCGGTCGCACGGTGCTAGCTTCGGACCCGGATCGCAAGGGGAGCACGGGGAATGGCGGATTTTCGCCCGGAACAGGTTCTGGACCTCTGGTTTCCCGACGACGGCCACTGGACCGATCCCGAACGTCACCGCGAGTTCTGGGCCACGCGGATGCGGGGCGGGATGGACGAGGTCATCATCCGCGACTTCGGCCCGCTGACCGAGGCCGCGGCGCGCGGGGAGTTGGATCACTGGGCGGAAACCCCGCGCGGCCGGCTCGCGCTCCTGATCGCGCTCGACCAGTTCCCGCGCTCGCTGTGGCGCGACACGCCGGCCGCCTACGGGCAGGACATCAAGGCGTGCAGGCTGGCGCTGGAGGCGGTGAAGAACGGGCATTTCGACGCCCTGACGGTGCCGTGGGAACGCCAGTTCCACGTCATCGCGATCGGCCATTGCGAAGGCCCGGATCACTTGGAGCGGATGGCGCTGTGCGACCGGCTGACCGCGCGCCACGCCGAGGTCGCGGTGCCGGGGCTGGAGGCGTTCATCGACCGCGCGAAGGCGCAAAACGACCGCGTCACCGGGATCATCCGCCGTTTCGGCCGGCATCCGCACCGCAGCCCGATCTACGGGCGGGTGTCCACCCCCGAGGAAGCCGCCTACATCGCCGAGGGCGACTTCCCCCACACCTCGAAGATCGAGACGCCAACGAAACCCGGTTGAGGCCCCGGTTCCCCGCGCATAGGGTCCGCGGGCCTGAGAACGGGGGATCGCATGGCCTTCACAATCGCCACCTGGAACATCAACTCCGTCCGCCTCCGCGCGGGGCTCGTGTCGCGCCTGCTGACCGAGGAAATGCCGGACGTCCTGTGCCTGCAGGAATGCAAGAGCCCGGTGGAGAAGATCCCGGCCGAGGTGTTCTCGGACCTGGGCTACCGCTACATGGTGGCGCGCGGCCAGAAGGGTTACAACGGCGTGGCGATCCTGTCGAAACTGCCGATCGAGGACGTGGGCCACCGCGATTTCGTCGGCCGGGGCGATGCCCGCCACGTGGCGGCGCGGCTGGAAAACGGGGTGACGGTCCACAACTTCTACGTTCCCGCCGGCGGCGACGTGCCGGACCGGGAGGTGAACGACAAGTTCGGCCACAAGCTCGATTTCCTGACCGAGATGCGGGACTGGTTCCACGGCGAGCGGCCGGAGAAGTCGGTGCTGGTCGGCGACCTGAACATCGCCCCGCGGGAAGACGACGTCTGGTCGCACAAGCAGCTTCTGAAGGTCGTCAGCCACACGCCGGTCGAGGTGGAGGCGCTCGGCACCGTTCAGGAGGCCGGCGGATGGGTCGACATCACCCGGCAGGATCTGCCCGAAGGAAACCTCTATTCCTGGTGGTCCTACCGCGCGCCGGACTGGAATGCCGCTGACAAGGGCCGCCGGCTCGATCACGTCTGGGCCTCGACGGACATCGCCGCGGCCGGTCACGGCAGCCGCATCCTGCGCGATGCGCGCGGGTGGGAACAGCCCTCTGACCACGCACCGGTGTTCGCGAGTTTCGACCTGTAGGGCTACCGAGGCCCATGCATCCGCCGATCCTGGAGACCGGCAAGCACCTCGCCCGCCGCGCGTCCGAAGGACCGGTGCGCCTCGGCGTGCCAGTGGATGCCCTCCTCCGGCGCGACCTCCGCGTGCAGACCCGCGTCGAGAAACGCCGCGCCGTAGGCCTCCGCCACGATCCGGAAGCGCGGCGCGAGCGCGCGGGACTTCTCCTCCGCGCCCTGCCATTCCGCTTGCCGGAGACCCACGGGGCGAACCGGCGGCGGCGCGATCACGAGGATCGCGGGCCGGCCGGCGCGCGCTTCCACCACCGGATCGCGCACGATGTCGAGCAGGCAGGCAAGCCCCGCCGCGATGGTCTCCGGGCTCGCCCCGAAACGTGCCTTCAGGTCGTTGGTGCCGAGCATTATCGACAGGATCGCCACCGGCCCGTGGCTCGCCAGTGCGACCTTCAGGCCCGGCCGCCCGTCCATGTGCTCGCCCATCACCGGGTCGGGAAACCGCGTCGTCCGCCCCGGCAGCCCGGCCTCGGCCAGCGGCCGGTCGGACGGCAGGGCCGCCGCGGCGACCGTGGGCCAGCGCGTGCCGACCGGATGCCGCCCGAAGGTCCGGCCATCGGGGTTCGGCATCGATCCGTGGGTGTTGCTGTCGCCGAAGGCCAGATAACATCCCGTCATGTCCGCCCCCTTGGCCTTTGCCCGTCCGGGGATCATATAGGCGGCAACCGGATTGCAAAGGGGGACGCCATGCTTGAGCTGAACGCGAACGGCGGAGCCGAGGGAACCTTCGTCAAGGACAGCTCCGAGGCCGAATTCATGGCCGATGTCGTGGACCTGAGCCGCGAGGTTCCGGTCATCGTCGATTTCTGGGCCGAGTGGTGCGGGCCGTGCAAGACGCTCGGGCCGCAGCTCGAGGCGGCCGTGAACGCGCAGCGCGGAAAGGTCCGCATGGTGAAGGTCGACGTCGACAAGAACCAGCAGATCGCCGCGCAGCTCAGGATCCAGTCGATCCCGACGGTCTATGCCTTCTGGCAGGGTCAGCCCGTCGACGGGTTCCAGGGGGCGGTGAGCCCGGCCGAGGTCACGCGTTTCGTCGAGAAGCTGGCGGGGCTCGCCGGTGACGGCGGTCTCGGCGAGGCCATCGCCGCGGCCGAGGAACTGCTTGCCGAAGGCGCCGCCGTCGATGCCGCGCAGGTCTTTGCCGGGATCCTCGGAGAGGAGCCGGACAGCGCCGCCGCCTATGGCGGACTGGCCCGCGCACATGTCGCGATGGGCGAGCTCGACCAGGCCGAGGCACTGCTGAACAACGCGCCGGAGAAGATCGCCGGGGCGCCCGAGATCGAGGCCGCGCGGGCGCAGATCGCGCTGGCCCGGCAGGCCGCCGACGCCGGCCCGCTGGCCGATCTGCAGGCCGCGGTGGAGGCCGCGCCGGACGACCTGAAGGCGCGGTTCGACTACGCCCAGGCGCTTCACGCCGCCGGCAAGGTCGAGGCCGCCGTGGACGAGTTGCTGGAGATCTTCCGCCGCGACCGGGAATGGAACGAGGGCGCGGCCAAGACGCAGCTCTTCACCATCTTCGACTCGCTGAAACCGCAGGATCCGGTGGTGCTGAAGGGCCGCCGCAAGCTCAGCTCGATGATATTTGCCTGAAGCGGGGGGCGGTCTACATGGCCCCTTTGATGACAGGCGTCGATCTGCCCCCCACGATCCCCGTGTTTCCGCTGCCGGGTGCGCTGCTCCTGCCGCGCGCGCGGCTGCCGTTGCACATCTTCGAGCCGCGCTACCTGCAGATGCTGGACGACACGCTGAAAAGCCCGCACCGGCTGATCGGCATGGTGCAGCCCTGCGAGGGCCACGGCAACGGCGTCGGCGAGACCCCGCGCCTGCACGAGGTCGGCTGCGCGGGCCGGGTCACGCAGTTTTCCGAGACGGAGGACGGGCGCTACATGATCACGCTTTCGGGGATCTCCAGGTTCCGGGTCCGGAACGCCATCACGGGGTTCACGCCCTACCTCAAGGCGGACGTGTCCTGGGACGGCTACGACGCCGATACCGGTGCGGTCGAGGCCGATACCGAGTTCGACCGCCCGCGGTTCCTCGCGCTGCTGTCGCGCTACTTCGACACGATGGGCCTGTCGACGGACTGGGACACGCTGAAGGAGGCGGAGGACGAACTGCTGATCAACTCGCTGTCGATGCTGTGCCCGTTCGAGCCAGAGGAGAAACAGGCGCTGCTGGAGGCGCCGACGCTGGCCGCCCGGCGCCAGACCCTGCTGACGCTGATCGAGTTCGCGCTGCATGGCGGGCCGGGCGAGGAGGTGGTGCAATGACCGAGGGCGGGGCCGACCGCAGGATGCTGGAGGCGCTGGTGTGCCCGATGACGCACCAGACCCTGCGCTACGACGCGGAGGCGCAGGAACTGATCTCGAAGGCCGCGGGCCTTGCCTACCCGATCCGGAACGGGATCCCGATCATGCTGGAACACGAGGCGCGCGAGCTCGACTGAGGGCGGTCGCCCCTCCTCGGGCGCCGATGGCGCCGTCGTCGGGGCGAATGTCCTCGCCGGACGGGCGCGAGGGGGCTGTCTGCCCCCTCACACTCCCCCGAAGGTATTTCCCAAGGCAAAGACGGGCGGGGTTCCGACCCGGTCAGAGCGGGAGGCCACGCAGGAGACGCGGCAGGTCGCCGGTCAGCCCGGCGGCTTCGCGGATGAACGCGCGTCTCAGCGGTGGCAGCGCATTGACCGCGCCGAGGCCGAGATCGCGGATCCCGCGCAGAAGCGGGTTGTCGTTCGAGAACAGGCGGTTGAACCCGTCCGTCGCCACCGCCAGCGCCATCGTGTCGAAGCGCCGCCACGACTGGTAGCGGGCCAGCACGTCGCCGGCGCCGATGTCCTCGCCGCGGCGGGCGGCGTCGGCGATGACCTCCGCCAGGGCGGCGACGTCGCGGATGCCGAGGTTCAGGCCCTGCCCCGCGATCGGGTGGACCCCGTGGGCCGCGTCGCCGACGAGCGCGAGGCGAGGGGCGGCGAGATCGGCGGCCAGCGACAGGCCGAGCGGATAGGCGAAGCGCCGGCCCGCCAGCGCGATCTGCCCGAGCCGGTCGCCGAAGCGGGGGCGCAGGTGATCGAGGAACGCGGCCTCCGGCAGGGCGAGGATGCGTTCGGCGTCGGCGCTGCGTTCGCTCCAGACGATCGAGGACCGGTTGCCGGTCAGCGGCAGGATCGCGAGCGGCCCCGCCGGCATGAAGAACTGGTGCGCGACGCCTTCGTGGGGCCGTTCGTGGGAGATCGCGGCGACCAGCGCGGTCTGGCCGTAGCCCCACTCGGTCCGCCGGATCCCGGCGCGCGCGGCGGTCCCCGAGCGGCGGCCGTCGGCCCCGATCAGCACCCGACCGGTCATCTCGGACCCGTCGGCGAGCGTGACGCGGGCGACCGGCCCGCCGGTGTCCTGCGCCGTCACCGCGATGCCGGGCCGGTGCGCGATGCGCGGCTCGGCGGCCAGCGCCGCGTCGAGCGCGCCCCGCAGCACCCTGTCCTCGACGATATGCCCCATCGGACCATCCTCGATCTCGGCGGCGTCGAAGTGCAGGAACAGGGGCGAGGCGCCTTCGCCGGGGCGGCCGTCCGAGGCGGTGATGCCGAGGATCGGCTGCGCGTCGTCCGCGATGGCGTCCCACAGCCCGAGCGCCTCCAGCATCCGGACGGAACTGAGCGACAAGGCATAGGCGCGGCCGTCGAAGTCGGGCGCGGTGCGCGGCGCCGCGGGGGCGGCGTCGATCACAACCGACCGGAACCCGCCCGCGGCGAGCGCCAGCGCGGTCAGCGGGCCGCTGAGCCCGCCGCCGACGACGAGGATATCGTGTTCCGGCACCATCGCCCGAATATGGCCCGCCGGGCGGGATTGTCCAAGCCGGGACGGGCGGTTAGCGTTGCCCCGCGACACTTTGGCGGAGACCACATGGGCGACTGGCGCAAGATGGGTGCGGCGGAACTGGGCCGCGGGATCGCGGCGGGCGCCATAGACCCCGTGGAGCTGGCGGAATGCTTCCTCGATGCCGTGGGCGAGGACCGGGACATCTATGCCCGCCTGACCCCGGTCCGGGCGCGGGCGGAGGCAACGGCGGCGCGCACCCGCGCCGCGAACGGTACCCGGCACGGCCCGCTCGACGGCGTGCCGCTGTCGTGGAAGGACCTCTTCGACAGCGCCGGCGTGGCGACGGAGGCCGGATCGGCGCTGCTGGAGGGCCGTGTGCCCGAAGACGACGCGGTGGTGCTGGCGGAGGCGACGCGCGCGGGCCTCGTCTGCCTGGGCAAGACCCACATGTCGGAACTCGCGTTCTCGGGGCTCGGGCTGAACCCGGTGACGGCGACGCCGCCCAACCGGCATGACCCGGCGCTGCTGCCGGGCGGCTCGTCCTCGGGCGCGGCCGCCTCGATCGCCTTCGGCCTCGCCCCGGCGGCCATCGGTTCGGACACCGGCGGATCGGTGCGGGTGCCCGCGGCGTGGAACGATCTGGTCGGACTGAAGACCACGTCGGGGCGGCTCAGCATCGTCGGCGCGGTGCCGCTCTGCGCGTCGTTCGACACGGTCGGGCCGCTCGCGCAGAACGTCGAGGACGCCGCGCTGCTCTTGGCCGCGCTGGAGAATGGCCGTCCCGCGGACCTGTCGGGCGCGAGCCTGTCCGGCGCGCGGTTCCTCGTCCTCGACCCCTATGCCAGCGACGTGCGCGACGCGCCCGGCGCCGCGTTCCAGGCCGCGCTGGCCAAGCTGTCCGGTGCCGGCGCGAAGATCGAGACCGGCTCCATTCCCGCTGTCGACGAGGCGATGTCGCTGTCGGGCGACTTGTACCCGACCGAGGCCTACGGCACCTGGATGGAAGTGATCGAGGCCGCGCCGCACAAGATGTTCGCCCGCATCCTCGACCGGTTCCGGGGCGGCGCAGATGTCAGTGCGCCGGATTTCGTCGCCGCCTGGCTGACCCTGCGCCGCTGCCGGGACATCTACGCCGCCAGGACCGCGGGCTTTGACGCCGTGCTCCTGCCGACCGCGCCGAACCTGCCGCCCGATCGCGAGCGCCTTTTGACCGACGATGCCTACTACGTCACCGAGAACCTGCTGACCCTGCGCAACACGCGGGTCGGGAACCTGATGGGGGGCGCCGCGCTGACCCTGCCGACGGGCGTCCCGTCCTGCGGCATCATGCTGATCGGAACCCCGATGGGAGAGGAGCGGCTGCTGCGTCTCGGGGCCGCGGCGGAGGCCGCTCTGGCCTGAGCGCAACGCCCCGGCGCGGGGTTTCCACTTTTGCTGGACCGGCCGCGCGGCGCGCGTTACCTTGGCCTCCAAACGGGGCGAAATGACCCCGAACTGAGGCAGACATGGTGTTTCCTGAGCGGTTTTCGAACCTGCCAGCCTACGCGTTTCCGCGCCTGCGGAGCCTTCTCGACGCCCATCAGCCGGGCGGCGACCCGATCAACATGACCATCGGAGAGCCGCGCCACCCTTTCCCGGGATGGGTCGCGGACGTGCTCGCGCGGCATGTCGGGGAGTTCGCCAAGTACCCGCCGAACCAGGGCGCCCCGGCGCTCCTGGAGACGATCTCGGGCTGGCTGATGCGCCGCTATGGCGTCACCCTGCCGCCCGAGGGGATCATGGCGCTGAACGGCACGCGGGAAGGGCTGTTCAACGCGGTCGTCGCGCTCTGCCCGGAGAAAAAGCGCGGACAGACGCCGGCTGTGCTGATCCCGAACCCGTTCTACCAAGTCTACATGATCGGCGCGCTGGCCGCCGGGGCCGAGCCGGTCTTCGTGCCCGCGACCGCCGAGACCGGGTTCCTGCCCGACTTCGCATCGCTGCCGAAGGAGATCCTGGACCGGACCGCCATCGCGTTCATCTGCACGCCGTCGAACCCGCAGGGCGCGGTCGCGTCCGCGGACTACTGGCGCACCCTGATTTCGCTGGCCGAGAAGCACGATTTCCTGATCTTCGCCGACGAGTGCTACGCGGAGATCTGGCGCAAGTCCCCGCCGGTGGGCGGCCTTCAGATGGCCGCCGAGGCCGGGGCCGACCCCGAGCGCGTGCTGGTGTTCCACTCCTTGTCCAAGCGGTCGAACCTGCCGGGTCTCCGGTCGGGGTTCTGCGCCGGCGGGCCGGAGGTGATGGCGCGGCTGAACCAGCTACGCGCCTATGCCGGCGCGCCGCTGCCGCTGCCCCTGCAGCATGTCGCGGAACGGATCTGGGCCGACGAGACCCATGTCGAGGCCAACCGCGCGCTCTACCACGAGAAATACGCGCTGGCCGACACGATCTTCTGCGGCATCGACGGCTTCGTTCCGCCAGAGGGCGGGTTCTTCCTGTGGCTGCCGGTCGAGGATGGCGAGGCGGCGGCCGTGAAACTCTGGACCGAGACCGGGACGCGGGTTCTGCCCGGCGCCTATCTCGGCCGCGATGCCGGGGGCGGCAACCCCGGCGCTGGCTACATTCGTGTCGCGATGGTCGCCCCGCTCGACGAAACCGAGCGCGGGCTGAAGCGCATTCGCGACTGTCTTTATCGGTGAGGTAATAAGAACAATGGCCTATCAGACCCGTCAGCGAGATCCCTTCCTCGACAGCCACATGCAGGCGATGCTCGAAAAGCGCGGGAAGGAGCTTTTCGGCACGGTCCTGCTGGTGGTCGGGCTGATGCTGGCGCTGACCCTGATGAGCTATTCGCCCGAGGATCCGAACTGGCTCGCCGCGACGGATACGCCGCCGCAGAACTACATGGGCCGGATCGGCGCGTCGGTTGCGGCGGTGCTGATGATGATCGTCGGCAAGGGCGCCTGGGTCCTGGTCGCCGCCGCGCTGGTCTGGGGCACGCGGTTCGTGCTGCACCGGGGCGCGGACCTTGCCGTGACGCGGCTCCTGTTTCTGCCGATCGCGGTGGCGCTGGCCGCGATCTACGCCGCGAGCTACCCGCCGGGGCCCGAGTGGACGCACAGCTTCGGACTCGGCGGCCTGTTTGGCGACACCGTTCTGGCGGCGGTGCTGAACATCCTGCCGTTCGGCGCGGGCTTCGGGCTGAAGCTGTCGGCGGCGGCGGCGTTCCTGTCCTGCATCGCGCTGACGCTCTACGTGCTCGGCGCGACGGTGCAGGAACTCAGGCTGGCGCTGCGCTGGTTCCTCGTCGGCCTGATCCTGATCTTCCACGGCCTGATCGGGCTGACCCGCCATCTCGGTGCCGGGACCGCGCGCGCGGCGCAGGGCTACCGCGAAGCGCGGGCCGCGCGGGCCGAGGCACGGGCGGAATCGATGTCCGAGGACCTGGTCGCGTCGGAACTGCCCGATTACGGGCTGGTGACGGAGCCGCGGGCGGGCGGGTTCTTTTCCCGGGTTCCGGTGTTGCGCGCGCGGCGTGCCGAACCGGCACTGGAGGAGGACGAGGATTACGGCCCCGAACCCGAACTGGTCACCCCGCGGAGCCGCGATCTCGGCCATGTCGAGGCGCCGACCGACGACCGCATCCGCGGCAAGATCGCGGATGCGATCTCCAGCCGGGTGCGCCGCCCGCTGGTCGCGCCCTCGGCGCGGGTCGAACCGCCCTTGACCGCCGCGGGGGCAATGCCCGAGGCCGCGCCCGCGCAGATCCCTCCCGCGCCCGAGGCGATGCCGGTCGAGGATGCCTGGGGCCAGTGGGACGAGGACGACGACGGCGCGGTGATCGACCTGCCCCATTCGGAGCGCACCGCGACGCTCGCCGAGCCGTTGCCGCAGGCGGCGGAGACACGGCCGAAGGTGGTGCAGCCCGCGCCCCGCCGGCCCGCCCCGTCGCGCCGGGCGCTCGCCGACCAGCAGCCGTCCCTGCCGCTCGACGACGCCGGTGCCGCCTACGAGTTCCCGCCGCTGACCCTGCTTGCCAGCCCCGCGACGGTCGAGCGCAAGACGCTGTCCGACGAGGCGCTGGAGGAGAACGCGCGGATGCTCGAAAGCGTTCTGGACGACTACGGCGTGAAGGGAGAGATCGTGTCGGTCCGCCCCGGCCCCGTGGTCACCATGTACGAGCTTGAGCCCGCGCCGGGCCTCAAGGCTTCCCGCGTGATCGGGCTGGCCGACGACATCGCGCGCTCCATGTCGGCGCTGTCCGCGCGCGTCTCCACCGTTCCGGGCCGTTCCGTGATCGGGATCGAGCTTCCGAACCATCACCGCGAAAAGGTCGTGCTGCGCGAGATCCTGTCGTCCCGCGACTACGGCGACGGCAATCACCGGCTGCCGCTGGCGCTCGGCAAGGACATCGGCGGGGAATCCGTGATCGCGAACCTCGCGAAGATGCCTCACCTGCTGATCGCGGGCACCACCGGATCGGGCAAGTCGGTGGCCATCAACACGATGATCCTGTCGCTTCTCTACAAGCTGACGCCCGAGGAATGCCGGCTCATCATGATCGACCCGAAGATGCTGGAACTCAGCGTCTATGACGGCATCCCGCACCTGCTGTCCCCCGTCGTTACCGACCCGAAGAAGGCCGTGGTGGCGCTGAAGTGGGTCGTGGGCGAGATGGAAGACCGCTACCGCAAGATGTCCAAGATGGGCGTCCGCAACATCGAGGGTTACAACGGCCGGGTGAAGGACGCGCTCGCCAAGGGCGAGATGTTCAAGCGCACGGTGCAGACCGGCTTCGACGACGAGACCGGCGAACCCGTGTTCGAGACCGAGGAGTTCCAGCCCGAGGCGATGCCGTTCATCGTGGTCGTCGTCGACGAGATGGCCGACCTGATGATGGTCGCGGGCAAGGAGATCGAGGCCTGCATCCAGCGTCTCGCGCAGATGGCGCGGGCGTCGGGCATCCACCTCATCATGGCCACGCAGCGGCCCTCGGTCGACGTCATCACCGGCACGATCAAGGCGAACTTCCCGACCCGGATCAGCTTCCACGTCACCTCCAAGGTCGACAGCCGCACGATCTTGGGCGAGATGGGCGCCGAACAGCTCCTGGGCCAGGGCGACATGCTCTACATGGCGGGCGGGGCGAAGATCACCCGCGTCCACGGGCCTTTCGTTTCCGACGAGGAGGTCGAGGAGATCGTCAGCCACCTCAAGAGCTTCGGGCCGCCGGACTACATGGCCAGCGTGCTCGACGGGCCGGACGAGGACAAGGAGAGCGACATCGACGCGGTTCTCGGGCTCGGCAGCGGGTCGGACGGCGACGACGCGCTCTACGACCAGGCCGTCGCGATCGTCATCAAGGACCGCAAGTGCTCCACCTCCTACATCCAGCGCAAGCTCGCCATCGGCTACAACAAGGCGGCGCGTCTGGTGGAGCAGATGGAGGACCAGGGCGTCGTCAGTTCCGCCAACCACGTCGGCAAGCGCGAGGTGCTGGTGCCCGAACCGGCGTGAGCGCAAACGACCTGCGCGCGGCGCTGGACGCGGCCGCATCCCTGCCGCCGCAGGCCCGGCGCAAGGCTGCGCGCACCATCGGCCACCTCGCCATGACGGTCGAACGGTCCGGCACCGACGACCCGGACGAGATCGACCTCGCCATCCGCGCCCTCGGTCTCGGCGCGGCGGTGCACAGCTACCCGCAGAAATGGCTAATGGCCCGCGCCTGGCTGATGCAGCGGCGGCGCGAGTTGCTCGGCCTCGAAGAACCGGTCGTCGTGGCGGAACGGGCCGCGACCCTCGATATCGAGGCCGGCGCGGTCGTGCTGGCCGATGCCTCGCGCGACCCCGCGGGCCTGTTCGCGGCGCCGTCGCCCTGGCACGGCGCGATGAACTCCGACGGCTTCGTCGGTATCGCGCTCGGCTCCGACGGCGACGTGAAGGTCCGGGTGCGGGTAGTGTCGAGCCCGGCGCCAGAGCCCCTGGCCGCCGAGTTTCGCCGCCTGCGCGACGCGACGCCCGAAGCGTGGCTGAGCGTGACCACGGGCGCGGTCGCGGCGACCGGCGGCGGGTCGAAACGGCTGTTGCTAGAGACCGCGAACGGCGACTACCGGGTGGCGGGCTTCGGCCTCGGTTCCGGGCGGGCGGCGCAACTTCTGGTCATCCTCGCCCCCGGCCGTCCGGCCGGGTCGCTCGAGACGACACCGGAACTTCGGCTCTGACCGCGGCGTGTTATCGCCTATCAGTGGCAGCCCTGCGATCATGGCCCTATATCGCGCAGACCAAAGGTCGAGGAGAGACCCCGATGAAATCGCTCATGCTGGCCGCGGCAGTCGTGCTCGCGGCCCTTCCCGCCGCCGCCCAGAACGCCATCCCGCTGAACGCGCTGTCGAACTACATCAACGGCATCTCGACAGCCGAGGGATCGTTCACCCAGGTCAATTCCGACGGCACGGTCTCGACCGGGCGCATCTACATGCACCGTCCGGGCCGTGTCCGGTTCGAGTACGACGGCGCCGATTCCGACCTGTTGGTGCTGGCCGGGGCCGGGACGGTCGCGATCTTCGACGGCCGCGGCTCCGGCGGGCCGGAACAGTATCCGTTGTCCGAAACCCCGCTCAGCCTGATCCTGGACCGCAACGTGAACCTCGCCCGGTCCGGCATGGTGATCGCCCATGACGGCGACGGCACCACCACCCGCGTCGTGGCGCAGGACCCCGACCGCCCGGAGATCGGCCAGATCGCGCTCCTGTTCACCGACGACCCGGTGGAGCTGCGCCAGTGGGTCATCACCGACGGGTCGGGGCAGGAAACCACGGTGATCCTCGGCGGGCTGGAAACGGGGATGCGCCTGCCGGCGAGCCTTTTCTCGATCAACAACGAGATCGCGAACCGCTAGGCGCGAACGGCACCGGGCGCGGCGCGCGCCCGGTCATCTTTCCCGGTCCTAGTGCGTGCAGGTCAGAAGCTGCGCGTTGTAGAGCGCCGCACGGTCCGCGACGTTGTCGGCCACCCGCAACAGCCAGCTCTTGGAATTGTGGCTGCCGCGCGCGAATCCGGCATGGCCCTCGTGGTAGGCGAGATACTGGTTCCGGGCATCGGTCAGGGCGATTCCATTCCGTTCCCTCGTCAGGGTCATGTACCAGCCGATGAAATCGGTCGCGTCGTCGATGTCGGTGCGGTTGGCGCGGCGGTTGCCGGTCTCGGATTGATACTCCTCCCACGTCCCGTCCAGCGCCTGGGAGTAGCCGTAGGCCGAACTGACGCGCCCCATCGGGATGATGCCGAGCGCAAATTCGTGGGGGGTGCGGGCGTTTCCGACGAAGCGGCTTTCCTGGTAGATCGTCGCCATCTGGACGGCGACCGGAACGCCCCAGTTCTGCTCCGCGCGCAGCATCGCGCGCAGGTATTGCGGCCGTTCGGCCGCCAGGAGACATGCATCGTCGAGATTCCGGGGGGCCGAGTACTGCTGTCCGCAACCGGCCAATAGCATCAGGGTCAGCACCAGGAGCGCCTGTTTCATCTTCTCTGCCTGCTCGATTTTTCGATCGTTTGTTTGGCGCACATCATAGGCGATTTCGCCCGGGGCGCAAAGCTTTCAGAACGACTGTCAGGCCCGGATTCACAATCTGTTTCCCATGTTTTGAGGCCGGGGTCATGGACAGCGGCGGGGGCAAACCTGTAATTGAGGCGACATGGGGGCCGATTTGTGATGTTAAAAAGCCAAGCGAAGTACAACCTCGGACAGGTCGTCCGCCACCGGAAGCACCCCTTCCGCGGAGTGGTGTTCGACATCGATGCCGAGTTCGCGAACACCGAGGCCTGGTACGAGGCCATTCCCGAGCACAGCCGCCCGTCGAAGGAGCAGCCGTTCTACCACCTGCTGGCGGAGAACGACGACAGCTACTACGTCGCCTATGTCTCGGAGCAGAACCTCGTTCCCGACGAGACCGGCGAGCCGATCGATCATCCCGACCTGCCGGACCTGTTCGGCGACTTCGAGGATGGCCGCTACCCGCTGGAATTCCACCTGAACTGACCGCCCGCGCGGCCCCTAGAGGCCCAGCGCGATACCGTCCTTGCGCGGGTCCGACGCGCCTTCGAGCACGCCGCGGGCTTCGTCGATGCGGATCGCCTGCGCGCCGCCGATCGGTTCCTCGGGAACCACGACCCGGTGGCCGAGTGCGGCAAGCGCATCGTGCACGGCGGGGGCATAACCGCGTTCGACCCGCAATTCTCCGTCGACGGCGAAACAGCGCGGGCCGTCGATGGCATCCTGCAGGTCCATCCCGTAATCGACGACGTTGGTGGCGAAGCGCGAGTGGCCGGCGGCCTGGTAGGCGCCGCCCATCACCCCGAACGGCACCAGCGAGCCGTCCGGCTCTTCCAGCATCGCGGGGATGATCGTGTGCATCGGGCGCTTCCCCGGCCCGGCTTCGTTCGGGTGGCCCTCGATCAGGTTGAACCCCGATCCGCGGTTGTGGAACAGGATCCCGAAACGGTCGCTGGCATGGCCGGAGCCGAACTTGCGGAAGATCGAGTAGATCAGCGACACCGCCATGCGGTCGCGGTCGACGACGGTGAGGTAGACGGTGTCGCGGTGCACCGCCTCGCTCAGCGGCGCGGGGTCGGCGATGACGCTGCGGGGCTGGACGAGTTTCGCCAGCCCGCGCGACGTGTCGGCCGACAGCAGGTGTCCGACACGGGTGGCATGGCGCGGATCGGCGACGAAGCGGTTCCGCGCGTCGTAGGCGAGCTTGGTCGCCTCCGCCTCCAGGTGCGCGCGCTCGGCCCCGAACGGGTCGAGCGCGGCGAGGTCGAACTCCTTCAGGATATTGCACAGAAGCATCGCCGCCGCGCCCTGGCCGTTCGGCGGAAGCTCGATCAGCCGGCGGCCCTTGTAGTCGAGCGACAGCGGCTCGACCCAGTCGGCGCGGGCGGCATCGAGGTCGGCCTCCGTGTGCGTCCCGCCGATGGCGCGGAGCGCGGCGAGCATGTCGGCGGCGACCTCGCCCTCGTAGAACCCGGCCCGGCCCCGGACGGCGATGCGTCGAAGGACCTCGGCCTGTCCCGGCGCGCGGAACACCTCGCCGGGGGCGGGTGCGCGGCCATCGATGCTGTAGGCGGCCCCTGCGGACGGGGCCAGCAGGTCGACCCCGATCGACCAGTCGAACGCGGTACGCGGCGCGACCGGCACGCCTTCCTCCGCGTGGCGGATCGCGGGGGCGAGAAGCTCGTCGAGCCCCCGGCTGCCGAAAGCCTCGTGCAGCGCGCAGAACCCGTCCACCGCACCGGGCACTGTTATGGCCGCGGGGTGATCGGCGGGGATCGCGGCCAGCCCCTCGGCCCGAAGTGCCTCGGCCGAAAGACCCGCGGGCGCACGGCCCGACCCGTTCAGCCCGCGCACCGGCTCGCCGGGTTTGCGGACCAGTGCGAACATGTCGCCGCCCAGGCCCGTCATCTGCGGTTCGCAGGTGTTCAGCACCATCGCGGCGGCGATGGCGGCATCGACCGCGTTGCCGCCGCCGTCCAGTACCCGCACCGCGGTTTGCGCGGCGAGCGGGTGGGACGTCGCGCACATCCCGTTCATTGCGAAGACGGTGGACCGACCGGGTTTCTGGAAATCGCGCATGCCTGCCTCCTCCGCGTTTCGCGCGAGCCTATCGGCACCCGTCCGGGGCGCAAGGGGGAGGGGAGGAAGTACCTCGACGCCGCGCCAATGGGTGGGGGCTTAACGACGCGGCGCCGAGGGAAGCCTATGCAGCTACAGGATCAGTGATGCCCTGCCTTGGGGGCCAAGTTACGGAGCCAATGGGGCCTTCCTGTGGCAAAGAAAAAAGGCGGGAAACAATGGCCGCAACTTGCGCGGATTGCATGCCGATCAGAAACCGATCCGGAAGGTCAGGCGGTTCGTTCCGCCGCTTCGGACGTAGCGGAGGTCGGTGGTCAGTCGGCGGATCAGGTTCCAGCCGAATCCGCCCTCGGGCAGCGCGTCGGCCGGCACACCCGCGACCGGGGGCAGGTGGCCCAGGGGCAGCATCCCGCCGGGCATCCCGCGGCCCGTGTCGGTCACGGTCACGGACAGCGCCTTCGTTCCCGCACGGATGCTGACGGAGATGGTCTCGTCCCCCGCCGCGCCATCGTCGAACCCGTGTTCGGCGATGTTGTTCAGAACCTCCGCGATCACCAGTTCGGCCCGTTCCACGGTCGCGCCCGGCGCGTGGCGGGCGAGCTTGCGGCGCAGTTCCGCCATCGCCACGCGGATGGCGACCGGATCTGGCTTCGGGTCGAGCCGCAGGATCGGCGGGTCGCCATCGTCGTCCGGGGGGGTGGTCCCGCGCGCGGCCGGCATCGGTCAGGCGGCGGAACTGCGATAGGCCTCGCGGGCGGCATCGGCGGTCGCGTGGATGCGGAACACGGTATCCATCCGGGTCAGTTGCATCACGCGGGCGACGGGGTCGGTCAGCCCGGCGAGGTCCAGCGCGCGTGTCCCGCCAAGCAGCTTGCGCGCGGCGACGACGGCGCCGAGCCCGCTGGAATCAAGGAAGTCGACGGCCGTGAGATCGAGCACCAGGTCGCCCTCGGAGTCCGTTGCGACGGCGCGAAAGGCATCCTTGAAATCCACCGCCGCGGCGGCGTCGATCCGGCTTTCCGCGACCGTGACGACGGTGACGGGCCCTTCGCGGTTCACATCGAGCTTCATTCGCATCCATCCGCTGGTCAGTGGCGGGATGCTAGACGGCAAGGGTTAGCATTCTGTATCCGGGGGGAAACCGGGACAGGGAGGCGCGAATCGTCATGGAAGATGTGGTCATTACCGGCGCGGCGCGGACGCCGATGGGGGGGTTCCAGGGGGCATTTTCCGGGGTGCCGGCGGCCGATCTCGGCGGGGCGGCGATCTCGGCGGCGCTGGCGCAGTCCACCGCGGGTGTCGAGGCGGTCGACGAGTTGCTGATGGGCTGCGTCCTGCCCGCGGGCCAGGGCCAGGCCCCGGCGCGGCAGGCGGGGTTCAAGGCGGGTCTCGGCCAGGACGTTCCGGCCACGACGCTGAACAAGATGTGCGGCTCCGGCATGAAGGCGGCGATGATGGCGCATGACGCGCTCGCGCTCGGGTCCGCCGACGTGATCGTGGCGGGCGGAATGGAGAGCATGACCAACGCCCCCTACCTGCTGCCCGCGATGCGGGGCGGGGCGCGGATCGGCCACGGCCAGGCAATCGACCACATGTTCCTCGACGGACTGGAGGACGCCTATGACAAGGGGCGGCTCATGGGCACCTTCGCGGAGGACTGCGCCGAGGCGTTCCAGTTCACCCGCGACGCCCAGGACGGCTATGCCATCGCCTCTCTGACCCGCGCGCTCGAGGCCCAGTCCTCCGGTGCCTTCGCGGACGAGATCGCGGCGTTCACTGTCACCGGCCGCAGGGGCGAGACGGTGGTAGCCGAGGACGAGCAGCCGAAATCGGCGCGGCCCGAGAAGATCCCGACCCTGAAGCCGGCCTTCCGCAAGGACGGCACGGTGACGGCGGCCAATTCCAGCTCGATCTCGGACGGGGCGGCGGCGCTTGTCCTCGCCCGCGCCGGCACCGCGCGGGACAAAGGGCTGCCAGTCCGCGCCCGGATCCTCGGTCATGCGAGCCACGCGCAGGAACCCGGGTGGTTCACCACTGCCCCGGTGCCTGCGGCCCGCAAGCTGCTCGACCGGGTCGGCTGGACCGTCGAGGACGTCGACCTGTGGGAGGTCAACGAGGCCTTCGCCGTGGTCCCGATGGCCTTCATGCACGAGCTTGGCCTGCCCCACGACCGCGTCAACGTGAACGGTGGCGCCTGTGCGCTCGGCCATCCGATCGGCGCCTCTGGCGCGCGGATCATGGTCACGCTGTTGAACGCGCTTGAAAAACGGGGTCTGAAGCGTGGCGTCGCGGCGATCTGCATCGGCGGCGGCGAGGGCACCGCCATCGCGATCGAACGGCCATGACCTCGGTTCCGGCCATGCAGTCCGGCGGGGCGACGGTGTCCTACCCCGACCGCGCCCGCAGCATCGAGGCGCTGACCCGCGGCGAGACCGACCAGGTCGCGCTGATGGCCACGCTCGCCTGCGAGATCCACCACGCCGACGACCGTTTCGACTGGACCGGGTTCTACCGCGTCACCGAACCGGGGCTTCTGAAGATCGGGCCTTACCAGGGCGGCCACGGCTGCCTCGTGATCCCGTTCGACCGGGGCGTCTGCGGCGCCTGTGCGCGGACGGGGGAGGTTCAACTGGTGCCGGACGTGGACGCCTTTCCGGGCCACATCGCCTGTGCCTCCTCCACCCGGTCGGAAATCGTTCTGCCGGTGCGGAACGGCGCGGGGGAGCTGATCGCGGTTCTCGACATCGACAGCGACCGCCCGGATGCCTTCACCGAAGAAGACGCGAAGGGCCTCTCGGCAATCCTGTCAGCGGTCTTCGGCGGCTGAGCCGGCTTCGTCCGCCAGTGCCGGTTCCACGAACTCGGAGGCCGACAGCTTGCGCGGTTCCTGTTCCACGGTCGCCGGGCCGGAGATCGGTTCCGGCGGGCTGACCACGCCCATCGCCTCGAACCGCCTTGCGGTCGGCAGCACGCGGCCTTCCAGCGAGCCCACGGCGCGGTTGTAGCTGTCGACGGCGGTGCCGAGGTTCTTGCCCACCCGGCCGAGGTGATCGCCGAAGGTGGACAGACGGGAATAAAGCTCCTTCGCCTCCTTCTGCACCTCGACCGCGTTCTCGGCCATCTTCTCCTGCTGCCAGCCGTAGGCGATGGCCTTGATGAGCGCCATCAGGGTCGTCGGCGTCGCGATCAGCACCTTGTTCTCGAAGGCGTATTCGATCAGGCCGGGGTCGGCCTCTGCGGCGGCGGAGACGAAGGTTTCGCCGGGGATGAACATCACCACGAAATCCGGCGCCTCGTTCAGCGCCTCGTGGTAGGCCTTCGACGCAAGCTGCTTGACGTGGGTCCGCACCTGGCTCGCGTGGCGGCGAAGCTGTACGCCCTGCGCCTCCGGTCCGTCGGCTTCCATCGCGTCGAGATACGCCTCCAGCGGGGTCTTGGCATCGACCACGATGCTCTTGCCGCCGGGGATGCGCACGATGGCGTCGGGGCGCTGGCGGCCGGCATCGGTATCGTGGGTCGCCTCGGTGACGAAATCGACATGCTCGGTCATGCCGCTCATCTCGAAAACCTGGCGCAGCTGCATCTCGCCCCAACGGCCGCGAGTCTTGGGCGCGCGCAGGGCCTGCACCAGTTTCCGCGTTTCGGTGCCGAGCGCCTGCTGGCCGATGGCGAGTTGTTCGACCTGCGTCCGGATCGCGCCGTAGGCGTCGTTCCGGGCCTTCTCGATCTCCTTCACGTGGCCCTCGAACAGGTTCAGCCGTTCCGCCAGCGGCTTGACCAGCGAATCGATGGCCTGCTGGCGCTTGGCGAGATCGGCCTCGGCGCTTTCGGCATGGACGCGGAACCGTTCCGACACGCGGTCGAGGAAGGCCTTGGAGTTGGTCTCCAGCACGCCCGACGCGAGGGAATGGAATTTCGTCTCCAGTTCCGCCTTCAGCCCGCGCAGTTCTTCGAGCCGCGCCTCGTGGGATTGCTTCATGGCCGCGATCTCTGCGTTCCGGGCCTCGATCTGGCGGTTCAGCGCGAGCGTGTCGGCGCGAAGGTCGGACACGAGCGTTTCCAGTTCGGGCATCCGCGCGGCCTGAATGCGAAGCCCGGCGAGATCCTCGCGTGCCTGCGCGTGCTCCGCCCTGAGCCGGTCGTGGTCTTCCCGCAGCCCGGCATCGTGCCTGAGCAGGGCCCGCGCCCGGTTCAGCGCCGAATGGGCCGACAGCCAGAGGATCAGGAACAGCACCGCCGCCACGGCCACCGCGATCAGCACGCCGGGTTCGGTGAGGTCGATCCGAAGTTCGCCGATCTGGATCATGTGCGTCCGAACAGCCGTTCGATGTCGGCCAGTTTCAGCTCCACGTAGGTCGGGCGGCCGTGGTTGCACTGGCCGGAATGCGGTGTCGCCTCCATCTCGCGCAGGAGCGCGTTCATCTCCTCGGCCCCCATGCGGCGCCCGGACCGGACCGAGCCGTGGCAGGCCATCCGGCTGAGGATCGCGTCGATGCGGGACGACAGGCTCATCGCCTCGCCGAGATCGTCGAGTTCGTCCACCAGGTCCCGCAGAAGCGCCTCGGCGTTCACGGGGCCAAGGATCGCGGGGGTTTCGCGCACGGCGACCGTGCCGGGGCCGAAGGGCTCCAGCGTCAGGCCGTAGCGCGACAGTTCCTCCGCGTGGTCGAGAAGCCCTTCGGCGTCGCCGCCGAGGGATACGATCTCGGGGATCAGAAGTGCCTGCGCTGCGACACCGTTTTCCGCCATCTGCCGCTTGAGCCGCTCGTAGACCAGCCGTTCATGGGCGGCATGCTGGTCGACGATCACCACGCCGTCGCCGGTCTGCGCGATGATGTAGTTCTCGTGGACCTGCGCCCGCGCGGCGCCGAGCGGGGCGTGTTCCGCCGCCACGGCCGCCTCCGGCTCCGGCGCGGGTTCGACGCGGGCGGAGGCGGCGAACCCGGTCCCGGCCTCGGAGAAGGCGGGCATCGGGTGCGGCGCAGGCGCGGGGGCGGGGCGGAACGGCGCGGCATGGGGCCGGTCCATCTGGTAGATCCTCGGTGCCCCGGTCTCGGGTCGAATCGCGCCGAGCGTCGCGGCGGCCACGGTCGACGACGCGCGGTGGCCGGATTCGGCGAGCGCGTGGCGCAGGCCGGTCACGATCAGCCCTCGCACGAGGCCCGGTTCGCGGAACCGCACCTCGGCCTTGGCGGGGTGCACGTTCACGTCCACGCGTTCCGGTGGGCAGTCGACGAACAGCGCCAGCGCGGCGTGGCGGTCGCGGCTGAGGAAATCGGCATAGGCCCCGCGCACCGCCCCGACGAGCAGCTTGTCCCGCACCGGGCGGCCGTTGACGAACAAGTGCTGCTGCACGGCGGAGCCGCGGGAATACGTCGGCAGGGCGGCGAGGCCGGTGAGCCGGATGCCCTCGCGTTCGGCCTCGACCCGGATCGCGTTGTCCACGAAGTCCGCGCCGATGATCCGCGTGAGCCGCCCGCCAAGCGCATCGAACAGGTCGCCGCTTTCGGGGTCGGCGCGGAAGATCACGCGGTCGGCGTCGGCGTCGCGGAGCGTGAAGCCCACGGCGGGTTCGGCCATCGCCAGCCGTTTCACCACCTCGGTCAGCGCCTGCATCTCGGCCCGGTCGCTGCGCAGGAACTTCAGCCTGGCGGGCGTGGCGTAGAACAGGTCGCGCAGTTCGACGATGGTGCCGCGGTTGAGCGCGGCGGGTTCGACCTGGCCCATGCGCCCGCCCTCGACCGCCAGCCGGTGCGCGCCGCCGCTCGCGCGGCTGGTCAGCGTCAGCCGCCCGACCGCGCCGAGCGAGGGCAGCGCCTCGCCGCGGAAACCGAAGCTCCGGATGTTCAGGAGGTCCGATCCGTCGGTCTTGGACGTAGCGTGGCGGGCGAGCGCAAGCGGCAGGTCGTCCGGCCCCATCCCGCAGCCGTCGTCGATCACGCGGATCAGCGCCTTGCCGCCCTGCGCGACCTCGACCGTGATCCGGCGCGCGCCCGCGTCGAGCGCGTTTTCCACCAGTTCCTTGACCGCCGAGGCCGGCCGTTCGACCACCTCGCCCGCCGCGATGCGGTTGATCGCGGCCTCGTCGAGTTGCCGGATGATCGGGCGGTCTTCGCCTATGTTGGGGTTGGGGGCGGACATGCCACCAGAACTAGCATGGCCGCCCCCGAGTCGCAAACGTCGTGCGGCGCTCTAGTCGGAGCTTTCAAGCCCCTCGGGCCGGCCCACGACGACGAAGTGAAGCTCGTCCGGTTGCAGGAGCCGCGCGGCCACCCGGCGCACGTCTTCAAGCGTCACGGCCTCGACGTTGGCGTTGCGGGTGTTGATGTAGTCGACCGGCATGTGATCCTGCTGCATCCCGGCGAGGATGCCCGCGATGTTGGCGTTGCCGTCGAACCGCAGCGGGTAGGCGCCGGTCAGGTAGAGCTTCGCGGCTTCCAGCTCCGTTTCCGTCACCCCGTTCTCGGCGATGTCCGCCCATTCGGCCTGCACGACCTCGATCGCCTGCGCGACGAGGTTGTTGGACGACGAGAACTGCCCGAGCAGCATCGGGCGATGATCGCTGAGCGCGAGGTAGGTGCCGATCCCGTAGGTCAGGCCGCGTTGCACCCGGACCTGGTCCTGCAGGCGGGAGCGGAAGTTGCCGCCGCCGAGGATCTGGTTAAGCACGAAGGCGGGGAAGAAGTCCGGATCGTCGCGGGCGATGCCGGGATGGCCGAAGAAGGCGACCGATTGCGGGGTCGGGAACTCGACCACCGTGACGCCGCCGGTCAGGTTCCACGGCGCTTCCCCCACGTCCTCGGCGCCGGTTTCGGGCAGGTCGCCGAACAGGTGGTCGAGCAGCGCGCCCAATTCCTCGGGCGTGATGTCCCCGGCCGCGCCGACATAGAGCCGGTCGCGGGTGAAGAGCCGCCGGTGCGCCTCGTGCAGGTCGTCCGGCGTCAGGCCGGCAAGGCTTTCCGGCGTGCCCTCCTGCTGGCTGGCATAGGGATGGTCGCCGTAGGCGAGCGCGGCGAAGGTGTCCGGCGCGATGTCGTCTGGGTCGTTCTGGTTGCCCGCGATGATCGACAGGACCTGCCCGCGCACCCGCTCGAAAGCCGTTTCGTCGAAGGCGGGTTCCATGATCGCGGCCCTGAGAAGGTCGGCGGAAGCCTCGCGCGTCTCGGTCAGCATCTCGGCGCTGATGACCACGGAATCGCCGTAGGCGTTCCACGAGAACCGCGCGGCGAGCGATTCCTCGGCGGCGGCGAATTCCTGGTCGGTCATGCCACCCGCGCCTTCCTCGAGCAGGCCGGTCATCAGGTAGGTCGCGCCGCGCTTGCCCGGCAGGTCGAGCGAGGTGCCGCCCTGGAACCGGATGTCGAGCGCGACGAAGGGGATCGAGTGATCCTCCACCAGCCAGGCGTCGATCCCGCCGGGCGAGGTCACTTCCTGGATGTCGACCTGGGCCGCGGCGGGCAGGGCCAGGACGGCGAAGGCGGCGGTCAGGATGGCGCGGATCATTCTGCGTCCTCCGCGTCGGGAACGGTGAGGTAGCCGGTGACGGAATGCTGGCCGAAGACCATGCGCGCGGCCTCCATCACGTCGTCGATGGTGGTGGCGGCGATCACCTCGGGCCAGGCCGCCACGTCCTCCACGGTCAGGCCGGAGGTCAGCGCGGTGCCGTAGCGGCGGGCGAGGCCGGAGGTGTCGTCCTCGGCGTAGATCTCGCTGGCTTCGTAAAGGAACTTCACCCGTTCGAATTGCGCCGGGTCGATGCCTTCCTCGAGGAACCGCGCGATCATGCGGTCGAGATCGGCCTCCGCCTCCTCGAGGCTGCGGCCCGGCACCGGCACGTTCAGGAGTGTGAAGCTGCCGTCGTCGAGGTTGAGCCCGTCGTAGAACGCGGCGGAGTAGAGCGAGACCTGTTCCTCGGTCTGCAGCACCCGGCTGAGGAGCGAGGTCTGACCGCCGCCCAGGATCTCGGCCAGGAGCGACAGCGCGGCGGCGGTTTCCTGGTCGCCGGGATCGCGTTCGGGCGCGAGGTAGCTGCGCGAGACGTAGGGGCTCGCGACGGTCGGATCCTCGTAGATCACGCGCCGGTCGGCGTTCTGCGGCGGTTCCGACGGGCGGGCGCGGGGTTCCAGCCCCGGCGTCGGTTCCAGCGGGCCGTAATGCTGTTCCGCCAGCGCCCTGACCTCGTCCGGGTCGACATCGCCGGCGACGATCAGGATGGCGTTGTTGGGGGCGTAGTAGCGGGAATAGAAGGCGAGCGCCTCCTCGCGCGTCAGGTCCTCCATCTCGTGTCGCCAGCCGATTACCGGGATGCGGTAGGGATGGTTGAGGTAGAGCGCCGCGCGAAGCTGTTCGTTGTAGAGCGCGCCAGGCGAGCTGTCGGTGCGCTGCGCCCGTTCCTCGAGGATGACGGACCGCTCGGTATCGACCATCTCGGGGTCGAGCGCGAGGTCGCGCATCCGGTCGGCCTCCATCTCCATCATCAGGCCGAGCCGGTCGGCGGACACGCGCTGGATGTAACCCGTGTAGTCCCAGGACGTGAAGGCGTTGTCGGTGCCGCCGTTGGCCTCGACGATCTGGCTGAACTCGCCGGCGGCGAGGTCGTCGGTGCCCTTGAACATCAGGTGCTCGAGGAAATGGGCGATGCCGGACTGTCCCGGCGGTTCGTCCGCGGCACCGACGCGGTACCAGACCATGTGGACCACGGCCGGGCTGCGGTGATCCTCGATCACGACCGCCTGCATGCCGTTTTCCAGCGTGAATTCCGCGACATCGCCGGTGGCCAGCGCGGGTGCGGTCCAGACGGCGGCGGCGAGGCCGAGAAGGCCCCGGAGCAAGCGATGTCTCATGGTGGTGTCGTCCTCGTCTATGCCCCTCGCTTTACCAGATAGGGCACGGATCGCGGTCGCGAAAGCGACGAAGCCGTGAACTGCGTCACTCTAGCCCTTCGGGCGGGGCGGACGGCGTCCAGACGCCGAGCCGGCGCAGGCGGGCAAGCTCCGCGTACTGGTCGAGCGCCACGGCCTCGTAGGCGCGGTGGTAGACGTTCACGTTGAACACCCGTTCCAGCAGGCGGCCGTCGTTGCGGCGGCGGAACTCGAGATCCTCCGCGGCCAGCGTCGGGCGGATGTCCTGCTCGATGCCGAAACGGGCGGCGTAGCTGACCAGCCCGCCCGCGTTCGGCGCGGCATCGGGATTGCCGCCGAGCGCGATGATCGCCTGCGCCTCGGGGTCGGGATCGACCCGGTTGACGCCGCCCAAGTTCGGTTCGGGAAGCGCGGTCAGATCCTCGGGCATTTCCAAGGGTTCGGTCGGCAGGATCGAGAACTCGTCCGGCCCCGGCCCGTTGGCGCGCGCGAGATTCAGGAGTTGCGGCTGGCGGTCGCGCGAACACGCGCCGAGCGCCACGATCGCCGCAAGGGCGAGGATCACAGATGTCCGCGTCATGCCACCACTCCTTCCCGCGACGGTTTAACCGATCCCGCTGGCCTCGTCACGGGGCCATTTGCCCTTGGCCCGTCAGGCCTTTCCCCGGGGCGACTCGGCGAAGAAGATCAGCCCGATCGCGCCGAAGAAGATCGCGACATCCGCGATGTTGAAGGCGAAGGGGTTCTGCACGCCGCAGCAGCTCATGTTGAGGAAATCCGCGACCGCGCCGTAGATCACCCGGTCAAGCGCGTTGCCGAGCGCGCCACCGATCACCAGCCCCGCCGAGATCAGCGCCTTCGGCGTGGTCAGCCCGTGCCGCCCCCAGAGCAGAAGCCATGCCGAGATCAGCACCGCCACCCCGATCAGGATCCAGCGCATCACCTCCACGTCGTGGTCGAAGAGCCCGAAGTTGATGCCCGTGTTCCAGCCCATGCGGAAGGTCAGGAGCGGCGGCCAGACCTCGATCACGAGCCGCTGGTCGAGGTTCATCCCGTGCACGACCGCGTATTTCGACGCCTGGTCGAGGATGAAGGCCGCGAAGGCGGTGAGAAGCATCAGGCGCATGGGTCAGTGCCGGAAGTGGCGCATGCCGGTGAAGACCATCGCGAGCCCGGCCTCGTCGGCGGCCTCGATCACCTCGGCGTCGCGCATCGACCCGCCGGGCTGGATCACCGCCGTGGCCCCCGCGGCGGCGGCGGCCATCAGCCCGTCGGCGAAGGGGAAGAACGCGTCTGAGGCGACGACCGCGCCCTTCGCGGGCGTGTCGTCCAGCGGCAGGAGCGCCGCCATGTCCTCGGCCTTGCGGGCGGCGATGCGGGCCGAATCGACCCGGCTCATCTGCCCCGCGCCGATCCCGACGGTGGCGAGATCCTTCGCGTAGACGATGGCGTTGGATTTCACGTGCTTGGCGACCTTCCACGCGAACAGGAGGTCGGCCAGTTCGCGCGGGTCGGGGTGGCGCTTCGTCACGACCTTCAGGTCGTCCCCGGTGATCCGGCCGTTGTCACGGTCCTGTACCAGCATCCCGCCGGCGACCTGCTTGACCATCAGGCCGGCGGCGGCGGGGTCGGGCAGCGCGCCCGTGGTCAGGAGCCGGAGGTTCTTCTTCTTCGCGAATACCGCCTTCGCGTCGTCGTCTGCGTCGGGCGCGATGACGACCTCGGTGAAGATCTCCGCGATGGCTTCTGCGGTCGCGCCGTCGAGCGTGCCGTTCAGCGCGACGATGCCGCCGAAGGCGCTGACCCGGTCGCAGTCGTAGGCGGAGTCGTAGGCCGCCCGCAGGCTGTCGCCCCGCGCCACGCCGCAGGGGTTCGCGTGCTTGATGATCGCGCAGGCGGGGCCGTTCGCGGGGTCGAATTCCGCCACCAGCTCGAACGCGGCGTCGGTGTCGTTGATGTTGTTGTAGGACAGTTCCTTGCCCTGGTGCTGCACGGCGGTCGCGACGCCGGGGCGCGCCGATCCGTCGCGGTAGAAGGCCGCGGACTGGTGCGGGTTCTCGCCGTAGCGCAAGGGCTGCGCCAGCGTACCGGCAAAGGCGCGGCGGCGCGGGGTTCGGTCGCCCGTGGCGCTCGCCATCCACGCCGATACCGCCGCGTCGTAGGCCGCCGTCCGGGCATAGGCGATCCCGGCCAGCCGCTTGCGGAAGTCGAGCGTGGTGCGGCCGTCATTGGCGTCCAGTTCCGCCAGCAGCGCGTCGTAATCGGCGACGTCGGTCACCACCGCCACGTCGGCGTGGTTCTTCGATGCCGCGCGGATCATCGCGGGGCCGCCGATGTCGATGTTCTCGACGCAGGTGTCGTAGTCCGCGCCCTTCGCGACGGTTTCCTCGAACGGGTAGAGGTTCACCACCAGCAGGTCGATCGCCGGGATCCCGTGTTCCGCCATCACCGCGTCGTCCGTCCCGCGCCTGCCAAGGAGGCCGCCATGCACCATCGGGTGCAGCGTCTTGACGCGACCGTCCATCATCTCGGGGAAGCCGGTGACCTCGGACACGTCCGTCACCTCCAGCCCCGCCTCGCGCAGCGCCCTGGCCGTGCCGCCCGTGGACAGGAGCGCGACGCCGCGACCGGCCAGCGCGCGGCCGAGGTCCACCAGTCCGGTCTTGTCGGAGACCGACAGCAGCGCGCGGGACAGGGGGGCGAGATCGGGCATGTGGTCTTCCTTCGTCAAAGCAGTTGCGGCGCGCGGGATCGGCGGCGCCTCGGCGGGTCCGTGGGCCGTGCCAGCGACCACCGGACCGCGCCGCCATAGCCCGAGAGGCGGGCGGATAGAACGATTTGTTTTGTCGCGCGCGGTTTCAGGTGGCGGGAATCGAGGTACACGCTCGGTTGGAGGCTCATCCCGACGGGGTCGCCCGCGGTGCGGAAAACCCAGACCTCGCCGGTGTTCAGCCCGAGAGACACCGCGTTGCCGCCCATGTCGACATGGGCCTCGACCTCGGGGTGGAGGTGGAACCGGATCTCGTACTCCAGCGCGTGACCGGGCAGGTGTCCGAGGATGCGGTCGAGGATCGAACGGTCGGCGGGGTCGAGCGCGGCCAGCCCGTCCTCGCCGTTCAGGAGCCGCCCGTCGGCTTCCAGCGACAACTGGCGCAGATGGGTCAGTCCGTGGCTGCGCAGCCAGCCGTCGTGGGACAGCGCGATCTCTGTCGCCGCGCCGGACACGCGGATCTGCTGGTCGACCCGGCGCGGGCCCTCGGCCAGCGTCGCGCCGTGACCCGGGCCCAGCCGGGCGGAGGAATAGCCGACGATGGCGAGCGTCGAGTGGGAGGCGGTGGCGCGCGCGGCCTGCTCCCACTCCGGGCCGAGATGGCTGCCGGGCCCGCAGGACACGATCAGCGGGCAGCCGCCGCTCGACATCTCGAACGCGAGCGAGGAGGCATGGGACAGCCGCGCCGCGTCCCCGGTCAGCGGGGCGGCGGCGTCGGCGATGACGGTGACGCCGGGGGCGTCCAGCCGGGCGAACCCCATCGCCGGGCCGCGGGTCATCGCGGGGCGCAGGCCGGACTGGCGCAGGGCGAGGTCGAGAAGCCCGGCCCGGCCGCGCCCGCCGCCGTGGAACCGCGCCAGCCCGCCGTCGGAATGGCGCAGACTACGCAGGCATGGCGCGACCCGCGCGATGGCGGCATCGAGCGTCGGGTCGGGGTCGCGGCCGGTTTCCTTCAGCACCGCCGCCGTCCAGGTCAGCAGCGCGAAGATCTCCAGCAGTTCCTCGGGATTGCGGCTGGCGATGCCGCCGGTCGGGTCGATCTCGCGCTCGCATTCGGAGGCCAGCGCGGCCAGCGCCGGGCGCAGGCGGTCGCCGAACCCTTCCAGCGCCGAGGCCGACTGGACGAAACCGGTCAGCGCCTCGAACCGGGGCAGGCCGCGCGGCGCGGCATCGTGGCGGCGGGCGAGGAACCCGGCCTGCCGCCCCATCGTGGCGAAGATGGCACGGCTGTCGGCGGTCTCGATCCCGTTCAGAAGGAACAGGGCGTGGGCGATCCAGCGGATCTGCCGCCGCCCGGCAAGGTCCGGCGACCAGCCCGGGCCGCCGCCCTGGCCGAAGCGCCGGCTCCAGTCCAGCGTCCAGGCCTGCGCGGCGCGCCGTGCCCGCCCGTCCCCGACCGCGGCGAGGTCGTCGAGCCAGCCGAACCCGTGCAGCGCGGCCTCGAAGGCGGGGGAGGGTGCGGCGATGTCCCACGGCATCGCGCCCGGCGCCTCCACCAGCGACCCGGCCAGCAGGAAGTTCCCGGCGAGGAACTGCCGCCCGCGGCTCGGCCGGCCCTGGGTTTTCGGTGCCGGTTGCGAGGTGAAGCCGCGCACGTCCCGCGCGCCGCGCCATGCCGCGTACCGATTCATCAGGCGCGCGCCCGTGCCGGGCCGCGGCCGTGGGGTGCTGGCATCGCTCGTCATCGGGACCGGACTCTGCTCGGGGCCTCTCGTTCGCGGGCGAAGATAGGGCCGGGGCGGAGCCCTGTCACCGGGCTTCGAGAAGCGCGATGCAAAACCCGTCGATCCCGCCGATATCGCGCCAGAAATCGGGGCGCAGGCGCAGGGACCCGTGCGGGCCGGACCATTCCGGCGCGGCGCCGAGCGCCACAGGATCGAGCGCCACGGGCGCAAGCCGCGGATGCCGCGAGAAGGCGGCGGCGACCTGGTCCTCGCCCTCCGCGGGCAGAAGCGAACAGGTGCAGTAGACGAGCCGCCCGCCCGGCTTCAGCAGGCCAAGCGCCCGGTCAATCAGCCGCGCCTGCAACCGCGTGAGAGAGGTGACGTCCTTCGGGCCACGGATCAGCGGCAGTTCCGGGTGACGCCGGATCGTGCCGGTGGCCGAACACGGCGCGTCGAGCAGGATCGCGTCGAACGGCGCGGCGTCGTAGACCAGCGCATCGGCGGTCACGCAATCGGCCTGAAGCCCCGTCCGCGCGAGGTTTTCCGCGACCCGCGCCATGCGGTCCTCGGAGATGTCGAGCGCCGTGACCTCCGCCCCGGCGGCGGCAAGCTGCATCGTCTTGCCGCCCGGGGCCGCGCACATGTCCAGCACCCGCAGCCCGGCGACATCGCCCAGCGCCCTTGCGGCCAGGGCGGCGCCTGCGTCCTGGACCCAGAACGCGCCTTCGGCGTAGCCCGGAACCGCGCTGACCTGCGCACCGGGCTTCAGTCGCCAGGACCCGGTCGGCAGGCGGTCCGCGCCCTCGATCGCGACGCCGGGTTTCGCGGTCAGGTCGATCGGCGCGCCGGCTTCGTGCACGGCCTCAATCGCCTTCGTCGCAGCCTCGCCCCAGGCGGCGACGAGCGGTTTCCGCAGCCATTGCGGCAGGGATTGCGGCACCTGCCCGGCCCAGGTCTCGGCGCCGGTTTCGGCGACCCGGCGCAGCACCGCGTTCAGGAGCCCCGCGGCCCGCGCCGCCTTCGACCCGCCGCGCTTCGCGAGCGAAACGTAGCCATCGACGACACCATGCGCCGCGGCCCCGTCGACCAGGAGTTCCGCCGCGCCGAGCCGCAGGAGACCCATGACCTGCAGCGGCGGCTTGTGGCGTAGGTAGGGTGCGAGGATCGCGTCGATCCGCCCGAGATGGCGCAGCACGGTCAGCGCGAGACGACCGGCACGCGCGGCCTCGGCCGGGGTCAACCCGTCGCGCGGGGCGATGACCGGCAGCATCTGTCGGTCGGTGAACACGGGCATCAGCGCGTCCCAGGCTGCGCGCCGCGCGGCCTCGCCCTGTTTTCCGCCCTTGGGCTTCGCTTGTTTCATGGCCTGCGCGCGGTATATCAGGCAGGGACCCGAGACAAGCGAGGTGTGCGATGTCCGATCAGGAACGCGACGACCTGCCGCCCGCGGCACAGCGCGCGCTGGCCGAGGCGGAAGCCCGCCGGAAATCGGCGAAACCGCTGGACATGCCGACAGAGCTCGGCGGCCGCGACGGCCCCGAGCCGGTCCGCTACGGCGACTGGGAGAAGAAGGGCATCGCCATCGACTTCTAGGCGGTGCCCGCGCGGCCTCAGGCGAGGCCGAGGACGCTCGCCATCGTGTATTCGCCCGGCGCCTTGCCCTGGCCCCACAGCCCCGCCCTGAGCGCGCCGCGGGCGAAGATGCGCCGGTCGGTGGCGACGTGGCGCAGGATCACACGCTCCCCCGGACCGGCGAAGAGCACGTCGTGCTCGCCCACGATCTCCCCGCCGCGGATGGCCGAAAAGCCGATATGCCCGGACACCCGCGTGCCGGTGATGCCGTCACGGCCCCGGTCCGCGACATCGGACAGCTTCACGCCGCGCCCCTCCGCCGCCGCCTCGCCGAGCATCAGGGCGGTGCCCGAGGGCGCATCGACCTTCATGCGGTGATGCGCCTCGACGATCTCGATGTCGAAATCCTCGCCGAGCGCGGCGGCAACCTGCCGCGTCAGGATCGTCAGCAGGTTGACCCCGAGGCTCATGTTCCCGGCCCGCACGATCACCGCGTGGCGGGCGGCGGCGGCCAGTTTCGCGAGCTGCGCGTCGTCGAAACCGGTGGTGCCGATGACGTGGACCGCGCGGGCCTGCGCGGTCAGCACCGACAGCTCCACGCTCACCTCCGGCGTGGTGAAATCCAGCACCGCGTCTGCACCGCGGATCGCCTCCAGCGGGTCGTCGTAGACCGGCACGCCGCTCCGCGCGCCGCCGGTCGCCTCGCCGAGATCGGCGCCGGCCCAGTCGTGGCCGGGACGCACCGTCGCCGCCACCAGCCGCGCCGCGTCGCTTTCGGCCACGACCTCGGCCAGCATCCGGCCCATCCGTCCGGCGACACCCATGACCGCGATCCGCACACTGCCATCTTCGTCCATTCCGCGTCCTCCGCCTCGGCCCGCTTCGCTTGCGGGGGCCTTCCATGTGCCATAGATGATGGCGCGGGGAAAAGGATCACTGAACATGGCCAGACGACAGCGGCACGATGACGGCCCGTCGCAGCGGCAGCTTCGCGTCGGCGAACTGATCCGCCGGACGCTGTCCGACGTTCTGAACCGCGCCGAGGTCCACGACCCGGAGCTGAACCGCTTCTCGATCACGGTCGGCGAGGTGCGCGCCTCGCCCGACCTGAAGGTGGCGACGGTCTACGTCATGCCGCTCGGCGGCGGTGACCGGGAGGCCGCGCTGGCCGCGCTCAGGCGCAACAAGTCGGAGCTCCGCCGCGCGGTGACACGCGAGATGACGCTGAAATACGCGCCCGACCTGCGCTTCGTCATCGACGGGACCTTCGACCGCATGGATGAAACCCGGCGTCTGTTCGCCGAGGATCGCGTGCGGCGCGATGTCGAAGCCGGCAGCGGCGACGACGACCCCGGCGCGGAGGACGGCTGATGCTGCGCGCCGCGCTGTCGCTTCTCGCCTTCTTCGGCCTGGTGCCGCAGGCCGGGCAGGCCTGCGAGACGGTGCTGTTCGATGGCGCGCGGTTCACCATCTGCGAGATCGACATGGCGCAGGACGACCTGCGCCTGTTCCTGCGCGACAGCGACGGCACCATCCTCGGAAACTTCGCGCGGGTGGAGAACTCGCTGCCCGCCGGGTCGCATCTCGGCGTGGCGATGAACGCGGGCATGTTCCACGACGATCGCGGGCCGGTCGGGCTCTATGTCGAGGAAGGCCAGCAGGAAATGCGGCTCATCACCTCGGACGGGCCGGGCAACTTCGGGCTCCTGCCGAACGGGGTGTTCTGCATCCAGGACGGCCGCGCGCTGGTGATGGAAAGCCGCCGGTTCGAGGCCGAGGCGCCGCAATGCCGCTTCGCCACGCAATCCGGGCCGATGCTGGTCATCGACGGCGAACTGCACCCGCGTTTCCTCGCCGATTCGGACAGCCTGAACGTCCGCAACGGCGTCGGCGTGGATGAAACCGGGCGGCGCGTTGTGCTGGCGATCTCGGACGAGGCGGTGAACTTCCACCATTTCGCCCGGCTGTTCCGCGACCGCCTGGGCCTGCCGAACGCGCTGTTCTTCGACGGGCGGGTGTCGCGGCTCTACGCGCCGTCGATCGGACGGGCCGACCTGGGCTTTCCCGTGGGGCCGATCATCGGCACCGTGGTTGACGGGACCGCGGGCGGAAGCTAGCACGCCGCCCTTCGGATCGGAGAGGCTCGCATGGCGCGCAAGAAGAAGGGCCGGGACATCTCGGGCTGGCTGGTGGTCGACAAGCCTGCGGGGCTGACCTCCACCGCCGTCGTCAACAAGGTGAAATGGGCGTTCGAGGCCAAGAAGGCGGGCCATGCCGGCACGCTCGACCCCGCCGCGACGGGCGTGCTGGCCGTGGCGCTCGGCGAGGCGACCAAGACGGTGCCCTACGTCACCGACGCGATGAAGGCCTATGCCTTCGGCATCCGCTTCGGCCAGGCCACCAACACCGACGATGCCGAGGGCGAGGTGATCGCGGAAAGCGACCTGCGCCCGGACGACGACGCGATCCGCGCCGCGCTGACCGGGTTCGTGGGCGACATCGAGCAGGTGCCGCCGCAATTCTCTGCCGTGAAGGTGGAGGGCGAGCGCGCTTACAAGCTGGCCCGCGACGGCGAGGAAATGGAACTGGCCGCCCGCCCGCTCTTCGTCGAAAGCCTCGTGCTGACCGCGCGGCCCGACGCCGACACCGCGGAACTGGAGCTTGTCTGCGGCAAGGGCGGCTACGTCCGGTCCATCGCGCGCGATCTGGGCGCGGCGCTCGGCACCCACGCCCATGTCACCTGGCTGCGGCGGCTGTGGTCGGGGCCATTCGACCTGGATGACGCAGTGACCTTCGACCGGATCGAAGCGCTGGCCCGCACGCCCGAGATCGACACGCTGCTGATGCCGGTGGAGACCGGCCTTGCCGACCTGCCCTGTCTGACCGCGACCGAGGGCGGCGCGGCCCGTCTGCGGAACGGCAACCCTGGCGAGGTCGTCACGGGGGCGGAGTACGGCGCGGAGTGCTGGGCCGCCTTCCGTGGCCAGCCTGTCGCGGTTGGCATCTACCGCGGCGGCACCCTGCATCCGAGCCGGGTGTTCAACCTCTGACGTCTTCGCGGCGGCCTGCGCCGGTCGCGGCATCGTGACAGTGCACGTCCACCGGACCGTGGTATCATCCACGCGGCGCGGGCCGTTCGATCCCGCCCCGAGACCATGCGGCCCGCGGCCCGTTCTGCGACCGAGGGAGGCTTGCATGGTTCAGACAATCGGAAATCCGCTTTCATGGGTCGTGTCGACGGCCGGATCGACCGGCGAACACGTCGCCGACGCGACCGCGCGGCTGGCAGGCGACCACGACCTTTCGCCGCCCGTCGTGCGCGAGATCTCGGGCGAGGACATCGGGATCGCGTTGCGGCGCGGGTTCGAGGACTTCGCCGCGATGCGCAGCGACGTCATCTTCATCGTCGCGCTCTACCCGGTGATCGGGCTGCTGATGGCGGCGCTCGCGTTCAACTCCGGGCTCGCGCATCACTTCTTCCCGGCCGCGTCCGGGTTCGCGCTGATCGGCCCGGTCGCGGCGATCGGGCTCTACGAGTTCAGCCGCTTGCGCGAACAGGGGCAGACGCCCGGATGGGGCGATGCCTTCGGGGTGCTGCGGTCGCCCTCGCTCGGGCCGATCGTGGCGATGTCGCTCTATCTCGGCGCGATCTACGCGGCGTGGATGGTGGCCGCCTTCTTCGTCTACAGCGTCACCCTCGGGCCGGAGCCGCCGACCTCGATGCTCGCGCTGCTGACCGAAGCGTTCACGACCGGGGCGGGATGGGCGATGATCGTCATCGGTTGCGCGGTCGGTTTCGCCTTCGCGGTGCTCGTGCTGGTGATCAGCGCGATTTCCCTGCCGCTTCTGGTCGACCGGCCCGTGGGGCTGGTGCAGGCGGTGGTGACCTCGGTCGAGGTGGCGCGGCGGAACCCGAGGGTGATGGCGCTCTGGGGGCTGGTCGTGGCGGTCCTGCTGGCGGTCGGGTCGGTGCCGTTCTTCCTCGGCCTCGTGGTGGTCATGCCGGTGCTCGGCCACGCCACCTGGCACCTCTACCGTCGTGCGGTCGAACCGGCCTGAGCCGCTTGCGCCCCGGTTCCGGCCGGGGCATTCAGTGGCGATGCTGACCCGGAGCCACCAGAAGGGCGACGCCGACTCCGTCGCCGTCTACTCGGATTGCGAACGCTACCGCTACACGCTCACGCGGGTCTGGGACCCGGCGGGGGAACGCGCGCTCTTCATCATGCTCAACCCCTCGACCGCGACGGAGGTGCAGAACGACCCCACGGTCGAACGCTGCGAACGCCGTGCCCGCGCGCTCGGGTTCGGGGCGTTCCGGGTGCTGAACATCTTCGCCTGGCGCGATACCGATCCGAAGGCGATGCGCGCGGCCCCCGATCCCGTGGGGCCGGGAAACGACGCCGCGATCCTCGACAGTCTCGCCTGGGCCGACCGGGTGATCTGCGCCTGGGGCAGCCACGGCGAACACATGGACCGCGGCCGCGAGGTCGAAGCGCTGCTGCGCGGCGCGGGGGCGGAGCTGTTCCACCTCGGGCTGACCAAGGCCGGGCATCCGCGCCACCCGCTCTACATCGGCTACCAGGTCCAGCCGGAACCCTGGGTGGCGTGATGTCGGACCTCGACGGCTTCACCGAAACGCGCGTCGCCACGAACGGGATCGAGCTTTCGGTCCACCGCGCCGGGTCGGGTCCGGCTGTGGTCCTGCTGCACGGATTTCCGCAGACCCATGCCTGCTGGTCCCGGATCGCGCCCGCGCTCGCCCGCGACTTCGACGTGATCGTGCCGGACCTGCGCGGCTACGGGGCCTCGGACGCGCCCGAAGGCGCGGCGGCCTATGCCAAGCGCGAGATGGCGAAGGACGTGGTCGGGTTGCTCGACGCCCTCGGCATCGACCGGGCGGCGGTGGTCGGCCATGACCGGGGCGCGCGGGTGACCTACCGGCTCGCCCTCGATCATCCCGGCCGGGTGTCCCGGATCGCGATCCTGGAGATCGTGCCGACGGGGGATTTCTGGGCCGCGTGGTCCGCCGACCTGGCGATGGCGGCCTATCACTGGACCTTCCTCGCCCAACCCGCGCCGTTGCCGGAACGGATGATCCTGGCGGACGGCCCGGGCTACATCGACTGGTGCTTGTCGCACTGGACGCTCGACCGCGACCTGTCGCCGTTTCCGCGGGCCTCGCTCGAAGCCTACCGGGCGCAGGGGGCCGACCCCGCGCGGGTGGCGGCGATGTGCAACGACTACCGGGCAGGGGCGACGATCGACCGGCAGTTGGACGAGGCTGACCGCACCGCCGGCCACAGGATCGCGGCGCCGATCCTGTTCCTCTGGGCCGAAAACGGCTTTCCCGCGCGAACCGGTGATCCGCTCGGGCTCTGGCGCGCCTGGGGCGACGAGGTGGAGGGCCGGGCGATCCCCGGCACCGGGCACTTCATGCCGGAGGAAGCGCCGGACGCGGTACTCGATGCGCTGCGCCCGTTTCTTGGTGCGCCGGGCGTGGGTTAGACCGCGAGAACGGGGCGGCGGATCAGCACGACCTCGGACGGGTCGATCCCCTGCGCCCCCTTCACCGCCAGGATCGCCTTGCCGTTCAGCAAGACGGTCGCGCCGCTGCCGTCCTCGAAATCCTCGACCGTGACGCGCGGATCGGAAACCGCGGCGGGGTCGTAGAGGATCTCGATCCGGTCGTCCTCCCGGTCGAAATCGCGGAACAGCGGCACCTCGGCCGGCCCCTCGAACCCGGCCCGGACGGTATCGGCGCCGGCGCCGCCCTCGGCGACATCGCCGCCGCCCACGAGCAGCAGGTCGTCGCCGTCGCCGCCGAGGAGCGTGTCGCCGGTGTCGCGGTCCTGTGCGAAGAGCGATCCCGTGTCGTAGGTGCCATCCAGCGTGTCCGCACCCGCGCCGCCCGAAAGCCGGTCGGCCCCGAACCCGCCCTGCAGGAAGTCGTTGCCCATGTCGCCTTCGAGCGCGTCGTCGCCGTCGCCGCCGAAGATGTTGTCGTCCCCGCTGCCGCCGTAGAGCGAATCCGCCCCGTCGCCGCCGGCGAGGAGGTCGTCGTCGAGCCCGCCCGCGGCGAGGTCGTTGCCACCGTTGCCCGAGATGTCGTCGCCGCCGCCGCCGCCCATCAGGATGTCGGAACCGCCGTTGCCGAAGATCGCGTCCGACCCGTCGCCGCCTTCGATCGCGTCGTAACCGTCGCTGCCGGTGATGGCATCGCCGCTGCCGGACAGGACGCCCGCCATGTCGGCGCGCGCGGCGTCCTGGTCCGAGGATGTGCCGCCGTCACCCGCCCAGTCGCCGGGCGGCGCCACGATCTGCAGGGACACGTCGGCGGTCGACACGCCGGTGGTACCGCGCAGCATGACCATCAGCATTCCGTCGCCCAGGACGGCGGTGGACCCGGGTTCTATCGCGGTGTCGAAGGTGATCTCCGGCACGCCCTGCGTCGGGTCGAGGTCGAGCAGGAGCCTGTCGATGCCGGGCTGGAAGTTTTCGATCACCGAGATCTCGCCGAAGCCGTCGATCTCTTCCTCGTGGGCGTCGGGCATCGGGACATCGGCGTCGCCGTGAAGCGCCGCCGCAAATTCGTCGAGCAGGTCGCCCGGCGCGAGGGTTTCGCCGGCGGCGGGGTCCGGTGCGGGCATGTCGTCGTCCTCCTCGTCCTCGTCGGGGCGCGGCACGAACAGGCTCTCCACCGCGAGTCCGGTGGCGAGCAATGCGAGTATTCCGGTGGCGAACAGCATGACAGACCCCCGATCGTCGTTTCCTGGACGCGGCCGGATACGCCGCCGCGCGTGCCTTCTGACAACGACCGGGCCGCACGACGTGGCGTGTCGCGGGGTCGGCAAGCGGCAGGTTCGCCCGGTCCGGTTTCCGAAGTCTGAATGCCGCGGGGCCGGAACCGCCGGGTTTGCCTCAAATCCCGCGAAGCCCGGCGCGTCGGGGCTTTTCATCCGGGGGCTTTGCCCCTATACGCCTGCGATCCGAACTCCACGGGCCCTGCTGGACGACATCCCGGCTTGCGCCATCACCCTTCAGAACAGGAGACCCCGATGTCGATCACTGCCGAAGAAAAGGCCCGCGTGGTCAAGGAATACGCGACCAAGGACGGCGACACCGGTTCGCCCGAAGTCCAGGTCGCCATCCTGTCGTCGCGAATCGCGACCCTGACCGAGCACTTCAAGGTCCACGCGAAGGACAACCACTCGCGCCGCGGCCTGCTGAAACTGGTCGCGCAGCGCCGGAAGATGCTGGACTACCTCAAGGCCACCGACGAAAGCCGCTACCAGTCGCTGATCGAGCGTCTCGGCCTGCGCCGCTGATCCGGGCAGGGGCCTGACCCGACGACCGGGGCCGCCACGCGCGGCCCCTTTCTTTTTCTGCAATGCGGCATTGACTTGCGGCGCGGCCGTCGCGGTGCCACGACTGGGGCCGGAACCTGTGCCCCGATGCCGATTTTCTACACCGTACTGCCGATCTTCCTCGCGATCGCGGCGGGCTACGCCCTGCGCCGCACCGGTGTGGTGCCCGCCGATGGCTGGAGCGCGATCAACCTCCTGTGCTACCGGGTGCTCTTTCCCGTCGCCATCGTGGAGGCCATCGCCCCGGCCGACCTGTCCTTCGGCGGGGTCATTCCACTGGTGGCGGTCATCATGGGCTCGCTCGGGCTGGTCGCCGCGCTGGTCGTCGCCCTGCGCGGCCCGTTGCGGCGGGCCGGCGTCGGAGACCCCGCCTTCACCACGCTGTTCGCCGTCGCCACCCGTTGGAACGGGTTCATGGCGCTCGCGGCGGCGGAGCTTTACCTCGGCGACGCCGGGGTGACGATCCTGGCGCTCATCATGGCGCTGTCGATCCCGCTCATCAACATCGCCAACATCGTGATCCTTGTCGCGCATGGCAGCGCGGCCGTGTCGGTGCGGATGATGCTGCTGGCAATCGCGAAGAACCCGATCGTCATCGGCTGCGTCATCGGCCTCGTGCTGAACCGGCTTCCCGTGCCGCTAGAAGGTTGGCCGATGGACACGCTCGACCTCGTCGGCCGCGCCGCGCTCGGCGTCGCGCTGCTGGCGGTGGGCGGCGGCGTCTCGCTTCGCCGCCTGTCGAGCGTGTCGGCGCCGCTCGTGCTCGGGATCGCGGCGCGCCCGGTGCTGTTGATGGCGCTGGCGGCGGTCCTGGGCTGGATGGTCGGGCTCGACCGGTTCGAAATCCTGATCGCGGCGCTCGTCTTCGCGGTACCGACGGCGGCCAATGGCTACGTCATCGCGCGCGAGATGGGCGGGGATTCCGGGCTCTACGCCGACATCATGACCTGGCAGGTGGTGCTGTCGCTGGCCGTTCTGCCGCTGGCCTTCGCCATCGTGGGGCTGCCGGTCTGACGATGCCGTCCCCCGGACGCAACGTCATCGGTCGCGCAGGCTGAAGGGCGGTACCGGGTCGCCGCACTTCGCAAGCCATTGAAATCGAATGCCGGCACCAGAGAAGGCGCGGTCCGGTCCCGATGAATCCCGGTTCCGGCATGGCTGCCATGACCGCCGCGACCTTGCCATGCTGCACGTGCAGCATCATGTCTCCGCGCAAGGGAGGAACCGTACGGTGGAGACCGATCATGCCGCAGGTTCTCTCGCGCCCCAGATTTCCGAGTGTCAGCGTTCCGGCACTGTCGCGCCTTCGCGGCCAGCACCCCCTGGCGGGGCTTCGCGCGGCGTGGCGGCGCGCGTCCGTCGCGGTCCAGCCGGTCCTGCGCCTCGACGCGCGCGACGCGACTGACCTTGTCGATCACTACATGGCGCTCGACCCGTCCGACCGCGGCGCGCGGTTCAATTCCGTCGCCGCGCGCGAGACGCTGGAACGCCGCTACAGCGACCTCGATTGGGATACGTCCCGCGTGCTTGGCATCCGGTCCGGCGGCCGCCTCGTCGCGGTGGCCGAGATCGCGGTCTCAGATCTCGGCGGGCTTCCGTGCCGGGAACTGGCGGTGTCCGTGCTCGGGCCGTGGCAGCGCGCGGGTCTGGGCGAACGCCTGGTGCGGCGGGCGATCCGCGGTGTCTGCGAACACGAACACCTGCCGCTCGTGCTCTATACCCGCGCCAGCAATGTTTCGATGGTGCGGCTCTGTGCCCGGCTCGGCGCGCGGGGCGAAACGCTCTACGGCGACCACGTCGCGGTGTTCGATCCGGCCTGACAGCCGCGACCGCCCGGCCGGATCGGTAGTTGCGATGCCAAGCCCGCGCCGACACACTGACCCGCGATGAACACGCCCGCACACATGGCGCTCGGCCTCGCCGTACTCGGCCGACGGGCGCGGGCGGGAGAGGTCGCCGCGATCCTCGCCGGGGGTCTCCTGCCCGACGCGTTCCTGTTCGCGGAACATTTCCTGCGCGGCAACGCGGGCCTGATCGTGCTGGCGGACGCGTTCAATTCCGTCTTTCTCTACGCCGCTGCGGCGCTGGTCGCGTGGCAGGCGGGGCCGCGCTGGCTCCTGCTGCTGTCGCTCGCGGCGCTCCTGCACATCGCGTTCGACCTGCCGCTGCACGCAGGCGACGCGCACCGGCACTTCTGGCCGCTCGACTGGCGGTTCGAGAGCCCGGTCAGCTTCTGGGACGAGGCGCACCACGGCAGGGTTTTCGGCACGCTCGAAGGCCTGCTGTTCGCGGCCTGCATCGTGGTGATCTGGCGGCGCAGCGGTCAGTGGTGGACGCGCGCGCTGACGGTGGCCTTCGCCGCGGTCTACGGCATGGCCTTCGTGCATTTCATCGGTCACGCCTTCGCCGACCAGCACTGGGCAGTGTGGTAGCGCGGCGGGGATCACCCCGGCGTGAACCAAGAATTTACCGCGACTTTCGGGGGATACGGTGTAAGCTCGACCCGAGGACCGCCACGATTTTCCTCAAGTTTCGTTCAAGACCAAGGATTGTTTGTCATGACACGTCTGCTTCAGCGCCTCGCCCTCTGCCTTCTTCCCTTCCTTCTCGCCACCGGCGCCCATGCCGACGCGCATCACGGGTTCTCCGTCCAGTTCGAATGGGGCAACATCCCGCACTGCACCAGCGGCTACCCGTCCGAGGTGCCGAGCCCGCGCTTCACCATCTACGGTCTGCCCTACGGCACCGACCGGGTGGAGTTCCGGATGGTCGATCTCGACGCGCCGGGCTACAACCACGGCGGCGCGACCCTGCGCATGTCCCAGGGCGGGACGCTGCGGCCGGGCATCTTCACCTATCGCGGCCCGTGTCCGCCGCATGGCTCGCACACCTACCAGTGGATCGTGACCGCGCGGAACGGCAACCAGGTGCTCGGCACCGCCTACGCGGAACGCCGTTACCCGCACTGAGCCGCAGGATCCCGGGAAGGGGGCCGTCGCTCCCTTTCCTCTCCTCCGGCCTTCCTCGACGCGCATCCCGTTGATCTGCCGGACGGACTGGGCCCCGAACCGGCCCGCCGGTGATCCAGCCCCCGCGTCAAATGCCGTGTTTCAATCCGGCCCGATCTGGTGTATCGCCCCGCCATCTGAGACGTGACGCACGGACCCCGGCGTGATGCACAGGATAGGGGTCGGCGGCAATGGGGCCGCCATAGACATGGGCACTCGGACCGCCGAGACAGGCCCTCACAGGAAACGCTGAATGTTCAACATCGTTAAGAAATCCATGGAGTGGGGCGAAGAAACCCTCACTCTGGAGACTGGCAAGGTTGCCCGCCAGGCAGACGGCTCGGTCATCGCCACGCTTGGCGAAACCTCCGTCATGGCGAACGTCACCTTCGCCAAGGAACCGAAGCCGGGACAGGACTTCTTCCCGCTGACGGTCCACTACCAGGAAAAATACTACGCCGCGGGCAAGATCCCCGGCGGCTTCTTCAAGCGCGAGGCCCGGCCGACCGAGAAGGAAACGCTGACCGCGCGCCTGATCGACCGCCCGATCCGCCCGCTGTTCGTCCCGGGCTTCAAGAACGAAGTCCTCGTGATGTGCACCGTGCTGTCGCATGACCTCGTCAATGACCCCGACATCGTCGCGATGATCGCGGCCTCGGCGGCGCTGACGATCTCCGGCGCGCCGTTCCGCGGCCCGATCGCCGGCTGCCGCGTCGGCTTCGAGGACGGTGAATACGTCCTGAACCCGACCGTCGACGACATGCAGGACCTGCGCAACAACCCCGACCAGCGGCTCGACCTCGTGGTCGCGGGGACCAAGAACGCGGTCATGATGGTGGAATCGGAGGCCTACGAGCTGACCGAGGCCGAGATGCTCGGCGCCGTCAACTTCGCGCACGAGCAGATCCAGCCGGTGATCGACCTGATCATCGCGCTCGCCGAGGACGCGGCGAAGGAGCCGTTCGACTTCCAGCCGGCCGACTACTCCGCGCTGTACGAGAAGGTGAAGGCCAACGGCGAGGACGCCGTCCGCGCCGCCTACGCCATCGGTGACAAGCAGGAACGCGTCGCCGCCATCTCCGCCGCCAAGGAGCAGATCGTCGCCGGTCTGTCCGAGGAGGAGCAGGCCGACCCGAACCTTGGCTCCGCGCTCAAGAAGCTCGAGTCCACCGTCCTGCGCGGCGACGTGGTGAAGAACGGCAAGCGGATCGACGGGCGCGCGCTCGACACCGTCCGCCCGATCGAGTGCGAGGTCGGGCTCCTGCCGCGGACCCACGGCTCGGCGCTGTTCACCCGCGGCGAGACGCAGGGCCTCGTGGTGACCACGCTCGGCACCGGCGAGGACGAGCAGATCATCGACGCCCTGCACGGGAACTTCCGCTCGAACTTCCTGCTGCACTACAACTTCCCGCCCTACTCGGTCGGCGAAGCGGGCCGCGTCGGACCTCCGGGCCGCCGCGAGATCGGCCACGGCAAGCTCGCGTGGCGCGCGCTCCAGGCGGTGCTGCCGGCGGGGACCGATTTCCCCTACACGATCCGCCTTGTGTCCGAGATCACCGAGTCCAACGGCTCCTCGTCGATGGCCACCGTCTGCGGATCGTCGCTGTCGATGATGGACGCGGGCGTGCCGCTGAAGGCGCCGGTCGCGGGCGTCGCGATGGGCCTCGTGCTGGAAGATGACGGCTCCTACGGCATCCTGACCGACATCCTGGGCGACGAGGACCACCTCGGCGACATGGACTTCAAGGTCGCGGGCACCGAGAACGGCATCACCTCGCTGCAGATGGACATCAAGGTCGCGGGCATCACGCCCGAGATCATGGAAAAGGCACTGGCCCAGGCCAAGGCCGGCCGTCTGCACATCCTCGGCGAGATGGCGAAGTCGCTGACCGAGGCCGGAGACTTCTCGATCCACGCACCGCGGATCGAGACGATGCAGATCCCGACCGACAAGATCCGCGAAGTGATCGGCTCGGGCGGCAAGGTGATCCGCGAGATCGTCGAGGTCTCGGGCGCCAAGGTCGACATCAACGACGACGGCATCATCAAGATTGCCAGCCCGAACGGCGAGGCGATCCAGAAGGCCTACGACATGATCCACTCGATTGTGGCGGAGCCGGAAGAAGGTCACATCTACAAGGGCAAGGTCGTGAAGATCGTCGACTTCGGCGCCTTCGTGAACTTCTTCGGCAAGCGCGACGGCCTCGTGCACGTCTCGCAGATCGAGAACCGCCGCCTGAACCATCCCTCGGACGTTCTGAAGGAAGGCCAGGAAGTGTGGGTCAAGCTGCTCGGCTTCGACGACCGCGGCAAGGTGCGCCTCGCCATGAAGATGGTCGACCAGGAGACCGGCAAGGAGCTGGAAAAGGAAGCCGCGGAGGACTGAGGTCCGCCCGACTGCCGTGAAACGCGAAAGGCCCCGGCGATTGCCGGGGCCTTTCTTGTTCGTCTCAGGCGATGGACCTCGCGGCGCTGTCCGGCCGGGGCCTCGTCAGGCCGCCGCCTTCTCCTCCGCCGTCAGCCCGGGGTAGTCGGTGTATCCCTTCGCCCCGCCGCCGTAGAACGTCGACTTGTCCGCCTCGTTGTACGGCCCGTCCTGCGCGATGCGTTCGGGCAGGTCGGGGTTGGCGAGGAACAGGCGGCCGAAGGCGATGGCGTCCGCGCGGCCTTCCGCGACCCATGCCGCCGCTTCCCCGGGCGTGAAGCCGCCGTTGGCGACGAAGACGCCGTCGAAGGCGTCGCGCATCCCGGTCATGATCCGCTCAACGTCCTTGGTGTCGCCGACATTGCCCTGGTGGGTGTTCGGCCGGATAACGTGCAGGTAGGCGAGGCCGTGGCACGCGAGCGCCCGTGCCGCGGCGGTGTAGGTTTCGTGCGGGTCGGCATCGCTGCTGCCGCCGGGGCCGCCCGTGGGCGAGAGCCGGACGCCGACCTTCTCCGCCGGCAGGACGTCGAGCAGCGCCGACAGCGCCTCGGTCAGCAGCCGCACCCGGTTCTCCACGCTGCCGCCGTAGAGGTCGTCGCGCGTGTTGACGGACGATCGCAGGAACTGGTCGATCAGGTACCCGTTGGCGGCGTGCAGCTCGACCCCGTCGAACCGGGCATCGAGCGCCGCCCGCGCGGCGTTCCGGTAGTCGTCGAGCAGGCGCGGGATCTCGTCGGTTTCCAGTGCGCGCGCCGCGACGTAGGGCACCGTCGGACCTTCCGGGTGAAGGTCGCCGACGAAGGCCTGGCCCTTCGGCGTCCAGGCGCTCGACGACACCGGCGCCGCGCCGTCGTGGAACACCGGGTGGCTGATCGCGCCGACGTGCCAGAGCTGCGCGAAGATGCGGCCGCCCTTCGCATGGACCGCGTCCGTCACCTGCCGCCAGGACCGGGCCTGGTCATCGGTGTAGGTGCCGGGCGTCCAGGCGTAGCCCTGTCCTTCGGAGCTGATCTGCGTGGCCTCGCTGACGATGAGGCCGGCCCCGGCGCGCTGGCCGTAGTACTCCGCGTGAAGCGGGGTCTGCAGGTGGCCGTCCTCGATCGACCGGGACCGGGTCAGCGGGGCCATGAGGATGCGGTTGGGGAGGGTGAGCCCGCCGAGGCTCAGCGGCTCGAACAGGCTGGAGTTCTGGGGCATGGGGGTCTCCCGTCAGTGATCGACGTGTACCCCGACAACCTGTGTTCCGTTCGCCGGATTACCAATGCAGCGAACGCATGGCTTGCCTGCACACGCGCACCGAAGGGTCAGGAGCCAACGCGATCCGGCATGAGGAACACGCTCCGGGCGAGCGGCGACGACAGCCGCGCGGGCGAATAGAACCGCGACAGGACATCGGGCGAAAGCAGGTCGGGGTTGCGCGCGATGAAGGCGTCCGCGTCCGCGTCGGGCGCCTCCGCCATCCGTTCCGCGATCAGGCTGAGAAAGGCGATGGTCACCGTGGCGTTGAACTTCGTCGTCAGGCCGAGACGCTCCGCCGCCGCCCTCAGGCCATCGGAGAAGACCGCCATCCCGCGCAGGAAACCGTGGGTCTTCAGCGCCTGGAAGCCGAGCCCGACATGCGCCTCGTGGCCGAAGCGGGCAGGGCGGAAGCTGCCGTCTTCCAGCGCCGCGAGCATCGCCGCGTAATCCGTCACCGGCCCGGCCCCGCTTCGTCCAGCCCGTGGCTGTCGGCGGCGGTCAGGTCAAGATCGTAGACCGATTTCAGTTGTTCGATCTTGGCGCGGGTCGCGTCGCTGAACGGGGCGCGGCCCTCGAAGGCATGAAGCGCCATCGCCTCGATCAGTTCGGCCACCGAGATGTCGAGATGCTCCGCCAGGCCCTTCAGGACCTTCAGCAGACGTTTCTCGATCCTGAGACCGGTCTGGACACGTTCTATCTGCACCATGCGCCCAGAATGGCACATTGATAACAAGGTATCAAGACACCAAGAAAGTGTTGCGGAATCATCGCTGACCTATTTGTGACCCCCTGAACCCTTGCCTAATCGCCCGAGTCGCTACCATTAACTTATCCACAAGCTGCCACTTGCCCCGGAAACTGCCATGCTCACTCGCCGACATTTCGTCGCCACCTCCGCCGCGCTCTTCGCGTCGACGGGTATCGTCCAGGCCCAGGATGCGGTCGGGTTCGATGCCGACGTCGTGCGGCCCGACCCGATGGGGGACAACCCCTGGGGTATCCATCCGCGCTTCATGCCCACGGTCGTCGAACACCGCCCGGGTCTCAGCGTGGGCGATCTGCACGTCGATCCGGTGGCCAAGTACATCTACCACATCCAGGAAGGCGGCACGGCGATGCGCTACGGCGTTGCCGTGGGCCGGTCGGGCCTGCAAAGCCCGGGCGTCTACACCATCCAGCGCAAGGTCGAGTGGCCGTCCTGGACGCCGACCGCGAACATGATCGCGCGCGAGCCGCATCTCTACGCCCAGTTCGCCGGTGGCGTGCCGGGCGGCCCGGACAACCCGCTCGGGGCGCGGGCGATGTATCTCTACCGTGGCGGCCGCGACAGCTATCTCCGGGTTCACGGCACGCCGCAGCCCTGGTCGATCGGCACCGCCGCGTCGTCGGGATGTGTCCGGCTCGTGAACGCGCACGTGATCGAGCTCTACAATTCCACGCCGATCGGAACGGTCGTCCACCTGCACGCGCCGCGCTACGGCTACGTCTGAGGCAAGCGGCGCCTAGATGGCGCCGTGAACCTCGCGGACGAACCCGGTGACCTGCTCCGCCAGCGTCGCCAGGGCACGGTCGGGCAGTTCATGCCCGACCCCCTCCAGGACCACGATCCGCACATGGGGCAGGCTTTCGGCGAAGGCGTCGAGGTTCTCGCGCGGGGCGATCGGATCGTCCGCGCCGTGCAGGATCAGCACTGGCTGATCGAGCCGGTCGAGGCAATCCGACCAGTCGGCGCGAAGCGTCAGCATCCCGTGGTTGAAGGCGCTTCGCATGTCGCCGCTGCGCGCGATCTCGGCCTCGATCCGGCGCCTCTCGGCCGTCTCGTCGAAGCCCCCCGATCCTGCCGACAGCCGCGCACCGTCCAGCATGAAATCCGCGACCGACGCCGGATCGGACCAGTCGATCTCCGCGAAGGTTTCGAAATGCGCCATGAACTCCGGCGTGATCCCCGGCAGCTCCGGCCCGGTCCAGCCGAGCGGTTCGGCGCCGATGAGGCTGAGCGACAGGACGCGCTCGGGCGCGGTCAGCGCCGCCACCTGTGCGATCAGCCCGCCGAGCGACATGCCCGCCACATGCGCCGCGCCGAGCCCGTAGCCGTCCATCACCGCCAGCAGGTCGCCGGCCATGTCCTCGACCGTGTAGCCGATCTGCCCCGGCGGCCAGCGGGTCGATCGGCCGGTGTCGCGGTTGTCGTAGCGGATCACGAAGAACCCGTCGCCGGCGATGGCGCGCACGAGCGGCTCGGGCCACCACAGCATCGACGCGGTCGCCCCCATCACAAGCACCACCGCGGGATCCGACGGATCGCCGAAGCACTCGGTGGCGAGCGTGACGTCGCCGTTGGTGATGTCGCGTGCGGTCATGCAGCGTTGATCCGCCGCGCCGCCCCGGTCCGCAAGCGAAAAGGGCCGCCCCATCGCGGAGCGGCCCGGTCCCGTCGATGTCGTGCCGGTGTCAGCCCGGCAGCTTGGCCATGCGCAGGTACGGCAGCTTCTTGTCGATGGAGCCGTACTTCGCGATCGCGTCCTCGTCGGACACCGCGACCGGCACGACCACGTCCTGCCCCGGCACCCAGTTCGCAGGCGTCGCCACGTTCTCCTTCGCCGCGGTCTGAAGGCCGTCGAGCGCACGCAGGATCTCGGCGAAGTTCCGGCCCACGTTCATCGGGTAGGTCATCATCAGCTTCACCTTCTTGTCGGGGCCGATGATGAAGACCGAGCGCACGGTGGCGGTGTCGTTCGGGGTGCGGCCGTCGGGCAGGTAGGCCTCGGCGGGCAGCATGTCGAAGGCCTTGGAGATCTCCAGCCCGGTATCGGCCGCGATCGGGAAGCCCGGGTTCGCGCCGCCCACGGCCTTGATGTCCTCCTTCCACTTCACGTGGTCCTCGACCCCGTCGACCGACACGCCGAGCACCTTGGTCCCGCGCTTGGCCCACTCATCGGCCAGTTGCGCGACGGCGCCGAACTCGGTCGTGCAGACCGGCGTGAAGTCCTTGGGGTGGGAGAACAGGATCGCCCACCCGTCGCCGACCCAGTCGTGCAGCGAGATGGGGCCAGTGTCGGTCTCGACCTTCAGATCGGGGATGGTGTCGTTGATGCGAAGTGCCATTTCGGTCTTCCTTCCCGGCTGGTTTGTCTTCGACCCGGATCTAGTCCCGCCGCGTCGCGATTGCACGGGGTTCCGTTCGCGAAAGTGACGTGCGTTCGCGCGCCCGGCCGCTGCCGGAACGGGCGGTCCGAGCTGTCCGGGTCCGACGGGGCGCTTGTCTCGCCGCGCGGGCCCTTCTATGTCGCCCGACATGAACAGCGGGGCGGAACAGATCGAGTTCGTGGCCGGCACGGTCCTGAAGCGCGACGCGTTCTCCGAAACCGTGTCGGGCCACGCCGCCGGCGACGCGGGCCACAAGCTGGTGCTGCGGAAACTGTCGGGCCTGCCGTGGTATTCGCGCTGGTTCGCCTGGGTGCTGGCGCGGCGCGAGATCCGCGGCCTGCGCGCGGTGCAGGGGATCGTGGGCACGCCGGCGCTGATCCGGGTCGACCGCGACGGGCTGCTGCGGGACTGGTCGGCGGGGACGCCCCTGAACCTCGCCCGCCCGGCCGAGGCCGCATGGTATCGCGATGCCCGCCGCCTGATCCGCGAGATGCGGCGGCGCGGGGTCACGCACAACGACCTCGCCAAGCCGCAGAACTGGCTGATGACGCCCGAGGGGCTGGCAGCGGTGATCGACTTCCAGCTCGCCCGCGTCCACGCCCGCCGCAACCTGCGCTACCGGCTGATGGCCTACGAGGACCTGCGGCATCTCCTGAAGCAGAAAAAGCGCTTCGCGCCGGGGCTCCTGACCGCGACCGAACGGCGCGTCCTGGCGCAGCGGTCCCTGCCGGGGCGCATCTGGCGCAGGACCGGCAAGCGTTTCTACAAGTTCGTCACGCGCAAGCTGTTCCACTGGTCCGACGGCGAAGGGACGGAGCATCGGGCGACCCGCGAGGGCCCGGCGATCCGGGCGGAGCTGTTGCGGGATGACCGTGTAAGGGATCTCGCGTTGAGCCCGGTGCCGCTGCCCGGACGGGGCGTCGGGCTGTATGGCTTCGCGGAAACCGACCTCGACCCCGAAACGCTGCGCGGCCTGATCCCGCCGACGAGGCTGGCCTACGTGCAGCCGGTGGCCGCCCTGCCGCGCGAGGGCGGCGCGCTCAGGCAGGACGTGCTGGAGCTGATCGCGCTCAACCGGCTCGACGAGCTGGAGATCGTTCTCGACCGCGAACCGGAGCTGCGCCCGATGGTGGAGCCGATCCGCGACGCGCGCCTGAACCTGTCGGACCGGATCCTGCGCGGGCGGGAGGCGGCGGGGTAGGGAGCCAAGCGACCGGATGTCGAGCCGTGCATCGCCAGACCGGGGGTCGGCCCGGCGATGCGCGTCGGCCTTCGGCGTTGTTCCGCGCCGGATACCGCTCAAGCTCCTAGAACGGCACCTTCGACCGAAACCCCACGTAGTGCCCGCCGTCCGGATGCCTGAGCTTCAGGCTCTCGGCATGGAGCATCAGCCGCGGGAAGTCCCGCGCCTCCCCCTCGGCGTAGAACGGATCCCCCAGGATCGGGTGCCCGAGTTCCAGCATGTGGACCCGCAACTGGTGCGACCGCCCCGTTTTCGGCGTCAGCCGCATCCGCGTCGTCCCGCCTTCGCGCTTCGCCACCCGCCATGCGGTCTGGGCGGGCTTGCCGTTTTCCCGGTCGACATGCTGGCGCGGGCGGTTTGGCCAGTCGACGCAGAGCGGCAAGTCGATCTCCCCGGCATCGCCCTCGACATCGCCCCAGACCCGCGCGACGTAGACCTTCTTGGTCTGCCGCTTCTCGAACTGCAGGTTCAGGTGCCGCTGCGCGTGGTGGCTGAGCGCGAACACCATCACCCCGGACGTGTCGAGATCGAGCCGGTGGACGAGCAGCGCGTGGGGATAGACCGCCTGAACCCGCGCCATCAGGCAATCCGACAGGTGATCGCCCTTGCCGGGCACGCTGAGAAGCCCCGCGGGCTTGTCCACGATCAGGATCTCGTGGTCCTCGTGCAGGATCGAGAGCGGCGTGTCCGGCGGGCGGTAGACCAGCCCGGTCATGCGGGAAGACGCGCGACCGACAGCGCGATGCAGGCGACCATGACGGCGAAGGCCGCGATCCAGACGATCCGCAGGCGCCGCGTCGCCGGGTCGCGCAGGTAGTCGGTTCCGGCCGACAGGAACGCGATGGGGCCGGGAAACGTGCGGCCGGTCCGCGCGGCGGCGCAGCCGCGGATGGCGAAGAGCGCGCGGAAGAAGACCCCGGCCCAGACCAGGAAGGCCACGCCCTGCACGGCGAGGATGGCGATCTGCGTCCCTGTCATTTCACCGCTTCGATGTACCAGCCCGGCGCGCGGTGCCAGACGTTGTCGGCCTTGCCGCCCGCGTAGACGGTCTTGCCGGGGAACATCACCTTCGCGGCAAGGATGTCGCGCAGCGCGCCGCCGAAGGTGACCAGCGGACGGAGCCGGCCGCCGCCCCCGCCCGCGACCATCTGCGCCGTGGTCCGGCGCCCGAAGACCAGCGGCAACAGGCTGGCCGAGGTGCAGCCGGCGCGGTCCAGCGTCTCGGCCCACCAGGACGGGGTATGGCGGTTGTAGTCGTCGGGATGGCCATGCACGCGGAACAGGAACGGCACCATGATGTGCAGCCGCCCGCCCGACCGCGTCACCCGCACCAGTTCGCGGATCGTGCCGATGTCGTCGTAGACGTGTTCCAGCGTGTTCAGCGTCAGCACCGCGTCGAAACCGTCGTCCTCGAACGGCAGCGGGTCGCCGGGCGGGACGATATGGGTCGGCTCGAACTGGGTGTCGATGTTGACCGACAGGACCTCGCAATCGTCCGGCAGCTTGCGGAAATAGCTCGCGCGGCGGCCGCCGCCGAAATCGAGGACCCGGCCCGACAGGTCGATCGTCCCGAGCGTCTCGTATTCCAGCGCCCTGAGGATGCTCAGGCCGCGACCATGCGACCTGAGGCCCCGCCACCGTTCGAAGGTGGCGACCGGCGGGTCGATCTGGCTGAAGTTCACGCGGCGGTCCCCCGGGGTCGAAAGGCCCGACCACCGATACAGCCCGGTCCCCGCGGTGCCAAGGCTTGCGCCGCCGTCGGCCGCTTGCGTCGCTGCGCGCGACGTCGCATCTTCCGTCAGGCCGGAGAGGCGGTAACGACCGGAGGACGACCATGCTCGCGATTACGACACGGAAGGTGGCGCAGATCATCCTCCTGCGGCACGAGATCGAACGCGCGGAAGGCGAGTTCCGCGGCCTGATCGAGGCGCTGAACGAGGACGAGCAGGCGGAACTCGTCGCGATCATGTGGATCGGCCGCGGCTCGTTCGAGCCGGAGGACCTGGCCGAGGCCATCGCCACCGCGCGTGCCGAACGCACCACGCCGACCGCCGACTACCTGATCGGAACGCCCCATGTCGCCGACCACCTGGAGGCCGGGATGGAGGCGCTCGGCATCGACATCACCGACGAGGAAGACGACGTGATGTGACGCGCACCGCGCCGGGCTCAGTAGAACGTCCGGGCGAAGGCCCGATCGGGCGGGTCGAGGTGCGGGGTGGCGTTGAAGCCGGTCAGGAAGGTGCGGTCGGGATGCACGCGGATCCGGTGGATCGAGGTGTTCATGATCGGCAGCATCACCTGCGACAGCTTCATCAGGTCGAGATCGAGAAGCTGACGGAGCATCATCCCGATCACCCCGCCGGAAGTGACGCACAGGAGCCGCCGGCCCGGCACCGCGGCTTCGCGCAGCATCTCGCCCACGCGGGTCTCGAACGCCTCGTAGGGTTCGGCGCCCTCGATCTCGGCGGCGTGCCACGCGGCAAAGACCTTGGGCATGTGGTCCGCGAAGTCGTCCGGCCCCGGCAGCGGAACGCCGTGGCGATCCAGCATTGCCTGGCTCAGCCTGTAGTAGTCGAGCTCGTTCAGCCGCGCGTCCTCGTCGGCGGCGAGGCCCATCGCCGCGACGGTTTCGCGGTGGCGGCGCAGGGTGCCGGACAGGACATGGTCGAACGGCGCCTCGTGGTCCCGCATCCACTCGCCGAGCCAGCCGCCCTGCCGGTGGCCGAGATCGGACAGCCGGTCGTAATCCTCCTCGGTCGTGGCCGCGGAGTTGGCCTGTCCGTGACGGACCAGAACGATTTCGCCCATTCCCGTGCCTCCTTGCCCGGCCGCACTACCGGTTCACCGGCGGGGCGGCAAGGCGGGCGGAGGGTTCAGACGAAGATGCCGAACAGGTCCACGCTGACCGCGTCGCCGTCGGCGGCCAGCCACGACAGCCGGGACCCGCCGGCCAGCGCGGTAACGGAGATCGCGCCGGAGGCCTCCAGCTCCTGCAGGTCCGCGACGCTGTCTGCGATCCAGGTGTTGTAGGTGCCGGGTTCATAGGTCAGCGCGTTGGCCGGATCGGTGGCGTCGTCCGCCCACGCCGCGCCGAAATTCGCGAACAGGATCGTGTCCCCTTCGGTGAAATCGAGGTCGGTGATCGTGTGCGCGTCGCCGTCGAGGTTGTGGGGCGCGAGCGCGTTGAACTTGAACCGGTCGGCACCGTCGCCCCCGGTGGCGGTGTCGTCGCCGCGGCGGAGGAAGATGAGATCCCCGGACGTGCCGCCGGTCAGGGTGTCGTCGGCGGCGGTGCCGATCAGGGTCATCGGTGGATCGGCCGGCGCGGTGCCGATCGTCACGCCCTTGAACAGGATGTCGCCCTGGCCGGTCCCGACCGCGAGGCTGAGCCGCGCGTCGGCGCCTTCCTGCACGAAGGAGATCACGTCGCCCCCTGTGCCGACCAGCGCGGCGAGATCGTCGGCGGCGTCGATGATGCCGCCGCGCAGGGCGGGGATGTCGAAGCCGCTCAGGATCACGCGGTCGCCCTCGGTGACGTTGAAATCCTCCAGCACCAGCGTCTGCACCAGCGGGTCGCCGAACTGCCCCTGGATGAGGAACACGCCCGCGTCGATCAGCACGTCGTCCGCGCCGGCCCCGGCCGCCACCGTCGAGGATCCGGAACCCGGCGTGATCACGTCGTTGCCGCCGCCGGTATCGAACCTGTTCCCGATCCCGCCCGCGACGGTCACGGTGTCGTTGCCGCTGCCGGTAGTGATGTCGGCGAATTGCGGGGGCAGGCCGTAGAACAGCCGGTCGGCATCGGTGATCGCGATGTCGATCGTCTTGTCGCCGTTGCCGGTCGCCACGGTCAGCCCGACCGGGCTCGTGTCGTAGAACCCGAAGTCCCGAAGGTTGGTCCAGACGATATCGAACGTCTCGGTCCCGTCGCCCGATGTCAGGTCGAGGCTTCCCTGGTAGTCGTTCGCGATCGACAGGGTATTGTCGCCGTCGCCGAGGTCGATGGACATCGCGGCCTCTCCGGCGTCGCCGAACTGGCCGTTGCTCTGGATGGTCACGGCGTCGTCGCCGCCACCGGTGTCGAGGTCGAGCGTGAAGTCGATCGGCCCGTCGTTCCCGGCATCGCCGCTGAAGGCGATGTCGATGATATCGGCACCCGCGCCGGACGTGACCAGGGTGCTGTTGAACCCGCTCCGGTCGGCCAGCGTCAGGCTGTTCAGGCCGTCGCCCAGGTGGAATTCGTAGGTCGAGAAGGCGTTCCAGTTCTCCAGCTCGGTCATCGTGTCGACGGTGACGGTGTCGTTCCCGTTGCCGAGGATCGCGCTGTTCGTAACCTGCGCGAACGCATCGGCGACGATGGCCTCGTTCTCGAAGGTCAGCCCGTTGTCGCCGTCGAGATCGACGACGACGCTTTCCAGCGTGATCCGGTCGATGAACAGCTCGTAGAAGCCGTCCTCCGTCACAGACTGGTGCGCGACGTGGGTGTCGTTTCCGATCCCGCCTTCTAGAACGATCGTCGCCGTCACGTCCTCCCGCGTGAAGAAGGACGGCGAGGCCGGAACGGTCACGTCGACGCTGGCCAGGAGCGTGTCGTCTCCCTGGTCGCCCCGGAGAGACAGCAGGACCGGCGGGATCGCGCTGCCTTCGTTGATCGCCCAGTCGAAATCGGCGGTCAGCGTGTCCCGCCCCCATCCGCCGCGCAGGTCGGCGCGTTCGAAGGTGCTCGACAGGGTGTCGAATCCGCTGAGGCCGAAGATCACGTCGTCCGGTCCGGTGGCGGCGATGGTGTTGGCGGTGGCGTCGCCGAAGATGACGGGCATCGGTGTTTCCCCCTCTCGGCCTCCCCGGGCCGGTGATGCTTCGCTCTCAGGCTGACCTTCCCGTGATTATTGGTCAAGAGACCGCCGCACCCCGGTGCGTCGGTTCCGCGCGACTATGACGGAAATCCCTCAGGGCCGGTCGCCCTTGGCCCTCGCATCCCCATCCGGCCCGCGCTAGGGTCCGGGGCAACGGGAGGGCTCGAGATGGCCGACACGATCCGCTTCACGCTCGACGGGCAGGACATCGAGGCCGAGAAGGGCCTCACGATCTGGGAAATCGCGAACGGCCGCGGCCTGACGATCCCGCACCTGTGCCACAAGCCCGCCCCCGGCTACCGCCCCGACGGCAACTGCCGCGCCTGCATGGTCGAGATCGAGGGCGAACGCACCCTTGCCGCGTCCTGCATCCGCGAGCCGAAGGACGGCATGGTCGTCACCACCGCGTCCGCCCGCGCCACGACCGCGCGGAAGATGGTGATGGAGATGCTGCTGGCCGACCAGCCCCCGCGCGAGGCCGCGCACGACAAGTCCTCCCACCTCTGGGACATGGCGGAGACGCAGGGCGTCACCGAAAGCCGCTTCCCGCCGCTGGAACGCGACCGCATCCCGCTTCTCGACGACAGCCACGTCGCGATGCGCGTGAACCTCGACGCCTGCATCCAGTGCAATCTCTGCGTCCGCGCCTGCCGCGAGGTCCAGGTGAACGACGTGATCGGCATGGGCGGCCGCGGGCACGACGTCTTCCCTGTGTTCGACCTGTCCGACCCGATGGGCCAATCGACCTGCGTGGCCTGCGGCGAATGCGTGCAGGCCTGCCCGACAGGCGCACTGATGGAAGCCTCGGTCTTGGACGAGGCCCAGGTCGGCGACCGCGCGGACTACGACAGCGAGGTGGACAGCGTCTGCCCGTTCTGCGGCGTCGGCTGCCAGGTGTCGCTCAAGGTCAAGGACGGCGCGATCAAGTACGTCCAGGGCATCGACGGCCCCGCGAACGAGAACCGGCTCTGCGTGAAGGGCCGCTTCGGCTTCGACTACATCCACCACCCGCACCGGCTGACGAAACCGCTTATCCGCCGCGACGACGCGCCGGCGAAGGGCCTGAACGTCGACCCCGCGAACTGGCAGACCCATTTCCGCGAAGCAACGTGGGAAGAGGCGCTGGATGCCGCCGCCGGTGGCCTCGCGAAGCTGCGGCAGGGTCACGGCGGCCGCTCGGTCGCGGGCTTCGGCAGCGCGAAGTGCACGAACGAGGAAGCCTACCTGTTCCAGCGCCTGATCCGCGAGGGCTTCGGTCACAACAATGTCGACCACTGCACCCGGCTCTGCCATGCCTCGTCGGTCGCGGCGCTGATGGAGAACGTCGGCTCCGGCGCCGTCACCGCGACCTTCAACGAGATCGAGAATGCCGACGTCGCCATCGTCATCGGCTGCAACCCGGCCGGCAACCACCCCGTCGCCGCGACCTACTTCAAGCAGTTCGCCAAGCGCGGCGGCAAGCTGATCGTGATCGACCCGCGCGGCACCGCGCTGAAATCCCACGCCAGCCACATGCTGCAATTCCGCCCCGGCGCGGACGTGTCGCTCCTGAACGCGATCATGCACGTGATCGTCGAGGAAGGGCTCTACGACCAGCAGTACATCGACGCCTTCACCGAGAACTGGGAGGCCGAGAAGGCGCATCTGAAGGACTTCCCGCCCGAGAAGATGGCCGAGATCTGCGGGATCGAACCGGAGGTGATCCGCGACGTCGCCCGCACCTTCGCCCGTGCCGAACGCGCGATGATCTTCTGGGGCATGGGCATCAGCCAGCACGTCCACGGCACCGACAACTCGCGCTGCCTGATCTCGCTCGCGCTGATGTGCGGCCATGTCGGGCGGCCGGGCACCGGCCTGCACCCGCTCCGCGGCCAGAACAACGTGCAGGGCGCGTCGGACGCGGGCCTGATCCCGATGTTCCTGCCGGACTACAAGACGGTAACCGACGACGCGATCCGCGGCGAGTTCACGGCGGTCTGGGGGTCCGGGGACTTCAGCGCCGAGAAGGGCCTGACCGTGGTGGAGATCATGGACGCGATCCATGACGGCCAGATCCGCGGCATGTACATCCTGGGCGAGAACCCGGCGATGTCCGACCCCGACCTCGACCACGCCCGCGCGGCGCTCGCGAAGCTCGATCACCTCGTCGTGCAGGACATCTTCCTGACCGAGACCGCGAACTACGCCGACGTGATCCTTCCGGCCTCGGCCTTCGCCGAGAAGACCGGGACCGTGACCAACACCAACCGCCAGGTGCAGATGGGCCGCCCCGCCGTGCCGCCGCCCGGCGAGGCGCGGGAGGACTGGGAGATCACGGTCGATCTGGCCCGCCGGCTCGGCCTCGGCTGGACCTACGCCCACCCGCGCGAGGTCTTCACCGAGATGACGCTGGTCATGCCGTCGCTGGCCAACATCACCTGGGACAGGCTGGAACGCGAAGGCGCGGTCACCTATCCGTCGCTCTCGCCCGAGGATCCGGGTCAGCCGATCGTGTTCGGCGACGGTTTCCCCCGCGCCGAGGGCCGCGCGAAGTTCACCCCCGCCTCGATCATCCCGCCCGACGAGGTTCCGGATGCGGATTACCCGATGATCCTGACCACCGGCCGCCAGCTCGAACACTGGCACACCGGGTCGATGACCCGCCGCTCAAGAACGCTCGACGCGCTGGAGCCGGAGGCGAACTGCTCGCTGCATCCTTCCACCCTGCGCCGGCTCGGCGTCGAGGCCGGGGGGATGGTGCGGCTGACGACCCGGCGCGGCTCCATCGAGCTGATGGCCCGCGCCGACCGTGCGGTCGCACCGGACATGGTGTTCGTGCCCTTCGCCTACGTCGAGGCGGCGGCGAACATCCTGACCAACCCGGTGCTCGACCCCTACGGCAAGATCCCGGAGTTCAAGTTCTGCGCCGTTCGGGCCGAAGCGGCGGAGCGGGTCGCGGCGGAGTGACCTAGAACCCCGCGGTGGCGCGCAGCACCGGCAGCAGTCCGGCCGCGACGATGCCGACGACGGCGCCGATCCCGAACCGCATCCACGGCGCGCCTAGCCGCGGCCCGGCAAGGCCGAGGCAGGCGCAGACGGCGGCGTAGAAGATCAGCGCGACGGGATCCATGCCGCGGAGCCTAGCGCACCGCCGCGCCGGCCGTCCACGCAGACCTGCCGCCCTTCGTCCTTCCCGGACATGCGTCGCGGGCACGCGGTGCCGACCGCCAAGCCAACTCAGCGCCACACCACGTCGCCGAGAAAGATGTACCCCGCGCCGTAGATCGTCTTGATGAGCCGCGGGTTCTTCGGATCCTCGCGCAGCTTCGTCCGCAGCCGCGAAATCCGCACGTCCATCGCCCGGTCGAAGCTTTCGCCCGCCGACCCGCCGAGCGTTTCCTGCATCTGCTGGCGCGAGATCAGCCGCTTCGGCGCGTCGAGGAACATCCGCAGCACCTCGCCCTCTGCATGGCTGATCGGCACCTCCTCGCCATCGGCGGAGACGAGGACGTAGCGATCCAGTTGCGCGGTCCAGCCCGCGAACTCCGCCACGCTCGCGCCTCGCCGTCCCGCCTTCGGCTGGCGCAGGCGGGCACGGATGCGGGCGACGACCTCGGCCGGGTCGAACGGCTTGATGATGTAGTCGTCGGCGCCGAGCTCCAGCCCGGTCACGCGGTCCTGCACCTCGGCCCGGCCCGAGATGATGATGATCGCCGCGCCCGATTCCAGCGCCAGCCGGTGCACCAGCGCCAGCCCGTCGCGGTCGGGCAGGCTCAGGTCGACGAGGCAGACATCGGGCGCGGCGGTCCTGAGCGCGGCCTCGAACTCGGTGGCGCGGGCGAAGGCGGCGGTGCGGAACCCGGCCTCGGCCAGCGCGTCCGACAGCATCGCGCGGATCTGGGGCTCGTCGTCGAGGATGGTGACCAGCGGTTCGGTCATGCGACCCGCTGCCCGGACAGGAGCGGGGCGAGCGCGCGCGGGTCCAGCGGTTTCGGCAGCACCGGCCAGCGCGCCGCCGCCCGCTGCCTCAGCGGATCGGCCGGCGGCAGGGCCGTGGTCAGCGCCAGCGCGGGTGCGCCGGGCCGCGTCGCCAGGACCTCGCACAGCGCCACGCCCGACATCTCCCCGGCGAGGTTGATGTCGGTGATGACCCAGTCGATGCCGGGCAGGTCGGACAGGGCCAGCGCCTCCTCCGCGCTCTCGGCCTCCAGCACCTGGTGACCGAGGCCGGTCAGCGCTTGCCGTGCCGCGGCGCGCAGTTCGGGTTCGTCCTCCACCAGCATCACCAGCGCCGAGACCGGCCCGCCGGTGGCGGGCCGAAGCGGCAGGCGCAGGGTCACGATGGCGCCGTCCGGCCCGTTCGCGAGCCGCACCTGCCCCCCGGCAAGCTGCGCCTGGTCGTAGACCATCGACAGGCCGAGCCCCGATCCCGCCGCGCCCTTGGTGGTGAAGAACGGGTTCAGCGCCGAGGCGAGCGCGCTTTCCGAAAAGCCCGGCCCGGTGTCGGACACCGTGATCTCCAGCCAGGTGTCCCGCACCTCGCGCGCGGAAATGGCGATCTCGCCCGGCCCCGTTCCGATGGCATCGCGCGCGTTCAGGACGAGGTTCAGAAGCGCGTCCTGGAGCGCGCCGGTATCCAGCATCAGGCTCGGCCGCGCGGTCTCGATCTCGAACCGCAGGGCGATGGTCTCGGGCAGGGGCGCGCGGGCGAGCGGGGCGAAGGCGTCGAAGAAGGCGACGGGGTCGGTCGGCACCGGATGCATCTCGCGCGGGCCGGAGATGGCCGCGATCTTGTCGAGCAGCACGCCGCCGCGCTTCGCCGCGGCCCGCGTCGCCTCGGTCAGTTCCATCGCCCCCGGCGGCAGGCCGAGCCGTTCCAGCCGCCCCTGGAGACCGAGGATGATGGTCAGCAGGTTGGCGAAGTCATGGGCGAGGCCGGAGGTCAGTTGCGCCGCCAGTTCCCGCTTGTGGGTCTGGCTCAGCGCGGCGCGGGCCTGTGCTTCCTCGGTCACGTCGGTCGACAGGATGTAGACCCCGGTGACCGTGCCGTCCCGGCCCTTGTCGGGGGTGAAGGCGGTGCGGATCCGCCGGGTCGACATCGCGTCGGTGTATTCCTTCACGCTCGGCTCCCCCGCCAGCGCGGCCTGGAGGTGGGGGTCTAGGATGCGGGCGGTCTCGTCGCCCACGATCTCTCCGTAGCGCCGCCCGACGATGTCGGAGGGCCGTCCGGGAAACACGTCGGCGAGACGGCGGTTGGTGTAGGTGTACCGGCCCTCGCGGTCGATATGGGCGATATGGGCCGGCATCATCTCGGTCGTCAGCCGGGTCCGGGCCTCCATCTCCGCGAGACCGCGCTTGGCTTCCTCCAGTTGCGATATGGTGGCGGCAAGCTCGCGGTTGGTCTGCGCCAGTTCCTCCGCCCGGGTCAGGAGCTGGTCGGACAGCACCTCGGATCGGGTCCGGAGCAGCGCCTCCTGCCGCTTGATCTCGGTGATGTCGGTATAGACCGTGACCCACCCGCCCTCGGGCAGCGGCGAGCCCTCGACCGAGATCGTCCGGCCGTTGGCGCGCTGGCGCTCCATGTAGTGCGGCTCGAACGCGCGGGCCTGTTCCACACGCGCGGCGACGAAGCCCTCGGGGTCGAGCACGTCGCCGTATTCGCCGTTCTCGACGAGGAACCGGATCGTCTCCTCGAAACCCGCGCCGCGCTGGACGAGATGGGGGGCGAGATCGAACATGACCTGGAACTGCCGGTTCCAGACCTGGAGCCGGAGCTTCGAGTCGTAGATCGACAGGGCCTGCTGAATCAGGTTCAGCCCGGCTTGCGTCATCTCCAGCGTCGGATTTGTGCTGTGCGGCACGGGGGCGGTCTCCTCCCTCCCGGAGGGCATGGCAGCAAAGCCGCCCGCCCCGGTCAAGCCCGCGCGGACGCTGCCGCGACGCTTGAAAGGATTCGTTAGATTTCCGAAAAACTCTGGCAAGACTCGGGCGGGAGCTTCGCAGTCAGGTCCCGCACGGGGCCGCCGGATGGAGGATCCGGCAAGGGAGGAACAACCTGGTGCATCCGACGTCGGAGAAGGACCTCGTGTCCATCCCCGCGCTGTTGGCGCGGAACGTGGCGCGGTTCGGGTCGAAACCCGCCTACCGCGAGAAGGAATTCGGGATCTGGCAGTGCTGGTCCTGGCGCGAGGCCGCGGACGAGATCGAGGCGATCGCGCTCGGCCTCCTGTCGCTCGGCCTGAAACCGGGCGACCACGTCGCGGTGATCGGCCGCAACCGCCCGGCGCTCTACTGGTCGATGGTCGCGGCGCAGAAGGCCGGCGGCGTGCCGGTGCCGATCTACCAGGACGCCGTTGCCGACGAGATGGCCTACGTCCTTGAACACTGCGGCGCGCGGTTCGTCGTCGCCGGCGACCAGGAACAGGTCGACAAGGTGATCGAGGTGCAGGACAGCGCCGCGGGCATCGAGCACATCATCTACCAGGATCCGCGCGGCCTGCGGAAATACGACCATTCCACGCTGCACGCGCTGTCGGACATCATGGCCGAGGGCCGCGCGGCGCGGGAGCGGCTGAAGCCCGAACTGGACCGGCGCGAGGCCGCGCTGGACTACGATTCGACCTGCGTGATGCTGTATACCTCGGGCACGACCGGCAAGCCGAAGGGCGTGGTCCTGTCGAACCGCAACATCATCGAGACATCGAAGAATTCCAGCGATTTCGACCACCTGCGGGACTCCGAGGAGGTTCTGGCCTACCTGCCGATGGCCTGGGTCGGCGATTTCATCTTCTCCATCGGCCAGGCCTACTGGACCGGGTTCTGCGTGAACTGCCCGGAAAGCGCCGATACGACGATGGCCGACCTGCGCGAGATCGGGCCGAGCTACTACTTCGCGCCGCCGCGGGTGTTCGAAAACCAGCTGACCAACGTGATGATCCGGATGGAGGATGCGGGGCGGCTGAAGAAGGCGATGTTCCGACACTTCATGGATCACGCCCGGCGGGTCGGACCGCGGCTGCTCGACGGCAAGCCCGTGGGGCTGTGGGACCGGCTGAAATATCGGCTTGGCGAGGTGCTGGTCTACGGGCCGCTGAAGAACACGCTCGGGTTCAGCCGGGTGCGCGTGGGCTACACCGCGGGCGAGGCGATCGGGCCTGAGATCTTCGATTTCTACCGCTCGCTCGGGATCAACCTGAAACAGCTCTACGGCCAGACCGAGGCCAGCGTGTTCATCACGCAGCAGAAGGACAACGAGGTGCGCCCGGATACCGTCGGCACGCCGACGCCGGGGGTGGAGATCCGGATCGACGACAACGGCGAGGTCCACTACCGCAGCCCGGGCGTGTTCGTGGAGTACTTCAAGAACGCGGAATCCACCGCCTCGACCAAGGACGCGGAGAACTGGGTGGCGACGGGCGACGCCGGCTTCATCGAGCCCGAGACCGGGCACCTGCGGATCATCGACCGGGCGAAGGACGTGGGCAAGATGGCGTCCGGTGCGCTGTTCGCGCCCAAGTACGTGGAAAACAAGCTGAAGTTCTTCCCGAACATCCTGGAGGCCGTGGTCTTCGGCAACGGGCGGGACTACTGCACGGCGTTCCTCAACATCGACCTGACGGCGGTCGGCAACTGGGCCGAGCGGAACAACATCGCCTATTCGTCCTACCAGGAACTGGCGGGCCATCCGCGGGTGCTGGAGATGATGCAGGACCACGTCGAGGAGGTGAACCGCTCGGTCGCCGAGGACGAGATGCTGTCCGGCTGCCAGGTCCACCGCTTCCTCGTCCTGCACAAGCAGCTGGATGCCGACGACGGGGAGCTGACGCGGACGCAGAAAGTGCGGCGGCGGATCATCGAGGAGAAGTTCGCCGACTTGGTGACCGCGCTCTACGACGGGTCGTCGGAGATCTACACCGAGACCGAGGTGACCTACGAGGACGGGCGCAAGGGGCGGATCCGGGCGACGCTGAAGATCCGGGACGCGGCGGTCGCGGATGCCGCCGCGCCGACGCTGGAGGCGGCGGAATGATCGCGCGACGCTCGGCCTCCGGCCCTCGCCCCGCCCGCCATCCCGCAGGGAGGTCCTGATGCTGGATCAGACGGTCACCGCAGACGGCCGCACCATCGGTGGTGTCGTCATGGAGATGCGGAATATTACCCTTAGATTCGGCGGGGTTATCGCCATCAAGGACATCTCGTTCGATGTTCGGGAGGGGGAGATACGGGCGATCATCGGGCCGAACGGGGCGGGCAAGTCCTCGATGCTCAACGTCATGTCGGGTTTCTACCACCCGCAGGAAGGCGAGGTCTGGTTCCGGGGCGAGAAGCGGCGGCCGATGCGGCCCTACCAGATCGCCCGGCAGGGGATCGCGCGGACGTTCCAGAACATCGCGCTGTTCGACGGGATGAGCGTGCTCGACAACATCATGACGGGCCGCCTGAACCACATGAAGTCGAACTTCCTGGAACAGGCGATCTGGTGGGGAAAGGCCGAGCGCGAGGAGGTCGCGAACCGGGCCAAGGCCGAGGAGGTCATCGACTTCCTGGAGATCCAGTCGATCCGCAAGACGCCCGTCGGCCGGCTGCCATACGGCCTTAAAAAACGGGTGGAACTGGCCCGCGCGCTGGTGGCGGAGCCGAAGATCCTGCTGCTCGACGAGCCGATGGCGGGGATGAACGTCGAGGAGAAGGAGGACATGTGCCGGTTCATCCTCGACGTGAACGACGAGTTCGGCACCACCATCGTGCTGATCGAGCACGACATGGGCGTGGTCATGGACCTGTCCGACCGCGTGGTCGTCATGGACTACGGCAAGAAGATCGGGGACGGCGTGCCGGACGAGGTGCGGGCCAACCAGGAGGTCATCGACGCGTACCTGGGGGTTTCCCATGACTAGGGCCGCCCGCCGCCATGTTCGATTTCGGAAAGGCCGGGTGATGCCGGGCCAATCGTTAACGCGGGTAGAAACCGGGTACCTTGCAGGTAGAAACCGGGTAGAAACCGGGTATCTTTCCGCGCCCCACGCGGTCGCCGTTAAGCTTCGTGCCCCCCTCGCCCGATACTTCGCCCGTCATGTCCTTCAGAGGGAGGCTGCCTGATGCCCGACCAACTCCTCTTCGCGGCCGAGGTCTCGATCAACGGGCTCATGACCGGGGTCATGTACGCGCTCGTCGCGCTGGGCTTCGTGCTGATCTACAAGGCCAGCGGCATCTTCAACTACGCGCAGGGCGTGATGGCGCTGTTCGCGGCGATGACGCTCGTGGGCATCCAGGAGGGGCGGGTGCCGTTCGCGCACCTGATTAACTCGATCACCGGGGCGCATGTCTCCACGGTCGGGTTCGAGATACCCGCGATCCTCGCGATCCTGCTGACGGTCGCCGTCATGGTGGGTTTCGCCTGGCTGGTGCAGAAGGTGGTCTTCAAGCACCTCGTCGGGCAGGAGCCGATCATCCTGTTCATGGCCACGATCGGGCTCGCCTACTTCCTCGAAGGCGTGTCGGACCTGATGTGGGGGTCCGAGATCCGGACGCTCGACGTGGGCCTGCCGCAGGGGATCAACGACGCCATCGACCAGGGCACGTTCAACGCCTTCGGCTACGGGTTCTTCATCGACAACCTCGACATCGCGGCGGCGATCATCGCGGCGATCCTCGTCGCGGTGCTGATCGCCTTCTCGCAATACACCAAGCAGGGCCGGGCGATGCGGGCGGTGGCGGACGACCACCAGGCCGCGCTGTCTGTGGGCATCTCGCTCAACTACGTCTGGGTGCTGGTCTGGTCGCTGGCGGGCATCGTCGCGCTGGTCGCGGGGATCATGTGGGGGTCGAAATCCGGCGTTCAGTTCTCGCTGTCGCTGATCGCGCTGAAGGCGCTGCCGGTGCTGATGCTGGGCGGCTTCACCTCGATCCCCGGCGCCATCGTCGGCGGGCTCATCATCGGGGTCGGCGAGGCGCTGTTCGAGTTCGCGGTCGGCCCGCTGATCGGCGGGGCGACGGAGAACTGGTTCGCCTACGTCCTGGCGCTGGCGTTCCTGGTGTTCCGGCCGCAGGGGCTGTTCGGGGAGCGGATCATTGAACGTGTTTGACGCGGAATGCCGCGAGGCGGGACCTGTCCCGCCCTACAGGGGCGCGCCGGCCGAACCGGCGGTCATCGGGAGGTAAGGGTATGTTCTATCGCGAAGCGGGCGACTTCAAGACGAGCTACGCCGCCGACAGCCAGACCTTTCCGATCGCCTTCGACCGCTGGCGCTACTACTTCGTCATCGCGGCGGGCTTCGGGCTTCTGCCGTTCATCATCAACGACTACTGGTCGAACGCGATCCTGCTGCCGTTCCTGATCTACGCCATCGCGGCGATCGGGCTGAACATCCTCGTGGGCTATTGCGGGCAGGTGTCGCTCGGCACCGGCGGGTTCATGGCGGTGGGGGCCTATACCTCCTACAAGCTGATGACCGCGTTCCCGTGGCTCGACATGGTGTCGATCACGATCCTGTCGGGGGTAATGACGGCCATCGTGGGCGTGGCCTTCGGGCTGCCGTCGCTCAGGATCAAGGGGTTCTACCTGGCGGTGGCGACGCTGGCCGCGCAGTTCTTCCTGATCTGGCTTTTCAACCGGGTGCCGTGGTTCTTCAACTACTCCGCCTCGGGCCAGATCTCCGCGCCGGAGCGGAGCCTGTTCGGGCAGGCGGTGACCGGCCCGGCGGCGGACCCGAGCGCGAAATACCTGTTCTGCCTCGTCTTCGCCTTCGCGCTGGCCTGGCTCGCGCGGAACCTGACGCGGGGGTCGGTCGGGCGGCAGTGGATGGCGATCCGGGACATGGACATCGCCGCCGAGATCATCGGGGTGAACCCGCTGCGGGCCAAGCTGTCGGCCTTCGCCGTCAGCAGCTTCTACGTCGGCATCGCGGGGGCGCTGTTCTTCACCGTCTACCTCGGCGCGGCGGAGCCCGGCACGGCCTTCGGCATCCAGAAATCGTTCCTGGTGCTGTTCATGGTCATCATCGGCGGGCTTGGATCGATCTTCGGCAGTTTCGCGGGCGCGGCCTTCATGGTGCTGCTGCCGGTCCTGTTGACCAACGTGCTGACCGGCGCGTTCGGCTGGGACAGCGCGCTGGCGCGGCATTTCGAGTTCGTCATCGTCGGCGGGCTGATCATGTTCTTCCTGATCGTGGAACCCCACGGGCTGGCGCGGTTGTGGGCGCTGGCGAAGGAGAAGCTGAGACTCTGGCCGTTCCCGCACTGAACGGCCCGATACGGACGAAGAACACCATCGGACAAAACCAAGGGAGGAAGGCACCGATGAAGACTCTGGCAACGATTGCCGCGGCGGGGATGATCGCCGCCGGGCCGGCGCTGGCGGACCTGGTGATCCCGGACCTGCACTACCGGACCGGGCCCTACGCCGCGGGCGGGATCCCGTTCTCGGACGGGTACCAGGACTACTTCACGCTTCTGAACGAGCGTGACGGCGGGATCGGCGGCGAGCGGATCGAGATCGTGACCTGCGAGACCGGCTACGACACCGAGCGCGGCGTGGAGTGCTACGAGAGCACGAAGGGCCAGGGCTCGCTCCTGTACCAGCCGCTGTCGACCGGCATCACCTACCAGCTGATCCCGCGCGCCACGGCCGACGGCATCCCGCTGCACACGATGGGTTACGGCCGCACCTCGGCCGCCAACGGCGACGTGTTCGAGTGGGTGTTCAACTACCCGGCGAACTACTGGGACGCGGCGAGCGTGTTCGTGAACTTCATCCTGGAGGAGAACGGCGGCAGCCTCGAAGGCCAGACCGTCGCGCTGCTCTACCACAACTCCGCCTATGGCCGGGAGCCGATCCGCACGCTGGAACTGCTGTCGGAACAGTACGGGTTCAACCTGATCCAGCTTCCGGTCGACCATCCGGGGCAGGAGCAGGGCAACCAGTGGCTTCAGATCCGCCGCGAGCGGCCGGATTACGTGGTCATGTGGGGCTGGGGCGTGATGAACCAGGTCGCCGTGCAGGAGGCCGTGAACATCCGTTTCCCGATGGACCACTTCTACGGCAACTGGTGGGCCGGCGCGGAGCATGACGTGATGCCCGCGGGCGAGGGTGCGAACGGCTACCGCGCGCTCAACATGACCCGTCTCGGCGACCTGCCGGTGTTCGACGAGATCCAGACCGTCGTGCTCGACGCGGGGCTGGGCGCGGGCGAGGGCAACAACCTCGGCTCGGTGCTCTATACCCGGGGCATGTACGCCGCGATGCTAGCCGCCGAGGCGATCCGCACCGCGCAGGAGATCCACGGCACCGCCCAGGTCACGCCCGCGATGGTGCGTGACGGCATGGAGGCGCTGGAGATCACCGACGCGCGCATGGCCGAGCTGGGCATGGAAGGGATCGGGCCGGAGTTCTCCGTGTCCTGCACCGACCACGGCGGCGCCGGCATGGGCATCGTGCAGGAGTGGAACGCCGCGGAACAGCAGTGGGTCACCCTGAGCGACTTCATCGAATCCGACGCCAGCGTGATCGACCCGCTGATCGCCGAGGATTCGGAAGCCTTCGCGGCCGAGAACGGCATCGAGCCGCGCTGCTGATCCAAAAGAACGACCCCGGCGGCGGGCCGACCGCCGCCGGGACCACGACCCACGTCACGGACGACCAGCCAAAGCGGGGCGAGGCCCCCGGAGGACCCGATGCTCGATCAACCCGCTGAAGTGCATGGCGAGGGCGTGGCGCCCGAGTTCCGGGATGCCGAGGTGCTCCTGGAGGTCAACAACATCGAGGTGATCTACAACCACGTCATCCTCGTGCTGAAGGGCGTGTCGCTGGCGGTGCCGAAGGGCGGCATCACCGCGCTGCTCGGCGGTAACGGGGCGGGCAAGACCACCACGCTTAAGGCGATTTCCAACCTGCTGCATTCCGAGCGCGGTGAGGTCACCAAGGGCACGATCCGCTATCGCGGCGAGCGGGTGCAGGACCTGAACCCCTCGGCGCTGGTGGAACGCGGCGTGATCCAGGTGATGGAGGGCCGTCACTGCTTCGAGCACCTGACGGTCGAGGAAAACCTGCTGACCGGGTCCTATACCCGGACCGACCGGGGCCAGATCGATGCCGACCTGGAGAAGGTCTACACCTATTTCCCGCGGCTGAAGGAGCGGCGGAAGAGCCAGGCGGGCTACACCTCGGGCGGGGAGCAGCAGATGTGCGCGATCGGCCGCGCGCTGATGTCGAAGCCCGAGACGATCCTGCTGGACGAACCGTCGATGGGTCTCGCGCCGCAGCTCGTCGAGGAGATCTTCGGCATCGTCAAAAGCCTGAACGAGCAGGAGGGCGTGAGTTTCCTGCTGGCCGAACAGAACACCAACGTCGCGCTGCGGTTCGCCCATTACGGCTACATCCTCGAATCCGGCCGCGTGGTGATGGACGGCCCCGCGCACGACCTGCGCGAGAACCCGGACGTGAAGGAATTCTACCTCGGCATGTCGGACGAGGGGCGGAAGTCGTTCCGCGACGTCCGCAGCTACCGCCGCCGCAAGCGCTGGCTGAGCTGATGGGGAGCGGTTACGCGATTCTCGGCTACCCGGACACCCCGCGCGACGGAGCCGCGGGGGCGCTGGCGTCGTGCGAGCGGGCGTTGCGGGACGCGGGCTGGATCGAGGGCGAGGCGGACCCGGAGGCCACCTACGGCACCCGCTGGCCGTCCTTCCGCCCCGGACCGGCGGCGAGCGACCGGGTGAAGTTCGTCGAGACGCGGCAAGGCCGGGTGCCGCTGTCGGTCAACGGCGTGGCCTTCTGCGGGCCGGGCTATTTCAACCACGGGCCTTTCGTCATCACGCCCGATTTCCGCTGCCCGGACTGCGGCGCGGAGATCGGGCACGGCACGCCCGAGGCGCGCGAGCAGCAGGAGCGGTGCTTTGCCCTCGTCGCCGATTTCTGCGAGGCGCGGACGGAGTCGCGTGCGGTGGCCTGCGTCGTCTGCGCGGCGGAGGTCGATCTGAACGACCTGATCGCGGACGGCCCGCCGACCTTCGCGCTTTGCCACGTCGCGGTTGAATTCTGGGACTGGCCGCCCGACGAGGTCGCGGAAGCGGCCAAGGTGACCGACGAGGCGATGGGTCAGGTGCACCGCGACGGCTGGGTGAAGGTCTGATGCGGGCGGCATCCTATACAAGATTCGGCCCGGCGGCCGAGGTGCTGGAGATCGGCGATCTGCCCGACCCGGTGCCGGGTCCGGGCGAGGTCCTGGTGCGCCTGCAAGCGACCGGGGTGAACCCGTCGGACGTAAAGCTCCGCGCGGGCGCGCGGCCCGGCGCGGTGATGGCGCATCCGCGGATCGTGCCGCATTCGGACGGCGCGGGGGTGATCGAGGCCGTGGGCGAGGGCGTGCGCCCGTCGCGGGTGGGCGAACGGGTCTGGGTCGCGAACGGCCAGTGGCAGCGCGCGATGGGCACCGCCGCCGAGCGGATCGCGCTGCCCGAGGCTCTGGTGGCGCCGCTGCCGGCGAATACCGGGTTCGCGGAGGGCGCCTGCCTCGGCATTCCCGCGCTGACGGCGTGGTACGCGCTGGCGGGCGACGGGCCGATCGAGGGACAGACGGTTCTGGTGACGGGCGGCGCCGGGGCGGTCGGACGCTATGCCTGCCAGATGGCGCCCCTGTTGGGCGCGCGGGTGATCGCGACCGTGTCGTCGGAGGCGAAGGCCCGCCATTCGGGCGTGGCGGAGTGGATCAACTACCGCGACGGCGACGTGCCGGGGCGGGTGATGGACCTGACCGGCGGCGCCGGGGTCGACCGCATCGTGGAGGTCGATTTCGCCGCCAACCAGCCCGATGCGCTGGCGGTGCTGAAGCCGGGCGGCGTGATCGCGGCCTATGCCAGCGCCAGCCGGATGAGGCCGGAGCTGGATTTCTACGGCCTGATGTTCCGGGACGTCACGCTGAGGATGCTGATCGTCTACCAGCTTTCGGGCGCGGCGCGGGCGCGGGGCATGGCGCAGATCACCGCCTGGATGGCCGCGGGCGTGCTGGGCCACGCGGCGGTTCCGATGGGCGGACTGGACGATATCGCGGCGGCGCACGAGGCGGTCGCGGGGGGAAACAAGCTGGGCACCGTGGTTCTGGAGGTCTGAGGCGATGGAGGGAGATTTCATGACGCTGGAGACGCGCAGCGCCGACGCGCGGGCCGCCGAGCTGGCCCGCGTGCTGCCGGAACAGGTCGCGCGGGCGCAGGCGCTGCCGGGTTACGCAGCCGCGCTGGCCGGGATCGACCCGGCCGGGGTGACGGGCCGCGCCGCGCTTGCCGGGCTGCCGGTCCTGCGCAAGTCGGACATCGGCAAGGCGCAGGCGGCCGAGGCGCCGTTCGGCGGCTACACCGCGAAACCCGCCAGCGGCTTCGCCCATATCTTCCAGAGCCCCGGGCCGATCTACGAACCGGGCGAGGTCGCCGGGGACTGGTGGCGGATCGGCCGGTTCCTTCATGCCGTCGGCATCGGGCCGGGCGACATCGTGCAGAACTGCTTCGGCTACCACCTGACGCCGGCGGGGATGATCTTCGAATCCGGTGCGCGGGCGGTGGGCGCCGCGGTGCTGCCGGCGGGCGTGGGCCAGACGGAATTGCAAGTGCGGGCGGCCGCGGACGTGGGATCGACCGCCTATGCCGGGACGCCGGACTACCTGAAGGTGATCCTCGACAAGGCCGCGGAGATGGGCGTGTCGCTGAAGATCACCAAGGCCGCCGTGGGCGGCGGCGCGCTGTTCCCGTCGCTGCGCCAGGAATACGCCGACCGCGGCGTCCTGTGCCTGCAGAACTACGCCACCGCCGATCTCGGCAACATCGCCTACGAGAGCCCGGCGCAGGAGGGCATGATCGTCGACGAGGGCGTGATCGTGGAGATCGTGCGCCCCGGCACCGGGGAGCCGGTGCCGGACGGCGAGGTCGGCGAGGTCGTGGTGACGACGCTGAACCCCGACTACCCGCTGATCCGCTTCGCCACCGGCGACCTGTCGGCGGTGATGCCGGGCACCAGCCCCTGCGGCCGCACCAACATGCGGATCAAGGGCTGGATGGGCCGCGCCGACCAGACCGCGAAGATCAAGGGCATGTTCGTGCGCCCCGAACAGGTCGCCGATTTCGTCGCCAAGCACCCCGAGGTCGCCCGCGCCCGCGTCGTCGCCAGCCGCGAGGGCGAGATGGACGTGATGGTGGTGCAGGTGGAAAGCGCCGGGGCCGATGCCGACCGTCTCGCCGCCAGCGCCGCCGAGAGCCTGAAGCTGAAGGGACGGATAGAAATCGTTGCCCCCGGGTCACTTCCGAATGACGGCAAAGTGATAGACGATCGGCGCAGCTACGGTTGAGCCGGCCCGGGGCGCCGCCCAAGTCATCCGGTGGCGGCGCGGTGTTATCGAGTAACCTCCGCGAACCGTGTACGATTCGTTCGACCGATTTCGAGGAGGAGAGCCATGTTCCTTGCCCCCCGCCGCGCCGCGACCCTGGCGCTGTGCCTGTTCGCCGCCCCCGCGTTCTCTGTCCCCGCGTTCGCAGATACCGCGCTGCTGATCGGCAACAGCCGCTACGAGCACGGGGCGACGATCCGCGAGGGGGCCGCCGTCGCCGCCGCGGCGCGACCGCTGGAGGGCGTCGGCTTCGAGGTGATCGAGGGCCGCAACCTCACCACCACCGAGATCCGCAACCGGCTGTCGCAACTCGTCGCCGCGGACGAGACCGACCGGCTGGTGATCGCGCTGTCGGGGCATTTCGCGAACGCGCCGGACGGCGGGGTCTGGTTCCTCGGCACCGACGCGGATTCGCCGGACCGGGGCGATGTCGGCGGGCAGGGGATCGACCTCGGCACCGTGCTCGCCATCGCCGCGCGCGCGCCGGGACGGGCGCTGGTGCTGCTGGCGACCGAGGACCGGGACTTCCCGCTCGGGCTCGGCCTGTCGCGGGGCATCGCGCTGCCGGAGCCGCCGCAGGGCGTGGCCCTGGTGGCCGGATCGGCGCGCGACGTCTCGCAGCTGCTCTGGGCCGACCTGCTGGAGCCCGGCGCGACGATCGCCGGCGCGGTGTCGCGGAACGAAATGCTGGTCGCGACCGGTTTCCTGCCGCGCGACGTGCCGTTCCTGCCGCAGGCGCCGGCGGGCTTCACCGCCGACGCCGACGAGGCCGAGACCTGGGACGCGGCGCGGGAACTGGACACCGAGGGCGCCTACCGCGCCTACCTGATGCGCTACCCGTTTGGCCCCAACGCCGAGGCCGCGCGCGACCGGCTCGACGAGTTGCGGAACGACCCCGCCAGCATCGCCGAGCGGACCGAGACCGCGCTCGGTCTGACCCGCGACGACCGCCGCGAGGTGCAGCGCGCGCTGTCGGTCCTGGGACATTACGACGGCAACATCGACGGCATCTTCGGCGCCGGCAGCCGCGCCGGGATCCGCGCCTGGCAGCAGGAGACCGGGGCCGGGGCGACCGGCTTCCTCACCGTCACGACCCGCGCCGCGATCCTGCGCGACGGCGCCGCCCGCGAGGCCGAGATCGCCGCAGAGGAGGCCGAGGCCCGCGCCGCGCGCGAGGCGCTGGACCGCGCGTTCTGGGCGCAGTCGGGGCAGGGTCAGAGCATCGCCGGGCTGCGCGCCTACCTCGAACGGTTCCCGCAGGGCCTGTTCGCGGACATGGCCCGGTCGCGCCTGTCGGACCTGCAGGGCGAGGGCGAGCGGCGGGCCTGGGAAAGCGCGACCGCGCAGGACAGCATCCCGTCCTACCGCCAGTTCCTGGAGACCTACCCGAACGGCACCTACGCCGCCGCCGCGCGGAACCGCATCGCCGAGCTGCAGCGCGGAGCGGGCGGGCAGGCGCCGGGGGGCAGCTACCTGCCCGGCCACGGCGGCACGATCACGCAGCCGCAGCCGCCGCAGGCGAACCTTCAGGCCTACCAGATGGAGGAGGCGCGGCTGAACCTGAACACCCGCAGCCGCCAGATGCTGGAGCTTCACCTGGCGCGGCGGGGCTTTCACCCGGGCCAGGTCGACGGGCAGTTCGACGACCAGACCCGCGCCGCGCTGCGCGCCTTCCAGGCCGGGATGGGCCTGCCGCAGACGGGGTACTTCAACCAGGCGACGATCCTGCGGCTGACCCAGGGGTCGGGCTTCAACATCATCATCCACTGAGACCGGCGGGGCGGGCGCGGCGCCTGCCCCCCGGCCTGACGCAGACCGTACGCCGCCCGCCCGAAACGACAAAAGCCGCCCCGGGGGGCGGCTTCGTCTTGTTCCGGTCGCGTGCGGGCGATCAGCCCTGGCGTGCCTTGAACTTCCGCTGCGTCTTGTTGATCACGTAGACACGGCCCTTGCGGCGCACGACGCGGCAATCGCGATGGCGCTGCTTGAGCGAGCGGAGCGAGTTGCGGACCTTCATGTCCTGTCTCCTTCGTCGCGGCGCGGCGATGCGCCTTGGGTCAATGGTGGGCGGTACTGGGATCGAACCAGTGACCCCTACGATGTCAACGTAGTGCTCTACCGCTGAGCTAACCGCCCGGTGAAACCAGCCAGGGTCCGGAGCGAACGGAACTACCGTTCCCAAGTCGGGCCCGGGCGGGTGGAGGGGTCTATAAAAGGAGTCGATTGTGGGTTCAAGGGCTTTTGGTGCCCGTCCCGATGGGGCTATAACCGGCGGGAGAACTTGCTGGGGGATCGATGCCGAAACCGGCCTTCCGACTGGAACTGCCCGAGGCGGTCACGACCGGCGTGATCGTCGCCTCGCCGCATTCCGGGCGGTACTACCCATGGTCCTTCATGCGCAAGACCGTGCTCGACGAACGCTCGGTCCGGTCGTCCGAGGACGCGTTCATGGACCAGCTCGTGGACGCGGCCCCCGGGCTTGGCGCGCCGCTCCTGATGGCGGAATACCCGCGCGCCTTCGTCGACCTGAACCGCTCCGCCGACGAACTCGACCCCGCCGTGGTCGAGGGCATCCGCTACCCGACGCAGAACCCGCGCATCTCGTCGGGCCTCGGCGTGATCCCGCGGGTGGTGGCGAACGGGCGGATGATCTACCGCGGCAAGCTGAGCCGCGAGGAGGCCGACCACAGGATCGAGACGGTGTGGCGGCCCTACCACGCCTGCCTCGAACGGCTGGTCCGCAGCGCGCGTGAGGAATTCGGCGAAGCGGTGCTGCTCGACTTCCATTCCATGCCGCACGAGGCGCTGGAGGCGATCTCGCGCCCCGGCGGGGCCCGGCCCGACGTCGTGCTCGGCGACCGCTTCGGCGCGGCCGCGCGTCCCGACATCGTCGAGGAACTGGAGGCCGCGTTCACCGATGCCGGCCTCGTGGTCAGCCGCAACGCGCCCTTCGCCGGCGCCTACGTCGCGCAGCATTACGGCCGGCCGCTGCAGGGCCGCCACGTCGTGCAGATCGAGATCGACCGCTCGCTCTACATGAACGAACGCACGATCCGGCCCAACGCCGATTTCGACGCGATCCGCGCGATCGTGACGGGTGTCCTGGCCCGCATGGTCGGCGCCGGGTCCGTGGGCCTGCCGCTGGCGGCGGAGTAACACCCTTCAAATTCGTGCGCCTCCGGCGCGCACCATGTCTCGCGGCGGGTCCTCGCGGACCCTTGCTCGGCGCCGGCGCCCCGCCCCGTCGGTTTCACGGGCTGCTTGGGTCCGAATGCCTCCGGCGGGGATATTTCCGGGATAGAGAAGCCAGGGGCGCCCGGCCCCGTCTTTGTCCTTCAAATATTCCCGGGGGGAGCCGAAGGCGGGGGGCAGCGCCCCCCTGCGGCGCCGGGTCTCAGCGCAACGCACGGCCTTTCACGATCGCGTCGTGGCCGAACTTCGCCCGGATCCGGTCGGCCGCACGTTCCGCGCCGAGGCGGCCGGCCTCGCCCGGGTCGAGGAGGTTGCCCTCGCGGTCGGCCAGCGCGGCGGAGACGAGGTCCGACAGGCCGACGCCGAGCAGCCGGTAGGCCGCGCCCTTCGCCGCCTGGTCCATGAGCGCGCGGGCGGCGCGGTAGAGCCGGTCGGCCATCTGGGTCGGTTCCGGCAGGGTCTGGCGGCGGGTCAGAAGCGTGAAATCCGCCTTCTTCAGTTTCAGCGTCACGGTGCGGCCGGCCATGTCCTTGGCCTTGGCGCGGTCGGCGACCTTTTCCGCCATCCGCCAGAGGTGGCCGTCGAGCAGGTCTGGGTCGTCGGTGTCCTCGAAGAATGTGGTCTCGTTCGAGATCGACTTCACGCGCCGGTTGGCGGTGACGCGGCGGGCGTCCTCGCCGCGCGAAAGCTGCGCCAGCCTGAGGCCGAGCACGCCGAATCGGGCGGTCAGGGCGGCCTCGTCCCAGCGCCTGAGGTCGGCGAAGGTGCGGATGCCGGCGGCGTCGAGCGCGCGCTGGCCCGCGTCGCCGATGCCCCAGAGCAGCCGCACCGTTTTGTCGGCCAGGAATTCCGCGGTCTCGGCCTTGCCGATGACCGAGAAGCCCTGCGGCTTGTCGAGGTCCGAGGCGATCTTGGCGAGGAACTTGTTGTGGCTGAGGCCGATGGAGCCGGTGATGCCAAGCTCCGACTGCATCCGTTTCACCAGCCCGGCGAGCAGGACCGCGGGCGGACGCCCATGGAGCCGCGCGGTGCCGGTGAGGTCGAGGAACGCCTCGTCCAGCGACAGGGGTTCGATGGCCGGGGTCAGGTCCTCCATCATCGCGCGGATGGCGCGGGAGGTTTCGGCGTAGACCTCCATCCGGCCGCGCACGACCACGGCCTCGGGGCAGAGTTTCAGCGCCTGGAACATCGGCATCGCGGACCGCACGCCCTTGATCCGGGCGATGTAGCAGGCGGTCGACACCACCCCGCGCCTGCCGCCGCCTATGATCACGGGCTTGTCGCGCAGCTCGGGATTGTCGCGTTTCTCGACTGACGCGTAGAACGCGTCGCAATCCATGTGGGCGATCGACAGCGTGGCAAGCTCGGGATGCGCGATCACGCGCGGGCGGCCGCAGGCGGGGCAGCGGCGTCCGTCGTCGAAAAGCGTGAGGCAGTCGCGGCAGAGGGCGGGCATGGGCGCAGTCTACCCCAGCCGCGCGCCGGGGGGCAGGGGCGGCGCGTTCAGACGAACAGGATGTTCGCGTTGGCCTCGAAATCCTCGAAATCGGTGATGTTGGGCAGGTGGATGAGGTCGCCCGACGCATTCGGATGGGCGATCGAGCCGATGCCGACGCCGTCGCCGGTATCGGTGCCGTCGATCAGGACCCAGCCGTAGCCGCCGGAGATCACGATGGTGTCCACGCCGATCTCGAAATCGGTGATCACGTCGCGGTCGTCGTTCGCGTCGCCCTCGGCGAAGTAGAACACGTCAACGCCCGCGCCGCCGGTCAGGATGTCCGCGCCTTCGCCGCCGTCGATGATGTCGTTCCCGGTGTCGCCGAACAGTTCGTCGTCGCCGTCCTTGCCCAGGAGCGTGTCGTTTCCGGTGCCGCCGTGAAGCTCGTCGTCGCCGCGCCCGCCGCCGATCCAGTCGTGGCCGCCGTTGCCGTGGACGGTGTCGTTGCCGCCGCGGGCGCGGATGATGTCGTCCTCGCCGCTGCCCCAGATGAAGTTGGCCCGTCCGTTTCCGTCGAAGATACCCATCGTGTCCGTCCTCCGGTCTCATCTCTGTTGCACGAGACCGTGGGTCGGGCCGGGCCCCCGGGGCGGTTCAAACGGCGCACCGGGGCGGGGCTTGCACGGGGGTGACAGGGCCGGCGCTGCCGCCGCGGAAAGGGCTTCCGATTTCGCCGCGGGTCGCTAAGAGTGCCACCGGGGGTTGAGCCACGCGTGAAGGAGCAGGGTATGGATATCGAGCGGTTGCTGATGCAGGTCTCGGGCGGGGGTATCGTGATCCTCCTGCTCGCGCTGTTCATCATCCTGTGCCTGTTCCTGGGCATCCGGATCGTGCCGCAATCGGAAAAGCACGTGGTTGAGCGGTTCGGCCGCCTGCGCGCGGTGTTGGGGCCCGGCATCAACTTCATCGTGCCGTTCCTCGACCGGGTGGCGCACAAGATCTCGATCCTCGAACGGCAGCTGCCGACCCACAGCCAGGACGCGATCACCTCGGACAACGTGCTGGTTCAGGTCGATACGAGCGTGTTCTACCGCATCCTGGAGCCGGAAAAGACGGTCTACCGGATCCGCGACGTGGACGGCGCGATCACCACGACCGTCACCGGCATCGTGCGCGCCGAGATCGGCAAGATGGAACTGGACGAGGTGCAGTCGAACCGCTCTGTCCTGATCCAGCAGATCAAGGAACATGTCGCCGACGCGGTGGACAACTGGGGGATCGAGGTGACGCGGGCGGAGATCCTCGACGTGAACCTCGACCAGGCGACGCGGGACGCGATGCTCCAGCAGCTCAATGCCGAGCGTGAGCGGCGCGCGGCGGTGACCCGCGCCGAGGGCCAGAAACGCGCGGTGGAGTTGAACGCGGACGCCGAGCTTTACGCCGCGCGGCAGATCGCAGAGGCCCGCCGGGTCGAGGCCGACGCGGAGGCCTACGCCACCGGGGTCGTCGCCGAGGCCATCGCCCGCGGCGGGCTGGAGGCCGTTCAATACAACGTCGCGCTGAAACAGGTCGAGGCGCTGGCCAAGATGGCGGACGGGCAGGGCAGCCGGACCATCGTCGTCCCGGCCGATGCCGTCGACGCCTTCGGCAAGGCGTTCCAGATGCTCCAGGGGCGGTCGTCGTGATCTGGCACAGCTGGTGGCTGTGGGCGGTCGCGGCGCTGGCGCTGGCCGTGGGCGAGGTGATCCTGCCCGGCTACGTCCTGCTCGGATTCGCCATCGGGGCGGGGCTGGTGGCGCTGCTTCTGCTGGTGGGCGGGCCGCTGGCGGCCTGGCTGGCCGGGTCGGTGCCGCTCCTGCTGCTTGTGTTCGCGGTCCTGAGCCTGATCGCCTGGCTGGCCCTGCGCCGCGCGCTCGGCGTGCGCGAGGGGCAGGTCAAGGTGATCGACCGCGACATCAACGACGACTGATCACCCGGCATCGGTGTCGGCGTCGTAGCTGCGCCGCGCGTCGTTGATGACCGGCTGATGCTCGATCGCCCAGTCGCGCAGGGTCACGATCGCGTCCTGCAACGAGTGGCCGAGCGGCGTCAGCGCGTATTCCACCTGCGGCGGCGAGGTCGGCAACACCGTGCGCGACACCAGCCCGTCGCGTTCGAGATGGCGCAGGGTGACGGTGAGCATCCGCCGCGAGATGCCGTCGATGACCCGGCTGAGCGCGTTGAACCGGCACGGTCCCTTCGACAGTTCCAGCATCACCAGCAGCGACCAGGCGTCGCCGATCCGGTCGAGCACGTCGCGGATCGGGCAGGCGAAGCTTTCGCGCCGTCCGGGCGCGATGTCGGCGCGGGCGTTCATCGGGGGTTACCTCGCTGTTCCCATGTGACGCGAACCTCTCTCTCCCGGCGTGGGGTGGTTCATGTCATATCCCAGGTTATCGAAAGTAACCATAGGGGAAACGACATGAACATCCTGCTGATCGGCGCGACCGGCGTCATCGGAAGCCGCATCCTGTCCGAGGCCGTCGCGCGCGGGCACGAGGTGATCGCGGCCTCGCGGAAGGGCGATGCGCCGGAGGGCACGCCGCTGTCGCTGGAAGCCAGCGACGCCGCGGCGGTCGCGGAGGCCGCCGATGGCGCGGAGGTCATCGTCGCCGCCGCGTCGCCACGGTCGAGCGGCGACGCCGAGGCCGAGATGGCCGAGATCGGCGCGGGCATCCTTGGCGGGGCGGAGGCATCCGGGGCGCGGCTGATCGTCGTCGGAGGGGCCGGGACGCTGAACCTGCCGGACGGGCGGCCGGTGCTCTCGGTGCTGCCGCCCGAGATCCTGCCCGAGGCGACCGGGATGCGGGATTTCCGCGGCAAGCTCGCCGACAGCGCGGCGGACTGGACCTTCTTCGCGCCCGCGGCCCAGATCGCGCCGGGGGAACGGACCGGCAGCTTCCGGCTCGGGTCGACCACGCTGGTATCGGACGCCGAGGGCGAAAGCCGGATCAGCGCGGAGGATTACGCGGTCGCGTTGCTGGACGAGATCGAGGCCCCGGCGCATCGGCGCGCGGTGTTCACCGTCGCCTACTGACCGCGGGCCGGGGTCGTCCCGGCGCGGTCAGGCCCGGTTGGGCCGCTCCGCCTGCGGCGACCGGATCTCGGCGAGAATGCCCTCGGCGGCGGCGCGCGGGTCCTCCGCGCGCCAGACCGGGCGGCCGACGACGACGTGGTCGGCGCCCGCGGCGATGGCCTGGGCCGGGGTCATGATCCGCTTCTGGTCGCCGAGATCGGCGCCGGCGGGGCGCACGCCCGGGGTGACGATCAGCTTGCCCTCGGCCTCGGGCAGGGCGCGGATCATCGCGGCCTCGTGCGGGCTGGAAATCACCCCGTCGGCCCCGGCCGCGAAGGCGTTGACCGCGCGTTCGGCCACGATCTCGGCGACGGAGCCGTCCTTGATCAGGTTCAGGTCGAGGTCGTCGCGGTCGAGCGAGGTGAGCACCGTGACGGCGAGGATCTTGGTGTCGCCCGCGCCCTGTTTCGCCGCGCGGACGACCTGCGGATCGCCCTGCACGGTCAGGAAGTCGAGCCCGAACCGGGCGATCCCGCGCACGGCGGCCTCGACCGTCGCGCCGATGTCGAACAGCTTCATGTCGAGGAAGATGCGCTTGCCGTGGTCGTCCTTCAGCTCGCGGGCCAGTGCCAGCCCGCCGCCTGTCAGCATCCCGAGGCCGATCTTGTAGAACGTGACCTCAGGCCCGATCCGCGCGGCGAGGTCGAGCCCGGTGAGCGCGTCAGCGACGTCGAGGGCGACGATCAGGCGGTCGTCGGGCATGTCGGCTCCTTCCGTGGTTGCGGCGTCGATACCATCCCGGCGCGGCGAAACAAGACGGAAGTGGTCAGGGGGCGGGGTGCCGCCGATGCCGGGCACATGCGCGCCCGGGACGGAACGCGACCCCGGTCCCGGCGATTGGTCCGGTGCAATCATGCGGAGGAGACGAGAGATGGCACAGCAGCCGACGACCGAGAAACGTTACCGGGATACGCGCGTGGGCGAAGCGGGGACCGACCCCGAACTGTCGCAGGCGAACGATCCCACCCACGGTGTCGACCCGGCGGCTGCGCCGGTCGATGAACCCGCGCCGATCCCCGAGGCGCGGGGCGCTGCGGCGTTCGAGGGCGCGGAACAGAGGGCGGATCATGCCCCGCGCGGCGGAATGCGGATCGCGGTCTGGCTGGCCGTCGCGCTGGTGGCCATCGCGATCCTGTGGTCGGTCCTGACCTGAGGGTCAGCCGATCCGGGCGAAGGCGTCGTGCGCGAGACCGCGCGCGACCTGGCCGAACTCGGCGCCCTCGGGGCCGGGCCAGTAGCAATCGGTTTCCCGGCGCTGGTCGCCTTCGCCGATCACGGCAAGCGCGCGGAAAGCGCGGTAGCGACCGTCGTAGATGACGCCTTGGAGCGAGATGCTGGACATGGGTTTTCTCCTGCTATCTGGAGTGGGAACGCTGGCGAACGCCCCGGGTTCAATCGCGGGCGGCCCGCTGGCGGAACCCTGCCGAAGGCGGGATTGGAACCATACGCGCGCGCGAAGCGTATGATTGGGACGAGAGGTTAACGAATCAGGGGGATACCGGCATGGCCGAGACCGATCGCGATGATGCACCGAAGGGCGGGGACGGCGGCGGACACAGCGTCTCGAACGGGCTGATCCTCGGGATCGTCGGCGCGGTCGTGGTCGTGCTGATCGTCGCGGCGACGGCGTTCATGGGCGGCGGCGACGACGACGACGAAGCCGTGGCCATCGCCAGTGCCCCGGTCGCCGCGACTGGCGAAGAGGCAGAAGACGAGATGGCGGCGGAGGATGCTGCCGAGGGTGACGAGGCCCCGGCCGACGAGGCCGCGATGGCCGAAGACGGGTCCGAGACCGCCGAGGGCGAGGCGATGGCGGAGGGCGAGACGGCCGCCGAGGAAACCCCCGCGGAAGGCGAGACCGACATGGCCGCGGCGGAGGAGGATCCGGCCGAGGGAGCGGAGGCCGCGACCGGGGAAGCGCCGGCGGAAGGCGACATGGCCGCTGCTGAGGAAGCCCCCGCCGAGGGCGAGACCGAGATGGCTGCCGAGGACGCGGCGACCGAGGAAGTCCCGGCAGAGGGCGAAGCGGTCGCTGCGGAGGAAGCGCCCGCCGAGGACGAGACCGAGATGGCGACCGAAGACGCGGCGACCGAGGAAGCCCCGGCAGAAGGCGAAGTCGTTGCTGCGGAGGAAGCCCCCGCCGAGGGTGAGACCGAGATGGCTGCCGAGGAGGGCCCTGAGGGGGACGAGGCGGCTGCCGCCGATGAGGCCGTGACCGAGGAAACCGAGATGGCCGCGGCCGAGGACGGCGCGGAGACCGAGGCGGCGACGGAGGAAGCTCCGGCGGAAGGCGAGACGGAGATGGCCGCGGCGGAACAAGCCCCCGCCGACGACGCGGCCGCTACCGAGGAAGCCGCCGCTGCCGAAGACGCGGCCGCTACCGCCGAGGAAGCGCCCGCGACCGAGCAGACCGCTGCTGCGGACGAGGCGCCTGCGGCCGATGAACCGGCTACGACCGAGGGAGCCTCCGCTACGGAGGAAGCGCCCGCGACCGAGGAAACTGCTGCGGACGAGACTGCCGCGACGGAGGAGACCGCAGCCACGGAGGAGACGGCTGCCGCCGAGCAGCCTGCCGCGACGGAGGAGGGCGAACCTGCCCAGGCCGCGGCTGCCGACGTCCCGGCGGAACTGCCTTCGGACGAGGAACTGGACCTGCTCCAGCAGCTTTCGGAGGCCAGCAACGCGGCCAGCGAACGGGTCCGCGAGGCGCGCGAGGCCGCTGCCGCCGCCGCCGAGGCGCAGGCCGAGGTAGAGCGCATCATGCAGGCCCTGCGGGAGCTTCAGGGCGGCCAGTGATCCGCACCGCGGGCTGATGGCAAGGGGCGTCCCCGAGGGGGCGCCCTTTCCGCGTGCGGCGACTTGAACCCCGCGCGTCTCGTCGCCATTTCCATTTCAAGGCCCGGAAAAGGGGTGTGCCGCGGATGCGGGCGCCCCGACCAAGCGGGCGCTTTGAAAGGAGACAGACCCATGAACTTCGAGAAGTTCACCGACCGCGCGCGCGGGTTCGTCCAGGCTGCCCAGGGCCTTGCGCAGCGGCACGACCACCAGAAACTTTCCCCCGAACACCTGCTCGGCGCCCTGATGGAAGACGAGCAGGGGCTCGCGCAGAACCTCATCACCCGCGCCGGCGGTTCGCCCGGCCGCGCGACCGAGGCGCTCGACGCCGCGCTGGCGAAGCTGCCGAAGGTGACCGGCGATGCCGGCCAGGTCTACCTCGACAGCCAGACCGCCAAGGTGCTGGCCGAGGCCGAGAAGCTGGCCCAGAAGGCCGGCGACAGCTTCGTGCCGGTGGAACGCCTTCTGACCGCGCTGGCCGTCGTGAAGAGCCCGGCGCGCGAGGCGCTGGAGGCGGGCGCCGTGAACGCCCAGAGCCTGAACGCCGCGATCAACGACATCCGCAAGGGCCGCACCGCCGACACGGCGAGCGCCGAGGATGGCTACGACGCGCTGAAGAAATACGCCCGCGACCTGACCGAGGCCGCGCGCGAGGGCAAGATCGACCCGATCATCGGCCGCGACGAGGAAATCCGCCGCGCCATGCAGGTGCTGTCCCGCCGGACCAAGAACAACCCGGTCCTGATCGGCGAGCCCGGCACCGGCAAGACCGCGATCGCCGAGGGCCTCGCCCTGCGCATCGTCAACGGCGACGTGCCCGAGAGCCTTCAGAACAAGACGCTGATGGCGCTCGACATGGGCGCGCTGATCGCGGGCGCGAAGTATCGCGGCGAGTTCGAGGAGCGTCTGAAGGCGGTCCTGAAGGAGATCGAGGCCGCCGCGGGCGAGATCATCCTGTTCATCGACGAGATGCACACGCTCGTCGGCGCGGGCAAGACCGACGGCGCGATGGATGCCGCGAACCTCATCAAGCCGGCGCTTGCGCGGGGAGAGCTGCACTGCATCGGCGCGACCACGCTCGACGAATACCGCAAGTACGTCGAGAAGGACGCGGCGCTGGCCCGCCGGTTCCAGCCGCTGATGGTCGAGGAGCCGAGCGTCACCGACACCGTGTCGATCCTGCGCGGGATCAAGGAGAAGTACGAACTGCACCACGGCGTGCGGATCTCGGACGCCGCGCTGGTCGCCGCCGCGACCCTGTCGAACCGTTACATCACCGACCGTTTTCTGCCGGACAAGGCCATCGACCTGATGGACGAGGCGGCATCGCGGCTGCGGATGGAGGTCGATTCCAAGCCCGAGGAGCTCGACGCGCTGGATCGCGAGATCCTGCAGAAGCAGATAGAGGCCGAGGCGCTGAAGAAGGAGGACGACGCGGCGTCGAAGGACCGGCTGGAGCGGCTGGAGAAGGAACTGTCCGACTTGCAGGAACGCTCCGCCGAACTGACCGCTCAGTGGCAGTCCGAGCGCGACAAGCTGGAATCGGCGCGGTCGCTGAAGGAGAAGCTCGACCATGCGCGGGCGGAACTGGACCAGGCCAAGCGGGCGGGCGATCTCGCCCGGGCGGGTGAGCTGTCCTACGGGGTGATCCCGGGGCTGGAGAAGGAACTCGCCGCCGCCGAGGCCGCCGAGGACGATCTCCTGGTCGAGGAAGCCGTGCGGCCGGAGCAGATCGCGGAAGTGGTCGAACGCTGGACCGGCGTTCCGGTGTCGAAGATGCTGGAAGGCGAGCGCGAGAAGCTTCTGAGGATGGAAGAGGAGCTCGGCAAGCGGGTGATCGGCCAGAAGGCCGCCGTCACCGCCGTGTCGAACGCCGTCCGCCGGGCGCGCGCGGGGCTGCAGGACGAGAACCGGCCGCTCGGGTCGTTCCTGTTCCTCGGCCCCACCGGCGTCGGCAAGACCGAGCTGACCAAGGCGCTGGCCGAGTACCTGTTCGACGACGACCAGGCGATGGTGCGGATCGACATGAGCGAGTTCATGGAGAAGCACGCCGTCGCCCGGCTGATCGGCGCGCCCCCGGGCTATGTCGGCTACGACGAGGGCGGCGTGCTGACCGAGGCGGTGCGGCGGAGGCCGTACCAGGTGCTGCTGTTCGACGAGGTCGAGAAGGCGCATCCGGACGTGTTCAACGTGCTGTTGCAGGTGCTGGATGACGGTGTCCTGACCGATGGCCAGGGCCGCCGGGTCGACTTCAAGCAGACGCTGATCGTGCTGACCTCGAACCTCGGCTCGCAGGCGCTCAGCCAGTTGCCCGAGGGCGCGGACAGCGCCCAGGCGCGGCGCGACGTGATGGACGCGGTCCGGGCCCATTTCCGGCCCGAGTTCCTGAACCGGCTCGACGAGACGATCATCTTCGACCGGCTGACGCGGGGCGACATGGACGGGATCGTGGAAATCCAGCTCGGCCGCCTGAAGAAGCGGCTCGCCGGGCGGAAGATCGACCTCGACCTGGACGCGGGCGCGATGCGCTGGCTCGCGGACGAGGGCTACGACCCGGTGTTCGGGGCGCGGCCGCTGAAGCGGGTGATCCAGCGCGCGCTGCAGGACCCGCTGGCCGAGATGATCCTCGCCGGCGACGTGAAGGACGGCGAGACGGTGCACGTGAGCGCCGGGACCGACGGTCTGATCGTGGGCGACCGGGTCAGCGAAAGCCGGCGCGAACCGCCGGCCGAGGCCCGGGTTCACTGACCGAAGGAAAGGGCGCCCCGCGGGGCGCCCTTTTCGCATCTCAGGCGGCGGCCCTGCGGTCCTCCGCCCGGGCGGCCATGGTGGCGTTCAGCCACCAGTCGAGATCGTCGAGCATCGCGTCGGCGCCGGGCTTCAGGTGCGCCTCCACGTCCTTCATCTCGCCGTTGCCGCCCATCGGGTGAACGGCCATGAAGTCCGCGCCCTGCAGGTGGATGCCGTGGCGGATGGGAACCATCTGCAGTTCGATCGCGATGGTGCGGAGGTGCTCCACCGCGCGCGCGCCACCGGTCGCGCCATAGCCGAACACGGCGGCGGGCTTGCGGACCCATTCCTTATAGGCCTGGTCGAGCGCGTTCTTCAGCGCCCCGGTGATGGAGCGGTTGTATTCCGGCGTGACGAAGATGAAGCCGTCGAAAGTGGCGAGCTTGTCCTGCCACGCGACGGCCTTCGGGTTCTGCGACGGCATCCAGAGGTTCGACGCCATCTCGTCGAAGAAGGGCAGGTCGAAGTCGCGCAAGTCGAGCAGTTCGACGTCCCACTTGCCGTAGGCGCGGACCAGGTCCATGAGCCATGCGGCGGGCTTGTCGATGAAGCGGGTCGGGCGGGTCGAGCCGAGGATGACGGCGACGCGGGGTTTTCCGGCCATGTCAGTATCCTTATGTAGTCAGGTATCCGTTCGTAACCGCTATCAAGGCGAGACCGGCGGATTGCTCAAGAAGGCACGGCAAGGCAACGAGGATACCCCGATGGAATCAGGTCACTTCGAGGAAACCGGTCCGAGCGAGACCTGCACCAAGATTTCGGAACTGCTGTCGCGGGTCGGGGATAAGTGGACGATCCTCGTGATCCGCAACCTGTCGGGCGGTCCGGTCCGGTTCAACGCGCTCAGGCGGGACATCGGCGACATCAGCCAGAAGATGCTGTCGAGCACCCTGAAAAACCTGGAACGCGACGGCTTCGTGCGCCGCACGGTGGAGCCGACGAACCCGCCGAAGGTGGAATACGCGCTGACCGATCTCGGCCGCGAACTGCTCGCCCCGGTCTGCGCTCTGGCCGGCTGGACGGCGGACAACGCGCATAGGATCGAAGCCGCGCGGCAGGCCTACGACCACGGCCCCGGACAGGACTGATCCCGCGCCCGCGCACAGGGGCTGTGCGGTCTCTGCGGTCAGGACGCCTCGCGCCAGCGCGCGGGGGGCTGGCCGTATTCCGCCGCGAAGGCGCGGGTGAAGGCGGCCTCCGAATTGTAGCGGGCGGCGAAAGCTGCATCGGCGATGGTGGTCGTGCCGTCCCGCAGCGCCCTGGCGGCGAGGTGCAGGCGCCAGGTCCGGACGTAACGCATCGGGGTCATCCCCAGCAGACGGTGGAATCGCGCGGTCAGCGAGGACGGTGACGCTCCGGCGGCCCTGGCGAGCGCCGCCAGCGTCCAGTCGTCGCCGGGCCGGTCGTGGATGCCGGTCAGGCAGCGCCCGACGACCGGGTCGGCGGCTGCCGCGAGCCAGCCGGTCACGCCGGGGCCTGCCGCTGCGAGGTTCTGGCGCAGCATCTGCACGAACATCGCCTCCACCAGCCGCTCGGCCAGCGGCGACGGGCCGTCCTGCAATTCGCGATCGATCTCGGCCGCGGTCGCGGCGAGCCAGCCGTGCGGATCGGCGGCGCTGCGCGTGACGAGAACCGCGGGGATGCCGTGGACCAGCGGCGCGAAGCCGAAGGCGGAACAGTAGAAGAAGCCGCAGAGGATCCGGGTTTCGGGCGTGCCGCTGCCGCGTTCGAGGGTCGGCAACGCCTGCCAGGGCGGCGGCGGCAGTTCGGACGCCGGGTCGACCACGAGACCGTCCTCGCCAAGGCCGAGGTCGTGGGGGGCCGCGAACGGGAACGCGATCAGGTCGCCGGCGGAAAGCTCGGCCCGCCCGCCCGGCCACGTCGCCCAACACCCGCCGAGCGACACGATGTGGAACGGCACCGCGCGGCCCGGCGTCAGCGCGAAGCGGTCCATCAGGGATCCGGTTCCGGTCTGCCACGCCCCCCGTACCGACAGGCGGAACTGAACCGCGCCGGTCAGCCTGACCGCCCGAATCGTGTGCTGGAGGATGTCCTGCGCCGTCATGGCGGATGCTAGCGCCGCGATTTCGATCAAGACAATCGGGATTGCGGGCAAATACAGGCTGCCGCCGCCGCGCTATCAGCACGCCGTCCGCAATCGCATATTCAGGAGAGACAGCGGTGGATAACACGAAGGAACTGTTCGTGCTGGTCACGAACGGGATCGAACACGAGAAGTCGTCGGTGGCGCTCACGATCGCCTGCGGCGGAATCACGAGCGGGCTGAAGGTCAGCCTGTTCCTCACTTCGTCCGGCGTCGATATCGCGCGCCGCCGGGGGATCGACCTGGCCCATGTCGCGCCGCTGGAGCCGCTGGCCGGCTTGGTCGCGGACTTCATGGGCCGCGGCGGCCGGATCTACGCCTGCCCTCCCTGCGTGAAGTCGCGCGGCTACGAGGCGTCGGACCTGATCGACGGGGTCGAGGTCATGGGGGCGAGCGTGATGCACAGGGCGATCCAGAACGGGGCGGCGACGCTTTCGTTCTGAGATGCGCCTGACGCCGGGTGCGGAGGTGTCGTGGGGCCCTCCGCGCCCGGTGGTGGTTTCCGTCAGCCGGGATGGACCGCGCCGCCGACATGCCAGTGGACCTGGCCGGTGCGGTTGCGGTCGACCCAGAGGTCCGGCTGCCGTTCCGTGATCGCGGCGATGGCGGCGGCGATGTCGGCCCGGACGTTGTCCCGCGGCTCGACCGCGGCACGGGTGTGCAGGGCATCGAGCGCGCCGGTGTCCAGCGAGAACGCGAGGAGCGCGCATGCGGTCGACCGGACCAGCGAGGACCGGTCGTCGAGCGCGGCGATGGCCGCGGTGACCGCCAAGGGTTCCACCTGCGCGAACTTGATGACGGTATAGAGCAGCGCCGCGCGCGCCTCTGCCCGGCGGAACCGGGCCATTCCATCCGCGACGTGGGGCACGATCGCGCGTCCGAACGGGATCAGCGCCTCGCGCGCATCCTCGAGCGCGCTGCCCTTCGGGCCATCGAGCGCGGCGACGGCTTCGGCGGCGGTTCCGGTCACCGCCTGAGCGCCGGTAGCCCGATCCCCGTCGCCTCGAACCCGCCATCGACCGCGATGCACTGGCCGGTGACGTAGGAGGCGTCGTCGGAGCAGAGGAAGCAGATCACGCGCGCCAGCTCGTCCTCGGTCCCGTAGCGGTTGAGGGGGATCGCGTCATGGTAGGCGTCGATGATGTCCTGCGTGTGAACCGCCATGGCGAGCTTCGTTCGCACCGGGCCGGGGCAGACAGCATTGGCGCGGATGCCGTGTTCGCCGAGTTCCACCGCCTGTTGCAGCGTCAGCTGGATCACCGCGGCCTTCGACGTGCCGTAGGCGACCCGCAGCGTCGAGGCGCGCAGGCCGGAGATCGAGGCGATGTTGACGATGGCGCCGCTCGCGGCCTTCAGCGCCGGGGTCAGGGCCTGGGTCATGCGGAACGTGCCGTCGAGGTTGGTGTCCATCACCGTGCGCCAGCGGTCGAAGCCGGTCTCCGCGATCGGCCCGAAATCCGCGACCCCGGCGTTGTTCACCAGAGCGTCGAGGGACGGGAGCGCGGCAGCGACAGCTTCCACGTCCTGGCCGACGGAGATGTCGCGGACATGGAGCGTCGCGTTTTCGAGCGCCGCCCCGGCGCGTTCGAGTTCCGCCCCGTCGCGGTCGAGGAGGTGGACGTGCCAGCCACGTTCGATGAAGAGCCGCGCGGTCGCGAGCCCGATCCCGCGCGCCGCCCCGGTCACGAGTGCCGTCTTCATGCCAGTGCCTCCCTGCCTGTCCGGGCAAGGGAGTCGCGCGCGCCTCGCCGTGTCAAGCCGCGGGCTTCGCGAGCAGGCGCGCGGCACCGGCCTGCATCGCCTCCACGTAGCGGTCCTGCGGCCAGCCGGCGTTCAGGCAAAGCTCTTCCCAGCTGCGGATCGAGACCAGGGAGAACAGCAGGTCCGCGGCCTCCCCGGCGGTCAGGTCCGGGTGCAGGTCGCCGTCCCGCGCCAGCGCGTCGGTCGCGGCGCGGCAGCCGTGCAGGATCGCCGCGCGGCGGTCGTCCCAGGCGGCGGCGGCCTCGGGGTCGGTGGAGGCCATCGCCATCAGCGCACGCGCGGTGCCGTGGACCTTCGGGATGTAGCCGCCCCAGGCCGCGACCCATGCGTCGAGCCGGTCCCGCCCGGTCGCGGCGGCGCGGGAGGGGGCGAGCAGGGTGTCGATGCCGTTCACCTCGTCGAGGTGCCGGGCCGCGGCCACGAGCAGTTCGGCGCGCGACGGGTAGTGGAGGTAGAGCGCCTGCCGCGAGATCCCCGCGGCCTTCGCGATGTCGGACATGCGGACCGCGCCCGGGGCGCCGCCGCCGAGCAGCTTCAGCGTCGCGGCGAGGATGCGGCTCCGGGTCGGGTTCGAGCGTGCGGTCTGATCGGTGCTTGACATGGCGTCAAGTTACCGGCTATTGACGCGGTGTCAACTTGACACGGTGTCAAGTTCGATTCCCGAACCACGAAGGAAAGAGACATGGAACGCATGAAAGTCATCGTCATCGGCGCCACCGGAAAGATGGGCGCCGTCGCCACCCGCAAGCTCCTGGCCGACGGCCACGAGGTCACCGCCTTCGCCCGCCATCCCGAGGCGCTGGACCTGGCCGATCAGAACCTCCACCTGCATCCCGGCGACGCGACCGATGCCGAAGCGGTCGCCGCGGCGGTCGCGGGGCATGATGCCGTGGTGGTGGTGCTCGGATCCGGCATGAAGCGCCGCAGCACGATCCGCAGCGCCGGCACGCTGAACGTCATCCGCGCGATGCAGCGCCACGGCGTCCGGCGCCTGGTCGTGCAATCGACGCTCGGCGCCCGCGAAAGCTGGGGCAACCTGAACTTCTTCTGGAAGCGGATCATGTTCGGCGCCTACCTGCGCCCGGTCTTCCTCGACCACGAACTGCAGGAGCGGCTGGTGGAGTCCTCCGGTCTCGACTGGACCATCGTGCGTCCGGCGGCCTTCGCGGACGGGCCCGAGACCGGGGTCTACATGGAAGACGTGAAGCCGGAGGCGCGCGGCCTCCGGCTGAAGATCACGAAGGCCGACATCGCGGCCTTCCTTTCCCGGCAACTGACCGAGGCGACCTACCTTGGGCGTGCCGTCGGGATCACCGGGTGAAACTCGCCCCGGCCCGCGCGGAGGAAGGGAGGAGGTGCGCGGGCCGGAACCGGTGGATCACTGCGGCGGCAGGATCACGCTGTCGATGACGTGGATCACGCCGTTCGAGGCGGCGATGTCGGCGGAGACGACGGTGGCGTCGTTCACCATCACGCTGTCACCCACGCTGAAGCTGACGGCCTCGCCCTGGGCGGTTTCGGCGGTCATGCCGTCCGACAGGTCGGCGGCCATCACCTCGCCCGGGACGACGTGGTAGAGCAGGATCGCGGAAAGCTGGTCCTGGTTCTCGGGCAGGAGCAGGCTTTCGACCGTGCCCTCGGGCAGCGCCGCGAAGGCCTCGTCGGTCGGTGCGAACACGGTGTAGGGCCCTTCGGCCTTCAGCGTGTCGACCAGCCCGGCGGCCTCGGCCGCGGCGAGAAGGGTGGAGAAGTCGCCGGCCGCCGCCGCGGTGTCGACGATATCCATCGAATGGGCGTCGGCCCAGACCGCGCCGGCAATGGCGGTGGAGCCTGCAAGTGCGATAAGTGTCGTGCGGATCATGTCCGATCTTCCTTTCGGTGTCTGCGTTGACGATGCCCCCTCGGCATCTGCACGGGACTACGGAGGCCGGGCGGATCGGATCACCTCGAAATGGGGCCACGACCGTCTTGACCGGGGGCCGCGCGGCGCTAAGCCCGCGCCCCGCGCGCCGACCACTCAAACCTTCGTGATGGGTCGTGAGCGCGGGTGAGCGCATGGGCCGCGAAGTCTTGGCTTGCGGCGCGGCGCGGTCGGCTGGAAGGTGGCCGGGATCCGAACGGGGGAGGACCGGCCATGATGGAGGCCATTTCCTGGTACATCGAGGCGATCGCGATCCTGTTCTGGGTCGTCGTCGGCTTCGTGCTGATGGCCGCGATCGTGATCGGCATCCTCGACCGGCTGCAGAAGGCCGACGCGATCCGCCGCAACTACCCGGTGATCGGTCGGTTCCGGGGGCTGTTCACCTCGCTCGGCGAGTTCTTCCGCCAGTACTTCTTCGCAATGGACCGGGAGGAACTGCCGTTCAACCGGGCGCAGCGGGACTGGGTGAAGGAGGCCTCGGACGGGACGTCGAACACCCGGGCCTTCGGGTCGACACGCAACATCTCGGTCGTGGGCACGTCGATCTTCACCCCTGCGCCATTCCCGCCGCTCGACGACATGTACGCCGCGACCGAGCCGCTGGTGATCGGGCCGGGGGCGCGGCAGCCCTACCACGCGCCGTCGTTCTTCAACATCTCGGGCATGAGTTACGGCGCGTTGTCACGGCCCGCCGTTCGTGCGCTGAGCCGGGGCGCGAAGCTGGGCGGGTTCTGGCTGAACACCGGCGAGGGCGGTCTCAGCCCCTATCACCTGGAGGGCGGGGCGGACATCGTGTTCCAGATCGGGACCGCGAAGTACGGCGTCCGCGACGCCGATGGCCGGCTGTCGGACGAGAAGCTGACCGAGATCGCCGCGCATCCGCAGGTGAGGATGTTCGAGCTGAAGCTCGCGCAGGGGGCGAAACCGGGCAAGGGCGGCATCCTGCCCGGTGCCAAGGTGACGGAGGAGATCGCGCGCATCCGCGGGATCCCGGTCGGCGAGAGTTCGATCTCGCCCAACCGCCACCCGGAGGTCGCATCGAACGCGCAGCTCCTGGACCTGATCGGGCATATCCGCCGGGTCACCGGCAAGCCGGTCGGGATCAAGACGGTGATGGGGCTGGAAGAGAGCTTCGGCGCGCTGTTCGAGGAAATCCGCCAGCGCGGGATCGAATCCGCGCCGGACTTCATCACGCTTGATGGCGGCGAGGGCGGCACCGGGGCGAGCCCGATGCCGCTGATGGACCTCGTCGGCGTGTCGATCCGGGAATCCCTGCCGGTTCTGGCCGACCTGCGCGACCGCGCCGGGCTGAAGGATCGCATCCGCATCATAGCGAGCGGCAAGCTCATCAACCCGGGCGACGTGGCCTGGGCGCTGGCGGCGGGGGCCGACTTCATCACCTCGGCCCGCGGGTTCATGTTCGCGCTCGGCTGCATCCAGGCGATGAAGTGCAACCGGAACACCTGCCCGACCGGCATCACCACCCACGACCCGCGGTTCCAGGCGGGGCTGGTGGTCGAGGACAAGGACAAGCGCGTCGCGCAGTACGGACAGGCGATCATCCGCGAAGTCGAGACCATCGCCCATTCCGTCGGCGTGTCGGAGCCGCGCAAGCTGACGCGGTCACATGTACGAATCGTGCAGTCCGACGGAAGCAGCGTGGCGATGTCGCAAATGTTTCCGTCCATCGCCCCGTCGGCAACGCATTCGTGAAGAAGCGTGGTTTGCCCGTGCACAGCGCGGGGCCATATCCTGATGCGAAACCGGATCGGAGGATCGCATGGCACGTCGCTACACCTCGCCGCTGACATCCGCGGATGTCACGCCGAAGGGGCTATACCTGAACCGCCGCCAGATCATGGCAGGCGCGGCGGGTATCCTCGGGGCCGGGTTGATCGGGGGCGGCGCACGCGCGCAGGAAGCGCAGGCGCCGAACACCTTCGAGGAGATCACCACCTACAACAACTTCTACGAGTTCGGCACCGGCAAGAACGACCCGGCGCGGAACGCGCACATGCTGACGACCGAGCCCTGGTCGATCGAGATCGACGGCATGGTGGACAACCCCGGCACCTACATGCTGGCGGACATCCTGTCCGAGATGACCATCGAGGAGCGGATCTACCGCCTGCGCTGCGTCGAGGCGTGGTCGATGGTGGTGCCGTGGAACGGGTTCGAGCTGAACGACCTGCTCGACCTCGCCGGCGTGCAGGACGGCGCGCAATACGTCGCCTTCGAGACTGCGCTTAGGCCCGACGAGATGCCTGGCGTCAGCAGGCCGATCATCGACTGGCCCTATCGCGAGGGCCTGCGCATCGACGAGGCCCGGCA
>WVSL01000001.1:0-230000 GCA_015689685.1 Rhodobacterales bacterium HKCCE2091 | reverse complement strand
TAACAGCTCACTGGTCTAATCAAGATGTCTTGCGGCGAAGATGTACCGGGGCTCAAGCCATGAGCCGAAGCTGAGGATGCGTAAGCATGGTAGCGGAGCGTAGTGTGATATAACTCCATGTCTCCTTAGCGCCTTCGGGCGTATTGGAGACGCGGGGTTTTCTGTGAAGCCGGGGCGTGAGCCATCCGGTGGAGAGATCACTAGCGAGAATGATGACATGAGTAGCGACAAACAGGGTGAGAGACCCTGTCGCCGAAAGTCCAAGGGTTCCTGCTTAAAGCTAATCTGAGCAGGGTAAGCCGGCCCCTAAGGCGAGGCAGAAATGCGTAGTCGATGGGAACCAGGTTAATATTCCTGGGCCAGGAGGATGTGACGGATCGTCTGAGTCGTATGTCCCTTAACGGATTGGGGCATATATGCAGCGGTTCCTGGAAATAGCCCTCCACCAGACCGTACCCTAAACCGACACAGGTGGACTGGTAGAGAATACCAAGGCGCTTGAGAGAACGATGTTGAAGGAACTCGGCAAAATACCTCCGTAAGTTCGCGAGAAGGAGGCCCGGTCTATGATGGCCGGGGGCACAAACCAGGGGGTGGCGACTGTTTACTAAAAACACAGGGCTCTGCGAAGTCGCAAGACGACGTATAGGGTCTGACGCCTGCCCGGTGCCGGAAGGTTAAAAGGAGGTGTGCAAGCACCGAATTGAAGCCCCGGTAAACGGCGGCCGTAACTATAACGGTCCTAAGGTAGCGAAATTCCTTGTCGGGTAAGTTCCGACCTGCACGAATGGCGTAACGACTTCCCCGCTGTCTCCAACATCGACTCAGCGAAATTGAATTGCCTGTCAAGATGCAGGCTTCCCGCGGTTAGACGGAAAGACCCCGTGCACCTTTACTACAGCTTCAGACTGGCAACAGGACTGGGATGTGCAGGATAGGTGGTAGACTTTGAAGCCGGAACGCCAGTTTCGGTGGAGTCTCCCTTGAGATACCACCCTTCGCATTCTTGTTGTCTAACCGCGGACCGTCATCCGGTTCCGGGACCCTCTGTGGCGGGTAGTTTGACTGGGGCGGTCGCCTCCTAAAGAGTAACGGAGGCGCGCGAAGGTTGGCTCAGAGCGGTCGGAAATCGCTCGTTGAGTGCAATGGCATAAGCCAGCCTGACTGCGAGACTGACAAGTCGAGCAGAGTCGAAAGACGGCCATAGTGATCCGGTGGTCCCGCGTGGAAGGGCCATCGCTCAACGGATAAAAGGTACGCCGGGGATAACAGGCTGATGGTGCCCAAGAGTCCATATCGACGGCACCGTTTGGCACCTCGATGTCGGCTCATCTCATCCTGGGGCTGGAGCAGGTCCCAAGGGTATGGCTGTTCGCCATTTAAAGAGGTACGTGAGCTGGGTTTAGAACGTCGTGAGACAGTTCGGTCCCTATCTGCCGTGGGTGTAGGATACTTGAGAGGAGTTGCCCCTAGTACGAGAGGACCGGGGTGAACGATCCACTGGTGGACCTGTTGTGGCGCCAGCCGCAGTGCAGGGTAGCTATGATCGGAAAGGATAACCGCTGAAGGCATCTAAGCGGGAAGCCCCCCTCAAAACAAGGTATCCCTGAGGGCCGTGGAAGACCACCACGTCGATAGGCCGGAGGTGTAAGTGCAGCAATGTACTCAGCTGACCGGTACTAATGGCCCGATAGGCTTGATTTGATCCAGTAGAAGCCAGACTTCTGCGATCGAAAGCAGCCACTTGGCTTGGGTTACGGTGTCCGAAAGGGCACCGCTGATGTTCCTTCCTCGGTTTGGTGGTCATAGCGCGAGCAAAACACCCGGCTCCATTCCGAACCCGGCCGTTAAGTGCCGCAGCGCCAATGGTACTGCGTCTTAAGACGTGGGAGAGTAGGTCGCCGCCAAACCTAGAAAGGAACATCCTGTGTATCTCTGGCACGATGTCCGCAAGAAAACGCCGCCCTTCGGGGCGGCGTTTTCGTTTGTCCGGGGTCCGGATCACGAACAGGGCACGACCTGGCCGTAATGGTTGTAGCAGACCGGAACGTCGTCGCAGAGGAAGTCGTCGCCGTCGCGCACCGGCGCGGCGCAGAGCGTCTCCATGCAATGGGCGAGGTTGTCGTTGCCCCAGGTGCAGCTGTGGACGTCACCGGCATCGCCGACGCCGATCGCGGACAGGTTCACCGCGCCGCCGGGCCGCGGGTTGACCTGCTGAACCTGCAGGTTGGCGCCGGGATTGACGCGGACGGCCTGGGCCTGGGCGACGGAAGCGGCCGAGATCGCCACGAGGGCTGCAACGGCGACGCGGGATGCAATCGAACGGGTCATGAAAGGGTTCCTCCTGAAAATCGAACTTGCCCCCGTGCGTCGGAACCGGCGCGGGTAAGGTTCAAGAACCTTCGCCCGGCCCACCCCGCCCCGGGGCAGCGCACCGGACCCGCACCAGGGAATTTCCGGCGCGCTGCGCAGCCTGACCGGCCGGGGTGCGGTGCCGGATCTCGTCAGACCCGCCGCATGATTCCCGGCTACGGGTCCGAAAGGCATTGATGGATGGACTGCCTTTCGCGTCGGCACGAACCCTCCCGATATCGCTCGCCCCTGCCGGGGACGCCGCCGCCGCATCAACCCGCGTAACCCGCTATTCCAGCGCCGAATTTCGCAATGCTACCGGCCGAACTGACGTCATTTCCAAACCCTTTACATTTCTGCCACAAATTCGGGCCGCCCCCCTTGCATGTCCCGGTCATGGGGAATAAGTCCGGCTCCGTGGCGCGGGGTGGAGCAGCCCGGTAGCTCGTCAGGCTCATAACCTGAAGGTCGTAGGTTCAAATCCTACCCCCGCAACCAACACCCGAAACGGCCCGGACATTCCGTCCGGGCCGTTTCGCGTTCTGGCCCGTCCTTCAGCACTTCGCCGTCGCGGGCGACGACCTCCGCAACTGGCGCCGATCCCGGCGTGGCGCTAGGAATGTCGGAGCTTCGGCGGCTGCGCCCCACGCGGTGCACGCCCCAAACGACAGGGAGCGGCGCGATGGCCTTCGCTGATTACCGAACGCTTCAGGGCCGGTTCGTCGAGGAGTTCGGCGCAATCGGCGACGCGTTTCCCTTCAGCCTGATGGCATTCGAGTCGGAGCTGCGGAACTTCAGCTACGGGCATGGCCACGATGCGCAACGGAACCTGACGCGACGCGGGCGGCACCAGCCGGTGCTGGACGGTCTCGCCCGCGCGATTGCCCCCCGGATCGTGGGGCGAAAGCAGGTCCTGGTCGATCTGCCGGGCTTCGGCGTCCTCGCCGGACACCTGAAGGGCCGCTTCGCAGAACTCGGCTACAACGACTTCACCGGCCGGAGGGTGCTCCGGATGCCGATCCAGAAGCTCGCGAGACGCCTCGCCACGTCCGGCTCCGCCTACGCGAACATGGCGCGCCGGATCGCCGAGCGCGGGCCGGAAGGCTTCACGGCGGATCGCGCGGTTCTTTCCACGCTGGAACGCCAACTGGCCGGAAACTACCGCAGGTTCCGGGACTTCGTGGCGCGGCAGGACATCCGGCTTGTCCTCGCGTCCGGCGATACCCTTCCCGCGCAGCGGTTCCTCTGCCGCGCCGCGACCGAGATCGGGTTTCCCTACGTCGTCCTGGCGCACGGGTACATCGGCCACCCCGCGCTCCTGTCGGTGGCGCCGGTCCGGGCCGACAAGCTCCTGGTCTGGACCGAACGCCAGCGCGACCTGATCGTCGATGCCCTGCCGGATCGCGCCGCCGATATCGTCAGCGTCGGGTTCCCGAACCGGCTCGAACGGCCTGACCGGAGCGGGGTGGAACGGCGGGTGCTGTTCGCCTGGGAACCGCTGGCCTACGCGGACCTGCTGCAACGCCATTCCCCGATCCTCGAGGTCCTCGCGCGGCGCTGCCGCGATGCCGGGTTCGTGCCGGTGTTCCGCGCCCATCCGAAGGAACGCGACGCGGCGTGGCTGAGGGAACTGATCGACAGGCTGGATTTCGAGCGCGACAAGGACACGATGCAGCGGGCGCTGGAGCGTGCCGCGCTCGTCATCAGCTCCAACTCGACGGTCCTGCCCGAGGTCGCTGCGGTCGGCATCCCCGCGGTGCAGGTCGCGGACATCGCGCGGTTCGACTACGAGGGCGCGCAAAAGGTGCCGGCGGCCGAGTTCGATCCCGCCGCGATCGCGACCGATGCCACGGTGCCACCGCCATTCGACCTGATGGACCCCGACAGGGTTTTCGACCTTCTCCTGGGACTGGTAAGGACATCGGACCGGAACGGGTCGGAGCGGAGGGGACAAGCGTGAGGATCGAGGCGGAAAGACTTCTCGAGCGAAGCCGCGACGCGGATCCGCTGTTCCAGGCGACCTCTTTCTGGGCGGCGGCGCGGGATGCCATCCTCGCGGACCTCGACCGCCACGGGATCGGGAATTTCCGGAACGAGGGCGCGTCGCTGTCCTACTTCGTCCCGACCTACGGCGCACCGGGCAACGCGCTTGGTCCGGAGCAAATGGACGCCCTGGCCGAAATCGCATCGAAGAGCCTGCCGAAGCAGCGCGCCCTGATCGAAAGCTGGTTCAGCGGTGCCGCCCACGCGCTGTCCGACTACCGCGCCTTCGCGGCTGCCGTGCGGGATACCCCGGCGGCCCGGCTGTTCGGGTTCTCCGACTGCCGGGTGGGCAATCCGCGCGAGCTTTTCACCTTCGACGGCCGCGACTACTCGCGTTCGGCGCTGAACTACCTGATGGGCCTCGCGCTCCTGTCGAAACACGCGGACCTCGACACCTGCCGGACGTTCCTCGAAATCGGCGGCGGCTTCGGCACGCTCGGCCATGTCCTGACGTCGTGCTGGCCCGACACGCACCGCTACATCGACGTCGATATCCCGCCGACCTGCCTGTTCGCGGACTACTACCTCGAACACGCCTGCCGCGCGGTTCCGCTGCTGTCGTCGGTCGATGCGGCGGAGACCGGAAGGCTGTCCGTCGACGAGTTGCCGCGCCTCGCCTGCCTGCCCAACTGGAAGATCGCCGACCTCGACGGGACGGTCGACGTGTTCGTGAACTTCATCTCGTTCCAGGAGATGGAGCCGGATGTCGTGTCGAACTACCTGGCGCACGTGACCCGGCTGTCGCCGAAATGGATCCTTCTGCGGAACATGCGCGAAGGCAAGCAGCGGCGAAGCGAAACGAACCCGGCCGGCGTGGTCGATCCGATCACCATCGATTTCTATTCCACGGAACTTACCGGCTACGAACTGGTCGACACGGACACCACGCTGTTCGGCCACCGGACGAGCGACGGGTTCCACTCCGACGTGTTGATCCTGCGCCGGACCTAGCGGCCGAGCGCGGCCCCGACGGCCGAGATCACCTGCGACTGGTCCGCCTCGGACAGGGTGGCATGCAGCGGCAGCGTGATCGCGGCGGCGTAATAGGCCTCCGCTGACGGGAAATCGCCCGGACCGAAGCCGAACTGCCGCCAGAACGGCTGTAGGTGAACCGGGATGTAGTGGACGTTCACGCCGATGCCGGCCTCGCGGAGCGCCGCGAAGACCTGGCCCCGGTCGAACCCGTCATCCAGCCGAACGATGTAGAGATGATAGGCCGACCGCGCGTCGGGCCGCTGCCACGGGCGTTTCAGCGGCCAGCCGTCGAACGCCGCGTCGTAGACCGCCGCGCGTTCGTGCCGCCGGTCGATGCGCTCGCCCAGGTGCCGCATCTGGCTGCGGCCGAGCGCGGCCTGGATGTCGGTCATCCGGTAGTTGAAGCCGAGCTCCAGCTGCTCGTAGTACCAGCCGCCCTCCGACGGCCGGGTCATACGGCCCGGATCGCGTGTGATCCCGTGGCTGCGCAGGAGCGCCATCCGTTCGGCAAGCGCCGGGTCGTTCGTCGTCGCGGCGCCGCCCTCGCCGGTCGTGATGATCTTGACCGGGTGAAAGCTGAACACCGCGATGTCGCTGTGCGCGCAGGCCCCGGTCGGGGTCGCGCCGTCGCGCCCGCCGATGCCGTGGGACGCATCCTCGATCACCCGGATGCCATACCGGCGTGCAAGCGCGCCGATTTTCTCCATGTCGCAGGGCTGGCCGGCCATGTGGACGGGCATGATGACCTTCGGCAGCCGCCCCGCCGCCTCCGCGTCGCGCAGCTTCGCTTCCAGCGCGTCGGGGCTCATGTTGAAGGTCTCGGGGTCGATATCGACGAAATCGACCTTCGCACCGCAGTAGATGCCGACATTGGCGGAGGCGACGAAGGTAATCGGCGAGGTCCAGAGCCAGTCGCCCGGCCCGAGATCCAGCGCGAGGCAGGCGATATGCAGCGCCGCCGTGGCGCTGCTGACGGCGACGGCGTGGCGGGCCGATACCGCTTCGCAGATCGCGGCCTCGAAGGCCGGGACCGCGGGGCCCTGGGTCAGGAAATCCGATTTCAGGACCTCGGTGACCGCCTCGATGTCCTCGGGCCGGATGTCCTGGCGTCCGTAGGGGATCATTCCGGTCGCGCCCCCGTCAGTTGTGCCCCAGTTGGCTGGCGATCAGCCCGCGCAGGTCCTCGACGCTCAGCCAGTGGTCGTTCTCGCCGGAACTGTAGCTGAATCCCTGCGGGACCGGCGTGCCGCCGTACTCGGCGCAGTAGCCTTCCATGTCGTAGGCCCCGGAGGACGGCAGGATCGCGTAATGCTGGCCGAGGTCCACCGTGTAGTAGCTGTCGGAACTGGTGATCATCTCCTCGTGGATCTTCTCGCCGGGGCGGATACCCACGATCTTCTGTTCGCAGCCCGGCGCGACGGCCTCGGCGACGTCGGTGATCCGGTAACTCGGCAGCTTCGGGACGAAGATCTCGCCGCCGTGGGCGTTCTCCAGCGCCCAGAGCACCATGTCGACGCCTTCCTGGAGCGTGATGTTGAACCGCGTCATCCGGGGGTCGGTGATCGGAAGCACGCCGTCGTCCTTCCGCGCCAGGAAGAACGGGATCACCGATCCTCGGCTGCCCATGACGTTGCCGTAGCGCACGACCGAGAACCACAGGTCGCGCGACCCGGCCACGTTGTTGGCGGAGGTGAACAGCTTGTCGGAGCAGAGCTTGGTCGCCCCGTAGAGGTTGATCGGCGCGGCCGCCTTGTCCGTCGACAGCGCGACGACCCGGCGCACGCCGGTATCGAGACAGGCCTCGATCAGGTTGTTGGCCCCGAGCACGTTGGTCTTGATGCATTCGAACGGGTTGTACTCGGCCGCGGGCACCTGCTTGAGCGCGGCGGCGTGGACGACGATCTCGATGCCTTCCAGCGCCCGGCGCAGCCGGTCCGCGTCGCGGACGTCGCCGAGAAAGAACCGCAGGCCGGGATGCGCGATGCCCGACAGCTCCTGCTGCATCTCGAACTGCTTCAGTTCGTCCCGGCTGAAGACGACGAGGCGGCTGACGCCCGGATACCGCTCGATGACCGTGCGGACGAAGGCGCGTCCGAATGAACCCGTGCCCCCGGTCACCAGGATGGATTTGCCATTCAGCATTCGGTCCCGCCCTCTGGCCTGTGTTTGTCAGGGGTAATGGCAGACGGCGTTGGCCGTCGCAAGCGTTGCCCCGGTCAGCCGAGCCGGGCCAGCAGGGGCTCCAGTTCCGCGAGCGTGTCGATGTGGTGGCCCGCGTCGTATCCCTCGGCGGCGATGGCGTCGCGATGCGCGCCGGTATGAACCCGGATCGTCGTCGCGCCGACGCGGTTCAGCGACACGAAATCCTTCGCCGGGTTGTCGCCGATATAGGCCAGCTCGGCCCATTCCGCGCCGGTGAGCTTCCGGATCAGCTCGAAGCAATGCAGCGACGGCTTGGCGTGCCGGATGCCGTAGCGGTGGGTGATGTAGATGCGCCGGAACAGCGGCGCGAGGTCCAGCGCCTCCACCTTGCGGCCCTGCGCGATCTTGTGGCCGTCGGTGACGAGGAAGATCGGCCCGGCAGCGGCCAGCCGGCGCAGAAGGGACCTGTGCCGCTCGGGAAGGGCGATGTCGGGGCGGTGGTGGCGATAGACCTTCACGCAGGCGCGGACGTTCGCCCGGGCGTGACGCCCGTTCGCTTCCAGCCAGTCGTCGAAGACGCGGCCCCGGCCTTCCCGGTCGAGCGTCGCGGTCATCCGCTCGACCGACGGCCCCGGCGGGATCCCCCATTCCCGGTTGCCGAACTCCGCGACGGCGCGGAAACCGCTCAGAACGAAGCTCCGCTCGTCGTAGAGCGTGTCGTCTAGGTCAAAGATCGGGATCATCGACCACGATATCCGACGGGATCCGCACCTGCCGCACCTCGGTCCCGCGGCGCCGGAACTCCGGCGGTCCCTGCAGGTGCCCCAATGCCTCGGACAGGCTCCAGAAGAACGGGTCGAGCCCCGCGGCGATCCCGGTGGTCGAGGCCCCGCCGAAGCGCGGGTTGACCTCGATCACCGCCGCCTCGCCCGGGCCGGTGACGATGGCCTGCATGACCACCGGCCCGCGCAGCCCGAGGGCGGACAGGACCCGCATCGCCATCGCCTCGATACCGCGATCCCGGAACGTGGTCGTCACCTGCGCCTCGCCCGCGACCACCCGGTCCCGGCGGCGCAGGACCACGCCCGCCGGCGTGCCGTCCGCCGCGACCCAGGAATCGATGCTGATTTCCGGCCCGGCCACGAAGGGCTGGAAGATCGGGTCGTCCAGGTCGCGGGCGTGGTCCCGCGCGGCGTCGTGATCGAGACCTAGGCCGATCCCGCGGGATCCCGACCCGAACCTTTCCTTCACGGCGTATCGCGTGGCGTCGATCGCGCCCGGATCGGCGGCGGCGGGAATGACCGGAAGCGCGGTCGCCGCGCCGAATTCCGCGAAGGCGAGCTTGTCGAGACAGCGCGCGATCGCGTCGGGGTCCGACACGATGACGGCGATCCCCGCATCGGCGAACCGGCCGCGGTGCCGCGCCCAGAACGTTAGTTCGCCGTCGCGCGTCGGGATCACCGCGTCGATGCCGCGCTCGGTGCAGCCCGCGACAAGCGCCTCCACCGCGTCGTCCGTCGTGCGCGGCATCAGCCAGAAGTCGTCCGCGACGTAGCGGGCGGGAACCAGCGGGTCGATGTCGCCCGCGACGACCGAGGCGGAGGGTTCGATCCGTCGCGCCGCCTTCGCCACGGCCCGGACGAGCGGCGCCTTCGCGGAGGCGGAACTGACCAGAACTCTGCGCATCGAGGCCGTCATCCGGCCGCGACCCGGTCGGTCGCCAGGAGGCCGTGAAGGAACGCGTCGGTGGCGCGGCCCTGCACCCGGACATGCTCCCGCAGGCGGCCTTCGCGGGTGAACCCGTGGGCCTCGAACGCCGCGATGAACGGTTGCCGGGTGGCGTAGGTCTCGGCGACCAGCCGGTGCAGCCCGAGATCCTGGAAAGCGAGGGTTTCCGCGATGTGCAGGTAGTCCGCGAAGACCGGCGCCGCCTCCGCATCGGTGCGGGCCACGGCGGGATCGAGCAGGAAGGAGACCTCCGCGCGGCGGTAGTCCCAGTTGATGTGGACGAGCCCGGCATACCCGATCAGGCGGCCGCCGCGCTCCAGCGACAGGAGGATCTGCCGCGGCTCCGTCGCCGCCTTGCCGGGCCAGACCTGGGTTTCGAAGTAGCGCTGCTGTTCCTCGGCCGTGATGTCCCGGCTCTGGCGAAGAACGTCCATGCTGGCGTTCCGCCACTGCCGGACCGGCTCCACCTGTTCCGGCTCCAGCGCGCGGGCCGCAAGGTCGCCGTGGCTCAGCACCGGGCGCGGCATCGCCCGGTAGGGGCCGGACCCGATGGCCGCGCCGCCGGTCATTCGATGACGAGGTAGGAGGTCAGGGGGCTGAACGGCAGCCGCCGGATCGCGTAGCGCGACAGGCCGAAGACCTCCTTCAGCGCGAGCGTTTCACCGGGAAACTCCGGCGTGTTCAGCTCGTCGAAGGCAAGCACGCTGCCCCGCGTCATGTGCGGCTTCAGCGCTTCGAGGCAGTCGCGCGTCGGCGCGAAGATGTCGAAGTCGAAATAGGCCAGCGCCACGATCGTTTCCGGGTGGTCGCCCAGGTAGGCCGGTAGGGTCCGGGTGGCGTCGCCCCGGACCAGCTCGTACTTGCGCTTCTGCGGGATCGGGGCGTTGGCGTTGTGGAAATCGAGCAGCCCGTCGAGCGTTTCGGGCCAGCCCTCGGTCACGCCGTAGTCGCCGGCCGAAACCCGGTCGCCGTCCTCCGCCGCGACCGAGGGGAACCCGTCGAACGTGTCGAAGCCGATCACCCGGCGGTTGTAGTTGTAGGGCTCGAAGATGCCGCGCAGGTTCGAGAACAGCGCCAGGTTCTGGCCCCACCGGACGCCGAATTCCATCACCACGCCGTGCACCGGAACGATCTGTTCGTAGATCGCCTGCATGAACATGATGCGGGACAGGGTCTGGCGCGTGAGGTAGAGGCCGAGGTTGTCGAGGATCTCCGCGTCGGGCACGTCGCTTTCCCGCAGCGCCCGGGCCAGCGCCAGCTTGCGCGCCTGTTCGCTCTCGGTCGAGCCGACGAGGGTGCGGATGTCTTTGCCGCTCATTCGGGTGTCCTTTCCGATGGCGCGAGGAAGGCGGTCATGTTGCGGCCGAGCCCGACGCCGGCAAGCGCCGAGTAGAACGCGTTCGCGGCCTCGGGGCCCGCGTCCCCGATCAGCCCTTCCAGCCTCAGCCGCGCGGCGTGCGCCGCCGGGCCCCGCGACCGGTCGGCGACGTAGTTCGATCCCGGGTGGGACAGGAACAGGTCGATCGGGAAATCGGCGTGGATGTCGCGGACATCCCACCCCGTCGCCTCGGCGGTCGCGGTCAGGCTGTCGCGGGTGAAGTAGGAGATGTGGTCGGGGATCGCGATCCAGAACCGTTCGGGGATCGTGCCGGTCTCGAACAGGTCCTCCTGGTACCGCGACCCGTCGTTGGGGACGGTCACGACAAGCAGCCCGCCCGGCGCGACCAGCCCGCGCAGCGACCGGAGAAGCTCCACCGGCCTGAGAACGTGTTCCAGCACGTTGCCCAGCCACACGAGATCGTAGCGCCGGCCGCTTTCGGCGTAGTCGGCCACGATCTCGAACAGGTTGCCCTGCGTCACCCGCGGCAGGAGCTCCGGGTTCATGCCTGCCACGCCGTCGTTGCTGTGGTCGACGCCCTCGACCTCCCAGCCCGCCGCGGCGTAGCGCGCCATGACGAAGCCCTCGCCGCAGCCGACGTCCAGCATCCGTCCCGGTGTCGTGCTGCCGCGCAGCCGGTCGGCGGCAGCCGCCCTGAGCGTCACCCGCAGGTCGATGGCGCGCAGTTCCTCGGGCGGGTAGGTCTTGCGGTAGCTCCCGGTCTCGGACTGGTAGTACTTGTTGGCGTAGTAATCGGCCAGTTCCGCGTCGCTCGGCGGGTCCACGAGTTCGAGGAACCCGTATTCGTGCCGGCGCAGTCTCTTGTCCATCATCCCGCCATCCGCGCGTGTTTTTCCTCGGCGATCGCCCAGTCCTCCAGCGTGTCGATATCCTGCACCAGCATGGCCGGCAACTCGACCGACCCGGTGCTGGCGCCCATCAGAACCTTCGATCGCAGGAACGGCGCGACCCGGAACCAGTACCACTGACCGGCATCGTGGAACGCGGGCGGCAGGTCCTGGGACCGCGCGTTCAGGTTCTCCGGAAAGAACAGGTCGACCCGGCCGTCGTCGGCGCGCCGCAGCGAACGCCAGATCGGGTAACTGAACCGCGCGACCGGCATGACCACGTCGAAGTCGCCCCCGTCGAGCCGTTCGAGTCCCTCCCGCAATGCCGCCGCGGTCACGAAGGGCGCGGTCGGGTAGAGGCAGCAGGCGGTGGCGAAGGCCCGGTCCCGCTCCGCGTAACACCCCAGCACTTCCAGCAGCACGTCCGCGGTCGTCGCGTGGTCGTCCGACGCACCGGCCGACCGCAGGAAGGGAACCGAGGCCCCGATCTCGCGCGCGACCCCTGCGATCTCGTCGTCGTCGGTGCTGACCATCACCTCGTCGAACACGCCGGATTCCAGCGCCGCCTCGACCGACCAGGCGATGATCGGCTTGCCGCGGAACGGCCTGATGTTCTTGCGCGGGATGCGCTTGGACCCGCCGCGCGCTGGGATGATGGCGAGCCGCGGGCCGCCCCGCCGGTCGGTCCCGCCCGGTGTCTCCGCCATTCAGTCGATCCCCCCGTCGACCATGTCCGCAGCCAGCGGCTCGCCGAACGCGATGTCCCGCGCGGCGCTCCGCCCCAGGACCGCGTCGAGGTAGCGGGGCGGCAGCCCGTGGCCGGGGCGGATCGAACGGGTATTGTCGCGGGTGAAGGTCTCGCCCCGCCGGATCGGCCCCACGGCATAAAGCGACCGGCGGTTCTTCAGCACCGTGGCCTCGGACGCCTTCGGCCCGTAGGTCGGGCTGCCGAGGGCGCGGTGGGCGACATCGGCGTGGTCGACAAGCTCCGCGAGCTCGGCGGGTTCCAGCGAAAACGCGCTGTCGACGCCGCCATCGCTGCGGGCGAGCGTGAAGTGCTTCTCGATGAACACGGCCCCGGCGGCGACGGCGGCGACCGGAACGGTGGTTCCCATCGTGTGATCCGAAAGACCGACGAGCGTGCCGAAGCGGCGGGACAGGTCCGCGATGCTGGCGAGGTTCGCGTCCTCGACCGGCGCGGGGTAGGACGCGGTGCAATACAGCAGGACGATCTCGTCGCAGCCCGCGCCGCGGGCGGTTTCGACGGCGGCGCCGATCTCCTCCAGCGTCGCCATGCCCGTCGACATGATCATCGGCCTGCCCTTGCCGGCGGCGTAGCGGATCAGCGGCAGGTCGACGAGTTCGGGCGAGGCGATCTTGTAGGCCGGCGCGTCGAGACCGGCGAGGAAATCCACCGCGGTATCGTCGAACGGCGAGGAAAAGACCGTGATCCCGATCCTTTGCCCGTGCTCGAACAGCCGCGGGTGCCAGTCCCAGGGTGTGTGCGCCTCCTCGTAGAGCTCGTGCAGCCGCCGGCCGTCCCAGAGCCCGCCCTTCACCGTGAACTCGGGCGCGTCGTGATCGATGGTGATCGTATCGGCGGTGTAGGTCTGAAGCTTGACCGCGTTGGCCCCGGCCGCCTTGGCCGCGTCGATGATCCGGATGGCGCGCTCGATGTCGTGGTTATGGTTTCCCGACATCTCGGCGACGATGTAGGGCCGGCAACCCGGGCCGATCCTGCGCCCGGCAATCGCGAACGTGGTCTGCCCCGATGCCGCAGCGGTCATGAGCGTGCCTCCGATGGGCGGTGGTTGTCCGCCGGTCGGCTCACCCATATCGCGGTCGGTGGCCGATGACAAACCGGCGGGACGGTGCGGGCCCCGGATGCGACGGCGCCGCCGCCCATAGGGGGGCGGCGGCGCGGGTTTCGGCGATGGCGGGTGCGCTCAGAACAGCGACTCGTCCCGCCGGGCCTGGGCGATGTCCCACCGGGTCAGCCCGATGTCGTCCAGCAGGTAGTCCGGAAGCTCCTCCAGGTGGCGGTACTGCCGCCGGGAGGCGAACATCCGGCCGAATGCCGCGATCAGCTGGCGGAGGCCCGGCCCGGTCCGGCCGTGGCGGAGCGTTGCGGTGCGGTAGGGGTTCACTTCGTAGGTCATCTTCGGTTTCCTTCCTTCGGTAGGGTCACGTTCGCCTGGCGTCCGGTCTCAGCTGCCGGTTGCGGCCAGGCGGTCGGTCTGGGTGTTGGCGGGTTCGGCGTGGCACAGCAGTGCGCGGCGCATGTCCAGTTCGCTCGGGTAGCCGCAGACCTCGGCCACGCGCGACGCGGGCCGCCAGCCCTCGTCGATCAGGTGCCGGGCGTATTCCGCGCGAAGCGCCGCGTCGGCCTCGGCGAGGTCGCGCGGCACGGCAAGGCTCGCCCCGCCCGGTGCCGCCGCGGCCCGGCGTTCCCACAGCGCCGCCAGCGCGTCGCCGAAGCTCCGGTCGCAATGGACGATGTGCGACAGGCCGAGACCGATCAGCAGCGCCTCCACCGATGCGTCGGCGCGGCAGATGCGCAGCTGGCGGCCCGCGTTCCGCAAGAGGCGGCCGGCCACGAGGATGCCGCGGACCGCGCTGCGGGACAGGTGCACGAGGCCGGACAGGTCCAGGATCATGTCCTGTTCGCACCCCGCCGCGGCCTCCACCATCGCGTCGTAGAGCGCCCCGGCCGCGGCCGGCCCGGCGACGCCGCTGACGGACACGATGACGATCCCGCGGGTCCTGTAGTGGTGAATGTTCATTCTGAAATCTCCTTTTTCTTCAGCTGCTTGAATCAATCGAAACGCACCGTCATCGGCGACGCCTGGCGGATGCCGCCGTAGCCTTCCAGCCGCGGCGCGCTTTCCAGCGCGATGCCGGGGGCGGTGCGGATCAGGGCGGCGAGACCTTCCTCCATCTCGATCCGCGCCAGCATCTCGCCGAGGCACCTGTGCGGGCCGAGCCCGAACACCGCGTGCAGCCGGGGCACGCCCGCGCGGGCGATGTCGAACCGGTCGGGGTCGTCGAACAGCCCCGGGTCGCGCATCGCCGACAGGGTGCTGAGCCGCAGGACGGATCCCGCGGGAACCACGGTTCCGCCGATGTCGATGTCCTCGACGGCGAGGCGCGGGATCGACCCGACCGGCGGTTCGTAGCGCAGCGCCTCGTAGACGGCGGCGGGGATGAGACCCGCGTCGCGTTTCACCGCGTCCCATTGCTCCGGATGCCGCAGGAGCAGGGCGACGAGCATCGCGAACCCGGCGCGGGTCGTGTCGGTGCCCGCCACCACCAGCGTGATGACCTGGATCACGAGGCTGTCGAACGAGATCTCGGGGCGTTCGGTCCACCGCGCCAGCACCGTCGACAGGAGATCGTCGCGCGGCGCGGCGCGGCGTTCGCGCAGGTGCCGCTCGACGTAATCGGTCAGTTCCGCGGCGGCGGTCTCGATCTCGTCGTGGACGTCCATCGGGTAGACCGGCGCGACCGACCGGACGAGGCTGTAGACCCGGGCCGAGAACCACGCGGCCTCGCCGCGCGGCAGGCCGAAGATCGAGGCGATCATCTCGGACGGGACGCGGGCGGCGACGGCGGCGGTGAAGTCGAAGCTCTCGCCGCGCGGCATGTCGGCCATGATCCGCGCCGCGACGGTGCGGATGCGGCTCCGCGCGCCGTGCATGGCCCCGTGCGAGAACGCCTTTGCGAAAAGCGCGCGCTTGGCGCGGTGCGAGGGGCCGTTGTCGAACAGCAGGATGTCGCGCAGAAGCCGCGCGGCGGATCCCTCGGGCACGCCCTGGTGGGCGACGTAGGCCTCGCCCTCGGGATTGATCGTGCGCGGATCGGTCAGCAGCGCGACCACGTCCGAAGCGCGCAGCGCGAGGTACTGCCCGGGCCCGGTCTGGATCACCGGGTACTCGTCGCGCAGGGCCGCGAAGGCGGCGTGGGGATCCGGCTCGAACGAGGCCGGGTCGAAAAGGTAAGGGGCCGCGGTGGCGGCCTGGGTAAGCTGGTTCACTTGGGAACTCCTTCATGTCACGGCGGGAACGCCGCCGGCCCTGCCCCGGTGAAAGGGCGGGCGGGCGGCGTTCCGCGGCCATGCCGTCATCTGGGGTTGCTCCGTTGTTGTCAGCGTTGTGGCCCCAGTGGTAAGGGCCGTCCCCAGTCGTTGTTTTTGCGCGAGGGGGAGGGACCCTTGGGCGACACTCTCGAGATCACGCTGCTTGGCGAGGTCCGCGTCGTGGCCGGTGGTCGCGACATCGCGCTGCCCGCCTCGCGCAAGGCGCGCGCCCTTCTCGCGTTCCTCGTCGCCACCAACCGCCCGCACCGGCGCGAGCGGCTGTGCGAGCTGTTCTGGGATCTTCCGGACGACCCGAAGGCGGCGCTCAGGTGGGCGCTGTCACACCTGCGCCGCGCGGTCGACGCCCCGGACCGCCCGCGCATCGTCGCGGACCGGGAACGGGTGCAGTTCGACGCCGACGGCGCGCGGATCGACATCGCCGCGATCCACGCGCGGCTGCGCGAGGGCGGCACCATCCCGCCCGACGACCTGTCCGCGATGGCGGAGCAGCTCGACGCGGTCTTCCTCGACGGGCTCGACGGGGCCGGGGACGAGGGCTTCGACGCCTGGCTCATGGCCGAGCGGGAGGATGCGAGGATGGCGCGCGCGGGCGTCCTGCGCCGGCTGGCGCTGCACCCGGACCTGCCGCCGATGGAAGCGCGGAAGTGGCAGAAGCTGTGGAACGACGCCGACCCGGAGGGCGCCGAGGCGCACGAACGCGCCGCCCGCGCCGCCGCGGCGGCGGGCGATCCGCCCCCGGTCGCACCGCCGCGGTCGCCCGACCCGGAGGTCCGCGTCGCCCGCGCGCGCGCCAAGGTCCTGCGGGCGCAACGGATCGGCTTCTGCGAGGTGCGCGACGGCACCAAGATCGCCTATGCCACCATCGGCTCCGGCCCGCCGATCCTGAAGGCGGCGAACTGGCTCAACCACCTCGAATTCGACTGGACCTCGCCGATCTGGGGCAAGAGCTTCGCGGAGCTCGCCCGCGCCCATACCTTCGTGCGCTACGACGAACGCGGCTGCGGGCTTTCCGACTGGGACGTCTCCGACCTGAGCTTCGAGGCCTTCGTCGAGGACCTGGAGACCGTCGTCGACACCCTGGGGCTGGAGAAGTTTCCGCTCGTCGGCATCAGCCAGGGCGCGGCGGTGTCGATCGAGTACGCCGTGCGCCACCCCGGGCGGGTGACCGGCCTGATCCTGATCGGCGGCTACGCGGCCGGCTGGCGCCACCTCGCCAGCCCTGAGGAACAGGCCCGGCGCGAGGCGGTGCTGAACCTCACCCGGCTCGGCTGGGGCACGGACAACTCGGCGTACCGGCACATCTTCTCGCAGACCTTCATGCCCGACGCGAGCGCCGAGGACCTGGCGTGGTTCGACGATTTCCAGCGCCACACGACCTCGCCCGAGAACGCGGCGCGGTTCCAGGAGGCGTTCGGGGTGATCGACGTGCGCGACCGGCTGGCGCAGGTGCGCGCGCCGACCATCGTGCTGCATTCCCGGCACGACCAGCGCATCCCGATGGACCAGGGCAGGGCGCTCGCCTCCGGCATTCCCGGCGCGCAGTTCGTGCCGCTCGAAAGCCGGAACCACATCATCGTCGACAGCGAACCGGCGTGGCGGGACTGCGTCGAGGCGATCGGGGTGTTCCTGAACGAGATCGGCGGCTGACAAGCCGCCGATCCCGGTGTCGGTTCAGTCCACGGTGGACCCTTCGGTGTCGCGGCGCATCCGGGCGCGGACCGTGCGGCCGATCACGATCGGCAGCAGGAACCCGACCACCGCCACGACCCAGAGCCCGATGGCGAGCGGCGATCCGACCAGCGTCAGCCAGTCGCCGTTCGAGATCGTGATCGCGCGGCGGAGGTTGTTCTCCATCACGTTTCCGAGCAGCGTGCCGAGGATGATCGGCACCAGCGGCACGTCGAGCTTTCTGAGCACCCAACCCATCACCCCGAAGCCGATCATCAGCATCAGGTCGAAGGTCGAGCCCGAGATGCCGTAGATCCCGACGAACGAGATCATCGCCACCGCCGGCATCAGGAACCGCGGCGGGATCAGCAGGACGCGGGTGAACAGCCCGACCATCGGGATGTTCATTGCCAGGAGCACGATGTTGGCGATGAACAGCGCCGCGATCAGGCCCCAGACCACGTCGGGGTTGTTGTTGAACAGGAGCGGCCCGGGCGTGATGTTCAGCGACAGGAGAACCGCGAGCAGGACCGCCGTGGTGCCCGACCCCGGCACGCCGAGCGACAGCATCGGCACCAGCGCCCCGCCCGCGGCGGCGTTGTTCCCGGCTTCGGGCGCGGCGACCCCGCGCGGATCGCCCTTGCCGAAGGTCTTGCCCTCGCGGTCGACGATCTGCTTCTCCATCGAGTAGCTGAGGAACGACCCGAGCGATGCCCCGGCCCCCGGCAGCACGCCCGCGACGAAGCCGATGACCGAGGTCCGCAGCATCGTCGGCGTGCAGCGCGCCAGCACCGACAGCGGCGGGGTCAGGCGGCCGATGACCATCTTCTTGCCCTCCGCGTCCGCCTTGCCGTGCCGGTGTTCGAGGAAGATGAACACCTCCGACAGGGCGAACAGGCCGACGATCGCGACGAGGAAGTCGATCCCGTCATAGAGGTGGACCTCGCCGAAGGTCAGGCGCGGGACGCCGGTCTGCGTGTCGACCCCGATGCAGGCGAGCCCGAGGCCGAGCATCGCCGCGAAGGCCGATTTCGCCTGGTTGGTGGAGGACACGCCGCCGAGCGTGGCGAAGGCCAGCACGAACAGCGCGAAGTATTCCGCCGGCCCGAACAGGAGCGCGAAGCGCACGAGCTGCGGTGCGAGGATGATGAGACCCCAGGTCGCGATGAAGGCGCCGACGAAGGACGCGATGCCGCTGAGCGACAGCGCCTCCCCGGCCTTGCCCTGCTGCGCCATCGGGTAGCCGTCGAGACAGGTCATCATCGCCGGTTCGTCGCCGGGGATGTTCAGCAGGATCGAACTGATCCGCCCGCCGTACATCGCGCCGTAGTAGACCGATGTCAGCAGGATCAGCGAGGCGACAGGGCCGAGCCCGAGCGAGAAGGCGAGCGGGATCAGGATCGCGACGCCGTTCGACGGCCCGAGACCGGGCAGCGCGCCGAAGATGGTGCCGAGAAAGCAGCCCAGGACCGCGAGCCCGAGGTTCTGCCAGGTGATCGCGATGGCGAAGCCGTCGGCGAGGTTGGAGAGGGTGTCCATGACGTGCCTTCCCCCTCAGAAACCGAACGGGCCGCGGGCCAGCGACAGCCCGAGCACGAGGTGGAAGATGACGTAGATGGCGACGGCGATGACCACGCCCGCAAGAGCGGCCTGGAGCACCGGCGTGCCGAGCCGCCACGACAGGTAGAACGAGGCCAGCGCGGTCGCGAAGACGAAGCCGAGCTCCGGCAGGAGCTGCGCGTATAGGATCATCACGACGACCGCGCCCGCGATCTCGGCCAGTTGCATGATGCCGGGCCAGCGCGGTTCGGGGTCGGGGAAGATCAGGATCACCAGTGACGCGAGGCCCAGGATCGCCGCGACGATCAGCGGGAAGGCCTTCGGTCCGACGACGTCCGACAGGAAGCTTTCCTGCACCTGCAACGCCGCCCATGCGTAGAAGATCGCGAGGGCGAGGCCCGTCGCTCCGAATATCCGGTCGCTCATCTGCCCCCTCCTCCTGCGGCAAACGGGTCCGGGCGGGGGCGCGCGGCCCCCGCCCGGACGTGTCGGTTTACTGGATGATGCCGATCTCGCGCGAGATCGACTCGATCTGCGCGACCGAGTCCGCGACGAAGGCCTGGAACTCCTCTCCCTGCAGGTCGAGCGGGGCGAGACCGTTGTCGGTCATGATCTGCTGCCACTCGTCCGAGGCGTAGAGCGTGTCGATCATCGACGCCCAGCCGTTGTAGGCCTCGTCCGACATGTCGCCCGGGCCGTAGAAGCCGCGCCAGTTGGCGCCGATGGCGTCGACGCCCTGCTCGCGCGCGGTCGGGAAGTCGGCGAACTCGCCGGACAGCCGCTCGGGCGACAGGACCGCGATCACCCGGATGTCACCGGATTCGACGAAGCCGATGGCCTCGGACAGGTCGCCGGTGAAGGCCTGGACCGACCCGGCCAGAAGCTGCGTCACCGCCTCGCCGCCGCCGTCGAAGGCGATGTAGCGGACCGCGCGGGGGTCGTCGATGCCGTAGGCCGAGGTCGCGATCAGGACCTTCAGGTGGTCCCAGCCGCCGACGGCGGAGCCGCCCGCGACGGCCACGTTCTCCGGCGTGTCGCGGATCATGTCGAGCAGGCCGGTCAGGTCCTGGATGTCGCTGTCCGCGGCCACGGCGATCACGCCGTAGTCGGCGCCGACGGAGCCGATCCAGCGGACCTCGTCCATCGTGTTGCCGGGATAGGCGCCCTGCGCGAGCCGGGTCGCCGTGGCGGTCGAGGCCGCGACGATCAGGTCGTCGTCGTCGTTGCGTTCGTTCACGACCTCGGCGTAGGCCGCGCCGCCGCCGCCGCCGGCGAGGTTGACGACCTGCATGGTCGCGGTGATCAGGCCGAGGTCCTGAAGGGTCCGGCCGACCTGGCGGCAGGTGAAGTCCCAGCCGCCGCCCGGGTTCGCCGGCGCGATGCATTCCGGCTGTTCGGGGGTGAAGTCCTGCGCGGTGGCCGCGCCTGCGGACAGGCCAAGGGCCGCGACGGCGAGTGCCGCGCGAAGCGAATTGATTGCCATTGATGTCTCCTCCGTTGGCAGCCCGGTCTCAGCTCCCATGACCGGGCTTGGCACGACCATAGCGGTTGAACCTGTCGCGAAACTGTCAGAGTCTCGCCCGAAGGGACGGAGGAGGGAGGATGCGCGTTCTCCTGGTTGAAGATGCCTCGGACCTGGCCGAGGCGACGCAGGCGCGATTCCGGCGCAGCGGCATCGCCTGCGATCTCGCGGGGACGATGGCTTCCGCGCGCGACTGCCTTGCCGTGCAGCGTTACGACGCGCTGATCCTCGACATCAACCTGCCCGACGGGTCCGGCACCGACCTCCTGCGGGAAATCCGCTCCGCCGGGCGGCACGAACCGGTCCTGATGCTGACCGCGCTGTTCTCGGTCGACGACAAGATCTCGGCCTTCGGGCTCGGCGCCGACGACTACCTCGTGAAGCCGTTCGACCACCGCGAGCTGGAGGCCCGGCTCCACGTCATGCAGCGCCGCGAACCCGCGGACCGCTCGGCGGAGCTGACGGCGGGCGCGCTCAGCTACAACCCGGCCGCCGGGACCGCGGCGGTGGCGGGCACGCGGCTCGACCTGACGCCGCGAGAATTCTCGCTTCTGGGGATCCTCCTGCGCGGCCGCGGGCAGGTCCTGTCGAAGGACCGGCTGATGGACGGGCTCTATGCCTTCGACGAAGCCGATGTCGGCGTGAACGCGATCGAGCTCTACGTCGCGCGCCTGCGCAAGAAGCTGGCCGGCAGCGGCGTGGTGATCCGGACCCTGCGGGGGCACGGCTACCGGCTCGACACCGATGGCTGAGCGCGCGCCGCTGTCGCTGACCGCGCGGCTCGCATTCGGGATCACCGGGCTCCTGATCGTCGGCGGGCTGGTGCTGGCGCTGGCCGCCTTCGGCTACGGGCGGGCGGCGGCGCGGGAAACCTACGACCGGCTCCTGGTCGGGGCGGCCTCGGACATCGCGGCCTCGGTCGGGGTGGAAAACGGCAGGGTCGTCGTGGACATCCCGGTGTCCGCCTTCGAGCTTCTCGCGCTGGCCCCCGACGACCGCATCGCCTACCAGGTCCGCGGCGTCGACGGCGAGGTCCTGACCGGCCATGCCGAACTGCCCGCCCCGCCCGAGGGCGCGGATTTCTACGACGCCGATTTCCGGGGCGAACCGGCGCGGTTCCTGCGCGTGACCCGCCGCTTCGCGGAACGCAGCGTGTCGGGAAACGTCGAGGTCATCGTCGGCCAGACCCTGCAGGCGCGCCGGGACCTCGCCTTCGACATCACCTCCAAGGCGCTCTACGGCCTCGCGGTCGGGGGCTTCGCGATGCTGGCGCTCGCGGTCTTCGTGGTGCGCTCGGCGCTGCGGCCGCTCGACCGGCTGGCCCGCCGGATCGCGGCGCGGGATCCGCAGGACCTGACCCCGCTGGAAACCGCCGCCCCGCGCGAGGTCGCGCCGCTGGTCGGATCGGTCAACACCTTCATGGCGCGGCTGGAACGCCAGTTCGACACCACGCGCAACCTGATTTCGGACAGCGCGCACCAGTTGCGCACGCCAGTCGCGGCGCTCAGGGCGCAGGCGGACCTCGCGCTGACGGAAACCGACCCGGCCCGGCGCGACGGGCTGGTGGAACGCATCCATCGCCGGTCGGTCAGCCTCGGGCGGCTTCTCGACCAGATGCTGTCCCACGCGCTCGTCGTCCACCGCACCGGCTCGGCCCGGCGCGAGGCGCTGGACCTGCGCGACATCGCGCTCGACATCGTCGAGGCCGGCGACCACCTCGTGATCGCGCCGGGAACGGAGGTGCGGCTGGAAATCGGCGAGGATCCGGTCACCGTGATGGCCGACGCCCTGTCGCTCAGGGAGGCCGCCAAGAACCTCCTGTCGAACGCGCTCAGCCACGGGCACCCGCCCATCGCCGTCGGAACCGGGATCGAGGGCGGCGAACGGCTGCTCTGGGTCCGCGATGCCGGCGACGGCCCGCCCGAGGGGGTGGCCGACGCCATCGGTGACCGCTTTCTGCGGAGCGCGGCGTCGTCGGGCCAGACCTCGGGGCTCGGCCTTTCGATCAGCAAGTCGGTGGCCGAGGCCTATGGCGGCAGGCTCAGGCTGGAACACGCGGCCGGGGGCTTCCGCGCCGTCCTGGCGCTGCCCGCACCCGAAGGAACCGGCCCATGATCCGCGCCGCCCTGCTCGCCATCGCCGCCGCGGTCCACGCCGCGCCGACAGTTGCGCAGGAGGCCGTGGCGACGTTCGGCCCCGGGGACGCCGGCACCTCGCTCGTCCTGCGGACGACCACCGATATCGACGTTTTCGGCCCGACCGTCGCGGCGTTCCTCGCGACCCGGCCGGACCTGTCGGTGCGGTTCGAGCAATGGGGATCGAACGACCTCCACGCGCTCACCGCCGCGGATTGCGCCGCCGGGCAGCGCGGCGCGGACATCGTGATCTCGTCCGGCGTTCACCAGATGGTCGACCTCGTGAACGAACGCTGCGCGGCGGACTGGCGCTCGGCGGCGACGGCGGCCTTGCCGCCGGACCTGCGCTGGCGCGACGAGATCTGGGGCATCTCGCGCGAACCCGCCGTCATCGTCTACAACCGCCGCCTCGTGCCCGCGGACGAGGTGCCGCGCACGCGGTTCGACATCCTCGACCTGCTGCGCCCCGCGACCTCGGTCTACGCGGGCCGGGTCGCGACCTACGACATCGAGGCGTCCGGCCTCGGCTTCCTGTTCGCCTATGCCGACAGCCAGGAGGCCAGCACCTTCGGCGCGCTGATGGAGGCCTTCGCCCGCTCCGGCGCGGTGGCGACCTGCTGCTCGGCCGAGATCATCCGCGGCGTGGCGGAGGGCGACTACCTGATCGCCTACAACGTCCTTGGCTCCTACGCCGCGCTGGAGGCGGCGGAGAATCCCGATCTCGGCATCGTCCTGCCCGGCGACTACACGCTGGTCCTGTCCCGCGCCGCGATCCTGCCGGGACCGGAACCGGCCCGCGACGCGGCGGGCGCGTTTCTCGATTTCCTCCTGTCGCCCGAGGGGCAGAGGGAAATGGCGCTGATGCAGCTCCGGATGGACGAGGAGGAAGAGGACGGCACCGTGCCGTTCCGGTCGATCCCGCTGTCGCCGGTCCTGCTGGTGGCGATGGACCGCGCCCACGAAAGCCGCTTCATCGCGCGGTGGCGCGCGGCCTTCGGCGCGCCGGAGCCCTAGCCGGCGCGGTCCGCGTCGGACAGGCTTTCGAGGATCGGGCAATCCGGCCGGTCGTCGCCGTGGCAGCGTTCGACCAGGGTCGACAGCGTCGCCTTCATCGCCAGCAGTTCCGACACCTTCGCCTCGATCCGGTCCAGCACCGTGACGGCAAGCCCGCGCACGTCGGAACTGGCGCGCTTGCGGTCCTCCCACAGCGACAGGAGCGCGCGGCAGTCCTCGACCGAGAACCCGAGCGACCGGGCGCGCTGCACGAAGATCAGCTTGTGCATGTCGGCGTCGGAAAAGTCGCGGTAGCCGTTGCCGCCGCGGTCGGGGCGGATCAGGCCGATTTCCTCGTAGTAGCGGATCGTCTTGGCGGGCAGTCCGCTCCGCCTGGCCACGTCGCCGATATTCATCGCTTGACCTTCCAGTTGCTGGAACCCCTACATACGACGTCGACTCGCCGACTCAAGGTGTGGGAGACGCCGACATGACACTGCACGACAAGGTAACGGATACCACGATCACCCGCGACCCGGTCTGCGGAATGATCGTGGACCCGGACGCGGACAAGCCCGAGGCGGAGCTCGACGGGCATCTCTACCGGTTCTGCTGCGAAAGCTGCCGCGACAAGTTCCTGGCCGACCCCGACGCCTACCGGACGGCGAAGGACCCGGTCTGCGGCATGACCGTCGAACGCGCGACGGCGAAGCACATGGCCAGGCACGAGGGTCACAGGCACTACTTCTGCTCCGCCGGCTGCAAGGACAAGTTCGAGGCCGATCCCGCGCGCTACGAGGGCGACCGCCCCGCGCCGGAGCCGATGCCCGAGGGCACGCTCTACACCTGCCCGATGGACCCCGAGATCGTGCAGGACCATCCCGGCGACTGCCCGATCTGCGGCATGGCGCTGGAACCGATGATCCCGACCGCGGATGCCGGTCCGAACCCCGAGCTGGTGGAGTTCCGGCGGAAACTCTGGATCGCGGGGCCGCTCGCCGCCTCCGTGTTCCTGCTGGAAATGGGATCGCATGTCGGCCTGCCCTTCGCGGACTGGATCGGCCACCGCGCCTTCGGCTGGGTGCAGTTCGCACTGGCGACGCCGGTTCTCTGGCTCTGCCGGCCCTTCTTCAAGCGCGGCTGGTCGTCGATCGTGAACCGCTCGCCGAACATGTGGACGCTGATCGCCATCGGCACCGGGGCGGCGTGGCTGGCCTCGGTCGCGGCCCTGCTGGTGCCCGGCATCTTCCCCGCGTCGATGCGCGAACACGGTCTGCCCCCGGTCTATTTCGAGGCCGCGGCGGTGATCCTCGTCCTCGTCCTGGTCGGGCAGATCCTCGAATTGTCGGCCCGCGAACGGACCGGCGACGCGATCCGCGCGCTGATGGACCTCGCCCCAAAGACCGCCCGCCGCGTCGCGGATGGCGAGGAAACGGATGTCCCGCTCGATGACGTGAAGGCCGGCGACATCCTGCGGGTGCGCCCGGGCGAGGCGGTGCCGGTCGACGGCGAGGTGACGGAAGGCCGGTCCTCGGTCGACGAAAGCATGATCACGGGGGAACCGGTGCCGGTCGAGAAGGCCGAGGGCGACGAGGTCACCGGCGGCACGCTGAACAAGACCGGAAGTTTCCTGATGCGGGCGACGAGCGTGGGCGCGGACACCGTTCTCAGCCGGATCGTCGCGATGGTCGCCAGCGCGCAGCGGTCCCGCGCGCCGATCCAGGCGCTGGCCGACCGCGTGGCGCGCTACTTCGTCCCCACGGTCGTCGCCATCGCGGTGCTGGCCTTCGCAGCCTGGTGGCTGTTCGGCCCGTCCCCCGCGCTGTCCTACGGTTTCGTCGCGGCGGTCAGCGTGCTCATCATCGCCTGCCCCTGCGCGCTGGGTCTCGCCACGCCGATGTCGGTGATGGTCGCCACCGGGCGCGGGGCGTCGGCGGGCGTGCTGGTGCGCGACGCCGAGGCGCTGGAACGCTTCGCCGGCGCCGAGGTGGTCGTCGTCGACAAGACCGGGACCCTGACCGAGGGCAAGCCCGCGCTGACCGACGTGGTCGCGGCGGAGGGCGTCGACGAGGCGCGCATCCTGTCCGTCGCAGCGGCGCTCGAACGCGGGTCGGAACACCCGCTGGCCGAGGCGATCATCGCCGGCGCGAAGGACCGCGGCGCGGAGCGGGCGGAGGCCGAGGAGTTCGAGGCCGTCACCGGCAAGGGCGTCACCGCCCGCGTCGGCGGGCAGGACGCGGCGCTCGGCAACGCCGCGCTTATGGCGGACCTGGGCGTCGATCCCGGCGCATTGCGGGACCGTGCCGAGGCGCTCGCCGCCGACGGCAAGACCGCGATGTTCCTCGCGCTCGACGGTCGCGCCGCCGGGCTGGTGGCGGTCGCCGACCCGATCCGGCAGACCACGCCGGACGCGATCCGCGCCCTGCACCGGGAGGGCCTGCGCATCGTCATGGCCACCGGCGACGCCGAGGCCACGGCGCAGGCGGTGGCCCGGCAGCTCGGCATCGACGAGGTTCACGCCGGGCTCCGGCCCGAGGACAAGACCGCGCTGGTCGAGAAACTTCGCGGCGAGGGGCTCTCGGTCGCGATGGCCGGCGACGGCGTGAACGACGCCCCCGCGCTCGCCGCGGCGGATGTCGGGATCGCGATGGGCACCGGCGCCGACGTGGCGGTGGAAAGCGCCGGCATCACGCTCCTGAAGGGTGATCTCGGCGGCATCGTCCGGGCCCGCAGGCTTGCCCGCGCGACGCTCGCCAACATCCGCCAGAACCTGTTCTTCGCCTTCGTCTACAATTCGCTCGGCGTGCCGGTCGCGGCGGGGGTCCTGTATCCCTTCCTCGGCATCCTGTTGTCCCCGATCGTGGCGGCGGCGGCGATGAGCCTGTCGTCGGTGTCGGTGATCGCGAACGCGCTCAGGCTGCGGGGGGTGAAGCTGTGACGAGGGTCTACGCGATCTCGCTCGGGGCCATCGCGCTCGCCGTCGCCGCGTCGCTCCTCCTGGTCCTGCGGACGGGGGAGGGCGCTGCGCAGGAGCCCGATCCGGGCCGCATCGCCGAGGGCCGCGCGCTCTACGAGGCCAACTGCGCCGCCTGCCACGGGGCGAACCTGCAGGGCCAGCCGTTCTGGCAGCGGCGCGATCCGAACACCGCCCGCCTGCCCGCACCGCCCCACGACGCCAGCGGGCATACCTGGCACCACCCCGACGCGGTCCTGTTCCGCATCGTCCGCGAGGGGACCGAGGCTGTCGTCGGCAACGGCTACGAAAGCGACATGCCGGGCTTCGGCGACGTCCTGACCGATGACGAGATCCGCGCGGTGCTGGATTACATCCGGTCCACCTGGCCGGAACGGGAACGGGCCTACCAGGCGCAGGTGACGGCGGCGAACCCCTAGCCGAGCGTCACCGGCTGCCCGGTGCGGATGCTCTCGTCCGCGGCGAGGCAGATGCGCAGGGACTGCACCGCGTCCTGCATGTGCCGGGCCAGGTCGATGTCCTCCGCGATGGCGCGGAGGACGAAGGCCTGCTCGGCGTCGCAGAGCGCCTGGTGGCCGGGCTCATCCGGCAGCTCGATCAGGTCGTCGCCGCCGGGCCGGTGGACGAGCAGCCCGCCGACCTTCGTATGCCCGTCGATATCCGCCGACGCGCCCTTGTCGGCATCGAGGATCGAGACCGATCCCCCGGGGCTGACGATGTCCTTCACGAAGAACGCGGTCTCCGACATCATCGGCCCCCACCCGGCCTCGTACCAGCCGACGGAGCCATCGGCGAACACCACCTGCAACTGGCCGTAGTTGTACATCTCCGGCGCGATCTCGTCCGACAGGCGCAGCCCGATCCCCTGCACCCGCACCGGCGCGGCGTCGGTCACCTGGCACATCACGTCGACGTAATGGACGCCGCAATCGACGAGCGGCGAGGTGGTGCGCATCAGCGCCTTGTGCGTCTCCCACTCCGCTCCGCTCGACTGCTGGTTCAGGTTCATGCGGAAGACCCACGGGCCGCCAAGCGCGCGCGCCTCCGCGATCATGCGCTGCCAGGACGGGTGATGCCGCAGGATGTACCCGGTCACGAGCTTGCGGTTGGCGGCGGTCGCGGCGGCCACGACGCGCTCCGCCTCCTCGACCGTCGCGGCGAGCGGTTTCTCGACGAAGACATGCGCCCCCGCCGCAATGGCCTTCAGCGCCAGGTCGGCGTGGCTGTCGGTATAGGTCGCGATCACCACGAGATCCGGGGCGGTCGCCAGTCCTTCTTCGAACGTGCGGAACTGCGGCAGGGCGCGGAGCGGTTCGGGAAGCGCGCGGGGGGTCCGCTGCACCAGCCCCGTGATCTCCGACCCGGCGGCGAGATGGGCGAGCGCATGGCTTTGGCCCATGTTGCCGAGACCCACGATCAGCACCTTCACCATCGGACAATCCCCCGTCGCATCCGGGCCAGCATCGCGCAGCGAAAAACCGGCGGCAAGACATGGACTTGGCCGCGCCGTCCGGGCAGGGTCGCCGCGGAAACGGGAAGGCAGGCAGAGATGACCCCGACAGCGATGCGCCGCGAGATCGCGGAGATACCGGACGCCGCGGCGCGGCTGCTCGACCGCGGCGCACCGGCGATCCGGGAGGCGGCGGCCGGGATCGCCAAGCTCGACCCGAGGGTGATCGTCACCGTGGCGCGTGGCTCCTCGGACCACGCCTGCACCTACCTGAAATACGCCGCCGAGATCCTGCTTGGCCTGCCGGTGGCGTCGGTCGGCCCCTCGGTCGCGTCGGTCTACGGGGCGTCCCTGCGGCTCGACCGGGGCCTGTGCCTCGCGGTGAGCCAGTCGGGGCAAAGCCCGGACATCGTGGCGATGACGCGCGCGGCGGGCGAGGGCGGGGCGATGACGCTGGCGGTGACGAACGACGCCGGCTCGCGGTTGGCCGCGGCGGCGGATGTCGTGCTGGATCTCCATGCCGGGCCGGAACTGAGCGTGGTGGCGACGAAATCCTTCGTGAACTCGGTGCTGGCGGGGCTCTGGCTGCTGGCCGAGACGGCGGGTGACGCGGCCCTGCTCCGCGCCATCGCGGCCCTGCCCGAACGGCTGGCGGAGGCAACGGCGCTCGACTGGTCGGCGGCGGCCGGTCCGCTGACGGCGGCGGCGCCCTACACGCTCGGCCGCGGCCCCGCCTGGGCGATCTCCAACGAGGCCGCGCTGAAGCTGAAGGAGACCTGCCTGATCCACGGCGAAAGCTATTCCTCCGCCGAGGTGCTGCACGGCCCGGTGTCGATCGTCGGTGAGGGTTTCCCGGTGCTCGCCTTCGCCGCCGCCGATGCCGCCGAGGCCGGTGTGGCGGAGGTCGCGGACGAACTGGCGTCGAAGGGCGCGACGGTTTTCGCGACGACGCCGAAGGTGCGGAAGGCGACCGCGCTTCCCGCCGCCCGCACCGGCCACCCGCTGACCGACCCGCTGGCGCTGATCGTCACCTTCTACGGGCTGATCGAGGGGATGGCGGTGTCGATGGGCATCGACCCGGACCAGCCGCGCCACCTGAAGAAGGTGACCGAGACGACCTGAGCGGCGGGCGACCGGGCGGGCGTCGGAACGACGGTCTCGCCCCGGTCAAAGCCTCGCGTCGGGCACGTCGTCGGCGACGGGACATGCCGGTGGCCCGGGATTTCCGACAGGGGCGACGAAAATTCTCGACACATGCGTCGGAAATTTCCGACACGGGCGTCGGTTCCTGGGACGTCACTGGCCCCCGTGAAGCCGCCGGACGCTCCCCACCTCCACCTCCCGCCCGGTCCGCGCCGATGCCACTGCGGCGAAGGTCAGCGCGAGGCTGTCGAGGTTCGCGCGGGCGGAATTCAGCGGCTCCCGCCCGTCCTCCACCGCGGACAGAAGCTCGCCCATCGCGCCGCGGAACCCGTCGTTGAACCACTGGCCTTCCAGCTTCGGGCGCGCGACGCCCTTCGCCGTCGTCAGCGTCACCTGCTGGTTCCCGAGGTCCGGCCCCTCCGACAGGAGGCTTCCGCCGGTGCCGCCGATCCACGTCCGGTCAGCCGACCCCTGCGGCGTCGCCCCGTCGAAGACGAGGCTCGCCTGTCCGCCCTCCATCCGCACCAGCGCCTGCGCAAGCAGCGGCACCTTGTTTTCCTGGCCCCGCGCGCGCACGGCCTGCGCCACGACGCTGCGGATCCGCCCGCCCGCGACGGAGGTCACGAAGTCGAACCAGTGCACCCCGAAGTCGTACAGCACGAGGTCCTCGATCTCGTCGAAGGGCGTGCCCGCGGTCCAGCCGTGGTTCCAGTGGATCGAGACATGCGCGGAGACGAGATCGCCGATCAGCCCGGCCCGCACGGCCTCCCGCATCCAAGCGAGGTGCGGCGCCCATCGGCCGTTCTGGTTCACCGCCAGCGACACGCCGTTGTCGTCGGCCAGCGCCACCAGCGCCGCGCCCCGGTCGAGGTCGGTGACGAAGGGCTTCTGGCTCAGGACGTGCTTGCCCGCGCGCAGGGCGGCCTCGATCAGCGGTTCGCGATGTTCCGGGTGCAGCGTGATATCCACCACGTCGATGGCAGAATCTTCCAGTATTTCCAGCGGCGTATCGACCACCACCGCGCCGGGAAAATACTCCGCCGCGCGGCCCTCCGCCGTGGCGCGGGTGCGGTTCCAGAGCGCCGCGACGTCCCATCCCGCGGCGCGGTAGGCGTCGAGATGGCTGGCAGAAATTCCGCCCGTCCCGATCACGCCAATGCGCGGCTTCCAGTTCTTCGGCGCGGGCGGGCGGTAGGGCAGGTCGGGCGCGGGGATCCCGGCCTTCTCGCCCGATCTGAGCGCGTAGGTTTCGGTATCCGTGGTCACGGCAACAGCGCCAGCGTGCGCTTCTGCGCGGCGGACGCGGCAGCCGTGTCCACGATCCGTTGTGCGAGCAGGCAGAGGTCGGGGGCGAGCGGTCCGCCGATGGCCTCGCCCCGGTCGATGCAGCCGAGCACGTACTCGATCCCGTTCCGCCGCCCCTCCGGCAAGGGATCGACCGCGATTTCGTGCACCTCGGGCCTGTCGCGGGTCTGGACCCGCACCGCGGCGGCGTAATCGGGGCTGACCATCGTTCCGTCGGACCCGGCGAAGGTGAAGCCCGTGAAGGGCTGCGGCTGCGTCACCCAGGGATCGGTGAAGGTGCCCCACCGCGTCTCGATCTTCGACAGGCCGGTGTCGTAGCGCAGCACCGCGACCGCGTGCTGGTCGACCTCGATCCCCGGCGTCTCGTCCACGGCGCAGGTGATCTCGACCGGCGCGCGGCCGTCCATGTACCAGGTCCCGAGCGTGGCGCCGTAGCCCATATAGTCCAGCAGGGAACCGCCGCCCGCGGCGCGCTTGTACCACCACGACGTGGGCTTCTGGCGCTCGACCTCCTCGGGGCTGACCTCGACCTTGTCGGCGAGGTGGTAGAGCGGCCCGCGGTTGCCGCCGTAGTAGCGGACCTCGCGCAACTCCCCGATCAGCCCCTCGTCGATCAGGCGCTTGGCGGTGACGTGGCTTTCCACCCAGGCGAGCGGCCAGTTGATCGCCATCAGCCGCCGGGTTCCCTCCATCGCCGCGATCATCCGCCGCGCGTCGTCGGCACTGGCGGCAAAGGGCTTCTCGACGAAGACGTTGCAGCCGTGCGGCGCCAGCGCCTCCGCGACCGCGGCGTGGTCGGCGGTGGCCGCGCAGTTGATCGCGAGATCGTAGGGCCCGGCCGCCATGCAGGCATCGAAATCGGTGAAGACCCGGTCGGCGGGGATGCCGAAAGTCTCGATCGCGCCCCGCATCTTCGCCGGGTCGGGGTCGTAGATCGCGGCGATTTCGGCCTCTGGGTGGTCGTGCACCTGCCGCAGCAGGTCGCCCATGTGCATGTGGTCGAAGCGGATGCCCGCGACCCGGAATCTCGCCATGTCTCCCCCCTTTAGCGGCTTTCGGTGAACCTCACGTAGAGCGCCGTGACGGCCAGGATGATCGCGCCGAACAGGATCCGCCGCGCGCCTTCCGGCATCTGCAACAGCGTCAGGAGCGTGCCGAGCACGGTCAGGATCAGCGCACCGACGATGGCCCCCGCGTAGCTTCCGCGGCCGCCGAAGATGGACGTGCCCCCGATGACCGCCGCGGCGACCGACGGCAGCAGGAGCGGGTTGGCGAGCGACAGCGAGGGCGCGCGGATCATGCCCACGTAGAGCAGCCCCGTGATCCCCGCGATCAGCGCCGACAGGAGATAGAGCGCGATGTAGACCTGCCAGCTTCGTGTACCCGACAGCTTCGCCGCGTGCTCGTTCGAGCCGAGCGCGAACAGGAGCCGCCCGAAGCCGGTGAAGCGCAAGCCGAGCAGGATGATCGCGGCGAAGGGCACGAACAGGAACAGCCCGTTCGGAAGCCCCGCGGTGCGCCCCGTCCCGAGCCATTCCAGCATGTCCGGGATGTCCGACCCGGTGGCGATAACCAGCCGCTGGTAGACCTGGAGACAGCCGGTGGCGATCAGCCCGGTGCCGAGCGTCATGATGAGCGGATGGACCCGCGCGACACCGACGCCGAAGCCGTTCACGAGGCCGACTGCGGCGGCCGCGAGCAGCGCCACCGCGATCCCCGCGCCGTCGCCGTGGAGCGGCGAGACGGTGGCCACGACGAATCCCGCGACGGTGGCGACGACGGCCGCCGACAGGTCGATGCCCGCGGTCAGCATGGTCAGCATCTGGCAGGCGGCCAGCATCGCCAGCGGGATCGCGAACTTGATCGTGTTCCCGGCCCAGAACGGCGAGACGATGCCGGGGCGCATGATCTCCAGCACGCCGATCAGCGCGGCCAGGAGGACCAGGAGCGGGATCATCGGGTTGTCGCCGAGGAAGCGCCCGACGCGGACGAGCGGCGGGGTATGGTCCTGCGTGTCGGGGGCGCTGCTCATACCGTTTCCCTCCCGCGCATCATCACCAGCGCGCCGAGCATGACGACGGCGACCATGATGGTGCCCTCGACGATGGTGGTGACGTTCGGATCGACCGCGGCGAGTGTCAGGATCGTGCGGATGATCCGCAGGATGAAGACCGCGATGATCGGGCCGAGAAGCCCGCCGATGCCGCCGCCGAGCACGACGCCGCCAAGAACGACCGCCGCGACCGAGGCCATCAGGTAGGGGCCGGGAACGGGCTCGCCGATGCCGGTCAGCATGGTGAGGCTGAGGCCGCCCATCGCGGCGAACAGCCCGCAGACCGCGTAGGCCGCGATGCGGGTCTTGCCGACCGCGACGCCGGAGCGGAAGGCCGCGTTCTCGTGGCTGCCGGTGGCGTAGATCGACAGGCCGAGCTTCGACCGTTTCAGCGGCACCCAGACCACCGCCACGCAGACCGTCATGAGAACCAGGGCCTTCGGCAGGCCCGGGATCACGAAACTGCCGCGGATGGTGTTCTCCAACCAGTCGGCGGCGGTGCCGCCCGGCGCGTTCAGGATCAGGAGCGCGACGCCTTCCCAGACGAACAGCATCGCCAGCGTCGCCACGATGTCGGGCACCCGCGTGACGACGATCAGCCCGCCGTTGATCGCGCCCATCAGCGCGCCGGCGGCCAGCGTGATGACGATGGCGGGCACGGCCGGCATGGTCTGCATCAGGACGGCGGCGGTGACCGAGGCGACCGCCATCATCGAGGCCACCGACAGGTCGATGCCGCCGACGATGACCACCACCGCCATCGCGGCGGTGGCGAAGGCGAAGGGCAGGGCGGCGCGGGCGAGGCTTTCCAGCCCGGTGATGCCGAAAGACGGCTGGATCACCTTGGCGAGGCCTAGGAGCGCAAGGAACAGGATGGCGAGGCCGATGCTCCAGGCGTGGGCCCTCAGGATCGCACTCATGCCGCGCCCTCCTCGGCCAGGCCGTAGGCGGCGCGCATGAGCGTCTGCTCGTCGGCCTCGGATGCGTCGATCTCGGCCACGGTGCGTCCGTTGAAGATGACAACGGCGCGGTCGCAGGCCAGCGGCACCTCCTCCAGTTCCGAGGTGTAGAACAGCACCGCCGACCTGTTCGCCGCCAGTTCCCGCACCAGCGGGTAGATCTGGCGTTTCGTGCGCACGTCGATGCCGCGGGTCGGGTCGAACAGCAGCAGCGTCTCGACCCCGGTGGCGAGCCAGCGGCCGATGGTGACCTTCTGCTGGTTGCCGCCGGACAGCCGCCGCACCTCGCCCTGGGCGCGGGTGTCGATCTGCAGCTTCTCGATGGCATGGGCCACGCGGTCCCGTTCGTGGCGCAGCTTCAGCGGGCCCCAGTTCCGGATACGCGCCGCGAAGGGCAGGGCGATGTTCTCGCGCACCGACCGCTCCGCCAGCAGGGCATGGGCACGGTCGCCCGGCACAAAGGTCAGGCCGCGGGCAATGGCATCGGCGGGGTGGCCGAAGCTTTCGGGCGTGCCGTCCACCTCGAGCGTGCCGCCGGTGGCGCGGCGGAAGCCGGACAGCACGTCGAACAGTTCGTCCTGCCCCTGGCCTTCCAGCGCGACGACGCCGAGCACCTCGCCCGGATGCAGGTCGAAGGACACGTCGGTCAGCTTGGGCGCGGCGGCGAGGTTGCGTACCTTGAGCCGGGGCGTGCCGGTGCGGGCCTCGGCATGGGCCAGCCCGGCGCGGCGGCCGAGGTCGATCCTCGCGCCGAGCATCAGCTCCACCACCCGGTCCTCGACACCTTCCTCGATCGCGAGGTCGCCCACCGTCCTGCCGTCGCGCAGCACCACGGCGCGGTCGCAGAGCGCGGAGATCTCGGTGAAGCGGTGAGAGATGTAGATGACGCCCGAGCCCGCGTCGGCGCGGGCGCGGACGACCTTCAGCACCCGTTCCACGAGGTCCGTGGGAAGCGCGGCGGTCATCTCGTCCAGAAGCAGCACGTCGGGGTCGGAGGCCAGCGCGCGGGCGAGATCGAAGATGCGGAGCGTCGCCAGCGGCAGCGAATGGATCAGCGCGCCGAGGCGCAGGTTCGCGATGCCGAGATCGTCGACATAGGCGCGGAACGGATCGACCGGCGTATCGGTCAGGCGCAGGTTCTCCGCCACGGTCAGGTCGGGGATCAGCGAAGGTTCCTGGTAGACCGGCACGAGACCCGAGGCGCGGGCCTCGGCGGGCGATCCGACGCGGGCCTCCTGCCCGCGGATCAGCACACGCCCCCGGTCGGGCCTGAGCGCGCCGGTGAGGATCTTGACGAAGGTGGATTTCCCGGCGCCGTTGGCGCCCATCAGCGCCACCACCTCGCCCGCGTTCACGGACAGGCTCGCGTCGGTCAGGGCGCGAACGGCGCCGAAGCTCTTGGCGACGCCGCTGGCATCGAGAAGCGCGCGGGCGTCGGTCTGGTCGGTCATTCGCGTCCCTGGGGTCGTCGGTTGCAGGACCGCCCCCGGAGCGATGTTCCGGAGGCGGCTTTGATAACGGTCAGATCACTCGCCGGGGCCTTCGCAGGCGATGATCTCGTCCATCGAGTAGGTCGTGTAGCCCGGGATCTCGACCGACACCGGCCATTCCGGGTCGAGGTTCGGGTTCTGGGCGTTCGCGATCTGCTCGCGGCCTTCGTCGGTGGTGTTCTGCCACAGGACCGGGTCGACGAGCACGGTGGTCTCTTCCGGCGGGTTGCCGTTGAGGATGTTCAGCGCCACCGCGACACCCGCGCCGCCGATGGAGCCGGGGTTGGTCACCGCCGCGCCCTCGAGGCCCTCGACATCCTGCAGCATCGCCACGAAGCCGGCGTTGTCGGCGCCCACGATCGGCACCAGCGGTGCGCCGGATTCGAGGAAGGCATCGACGATCACGTTGTCGATCCCCGAGGTCCAGACGCCGTCGAACGGGATGCCCGTCGCGATGAAGTCGAACATCTGCTGCTTGCCCTGGTCCTGCTGCCAGCCGGTGAAGACCTCGTGCACGACCTCGACGCCCGGGTTCTCTTCGAGCGCGCGGCGGAAGCCCGCGTCGCGGTCGTTGTCGGCCGAGGTGCCGGCCGCGCCGCGCATGTAGACCACGGAGCCTTCCCCGCCCATCTGCTCGAACAGCCAGGACGCGCCGAGATAGGCGTATTCCTCCTGGTTGTTCGACACGACGTAGGCGCCTTCGGCGGTCACGCCCTGGTCGACCGCGACCACCACGATGTCGGCCGCGATGGCGTCCTCGATGGCGGAGTTGAGCGCGTCGGGGTTCGCCGGGTTCAGCACGATGGCATCGACGCCGGCCTCGATCAGGTTGCGCAGGTCCTCGAGCTGGCCCGCGGCGTCGGTGTTGCGATGCGCGACGATCAGCCGGTCGACCTCGCCCGAGGACAGGGCCTGGGCGCGCATGGCGCAGATCATTTCCTCGCGCCAGCCGTTGCCCTGCACGGTGTTGGACACGCCGATGGTGTAGCCGCCGTCCTGCGCGAAGGCGGCCGGGGCCATCGTCACGCTGAGGGCAAGCGCCGCGGCGCCGGTCAGAAAGCGTTTCATTCGTCTCTTCCTCCCATCTGGGTTTTCATGGAATTTCAGGGTCTTGGCGCCCTTGTCACTTGATGTAGGGGGTCAGCACGTCGCGTGCCAGGCAGAAGCCCCGCTTGATCTTCTCGTCACTGCCCTCGAACAGCCTGTCCTCGTGCTCGATTACGACCGGACCGTCGTACCCGGCGCGGTAGATGCCGGAGAAGAAGTCCGACCAGTCCACGTCGCCGAGCCCGCAGAGCCGCGGGATCTGCCAGCCCATGCCGGCGCTCATCACGCCGTTCTCGTACAGCCCGTCGCGGTCGATCATCACGTCCTTGGCGTGGACATGGGCAAAGCGCGGGCCGAATTCCTTGATGAAGCGGGTCTGGTCGATCATCTGCCAGATCAGGTGCGAGGGGTCGAAGTTCATGCCCACCGCGTCGCCCCATTCCTCGAAGATACGCCGCCAGATCTTCGGGCTGTAGGCGATGTTGTGCCCGCCCGGCCACTCGTCGTAGCTGAAGATCATCGGGCAGTTCTCGAAGCAAAGCGTCACGCCGCTGTCGGCCGCGTGTTTCACCACCGGCGCGAATATCTCCTGCGCGCGGGCCCAGTTCTCGTCGACGTTGAGCCTGCGGTCGCCGCCGAGGAAGGTGTTCACCACCTTCACGCCCATCGAGCCCGCCGCGGTGATGACCTTCTTGAGGTGGCCGATCACCTCCTCGCGCGCGTCCGCATCCGCGTGCAGCGGGTTCGGGTAGTAGCCGAGGCCCGAGATCTCGATGCCGTGATGGGCAAGGCCCGAGATGATCTCCTCGCCCCGCGCGGCCGTCAGCCCGTCCACGTCGATATGGCTGGTCCCGGCATAGCGCCGTTTCTCGCCGCCCGAGGCCGGCCAGCAGGCGACCTCGAAGGCGGAAAAGCCGTTCGCGCCGGCCCATGCGGCCACGTCCATCAGGTCGGTGTCCTCGAACGGCGCCGTCAGCAGGCCCAGTTTCATCGCGTGTCCTCCGTCATACCTCGTCGAGCGCGACCCAACGTTCCTCGCGTGCCGATTTCAGCACCGCGTCGCAGAACCGCATCTCGTAATGTCCGTCCTCGAACGTGGCCCAAGTGGAGCCGGCCTGCCGCCCGCCCGCCGCGACGTCGGAAAAGACCGCGCGGAAGAAGGCGAAGAAGCTGTCCGCGAAGCCCTCGACATGGCCGGGTGGCAGGCTTGCCGCCGCGGTGCCGGTGTCGTTCATCAGGGTGAAGTCGCGCATCAGGATCTCGTTCGGCCGGTCGCGGTGGCCGATGAACAGGTGATCCGGCGTCTCGCTGTTCCACGCAGCGCTGGCCTCGGACCCGGCCACGTCCCATTCCAGCGAGTTCTTGCGGCCGATGTTGACCTGGCTCGTGGACATGACGCCGCGCGCGCCGCCGGGATACCGGATCAGGATGGTCGCGGCGTCGTCGGTGTCGACCGCGACGGTCTCGGTCGCGCCGGCGGCGCTGGAGAACGTCTCCACCGGTCCGGTCGGCTTCTCGCGTTCGGGCAGGAAGGTGATGAGCTCGGCCAGCACCGCCTCGGCCTTGAGGCCGGTGATGAAGCTGGTGAGGTCGACCCAGTGCGTGCCGATGTCGCCCACCGACCGCAACTCGCCGCCCATCTCCGATTGCAGGCGCCAGTTCCAGTCCGTCGGCTTCGCCAGCCAGTCCTGGTGGTAGTGCCCGGTGACAAAGCGGATGTCGCCCAGTGCGCCGTCCGCGACCATGCCGTGGGCCTGCTGGTTCAGCGGGTAGAACCGGATGTTGTAGCAGACCGCCGCGACCTTGCCGGACGCCTTCGCGATCTCGACCATCTCGGCGGACTCGGCGGAGGTCATGGCCAAAGGCTTTTCGCAGATCACGTTCTTGCCGGCGTTCAGGATCGCCTTCACCTGCGGGTAATGCGCGTGGTTCGGCGAGGTGACGTGGACCACGTCCACGCTGTCATCGGCCAGGAGTTCGTCGAGCGAGGCGTAGGCTTTCGGCACCCCGATCGCCTTTGCCCGCTCCGCCCCCCGGTCGGCGGAAGACCCGAGCACGCCGCGCACTTGCACGCCCAGGCGGCGCAGCGCCTGCGTGTGGACGGTTCCGATGAAGCCGGTCCCGATGACCGCCGCGCCGAGGCTCGCGAAATCCGTCACGCTGGTCTCCCTTCAGACAACCGAATAGCCCCCGTCGACCGGCAGGCAGGCGCCGGTGATGAACGCCGCGGCGGGCGAGGCGAGGAACAGGACAGCGCCCGCGATGTCGGCGGGCTGGCCCCAACGGGCCAGCGGTGTCCGCGCCTCGACATTGGCGACATGGACCGGGTCCTGTCGCGACCGGGCAGATTGCTCCGTCACGATGAAGCCGGGCGAGATCGCGTTGACGCGGATGCCGTCGGGCGCCCAGGCGATGGCGAGCGACTTGGTCAGCTGCTCCACCGCTGCCTTCGACGCGCCGTAGGCCGGGTTCTTCGGGCTGCCGAAGCGGGCATACATGGACGCAATGTTGACGACGCAGCCCTTCGCCGCCGCCAGCGCACCGTGCAGAGCTTCGGCGCAGCGGAAGCTGCCGGTCAGGTTCACGTCGACGACACGGCTGAAGAAGTCCGGTGCCATTTCCTCGCCCCGGCGGGTGATCGCCGCGCAGTTGACCAGCACGTCGAGCCTGTCGTGGCCCGCCGCGAAGGCGCGAACGGCGTCGGTGTCGGTCACGTCGAGCTGCGTGTAGGGGAAACGGCCCGCGTCCTCGGCCACCGGCGCGTCCTCGGCCCCGGTGATGGCGACGGCGGCCCCGGCATCCGCGAAGGCCCGCGCGATGGCCGCACCGATGCCGCCGCGGCTGGCCCCGACGACCGCCACGCGGGCGCCGGCGAAATCGAATCCCGCGGCCGTCATGCCCGTCCCTGTCCCTCGCGTAGCGCCAACAGAACCCCTTCCCGTTCCGGCACCGACCCTCCCCGTCCAGGTCGCGGAACGCCCGTGCATTCCTTGGCCTGAAAACGATTACATACTCTCAGCGCCCGCGCCCGGGTGTCAAGCCCGGAATGCTATCGCGGCGGCGCGCCCACGACCCATTGCTCCAGGTCGACCGACACGCCCGACATCGGCGCCGAGGCGTCGGATAGAAGCCAGACGCAGTGCCGCGCGGTGTCCTCCTGACTGACGAAGCGGCCGATCGGCTGCATTGCGCCCTGCGCGGCGAGCCAGCCCGCGCCCTTTTCCATCTGGACGTCGTGCAGATGGCGCTCGGTCTCGGTATCGACCCATCCGAGGTTGATGCCGTTGACCCGGATCCGGTCGGCCATGTGCGCGTTCGCGGCCGCCTTCGTCAGCGTCGCAACGGCGGCCTTGGAGGCAGAATAGACCGCCAGGTTCGGCGGCCCGCAATGCGCGTTCATCGACTGGATGTTGACGATCGACCCCGGCGCGCCGCGCCCGGTCATGTCGGCGATGGCGCGGGCCATGAGGAAGAACGGCGCACGGGTGTTGATCGCCATGATCCGGTCGAATCCGTCCGGCGTGGCGTCGTCGAACCCGGCACGCGTCGTCACGCCCGCCGCGTTCAGAAGTCCGTCGACCCGGCCGAACCTCGCGGTCGCCGCGTCGATGATCGCACCGGCGGCGGCGGGGTCGGACAGGTCGGCGGCGACGGTCTCGACCGGGCAGGGGCACTCCGTTCCGATCGGGTCGCGGTCGGTCAGCACGAGCGCCTCCGCCCCGCTTTCGGCCGCGAGTATCGCGGCGGTGGCGCCGATGCCGCGGGCGGCGCCGGTGATGACGATGACCTTGCCGGAAAGCTCGACCTGCATGCGCGTCCCTCCCTCCGGGCCATACCGCCCCCGAAGGTCGCCCGGTGTCAATGCCGGGTCAGAGCACCGTGGTCATCCGGTAGCCGCGGCCGAAATGCAGGCGGGCGAGGGTGATCGCCTCGCCGTCGAGCCGCGTGGTGCGCTCGCACAGGAACACCGGCTCGCCCGGGGCGAGGGACAGGTTGGCGGCGACCTCCGCGTCCGCGGCCACGGCGGAAAAGGCGATCTCGGCCTCGGACAGCGGCACGTTCGCCACCAGCCACTCGTTCGGGCCCTCGGCGGCGAAGTCGGCGCGGGCGGCGGCGGAGACGGCGGACAGGTTGATCCAGCGGTCTTCGTACTGGAACGGGAAATCGTCCGCGAAATGGGCGCAGGCGAGGTGCAGCACCGGGCAGCCCTCGGGAAGGCCGAGCCGCGCGCGAAGCCAGTTCGGCGCGGCCATGCGGTCCCGGGACACCAGCGCGTAGCGGTAGCGTGCCCCGGTCGCCTCCACCTCGGCCCGGACCAGCGGGATCTCGATCCGCGCCTGGCGCACGGGCGAGGTGGCGACCCAGGTGCCCGCGCGGCGGCGGCGGTCAAGCACGCCGTCATCGGCAAGCTCTCGCATCGCGCGGCTGACCGTGGCGCGGGCGCAGCCGAGGGTTTCGGCCAGTTCCACCTCGTTCGGGATCCGGGTGCCCGGCGGCCAGTCGCCGCCGCGGATCCGGTCGAGGATCCCCGCCTTCACGTCGCGGAACCCGAGCGCCTCGGCCATCACAGGCGGTCGCGGAGCGAGGCCGCGGTTGCGCGCCAGCGAGCAAGGATCGTGTCGCGCGCGACGTGGCGGCCGTTTCGGACCACGTGGCGGCCGGCGGACCAGACGTCGGTGACGGCGTCGCCACCCGCGGCGAAGACGAAGCCGTCGAGGACCTGGTCGTCGGCCAGGGCGCAGAGTGCGGGGTGGTCGCGGTCGAGCGCCACGAGATCGGCCAGACGTCCTTCGGCGATCTGCCCCGCGTCCCGGTCCAGCGCCTGCGCCGCGCCCTTCGCCGCGCCGAGGTAGATCGACGTTCCCGTGTGTCCCGGCCCGGTGACCATGCGGTTGCGGCCGAGATCGCGCAGCCGCTGCGCGTATTCGAGCGTGCGCAGTTCCTCGGGCAGCGAGATGCGGACGTTCGAATCCGACCCGACCCCGAACGCTCCGCCCGACGCGATGTAGTCCGGTCCGTTGAACGGCCCGTCGCCGAGGCTCGATTCGGTGATCGGGCAGAGCCCCGCGACCGCGCCGGACCGGGCCAGCGCCGCGGTTTCCTCCGCCGTCATGTGGGTCGCGTGGATCAGGCACCAGCGGGCATCCACGCCGGCGTTGTCCAGCAGCCATTCGACCGGCCGCGCGCCGAGCCACGCCTGCACGTCGGCGACTTCCTTCGGCTGTTCGGCGGCGTGGATGTGGACGGGGCCGGGCGAGGCCGCGGCGATGGCGACGATCTCGCCGGGATCGACCGCGCGCAGCGAATGAGGTGCGACGCCGACGCGCGCGTCGGCGCCGAGCGCACGGACCGCGGGCATCGCCGCGTCGAGCAATGCCATGAAGGCCTCGGCGTCGCAGCCGAACCGCTTCTGGCCGCCGGCCAGGGGCGTCATTCCCGCGCCGCCGAACTCGTAGTGGACGGGGAGGTGGGTCAGCCCGATCCCGGTTTCGCGCGCCGCGGCGGCGATGCGGTGCGACAGTTCCGCCGGATCGGCGTAGGGGATGCCGCCGGGGGCGTGGTGGAGGTAGTGGAACTCGCCCACCGCCGCGAAGCCGGATTCCAGCATCTCTAGGTAGACCAGCGCCGCGATGGCCTCCACGTCCTCGGGCGTGAGGATGTCGAGGAAGCGGTACATCAGCACGCGCCAGGTCCAGAAGCTGTCGGGCTGCGGCCCCCGTTCCTCGGTCATCCCCGCCATCGCGCGCTGGAAGGCGTGGCTGTGAAGGTTGCCGGGCGCGGGCAGCAGGATCGCCGTGCGCGTGTCCGCGGGCGTCGGCGTGGCACCCGGCTCGACCCGCAGGATCCTGCTTTCCCCGAGCGTCACGCGGACGTTCCGCGCCCAACCGTCGGGGAGGCAGGCGGTCTCGGCGTAGATCGTGTTCACGGGGGACTGTATTTGAATAGACATAACCACTTTTACATCATACAAATTGGCAAGCCAAGCTGGAATCGCTCATGCCCGGAACGCTCTTCACCGACCTCTCCTTCTGCTCGATGCTGCCCGATCACGGGCCCTACGGCCTTGTCCGGCACGGGGCGATCGCGGCCGACGGCGGGCGGATCGCCTGGGTCGGGCCGGAGGACGAGCTGCCGACGGACTACGTGGGCTGGAGGCGGGCGCCGCAGGGCGGGCGGCTGGTGACGCCGGGCCTGATCGACTGCCACACGCACGTCGTGTTCGGCGGCAACCGCGCGCGGGAATTCGAGATGCGGCTGGAAGGCGCGAGCTACGAGGAAATCGCGCGCGTTGGGGGCGGGATCGTCTCGACGGTAACGGCGACGCGGGCGGCGTCGGAGGACACGCTGCTTGCCGACGCGTTGCGCCGGGCCGACGCGCTGATCGCCGAGGGCGTGACCACGCTGGAAGTGAAATCCGGCTATGGCCTCGACATGGACACCGAGCTGCGGATGCTCCGTGTCGCCCACAGGATCGCGGAAGCGCGGCCGGTGACGGTGAAGACGACGTTTCTCGGCGCACACGCGGTTCCGGCCGAGTACGGGGGCCGCGCCGACGCCTATCTCGACGAGGTCTGCATCCCGGCCCTGCGCGCCGCCCATGCCGAAGGGCTGGTCGACGCGGTGGACGGGTTCTGCGAAGGCATCGCGTTCTCGCCCGCGCAGATCGCGCGGGTCTTCGACGCGGCGGCGGAACTGGGGCTGCCGGTGAAGCTGCATGCGGAGCAGTTGTCCGATCTCGGCGGGGCGAAGCTGGCGGCAGAGCACGGGGCGATTTCGGCCGATCACCTGGAATACCTCGGCCCGGACGGGATCGCGGCGATGGCGGCATCCGGCACCGTCGCGGTCCTTTTGCCCGGCGCGTTCTATACCCTGCGGGAAACGCAGCTTCCGCCGGTGCAGGCACTCCGCGACGCAGGTGTGCCGATCGCGCTGGCGACGGATTGCAACCCTGGGTCCTCGCCGCTGACCTCGATCCTGCTGACCATGAACATGGGCGCGACGCTGTTCCGCCTGACACCGGAGGAGGCGCTGGCGGGCGTCACCCGCAACGCGGCACGCGCGCTCGGGCTGACCGACCGGGGCGTGATCGCGCCGGGGATGCGCGCCGACCTCGCGGTCTGGGACGTGGCGCTTCCGGCGGAGCTGACCTACCGCATTGGCTTCAATCCGCTTCACGCGCGCATTTTCGGAGGTGAGGCATGAGCATTACCCTGCATCCCGGCGCGGTCACGCTGGCCGAGCTCGAAGCGATCTACCGGGGCGCTGCCGTCGCGCTCGACCCCGCCTGCTGCACCGCCATCGACGCCGCCGCCGAGGCCGTCGCTGCCGCCGCGAAAGGCAGCGAACCGGTCTATGGCGTCAACACCGGCTTCGGGAAACTCGCCAGCCTCAAGATCGCGGCGGAGGACACCGAGACCCTGCAACGCAACCTGATCCTCAGCCATTGCTGCGGGGTCGGCGCGCCGATGCCGCCGGAGATCACCCGGCTGATGATGGCGCTGAAGCTGATCAGCTTCGGGCGCGGCGCGTCGGGGGTCCGCTGGCGGGCGGTGGAACTGTTGCAGGCGATGCTGGACCGCGGCGTGATCCCGGTGGTGCCGGGCCAGGGATCGGTCGGCGCGTCGGGCGATCTCGCGCCGCTCGCGCACATGACGGCGGTGCTGATCGGCGAGGGGACAGCGACGTTCGACGGCGTGGAACTGACGGGGGCGGAGGCACTGGAGCGCGTGGGGCTCGAACCGGTGGTGCTCGGGCCGAAGGAAGGGCTCGCCTTCATCAACGGAACGCAATTCTCGACCGCCTATGCGTTGGCGGGGCTGTTCGGGGCTTGGAACGCGGCGCAATCGGCGCTGCTGGTCTCGGCCATGTCCACCGACGCGATCATGGGGTCCACCGCGCCGCTTCTGCCGGAGATCCACGCGCTGCGCGGGCATGCGGGCCAGATCGAGGCGGCGGGCGTACTGCGCGACCTGCTCGACGGGTCGGAAATCCGCGAAAGCCACCGCCATGGCGATACCCGGGTGCAGGATCCCTACTGCATCCGCTGCCAGCCGCAGGTGACCGGCGCGGCGATGGACATAATGCGGCAGGCCGCGCGGACGCTGGAGATCGAGGCCAACGCGGCGACCGACAACCCGCTGGTGCTGACCGGGGAAGGCCGGATCGTCTCGGGCGGCAACTTCCATGCCGAGCCCGTGGGCTTCGCCGCCGACATGATCGCGCTCGCCGTGGCCGAGATCGGAGCGATCGCGCAGCGGCGCGTGGCGCTGATGGTGGACCCGACGCTCAGCTTCGACCTGCCGCCGTTCCTGACACCGAACCCGGGCCTCAATTCCGGGCTGATGATCGCCGAGGTCACGACCGCCGCGCTGATGAGTGAGAACAAGCATCTGGCGACGCCGTGCGTGACCGACTCCACGCCGACCAGCGCGAACCAGGAGGATCACGTCAGCATGGCCGCCCACGGCGCGCGGCGGCTTCTGCCGATGGTGGCGAACCTGACCCATATCCTCGGCGTCGAGGCGATGTGCGCCGCGCAGGGCATTGGTTTCCGCGAACCGCTGGCCACGAGCGGGCCGTTGCAGTCCGCCGTCGCACGGTTGCGCGAGGCGGTCCCGGCGCTGGCGGAAGACCGCTACATGGCGCCCGACATGAACGCCGCCGCCGGGTTGATCGCCTCGGGCGCGCTGGTGGCCGCGACCGGCATGGAGTTTCCGGAGGTCACGTCATGAGCGATACCGTCGTCATCCGGGGGACCGGCCCCGTCATCCTCGGCCAGCCCCACGGCGCGACCGATGTGCCGGCGGAGATCCGCGCGCGCCTGAACGAGACCGGGGCCGGGCTTTCCGATACCGACTGGCATATCGCGCGGCTGTTCGACGGGCTACTGGCCTCCGCCAGCGTCGTGCGCGCCACGACCCATCGCTACGTCATCGACTGCAACCGCGACCCGGCGGGGGTGTCGCTCTACCCCGGCCAGAACACCACCGGGCTGTGCCCGGTCACGGATTTCGACGGCAACCCGATCTGGAAGGACGGGGAGGATCCCGACGCGGCCGAGATCGGGCTTCGGACGCAGGCGTTCCATGCCCCCTACCACGCCGCCCTGCGGGAGGAGATCGAGCGCACCCGCGCCGCCCACGGCATCGCGATCCTGTTCGATTGCCACTCGATCCGCTCGACCATCCCGTTCCTGTTCGAGGGACGCCTGCCGCTCCTGAACATCGGCACGGACGAGGGCCGGACCTGCGATGCGCGGGTCGAGGCCGCACTGGCGGGCACCGCCGCCGCGCGCCATCCCGGCGACTGGGTGGCGAACGGGCGGTTCAAGGGTGGCTGGACTACGCGCCATTACGGACGGCCGGAAACCGGCGTTCACGCGATTCAGCTGGAGATCGCGCAGCGGGGCTACATGAACGAGACCCCGCCTTGGGATTACGCCGAAGACGCCGCGACCGCGCTGCGTGAAACGCTGGCCGAGATGCTGGGCCGGCTCGATGCGCTGGCCCGGTCCGGAGCGCTGGCAGATTGACGGAGGAAACGATGAACGACCGCAAGAACGCCCGTGACATCTACCCGCCCACCGGCCCCGAGATCACCGCGAAAAGCTGGCTGACCGAGGCACCGATGCGGATGCTGATGAACAACCTGCATCCGGACGTGGCCGAGAACCCGCACGAGCTGGTCGTCTACGGCGGCATCGGCCGGGCGGCGCGAAGCTGGACCGACTTCGACCGGATCGTGGACAGCCTGAAGGGGCTGGAGGCCGACGAGACGCTGGTGGTGCAGTCCGGCAAGCCCGTCGCCGTCGTCCGCACCCACGAGGACGCGCCGCGGGTGCTGATCGCGAACTCGAACCTCGTGCCGCACTGGGCGAACTGGGACCATTTCAACGAGCTCGATCGCAAGGGCCTGATGATGTACGGCCAGATGACCGCGGGGTCGTGGATCTACATCGGCACGCAGGGCATCGTTCAAGGCACCTACGAGACCTTCGCCGAGGCCGGGCGCCAGCACTACGGCGGCGACCTGACCGGCAAGTGGATCCTCACCGGCGGGCTCGGCGGCATGGGCGGCGCCCAGCCGCTTGCCGCGGTGTTCGCAGGCGCGTCCTGCCTTGCCGTCGAATGCGACGAGACCCGGATCGATTTCCGCATCCGCACGAAATACCTCGACGAGAAGGCGCGCACGCTGGACGAGGCGATGGAGATGATCGCCGACTGGTCCGCGAGGGGCGAGGCGAAGTCCGTGGGCCTTCTCGGCAACGCCGCCGAGATCTTCCCGGAGATCCACCGCCGCGGCATCCGCCCCGACATCGTGACCGACCAGACCTCCGCCCACGATCCCGTCCACGGCTACCTGCCGCTCGGCTGGACCGTGGCGGAATGGCGCGACAAGCAGGAGAGCGACCCGAAGGCGGTGGAGAAGGCCGCGCGGGCGTCGATGAGGCAGCACGTCGCCGCGATGGTCGATTTCTGGAATGACGGCGTGCCCGTGCTGGATTACGGCAACAACATCCGGCAGGTCGCGAAGGACGAGGGGCTGGAGAATGCTTTCGCCTTCCCCGGTTTCGTTCCCGCCTACATCCGCCCGCTGTTCTGCCGGGGTGTCGGGCCGTTCCGCTGGTGCGCGCTGTCGGGCGATCCGGAGGATATCTACAAGACCGACCAGGCGATGAAGGAGCTGTTCCCCGAGAACACCCACCTGCACCGCTGGCTCGACATGGCGCGGGAACGGATCGCGTTCCAGGGCCTGCCCGCGCGGATCTGCTGGATCGGTCTCGGCGACCGGCACCGGGCGGGGCTGAAGTTCAACGAGATGGTCGCGAGTGGAGAGTTGAAGGCCCCCGTGGTGATCGGGCGGGATCACCTGGATTCCGGTTCCGTCGCCAGCCCCAACCGCGAGACCGAGGCGATGCGCGACGGGTCCGACGCGGTGTCCGACTGGCCCCTGCTGAACGCGCTGGTGAACACCGCGAGCGGGGCGACATGGGTGTCCCTGCATCACGGCGGCGGCGTCGGCATGGGCTTCAGCCAGCACGCGGGAATGGTCATCGTCGCGGACGGCACCGAGGCCGCGGCGAAGCGGCTTGAACGGGTGCTGTGGAACGACCCCGCCAGCGGGGTCTGGCGGCATGCCGACGCGGGCTACGAGGAGGCCATCGACTGCGCGCGGGAGCATGGGCTGAAGCTGCCGAGTCTGTGACGCCGTTCCGCTGATCAGGGGCGTTCACCGCCCTTGCCAGCTTGCCCGCGCGGAACAAGGCCGAAGGCCGCCGCGCATCGCCGGGCCGCCCCCCGGCACGGCGATCTGGTTGGATCTGGAGACAGCTGACCGGTTCGCCTGACCTCGGGAGATAAACCGCCGCAGCCCATCCTTCGGAACGCCGCACCGCGGCCCGACGATGCGCGGCCCCCCTACCGCTCCCGTCCACTCGCCCCGATCTCCGCCACCCGCGCGGGCGTCGCCGACATCGTCTTCACGATCGCGTAGACCCGCTGCCCCGGTGCAAGCGCCAGCGCAGCGACCGAGCGGCGGGTGAGGCGGGCGGTCAGGCCCTGGCCCTGGTGGTCGAGCCGCACCAGTGCCCCCGCTTCCGGCCCCGTGTCGATGGCGGTGACCGTCACCGGCAGAACGTTCAGCGCCGAGATCCGCTCCGGCCGGTCGAGCGCGAGCGTCACGTCCCGCGCGTCGAGCCGGATCTGAACCCGTTCGCCGGCTTCCCCCACCCGGCCGGGAAGCCACAGCCGCTGATCCCCGATCCGCGCCTCGGTCAGCCCGTCGGCGACGTCGTGGCCCGCGATCTCGGCCGTCAGCAGGCCGCCCGCGATGGCGCGGGTCGCAGCGGCCGTTCCGGCGCGGGACAGGATCGCGGCGACCGGCCCCTCGGCCGCGACGCGCCCCGCGTCCATCAGGATCATGCGGTCGGCGAGCCGCGCCACCTCGTCGATATCGTGGCTTACGTAGAGGATCGGGATCCGCGCCTCGGCCCTCAGCCGGTCGAGCCACGGGTAGATCTCGCGCTTGCGGGCCAGGTCGAGCGCCGAGAGCGGCTCGTCCATCAGGAGGATCCGGGGATCGGACAGGAGCGCGCGGCCGAGCGCGACCCGCTGCGCCTCCCCGCCCGAGAGCGTGGCGGGGCGCCGGTCGAGCAGCGACCCGAGGCCGAGCAGGTCGACCACCCCGTCGGTACCGCCGCCCCGCGCGCCGTAGCGCAGGTTCCGCGCGACGCTCAGGTGCGGGAACAGGCGCGGTTCCTGGAACACGTAGCCCACGCGCCGTTTCGCCACCGGGCGGTCGATCCCGGCGTCGGCATCGAACAGGGTCTCCCCACCGACGACGATCCGCCCGCGGTCGGGCCGTGTCAGTCCCGCGACGGCGCGCAGGACGGTGGTCTTGCCGGCGCCCGACGGCCCGAAGATCGCGGTCACGCCCGGCGCGAGGTCGGCCGCGAAATCGAGCGTGAAGCCCGCGACCGACCGCCCGATCTCCACCCTTCCGGTCATGCCGCCACCTTCGCCCGGCGGGCGAGGATCTCGGACGCCACCAGCGCGAAGGCCGAGATCGCCACCGAGACGAGGATCAGCCGGAATGCCGCCGGTTCTTGCCCCGGCACCTGCAACGCGGCGTAGATCGCCGTCGGGATCGTGCGGGTCTCGCCGGGGATGTTCGACACGAAGGTGATTGTCGCGCCGAATTCGCCGAGCGCCTTGGCCAGCGCGAGGATCGTGCCGGCGAGGATGCCGGGGAAGGCGAGCGGAACGGTGACGGTCGCCGCGACCCGCAGCCGCGACGCGCCGAGCGTGCCGGCCGCCTCTTCCAGCGCCGGCGGCACCGCCTCGATCGCCAGCCGCATGGCGCGGACCATCAGCGGAAAGGCCATGATCGCGGCGGCGAGCGCGGCCCCGGTCCAGCGGAAGGCGAGCGGCAGGCCGATGGCCTCCAGCACCCGCCCGGCGGGGGCGTTCGCGCCGAAGGTCAGCAGCAGCAGGTAGCCGGTGACGACCGGCGGCAGGACCAGCGGCAGGTGGACGAGCACGTTGAGCGCGCCGTGGCCGGGGAACCGGTAGCGCGCGAGCACGTAGGCCGTCAGGAGCCCGAAGGGCAGGCTGAGAACGGTGGCCGTCAGCGCGACCTTGAGCGACAGGCCGACCACCGCCCATTCGCCGGGACCGAGGATCACCGAAGAACCTCGAACCCGTGCCGCGCGAATATCTCTGCCGCGGCGTCGCCGGACAGATGATCGAGGAATGCCGCCGCGTCGGGGTTGCCGCTGCGCGCGGTTATGGCGGCGGGGTAGGTGATCGGGTCGTGGTTCTCCGCCGGAACCTCGGCGATCACGGCGACCCGGGGCTCGGCCATCGCGTCGCTGCGGTAGACGAAGGCCGCGGCGACGTCGTTCCGGGCGGCGAGCGCGAGCGCGAGACGGACGTTCTCCACCTGCACGATCCGCGGCAAGAACGTGTCGAGCAGCTCCGCGGCATCGAGCGACTGGCGGGCGTAGATGCCGGCGGGGACGGAATCGAGGAAACCCGTCGCCACGCGCGCGTCGGGGTCGAGCGCGGCAAGCGCGGCGGCGATATCGGGCGCGGGCGCGGTGCCTTCGGGCCCGACAAGGACCAGCGCGTTGCCGAGCAGGTCCCGGCGGCTTCCGGTGTCGATCGCGCCGGTGGCGGCGAGGTGGTCCATCCAGTCCGCGTTGGCCAGCAGGATGACATCGGCGGGCGCGCCGGCCTCGACCTGCCGGGCGAGCGTGGCGGACCCGGCATAGGAGATGGTCACCTCCCCGTCCCAGGCCGCTGCGGCCTCGTCGAGCGCGCCGCCGAGACTGGCCGCGGCGAAGACCACGACCGGCTCCGCCCGGAGCGGGCCGGTGGCGGCCAGCGCCACTGCGAGGACGTAAGGAAGGCTGCGCAGGATGCTCATTTCCGCGCCATCCTAGGCGCAGGCCCGGCCGCGGCAAGGGCTTCAGCGGCAACAGCGCCGCCCGGTCACGCGGGTTTCACCGCCGCCCGCCTTGTTCCCCCACGGGGCCACGGCTACATGGGCCTGCATGAGGCGCTTCATCCCGTTCCTGCCGAAACCCCCGCTGGTCGCCGTCGTGCGGCTGCAAGGGGCCATCGCGGCAGGCGCGCGCGGCGGGAACCTCAGCGACGCCAACATCGCCCCGCTGCTCGAACGCGCGTTCCGGCGCGGCAAGCCCGCGGCGGTGGCGCTGGCGATCAACTCCCCCGGCGGCAGCCCCGCGCAATCCTCGCTGATCGCGGCACGGGTGCGGCGGCTGGCGGAGGACAAGGGCGTGCCGGTCCATGCCTTCGTCGAGGACGTGGCGGCCTCGGGCGGTTACTGGCTGGCCTGTGCGGCCGATCACATCTGGGCGGACGAGAATTCCATCCTCGGCTCCATCGGCGTGATCTCCGCGAGCTTCGGGTTCCAGGACTTCATCGCGCGCCACGGCGTCGAGCGGCGGATCCATACCTCGGGCGAGGACAAGTCGATCCTCGACCCGTTCCGCCCCGAGGACCCCGAGGACGTGGAACGGCTGAAGGCCCTGCAGGGCGTCATCCACGAAAGCTTCATCGCCCATGTCCGCGCGCGTCGCGGATCGCGGCTCGCCGATGACGCCGATCTCTTCACCGGCCAGTTCTGGGCCGGCCGGCGCTCCGTCGAGCTCGGTCTCGCCGACGGCATCGCGCACCTCGTCCCGAAGATGAAGGAGATGTTCGGCCCCAAGACCCGCTTCGCCGTCTACGGCCCGCGCCGGGGGTTGTTCGAGCGGCTCGGGATGACGATGCTCGGCGCGGTCGAGAACCGGGCGCTCTGGGCGCGCTACGGGCTCTGACATGGTCAAGATCGCGACGTTCTTCCTGATCGGCATGGCGGTGCTCGCGCTGTTCGGGCGGCTCAGGATCCCGGGCCTCGGCAAGCGCGGCGGTCGCCGCGCGCTGCCGAAGCCGTCCCGCTGCCGCCGCTGCGGCCGGATCGAGCCCGGCGGCGGGCCCTGCACGGTCTGCAACGGGGACGGCTCCTGATGGCCGGCGCCTTCCTGACTGCGGGACTGGGGCTGGTGATCCTGCTGCTGGCCGGCGACGTGCTGGTGCGCGGTGCGGTCAATCTCAGCCTCAGGCTCGGCATCCCGGCGCTGATCGTCAGCCTGACCGTCGTCGCCTTCGGCACCTCCGCGCCGGAACTCCTGATCTCGATCCAGTCGGTGCTGGACGGCGTGCCGGGGCTCGCGCTCGGCAACGTGGTCGGATCGAACACCGCCAACGTGCTGCTCGTGCTCGGCATCCCGGCGCTGATCTCGTCCATCGACGCCCCGGCCTCGGACACGCGGAAATCCTACCTGTTCATGATGGCGGGCAGCGTCCTGTTCGTGGCGCTGGCGGCGACGGGGGCGTTCACGCTGTGGCAGGGGCTCGTGCTGCTTGCCGCGCTGGCGCTGATCCTGCGCGACCAGTTCCGCGAGGCGATGGCCCACGACCCGGACGACGAGGAACCGCCCGAGGGCGCGGACCCGACCATGCCGTGGTGGAAGATCGGCACCTACGTGATGCTCGGCCTCGTCGGCCTGCCCGTTGGCGCGAGCCTGCTGGTGGATTCCTCGATCCTGATCGCGCGCACCTACGGGGTCAGCGAGACGGTGATCGGCCTGACGCTCGTGGCGGTCGGCACCTCGCTGCCGGAACTGGCGACGACGGTCATGGCCGGGATCCGGCGCCATGCCGAGGTCGCCATCGGCAACGTGATCGGGTCCAACATCTTCAACCTGCTCGCCATCATCGGCCTGACCGCGGTGATCGGCCCGGTGCCGGTGGGCGCGAGCTTCTTCCGGCTCGACTTCTGGATCATGCTGGCCGCCGCAGCGGCGCTCGCGCCGTTCGTGTTCTGGAAGATGCGGATGGGCCGCAGGGTCGGACTTCTGTTCGTCGCGCTCTACGTTCTCTACGTGGCGGCGATCCTGATCTGGGACTAGGGGAAACGATGACTGCACTGGTGACCGGCGCTGGCGCGCGGCTCGGACAGGCGATGGCGGTGGCGCTGGCCCATGCCGGGCACGACGTGGCGGTGCACTACGCAAGCTCGTCCGAGGGCGCGGAGCGGACCGCGGAGGCGGTGCGCGCGGCCGGTCGCAAGGCGGTCACGCTGCAGGCCGACCTCTTGGACGAGGACGATTGCCAGGCGCTGGTGCCGCGCGCGGCCGAGGCGCTCGGTCCGCTGACCGTGCTGGTCAACAACGCCTCGATCTTCGAGTACGACGACATCGAGACCGCGACGCGCGAGACATGGGACCGTCACATCGGGTCGAACCTGCGTGCACCTTTCGTGCTGACGCAGGCGTTCGCACGGCAGGCCCCCGACCCGGAAACGGACGAACGCGGAGAGCCCGAGGCCCGGGCGCTCGTCGTCAACATGATCGACCAGCGGGTGCGCAAGCTGACGCCCGACTTCATGACCTACACCATCGCCAAGATGGGGCTCTGGGCCTTTACCCGCACCGCCGCGCAGGCGCTCGGGCCGAAGGTGCGCGTCAACGGCATCGGGCCGGGGCCCACGCTGATCGCCGAGGGCCAGTCCGAGGCCCATTTCGCCCGCCAGCGGGCCCGCACCGCGCTCGGCCGCGGCTCGAACCCCGAGGACATCGTCGGCGCGCTGCTCTACCTGCTGCGCGCGCCCGCGATCACCGGGCAGCTTCTGTGCGTGGATGGCGGTCAGCACCTGATCTGGCACGGAACGCCGGAGGCGGAGGGGGCCTAGGCGATTCGCCCCGCGCCTGCCTCTGCCAACCGGACTTGTCCACCGTGAATCGACGTGTAACAGCCACGTAACCTTCACGTAACAACACGGCGCAAGAGCAGTCAGTGGCATAAAAAACCCTTTCTTTACAGTGGGTTCCAAACGTGCCTAAAAATGAAGCAAGTTGAAGAAAGGTTCATAAAACAAAGGAAATTTCCTCATGCCCAAGAAATATCCGAAGGCTTGTCCACAGGATCCGTGGATTGGTTTCGGGTTGCCTTCGGCCCCTCGGCATTGCAGCCGAAAGAGAATCGAACCAGACCCCTAAAATGCCGGACATTTCTCCAGATACCGCCGTTACCGGCCACGCGCTGATCCAGTCCTACCTCGCGAACCTGACCGGTTCGCCGGGGGTTTACCGGATGCTCGACGGGCAGAGCCGGGTGCTCTACGTCGGCAAGGCGCGGAACCTGAAGAAGCGCGTGTCGAGCTACGCCAAGCCGACCGGCCACAGCCCGCGGATCGCCCGGATGATCCGCGAAACCGCGTCGATGATGTTCCTGACCACGCGGACCGAGACCGAGGCGCTGCTGCTCGAACAGAACCTCATCAAGCAGCTGAAGCCGCGCTACAATGTGCTCCTCCGGGACGACAAGAGCTTCCCGAACATCCTGGTCTCCGACGAACACCGCTTCCCGCAGATCAAGAAGCATCGCGGCGCGAAGAAGGAAAAGGGCAGTTATTTCGGCCCCTTCGCCAGCGCCGGGGCGGTCAACCGCACGCTGAACCAGTTGCAGAAGGTGTTCCTGCTGCGGAACTGCTCCGACGCGACCTTCGAAAGCCGCACGCGGCCCTGCCTGCTCTACCAGATCAAGCGGTGCAGCGCGCCCTGCGTCGGCTACATCTCGGAGGACGACTACCGCGCGTCGGTGAAGGATGCCGAGCGGTTCCTGAAGGGCGGCACGACCGGGATCCAGGAAGCGCTGGCCGCGGAAATGACCGAGGCCGCCGAGGCGATGGAATTCGAACGGGCGGCAGGTCTGCGCGACCGGATCCGCGCGCTGACCAACGTGCAGTCGGCGCAGGGCATCAACCCGCGCGGGGTGGCCGAGGCCGATGTCGTCGCGCTGCACATGGAGGGCGGTCAGGCCTGCGTGCAGGTGTTCTTCATCCGCGCGCACCAGAACTGGGGCAACCGCGATTTCTACCCGCGCACCGGCGGCGCCGAGACCGAGGCCGAGGTGCTGGAGGCGTTCCTGGGCCAGTTCTACGACCAGAAGGAACCGCCGCGCCTGATCCTGCTGTCCCACGCCATCGAGGACGCGGACCTGATGGCCGCCGCCCTGACCGAGAAGCTCGGCCGCAAGGTCGAGCTTCACGTCCCGCAGCGGGGCGAGCGGGTGGAGCTGGTGGCCGGCGCGGCGCGGAATGCGCGGGAAAGCCTCGCCCGCCGCATGGCCGAAAGCGCGACGCAGGCGAAACTTCTCGACGGGCTGGCCGAAGCCTTCGGCCTCGACGGCCCGCCGCGCCGGATCGAGGTCTACGACAACTCCCACATCATGGGCACCAACGCGGTCGGCGCGATGATCGTCTCGGGCCCGGACGGGTTCGTGAAGAGCCAGTACCGCAAGTTCAACATCAAGGGGACGGACCTGACGCCGGGCGACGACTTCGGGATGATGAAGGAGGTCCTGACCCGCCGCTTCCAGCGCCTGCTGAAGGAGGACCCGGACCGCCAGTCCGAGGCCTGGCCAGACCTGCTGCTGATCGACGGCGGTGCCGGGCAGGTCAGCGCGGTGGCCGGGATCATGGAGGATCTCGGCGTCGAGGACGTGCCGTTCATCGGGGTGGCCAAGGGCATCGACCGCGACGCCGGCAAGGAGGAATTCCACCGCCCCGGCCAGCGTCCCTTCGCGCTCAGGCACAACGACCCGGTCCTGTATTTCCTGCAACGGCTGAGGGACGAGGCGCACCGCTTCGCCATCGGCGCGCACCGGCAGAAGCGGGCGAAGGCGGTCGGCGCGACACCGCTCGATGACGTGCCGGGCGTGGGCGCGACGCGGAAGCGCGCGCTGCTCAGCCATTTCGGATCGGCGAAGGCGGTGAGCCGCGCGGGCCTCGCGGATCTCAAGGCGGTCGACGGCATCTCGGACGCGCTGGCCGAAACGATCTACGACCATTTCCACTCCGGTTGAGCGGGGCATTCGCGGCCCCGGAACGGGCTCCGGCCTTGCCGGAACGACAGCCATCGGCCCCGCCGCCGGTGGCGATCCGCTCAGAACGGCGCCCCGCTGCCGACACGGCCCTTCCGCCCCCTGCCACTTCGCGCTAGGTAGCCAACGATGCGCTGGACATTGCCGAACATCCTGACCCTCGGGCGCCTGCTGGCCGCGCCTGGCATCGCCGTGGCCTTCCTGATCTTCTCCCGCCCCGTTGCCGACTGGCTCGCGGTGATCCTGTTCGTCTCGGCCGCCGCGACCGACTGGATCGACGGGCGGCTCGCGCGGGCCTGGGGCATGGAAAGCCGCTTCGGCGCCATGCTCGACCCGATTGCCGACAAGGCGATGGTGGTGATCGCGCTTGCGGTGCTGATGGCGCTTCTCGGCCTGAATGTCTGGATCGCGCTGCCGGTGGCCGCGATCCTGTTCCGCGAGGTCTTCGTGTCCGGCCTGCGCGAGTTCCTCGGCAACACGGCCGGCACGCTGAAGGTCACGCAGCTCGCAAAGTGGAAGACGACCCTTCAGATGATCGCGATCGCGGCGCTGTTCTCATCGGGCCTGTTCGAGCACGAGGTCGGCAACCTGACCCAGGGCATGTCGCCCGAGATCGCGGGCGCGATCCTGAACGGCGAGGTGCCGGACGATGTCGGCCTTCTGACCGCGTGGCGGGGGTTCATGGTCACGTCCTGGGGCGGGGCCGTCCTGCTCTGGGTTGCCGCCGCCCTTACGCTGGCGACCGGCATCGACTATCTGCGAAAGGCGATGCCGCATCTGAAGGACGCGCCCGATGCTTGACCTGCGCTATTTCGCGTGGCTCCGTGAACGGCTCGGGACCGGCCACGAAACGGTCGAGACCGGGGCCGAGACGGTGGCCGATCTTGTAGAGGAACTGAAGGCCCGCGGTGGCGCCTATGCCTTCGTGTTCGACGATCTCTCGGGCATCCGCGCGGCGGTCGACCAGGACGTGGTGCCGTTCGAAGCCGCGATTTCCGGCGCCCGCGAAGTCGCGTTCTTCCCGCCGATGACGGGCGGATGATCCCGGTCCGGGTGCAGGAAGCCCCCTTCGCGATGGGCGCGGAACTCGACGCCTTCGCGGCGGAGGCCGGCGGGGCTGGCGCGGTCGTCAGCTTCTCGGGCCTCGTGCGGGACATCGCCTCCGGCGACCTCGAGGCGATGGAGATCGAGCACTACCCAGGCATGACGGAAAAGGCGCTGACCGCCATCCGCGACGAGGCGATGGCCCGGTTCTCCCTCACCGCCGCGATGATCCTGCACCGCCACGGACGGATGGCGCCGGGCGAGCCGATCATGATGGTCGCCACCGCCGCCCCCCACCGCGCCGACGCCTTCGCCGCCGCGGAATTCCTGATGGACTACCTCAAGTCCCGCGCGCCGTTCTGGAAGAAGGAAATCGCCGCGTCCGGGACGGGGTGGGTCGCCGCGAAGGACGAAGACGAGGCGGCGCTGGATCGGTGGTGAGAAAATTCACTTGAGTAAATCTGCCGGGGCGGTTTCCTGGCCGCATGGTCAAGCTGGTTCTCATGCACAAGGCGGACTCGATTTACGAGGACGAGCCGGACCGCGTTTATGATTTCCCGCGAAGCTACCTGAAGGCCGTCGAAGACGCAGTGGGGGACTGGGTCGTCTATTACGAGCCGGTGAAGGCAGGACCCCGAGGTTATTTCGCCGCCGCGAAGATCGAGCGGGTCATACCGAAGCCCGGTGCCGATGGTCGCTATCTTGCGCTGATCGCACCCGGAAGCTTTCTACCGTTCGACAGAGAGGTCCCCCGATTGGTCCAGGGCCGTCCGCTGGAATTGTTGCTGACCGCCCCGGACGGGACTCCAGCACGCGGGGGAGCAACCCAACTCGCGGTGCGGCGGCTTCCAGACGCGGAGTTCGAGCGGATCGTTGGGCTCGGGTTGCCTGTGAACCTCGAAACGATCGAAGCCGGGCGATACGATCCCACATCGAAGGACGCAGCGGATGCCGCAGCCCCGTTCGAGCGACCCGTTATCGAGCGCCTGACCCGAAGGCCGTACCGCGACGTGGCGTTCCGGCGAAAGGTCCGCGAAACCTACGGATACCGCTGCGCTGTGTCGGGTCTCAGGCTCAGGAACGGCGGGGGAAGGCCCGAGGTCCAGGCCGCGCATATCCGTCCGGTCGATCAGCTAGGAAGTGACTCGGTTAGAAACGGTTTGGCTCTCTCCGGCACGCTGCACTGGATGTTCGACAGGGGGCTGATCACGGTTGCAGAAGATAACCGAAGCGTCCTGGTGTCCGAGAACAAGGTGCCTGGCGACGTGGTTGAAAGGCTCATCGGCCCCGAGCGCAGCCTGTTCCTGCCGCAGGACCAACGCGACTGGCCCCATCCCGAAAACCTGAAATGGCACCGGGAGAACGTGTTCGGCCAGTCCGCCCCCGACGGCGACGCGCCTTGGTAAGGCTCACCCCGTCCCCTGGTTCTGTGCCTCGACGACCGTCCGCATCTCCTCGGCCTCGGCGCGGGCCTCGCGGAGGCCTTCCATCGCGGCGCGGAGTTCGGCCTCGGTCTGGCTGATCTGGCCGGTCAGTTCCGCCTCGCGCTGTTGCAGGTAGGCGAGCGCCTGGTCGCGGGTTTCCTCGGCCTCGTGCAGCGCGCGGGCCATCTCGTCCATCTCGCTCATGTCGCCGGAGGCCGAGACGCGGCTGAAGCGCTGCACCAGCCAGTGCATGAACCAGCCGAGGCAGAAGGCCACGAACAGGATGATGGCGATGGCGAAGACGAACTCGGTACGGTTCATTCCTGGTCCCTGTCGGGCCGCGGCACCGGGACGATCCCGGGGCGCGCGGGCGCTTCGGTTTCGGGTTCTGCAGCAACGGCGTCCTCCGCCGCGACCTGGTCGAGCAGGCGGAACTCGATCCGCCGGTTGGTTTCGCGGCCGTCCTCGGTGCCGTTGTCGGCGATCGGGCGGCTTTCGCCGTAACCGCGTGCGGTCAGGTTCCCGATCAGGATGTTCCGGGCCATCAGGCCGTTCAGCACCGCGTCGGCGCGCGACTGGCTGAGCCGCTCGTTCATCGACTCGCGGCCCTGGCTGTCGGTGTGGCCGCCGATCTCCATCGGGACGTGGCGGCAATCCGGCAGCACCGCCGCGATCTCGTCCAGCACCTCGCCCGCGCTCTCGTTGATCTCGACCGAGCCCGGGTCGAAGGTGATCTTCGTCGCGGCGAGGATCGCGTTGATCCGGTCGACACATTCCTGCGGTTCCGGGATCGCCGAGGCGGGGTCCAGTTCCTCGACGTATTCCACGTCGATCTCGAAATTCGCGGTTTCGCCGAGCCTGGAGCTGAGCAGCCGGGAGATGTCCGACACGGCGGTCTGGCTGCCGGTCCGGCCCTCGATCCGCAGGATGTCGGGCTCGATCCGGACGCGGCCGGTTTCGAGATGGCCGAGCGCGTTGAGCCCGGCCAGGACGCGGACCGGCCAGCCCTCCGGCAGGTCCTCCACCCGTCGTGTCGCGAGCCGCACCGCGTCGTGGCCGAACTCGGCGCGGGCATAGGACAGGACCGCGGCCTCGACCCGTTCGTCGGGAAGGCGGCCGGACAGGTTGACGCCGCCGTCCTCGGCCAGCGAGGCGGTGAAGTTCGGCGGCCCCTCGGGTTGGCCCGTGTCGGTACGCTCGGGCAGGACGGCATGAAGCGAGAACACCTCGGGCAGCGCGGCGTCGAGTTCGCCCACCACGCTGTCGAAGTCGTCCCGCGCGACGGTGTCGGCCGCGACCAGGGTGATGTCGGCGTCCGAGAAGGTGACGGTGCCCTGGCCGAGATCGGCGAGCGCGCCGAGCGACAGTTCCACCGCGTCCGACCATCGCGGCGAGGGGATGCCGAGCCCGATCTCGCACGACGCGTCGCCGGTCAGGCTCGCGGAGCGCGCCGCGGTGAGGATCCGCGCGCGGGTGCCGATGGTGTCGGCCGAACAGGCCTCGAACCGGCCGCCGTCGGGGCCGAGAACGTAGCGCAGGGTAAAGGGCGTGATGACCGGCCGCGGCGCGGAGATGTCGAGAACGATCTCGATCCCCTCGGGGCGCGCGCGGTCCAGCGTGGCGAGGAAGGCGGTGCGTTCCTCGGGGCTTTCGCTGACCGCCTCGACCTCGACCCGGCCCTGCGTGACCGAAACCTTGGACCGGGGCAGGGTACGCAGCGCGTGCAGCCCGAACTCGACCGCCGGGCGCCAGCCTTCCGGCACCGGGTAGTCGGCGGTCTCGACCATCGACATGACATCCTCGCCGTCGGAGAGCTGTTCGAGGTCGTCGACGATGGCGCCGGTGCCCATGCTTTCGGGCACGAGCCCGATCAGCGAGATGCCGTCGTCGTTGCGGAGCATTTCCAGCGCGAAGTCGGGCGGGGTGAAGACGGCGGCCTCGGCCACGTCGAGCCGGTCGATCACGCGGTCGCCGTCGACGAGCGCACCGGCGCGGCTGATGGCGCGGAAGCGAGCGGCCTCGTCCGGGGCGGTGCCGTCGAGCTGCACCCGCAGCCCGTCGGCGGACACGGAGACCCAGTCGAGCCCCTCCTCGCGCATGGCGAAGGCCACGGCCTCGACCGAGCGTTCCTCGATCCGGGTCGCGGCGGTGATCGCCACGCCGAACGCGACGACGCCGGCGGCGACGAAAGCCAGGGAGGCAAGTAGCGGATAACGCGGCGCGGTCAGGGTCCGAGGTCCTCTCGCTGCATCGGTCGCGGGATGCCTAGCCCCTGTCGCCCGGCTTGTCCATCAGACGAAGACGGCAATCGCGAAGGCGGCGGCGGGAATGAGCCCGGTGGTCCGGTTGGCGCGGAACAGGCGCAGGCAGGTATCGGGGTCGTCGATGTCGAGCTGGCCCAGTTGCCACGTCATGTGCCAGCCGAACCCCCAGGCGCCGGCCAGCGCGACGGCGAGTTGCAGCGGCCGCCCGGTCGAGCCGAGCGCGAGGATGGCGGCGGCGCTCATCAGCAAGACCGACAGCACGAGGAACCCGCGCAGCCACGTCTTGGTATGCGCGCCGAACAGGCGGGCGGTGGACTTCACCCCGATCAGCGCGTCGTCTTCCTTGTCCTGGTGCGCGTAGATCGTGTCGTAGAACAGCGTCCAGCAGATCCCGGCGAGGTAGAGCAGCACCGGCGGCCAGCCGAGCCCGCCGGCATGGGCCGCCCAGGCGAGCAGCGCGCCCCAGTTGAAGGCGAGGCCGAGAAACACCTGCGGCCACCAGGTGAACCGCTTGGCGAAGGGGTAGACCGCCACCGGGACGAGCGAGATGACGCCGAGCAGGATCGCCGCCCGGTCGAATGTCAGGAGGATGCAGAGCGCGACCAGCGATTGCACCACCGCCCAGGCCAGGGCCTGTTTCGCCGTGACCTGGCCGGACGGGATCGGCCGCGACCGCGTGCGCGCGACGGCGCCGTCGACATCGCGGTCGGTGATGTCGTTCCAGGTGCAGCCCGCGCCGCGCATCAGGAAGGCACCGATGCCGCAGCCCGCCGCGATCCACAGGTCGACCGGCCGCGGCCCGGTCGCGGCGGCGGCAAGGCCGAGACCCCACCAGCACGGAAGCAGCAGGAGCCATGTCCCGATCGGGCGGTCGGCACGGCTGAGACGCAGGTAGGGCCGCGTTGCGGCCGGCGCACGGGTGTCGACCCAGTTGCCGCGATAGGCGTCGGCGACCTGGCCCTCTGGCGTTTGCGCCTGCTCGCTCATAGGCTCGCCCCCATGTCCGATGGCCCGAAAATCCGGCTCCATGTAGACCACCCCTTGGCCACGGGCGAAAGGGTCGCTCTGTCGCGGGACAAGGCGCATTACCTTTTCGGCGTGATGCGGCTGACGGAGGGCGCGGAGGTCGCGCTCATCAACGGGCGCGACGGCGAATGGCGCGCGGTGGTGGCCGAGGCGGGCAAGCGCGGCGGCGTGCTGGAGGTGGCGGAACGGACGCGGGAATTGCAGGTTCCGCCCGATCTCTGGCTCCTGTTCGCACCGATCCGGAAGGCGCGCACGGATTTCATCGTGGAGAAGGCGGTGGAGATGGGCGCGGCGCGGATCTGCCCGGTCCAGACCGAGTTCACCAATGCCGAGCGCATCCGCCGCGACCGCCTTCAGGCCCATGCCGTCGAGGCGGCGGAGCAATGCGGCGGGACCTTCGTGCCCGAGGTCGAGGAACTCCGCGGACTTGCACAGGTGCTTGCCGACTGGCCCGAAGACCGCCACCTGATCTTCGCCGACGAGAGCGCGCTCGGTGCCGCCGCGGGTCTCGCCGCCGCGCCGGACGCCGCGAAATGGGCGATACTGGTCGGCCCCGAGGGCGGGTTTTCCCCGGCGGAGCGCGACCGGCTTCGCGCGCTGCCCTTCGTCACGCCGATTTCTCTCGGGCCGCGCATCCTGCGCGCCGACACCGCCGCCGTCGCCGCGCTGGCGCTGTTCCAGGCCGAGCGGGGGGACTGGCGGTGACGCCGCCCCGGCTTCACGTCATCACCGCGACCGGCTGCGACATGGCGCTGGTCCTGCGGCGCGGCCCGACGCGCGCGGTGGCGAGCCTCTCGTGGAACCGGGCGACGGGCGAGGTGACGCTCGGCCAGTGGCTGCGCGGGCGCATCTACGAACATCGCAGCGACCTGTCGCCCGATGGCCGCCACGCGATCTACTTCGCCGGCAACGGCCAGCGGTGGTGGACCGCGATCAGCCGCGCGCCGTGGCTGCGGGCGGTCTACTTCGCGCCGAAGGGCGACACCTGGCATGGCGGCGGCGCCTTCACCGCCGATGGCCGCGTGTTCCTGAACGGCGCCAGCGCGCCCGACGACCTGCCGGACGGCCTGCGCCCCGCCCCGGACGACGCCTATCCCCACGGCACCGACGGGTTCCACATGGGCGTGCTTTATCCCGCGATGATGGCCGCGCGCGGCTGGCGCGTGACCGGGGGCACCCGCTACGACACCGTGCTCGAAAAGCCGCTGCCGGGCGGTGGCGCGCTCCGGCTCGGTTTCGCGCTTTCGCGCCGGAACCGGTCCAGCATCTCGAACCGCTACGCGATCCGGGGCGCGACCGGGGACTGGACCGAGCAGCCGGACTGGGAATGGGCGGAGCCCTGGGGCGCGGGGATCCAGGTCGCCGCCAAGGGCGCGCTCTGGCACCTGCCGGCACCCGGAGCGCCACCCGACCGGATCCGCGATTTCGGCGATCTCCGCTTCGAGCCGCGCGAGGCACCCTACCCCCGGGCCGAGGCCGCGGAGGCGGGGACTTGATCCGCGAGGCGGTGCCGGGGGACGAGTCCGCGCTCGACGCCTGGCTTTCGGCGTCGCCCGCGACGACGATGTTCCTGCGCGGGAACCTGCGCGATCACGGGCTGGCGGGGTCGGACCATCCCCATGCCAGCCGCTACATCCTGCACGAGGGTCCGGGCGGCATCGCGGGTGTGGCGGCGCTGACCAACGGCGGCAACGCCATGGCGATGGGCGCGCACGACGACGCGGCGCTGTGGCAGGGCTTCGTCCGCCACTTCGCCGGTCGGCCGATCGTCGCGCTGACCGGTGCGCCCGAACCGGTTCGGGCTCTGCGGGGGGCACTGGCGATCCCGCCCGATGCCGTCTCCCTCGACCGGCTCGACCCGCAATACCTGCTTACGATCGACGAAATGCGCGACCCCGGTGCGGCCGTCATCCGTTCGCCCGGCCCCGGCGACCGGGCGCTTCTCGCCGACTGGTTCCGGGGCTACGAGGCCGAGGCGGTCGGCACCGCGCCCGGCCGCGCGGCAGAGGTCGGCGCGCGGCGGGCTGAGGCGGCCATCGCGCCCGGCTCGCGGATACGCCTGCTGACGGAGGACGGTGCGCCGGTCGCGATGGCGGGTTTCAACGCGCACCTGCCCGACATCGTGCAGGTCGGCGGGGTCTGGACACCGCCGGCCCTGCGGCGGGCGGGCCGGGCCGGGCGGCTGATCGCGGCGATGCTGCGCGAGGCGGCCCGGGGCGGCGTGCGGCAGGCGACGCTCTTCGCCGCCTCGCCCGGTGCCGCCCGGGTCTACGAGCGGATCGGGTTCCGGCGGATCGGCGACTACGCCATCCTGCTCATGTCCGACCCCGTCACCATCGGGGCGCCGCGATGAGCTTTCTCCGCCCCGAGGTCTCCGCGCTTCTGCGACGCTGGCGCGAGCCGCTGGCGGCGGTCTGCGTCGTCGCGCTCGGGCTCTGGATCGCGCTTGGCCGCCTGCCGGTCGTGCCGGGGTTCGGATGGGTGCTCGTCCTGCTCGGCGCGGCCTTGCTGCTGGTCGCGGTGCGGCGGGCGCAGTTCGCCGGCATGGGCGGCGGGGCCGGGATCGTGCAGGTGACGGAGGCGCGGGTCAGCTACATGGGCCCGTTCGCGGGCGGCACGGTCTCGCTCGACGAGTTGAGCGCGCTGTCGGTCCGGCGCGCGGCCGCCGGGCCGGTCTGGATCCTGCGCGAGGGCGGGGCGGAGCTGGAGATCCCCGCCGATGCGCTCGGCGCCGACCGCCTGATCGACGCCTTCGCGCAGCTTCCGGGGCTCGGCGCGGCGCGGCTGATCCGGGCGCGCGACACCGCCGGCAAGGCCGAAACGCCGCTCTGGCACCGGCCGCAGGACGGCGCCCCGCGCCTGTCTTGACACCGGTTTGCGCCCGGTCCACCCCTAAACCCCCGGCCACCCGAACGAGGCGAGCATGTCCATTCCCCAGACCGGCGGCGGCCGGGTCGAGAGCGCGGCGGATCTCGCCGCCTACATGGAAGCCGGGTGCAAGCCGAAGGACGACTGGCGCATCGGCACCGAGCACGAGAAGTTCGGCTATTGCCGCGACAGCCTGAAACCGCTGCCCTACGACGGCGACCGGTCCATCCACGCCATGCTGGCGGGGCTGCGCGACCGCTTCGGATGGGACCCGGTCGAGGAAGGCGGCAACCTGATCGGGCTGGTCAAGGATGGCGCGAACATCAGCCTCGAACCCGGCGGGCAACTGGAACTGTCCGGCGCGCCGCTGGAGACCATCCACCAGACCTGCGACGAGGTGAACGACCACCTCGCCCAGGTGAAGGCCGTGGCCGACGGGATCGGGGCCGGGTTCATCGGGCTCGGCGCCGCGCCGATCTGGACCCACGAGGAAATGCCGATGATGCCCAAGGGGCGCTACCGGCTGATGAAGGAATACATGGACCGGGTCGGGACCATGGGAAAGACCATGATGTTCCGGACCTGCACCGTGCAGGTGAACCTCGATTTCGCCTCCGAGGCCGATTTCGTGAAAAAGCTGCGCGTGGCGCTGGCGCTTCAGCCGGTGGCGACGGCGCTGTTCGCGAACTCCCCGTTCCTCGACGGCAAGCCGAACGGCCACAAGTCCTGGCGCAGCAAGGTCTGGCGCAATCTCGACGCCGCGCGCACCGGCACGCTTCCCTTTGCCTTCGACGACGGCATGGGGTTCAAGGCCTATGTCGACTACGCGCTCGACGTGCCGATGTACTTCGTCTACCGCGACGGCAAGTACATCGACGCCCGCGGCCAGTCCTTCCGCGACTTCATGGCCGGGAAGCTGCCCGCCCTGCCGGGCGAGACGCCGCTGATGTCGGACTGGGCCGATCACCTCACGACGCTGTTCCCCGAGGCGCGGGCGAAGAAGTTCATCGAGATGCGCGGCGCCGATGGCGGCCCGTGGCGGCGGCTCTGCGCGCTGCCCGCGTTCTGGGTCGGGCTGATCTACGACGACGCCGCGCTCGACGCGGCCTGGGACCTGGCGAAGGGCTTCGACCTCGACACGCGGGAAGGCCTGCGGGTCGCGGCATCGGTCGACGGGTTGCAGGGCGAGGCCGGCGGCGTGAAGCTCCACGATCTCGCGCGCGAGGCTCTGGCTATCGCCGAGGACGGGCTGAAGGCCCGCGCGCGTCCGGGTGCGGGCGGGATGATCGCCGACGAGACCCACTTCCTGAACGCGCTGCGCGAAAGCGTGGAGACCGGGCAGGTTCCGGCCGACGAGCTATTGGCGAAGTACGAGGGCGAGTGGGGCGGAGATCTCACACGGATCTACGCCGAATACAGCTACTGACACGCGGCCGTTGCCAAGGGGCCGGCCGGCCTGTTCCGTAGGGGCACACGAAACCCTTTACGGAGAGATCCGACATGCGTGAATTCTTCATCGGCGCGCTCGACAAGCTCGTTGCCGTCATCATCATCCTGATGGCGATCTTCGTCGTCATCGCGGGCATCGGCGCCATGTTCGCCCCGGCGCAGCCCGGCATGCCGCCCTCGGCGCTTCTCGGCATCCTGATCCTGATCGGCGGCGCGTTCTACATCGTCGTCATCGGCGGGTCGCTCTACCTGGCGCTCGGCATCTACTACAACACCAAGCGCACGGCGGACGCGCTGGTGCAGCGGCCGCTCTGACACGCGAAAGGGCCGCCCCGCCGGGCGGCCCTTTCCTGTCGCGTTCCGACCGGCTCAGGCCGGATCGGCCGGCGGCACGTAGCCCTCGCCCGCGAGCGGGTCGGGGCCGAAGCGGTTGTCGCCCACGGTGCCGCGGCTGGCGAGCCAGACGAGGATCAGGATCGACATCGCGACGCCGATCAGCCCGAAAAGCCAGGCCAGAACGCCGGGCTGCCCGCCATTGGCGATAGTGACGCCTCCGATCAGCAGGAACAGGATCCACGGGACGTAGGGCGCGAGAACCCACCAGCCGGACCGGTCGGTGTCGTGCAGGCGGCGCACGGCGACGGCAAGACCCGGAAGGACCAGGCCGAGCATCGCGATGAGCCCGACGATGGGGATCCAGCCGAGCACCAGGTTCACGAGGAACTGGAACAGGAAGAACCACCAGAATTCAGACCGCCGCGCGCGGCCGGTGAAATCGACGTACTTGTTGAAACAGATTTTTACGGCATCCATGAAATTCATGACGCGCCCTCCAGCATTCTAGGTGACGTCGCGGTAACATGCCGGTGGTGGCGCGGCCAAGCCTGCATGAGACAAAACAGCGCAGGTGTGCGTCAGCCGCCACCGATCCTGGGTTCGGTCCCGGCCAAAAGGCGCGCGATGTTCGGCCGGTGCCGCAGGAACACGAGCACGGCGAGCGCGAGGCACAGCACCACCATCTCGGGCCGCCCGGTCAGCACGGCGATGACCGGGGAGGCCGCCGCGGCGACCAGCGCCGACAGGGAGGAGATGCGCGTGGCGGCCGCCGTCAGGGCCCATGCCGCGCAGGCGAGCAGGCCCACGGGCCAGGCCAGTGCGATCAGCGTGCCGAGGAAGGTCGCGACGCCCTTGCCGCCCCTGAAGCCGAGAAACACCGGGTAGCAGTGGCCGAGGAACGCCGCGAAGCCCGCGATCTGCGCCGCGTCCTCCGCGCCGGTCAGCGCGCGCGCGATCAGCACCGCCGCCGCGCCCTTGCCCGCGTCGAGGATCAGGGTGAGGAAGGCGGCCAGCCGGTTCCCGGTCCGCAGCACGTTGGTCGCGCCGATGTTGCCCGACCCGATCTTTCGCAGGTCGCCGAGGCCGAAGAGCCGCGCCATGAGAAGCCCGAAGGCGACCGATCCGAGCAGGTAGGCCCCGACGCCGACCGCCAGCAGGACGGGCAAGGTGGCGGTCAGGCCGGGCATTCGACCCCCCGTTCGTAGACCGGCGCGCCGGCGACGAAGGTGGCCTCGACGCGGCCCTGCATCCGGGCCTGGTCGAACGGCGTGTTCTTCGACTTCGATCTGAGCGTCGCGCGGTCGAGAACGTAGGGCGCATCGGGGTCGAACAGCACAAAGTCAGCCGGCGCGCCCTCCGACAGCGTGCCGCCGGGCAGGCCGAAGCGGCGGGCGGGGTTGCGCGACAGGGCGCGGAACAGGCCGGGCAGGGTCATGTCGCCGGAATGGTAGAGACGCAGGGACGCGGGCAGCAGGGTTTCCAGACCGACCGCGCCCGAGGCCGCTTCCTCGAACGGGCGGCGCTTCTCCTCCTCGTCCTGCGGCGTGTGCATGGAGCAGATGATGTCGATGAGGCCGGACGCGAGCGCCTCGACGCAGGCCACCCGGTCGTCCTCGGACCTGAGCGGCGGCTTCAGCTTGAAGAAGGTGCGGTAGTCGCCGACGTCGAACTCGTTCAGCGTCAGGTGGTGGATCGAGATCCCGGCGGTCACGTCCAGCCCCTCGGCCTTGGCGCGAGCGAGCGCGGGCAGCGCCTCGGCGGTCGTGACCTGGTCGGCGTGGTAGCGCACCCCGGTCATCGCCACGAGCGCGAGGTCGCGTTCGAGCCCCATCCGCTCCGCGATCGGAGAGACGGAGGGCAGGCCCTTCAGCGCCGCGAACTTGCCCGAGGTCGTCGCCGCACCCGCCGACAGGACGGGTTCCTGCACGTGGGCCATGACCAGCGCGCCGAGGCCACGGGCATAGGCCATGCAGCGCGACAGGACCTTGGTGTCGCGGCAGACCCGGTCGCCGTCCGAGAACGCGACCGCGCCCGCGTCCATCAGGAACCCGATCTCGGTCATCTCGCGGCCCTCGCGCGCCTTCGTCAGCGCGGCCATCGGCCGGATATGGACAGGGGCCGCGTCGCGCCCCCGGCGCAGGACGAATTCCAGCGTCTCGGGGCTGTCGATCGGCGTAGCGGTGTCGGGCCGGGTGACCATCGTGGTCACGCCACCCGCCGCGGCGGCCAGCGCGGCGGTGCGGAAGCTTTCCTTGTGGCGCTCGCCCGGCTCCCCGACCTTGACGCCGATATCGACGATCCCCGGCGCGAGGCAGAGCCCGCGGCAATCGCGACCGCCATGCCGGGCGCCCGTCCCGGTCTCGGCGATACGCCCGGCCTCGATCCGCAGCCAGCCGAGCGTCTCGGTCCCGGCCTCCGGGTCGATCAGCCGGGCATTGGTCAGGAGAGCGTTCGTCACGTGATACCCCACAGCAGGAGCGCGGCGAGAACCAGCGCCACGCCGACGATGATCGCGATGGCGCGGGGCGACAGTCGGCCGCCGGAACCGGCCGATTGCGGCGGCACCACCGGGTCGGGGGCGGCGGGGATCGCCACCGGATCGAGGTGCCCGCCGTGATCGGGTTCGATCACCGGCAGGATCGCCAGGTCCGCCGCCTGCGGCTGCGGCGACACCGGCCCGTCCAGCGCGCTTTCCGGCACGATCAGAACCGTGCCGCTCACCGCGCGCAGCCGCGCCGCGACCGAGGCCAGGGCGTCCGGCTCCACCGCGTGCGCCTCCGCGAGGTAGTCGGGCAGGGCGAGATTGCCGAGGTCCGAGACCGGGAACAGCTCGATCCTGTCGGTGTCGATGCCGTCGACCCCGATCCATTCGTGCAGCGGCGGCAGCACGGGCGCCTCGCCCTTCTGGCGGGTCAGCTCGGTATGGCGAACGTCGACGGGTTCGTTCAGGGCGAAGACGTGGATGCGGTCGGTCATGCTATCCTCCGGTCGGCATGAGGGAACGAGGGCGGAACGCCTTCTCCCGCATGGCTGTTCCGGTTCGGACCGTTGTGCCAATCCGTCATGCAGTCCGCGCCCGTTTGGTGCGTTCCGCCAAGTCTGCTACGTCTCGCGCGTCTGGGATCGCGCGGAACGCGAAGCTCCCGTCGTCGCCGAGAAAAAATAGTCGAAGGATCGCAAAGCCTTGTGAAACGTCGGCAAAGCCAACGCCGAGACGAGGTCCTCGATTCCCGAAAGTCAGGGAAACCGGGTGCCCGTCGCGTTGCCTCACCTCGAGGCCCGGCGTCAACTCTACGGAGCGCAAGCGCGGCAGCAAGGTGGTGCATGCGATGAGCGCCCGCCGGTTGCTCAGCGCATATGACGTACCGGCGCGCCTGACATAGTCCACGACGAGGCGGCCAACCGTGATCTGAACCGCGAGCATCACCATCGGAATGATCACGATCGAAGCCGAGGCGCCGCCGTCGGGCCAACCCTGCGCGATCATCGCAATCCAGAGCAGCCCCACCACGCAGGAAACGAGCATCGCCTGGTGGCTCAGGGGTTCGGATTTGAAAAGGGACTGCGGCGGGCGTCCTTGCCAAATGAGCTCTTCTCCCTCCCGAAGGTGCGGGTTCCAGTCGAAGCCAGTCACGCCATCACCCCCTTCGCCGCCCGCGCCTCGCGCAGGCCGCGCGCGAGCAGGTCCATCGCGGCCATGCGGACGGCGACGCCCATTTCCACCTGCTCCTGGATCACGCTGCGGTTGATGTCGTCGGCGATCACGCCGTCGATCTCCACGCCGCGGTTCATCGGGCCGGGGTGCATCACGATGGCGTCGGGCTTCGCCGCCGACAGCTTCTGCGCGTCGAGGCCGTAGCGGTGGAAATATTCCCGTTCGGAGGGAATGAAGGCGCCGTCCATGCGTTCCTTCTGGAGCCTGAGCATCATCACCACGTCGGCGTCGGCGAGGCCTTCGGTCATGTCCTGGTAGACCTCCACGCCCCAATCCTTCGCGCCCGAGGGCATCAGTGTTGGCGGGCCGATCAGGCGCACGCGGTTCTCCATCTTTCCGAGCAGCAGGATGTTCGACCGGGCCACGCGGCTATGGGCGATGTCGCCGCAGATGGCGATGGTCAGGCGGTGCAGGCGGCCCTTCTTGCGACGGATCGTCAGCGCGTCCAGCAGCGCCTGCGTCGGGTGTTCGTGCCGGCCGTCGCCGGCGTTCAGGACGGCCGAATCGACCTTGTCGGCCAGCAAGTTCACCGCGCCGGAATGGGGGTGTCGCACCACCAGCAGGTCGGGGCGCATCGCGTTCAGGGTCAGCGCGGTGTCGATCAGCGTCTCGCCCTTCTTCAGGCTCGACGCCGACATCGCCATGTTCATCACCTGCGCGCCGAGCCGCTTGCCGGCCAGTTCGAAACTCGCCTGGGTGCGGGTCGAGGCCTCGAAGAACATGTTGATCTGGGTCAGCCCGGCCAGCGCGTCGCCCGCGGGGGCGCGGCGGCGGGCCTTGTCGGCATAGGTGTCCGCGAGGTCGAGAAGCGTCAGGATCTCGTCCGGGGCCAGCGTCTCGATCCCGAGCAGATGTCGTGCGCGCAATCCCATGCTCACCCCCGTTCTCGGCAAGGGGCTTAACGCAGGCGGGCGCGGGCGGCAATGATCTGGCGGTCAGGGAACCTCGAACGAGGCGATGAGCGCGCGGGCGGTGCGCGCGGCCTCGCGCCAGTCGGGCAGGTCGGCTGCGGGGAAATCGTATTCGATTGCGAGATCGCCGTCGCGCAGCACGGCCCCGCAGAGGCGGTTGGAAAACGCGCCGGAGAGGCAGCGGAACGCCATGTCCCACCCGGTTTCGGGGTCGAGCCCCTCGAAGTTGCGCGAAGGCCCCTGCAACATGGCCTCGAGATCGAGCCCGTCGGCGGGGATGTTCTGGAGCCGTTCGACCGTGTCGGAGGCGCCACGGGGCCGGTCGGGCGCGTGTACCCGGATCACGCCCGCGAAGCGCGGATCGGGCAGGTCGGAGCCGGTGGTGGCGTCGCTGTCGAAGGATAGCCGCTGGCCGTAGACCCGTGGGTTCATCTCGCGCGGGATCGACAGGCGCTGCCCCGCGAGTATCACATCGAAAGTGTCGCCGGGGGCGAAGTGTTCCGTCCCGCCCGCCACCGGGTGGCAGGTGACGAATTCGCGCGTTCCGTCCGCGATCCAGCGCTGGTTGCGGATCGACCAGTAGTGCGTGGCGTATCCTTCGTCCGTCACTAGGAACAGTTCGAGGTGTCGGACGTAGGTCTGCTTGGGCAGGCTGAAGAAGCCGAACCTGCCGGGCGCGGGCGCACCGGCCTCCGCAGGCAGGGCGAAGCAGGCGGGCGCGTCCCCGGCGATCCCGGTCGCTGCGGCCCGCAGGCGCGGGGACTGGGCACTGCCGACGAAGGCCACGATTGCGAAGGCCAGCCCGGCCGCCGTCACGAAGGACATGGACGGGGCCTTGCGGTGCCGGAACGCGAGCGCGGCCACAGCGAATGCGCCAAGCCCGAGCCCGATATCCAGCGCCATCCCGCCGCCGCCCGCCGCCGGCAGCGCCATCGCGAGACAGATCGCGAGCAGGAGCCCCGCGACACCCCCCGCGATCGCGAGGATCCCCGCATCCAGCCGGTCGCGCCAGTCCGCGTCCGGCCCGGCGAGGCGGTCGCGCGTCAGGGTGCCGCGCAGGCCCGCGATCAGCATTCTCAGGCCGATCACGCCGAGCACGCAGACGGTCACGAGACCCATGATCGCCACGCCCATCGCGTAGCCCAGATCCTGGTCCGACCAGTGGACCGGCCCTTCCAGCAGCCGCCCCGTCGCCCAGGCGAGGAACGACACCGCCACCGCGCGCCACGCCAGGAACAGAGGCAGCACCGCCGACACGAGGCCGATGGCGACGAACAGGATGTAGAACGGGATGGCGAGGTCCTGGGCCAATGGCTGTCCTTTCGTGAACGGGTGAAACCAGGAGACCTGGGCGGGGGCGGGGCGAGTTGGTGACCCGTCCTTGCCCGTGCGCCCGCGCAGGCGCCGTGCAGCGGCTTCGCATCCATTGGTCAGGCGACACCCGCGCCCCGCGCCCCGACTCGGATTGTTCACGGGCGGGGGCTCGCCTAGTCTCCGCGCCATGACGGCTGACCCGCACACCAACCTCGCGCTTCTCGCCTGGCAGATCGAGCTCGGCGCGGACGAGGCCATGCTCGACGAGCCGGTCGACTGCTTCACCCTGCCGAAGCGCACGCCGTGGCGGATCGGGCCCGGCGCGCAACCCGCGACCGAGCGGCCGCCGCCCGCCGGTACCGCCCCCGCCCCCGCGCCGCAGGCGCTGCCGCAGGTGGACCCGGTGGCCGAGGCGCGACGCGCGGCGGGGCAGGCCCGTGACCTCGCCGGGCTGGAAGCGGCCATCGCCGCCTTCCCCCATTGCGACCTGAAGCTCGGCGCGCGGAACACGGTCTTCGCGGACGGCAACCCGGCGGCGCGGGTGATGGTGATCGGCGAGGCACCGGGGAAGGAGGAGGACATCCGCGGCAAGCCCTTTGTCGGCCGGGCGGGGCAGCTTCTGGACCGCATGTTCGCGGCCATCGGCCTGTCGCGCGACGCCGAGCTGCCGGAGTCGGCGCTCTACATCACCAACATCGTCAACTGGCGGCCGCCGCAGAACCGCGACCCGAAGCCCGAGGAAATCGCCGTCATGCTGCCCTTCGTGGAGGCCCATGTGAGGCTCGCCGCGCCGGACCTGCTGGTCCTGATGGGCAACAGTGCCTGCCAGGGCGTACTCGGCCGGCGCGGCATCACGCGGCTGCGCGGAACATGGACCGAGGCGTTCGGCCTGCCAGTCCTGCCGATGTTCCACCCCGCCTTCCTGCTGCGGAACCCGGCCGCGAAGCGCGAGGCCTGGGCGGATCTCCTGTCGCTGAAGGCGCGTCTCGGGGGCGGGGCATGAGGCTGGCTCTGGTGCTCGCGTTGACGGCCGCGCCCGCGATGGCCGACCCGCTCGGCCTCGTGGACTACGACGCGCTGTTCGACGCCTACCCGGAATACGTGGAGACGAACGCCGTGGGCAGCCGGCTCCTGACCCTGCCGGGCGGGGAATTCGTGGTGATGGCGGAGGATGGCGATTACCACGGCATGGACCCCGACGGGATCGTCGGATGCGCCGTGCCGATGCTCGTTGCCCTTCTGGCACTGGAACGCCAGTGTCCCGGTGTCATCCCCGGGCCTGCCATCGAACGGATCGAGACGGCGCTGCCCGATGTCCTCGGTGTCTACGTCGCCGGGATCCTGCCCGAGCCCGCCGACCCGGAGCGTGCGCGGGCTCGCTTCGAGGAGCGCGTGGATTTCTACGCCACCCGCATGGAACGGACCGGGGCGCTCTGCCCGTATGACAACCCCGCGATGCCCGAGATGGTCGGCATGTTCGCGTCGGAACGGTTTCTCGACCCGTTCTCGGACGGGGGCATCGCGCCGCGACTGCCGGTCGCCGCGGCCTGCCCCGCCACCCCGGAGTGATCCCGATGATCGACCCCATCGTTCTTCTCGCCTTCCTGCCCGCCGGGCTGGCGCTGAACCTGACCCCCGGCGCGGACATGATGTTCTGCCTCGCCCAGGGGATGCGCGGCGGGCCGCGCCCCGCCCTCGCGGCCTCGGGCGGCATCGCGCTCGGCGCGCTCGTCCACGCAACGCTGGCGGGGCTCGGGCTCGGCGCGCTGCTGGAAACCTTCCCCTGGGCCTTCGGCGCGATCCGGTGGGGCGGGGCGGCCTATCTCCTGTGGCTGGCCTACCGGACGCTCAGCCAGCCGATGCACGCGGACGGCGCGCTGCCGGTGCGGCCCCAACGGGCGTTCCGCGACGGGCTGGTGGTGAACCTGTCGAACCCCAAGGTGATCCTGTTCATCCTCGCCTTCATCCCGCAATTCGTGGACGCGACGCAGCCGATCCTGCCGCAGTTCCTCGTCTTCGGGGCGATGCTTTCGGCGGGCGGCTTCGTCATCAACGGCGCCGTCGGCTGGTTCGCGGGCGGCATCGGCCGCTGGCTCGCCACCTCGCCCGGGGCCGAACGCGGGTTCCGCTACGTCTCGGCGAGCATCTTCGCCGGTCTCGCCGCCCGCATCGGGTGGGAGGCCGCGCGCGCATGACCGACCGGGAATTCCTGCCCGTCCGCATCGCCGTCCTGGCCGTCTCCGACACGCGGACGCTGGCGGAGGACACCTCCGGCGACCTGCTGGTGGAGCGGCTGACGACGGCGGGCCACACGCTGTCCGCCCGCCACATCCTGCCCGACGACCGCGCCGCCATCGCCGACCAGCTTCGGGCCTGGTGCGGCGATCCCGACATCGACGTGATCCTGACCACCGGCGGCACCGGGCTGACCGGCCGCGACGTGACCGTGGAGGCGCATCGCGACGTCTACGAGAAGGAGATCGAGGCCTTCGGCACCGTCTTCACCCTCGTCTCGATGCAGAAGATCGGAACATCGGCCGTGCAGAGCCGCGCCACCGGCGGCGTGGCGCAGGGGACCTACCTGTTCGCGCTGCCCGGAAGCCGCTCGGCCTGCCGCGACGCGTGGGACGAGATCCTCGCCCCGCAGCTCGACTACCGGCACAAGCCCTGCAACTTCGTCGAGATCATGCCGCGGCTCGACGAACATTTGCGACGGAAATAGCCCGCGCGGTCGTGATACCAACAGACTTGGCCGCCGCGCGGGTCGGGACTATCTTTCCCTGCGGGCCTCACACGGGTTTGACGCCATGCGATTTTTCCGCCGTGCCCTGTCCGGCGTGTTTCTTCTTGCCGTGACCGTCGGCCTCCTGGCCCTGGCGGTGGCGACGCTGTGGGGCGCGGTGCAGTCGCGGCTGGCGGACGAGGGCCGCCCGATCGCCGCGCGCGAACGGGTTTATTCCGCCGAGGTCGCGACCCTGACGCCCGAAACGGTGACGCCCGTCCTGACCGCCTTCGGCGAGGTCCGGTCCCGCCGCACGCTCGAATTGCGCGCGCCCGCCGCCGGCGAGGTCGTGGAACTGGCCGAGGGGTTCGAGGACGGCGGCGCGGTGACGGCGGGGGATCTCCTGTTCAGGATCGACCCCGCCAACGCGGAGGCCGCGCTGGCCAACGTCCGCACCGATCACCGCGAGGCCGAGGCCGAACTGGCCGATGCCGAGCGCGCGCTGGAACTGGCGCGCGAGGACCTGGCGGCGGCCGAGGCCCAGGCCGACCTGCGCGCCCGCGCGCTGGCCCGGCAGCAGGATATCCAGGCCCGCGGCGTCGGTTCGCCCGCGGCGGTCGAGGAGGCGGAACTTGCCGCCGCCTCCGCCAACCAGTCGGTCGTGTCCCGGCGGCAGGCGCTGGCCTCCGCCCAGTCGCGGCTCGACCTCGCCGGAACGGGGCTCGACCGCGCCGGGATCGCGCTGGCCGAGGCGGAGCGCGACCTGGCCGATACCGAGGTGCGGGCGGGCTTCGACGGGGTGCTGGCCGACGTCACTCTGGTTGCCGGCCGGCTGGTGACGCAGAACGAACAGGTCGCCACGCTGATCGACGCCGACGCGCTCGAAGTCGCGTTCCGGGTCTCCACCGCGCAATACGCCCGCCTCGTCGGCACCGAGGGGCGGTTGCCGAGCGCGCCGGTCCGGGTGGTGCTCGACGTGCTCGGGCTCGACGTCACCGCGCCCGGCGTTCTCAGCCGCGAATCCGGCGCCGTCGCGGAGGGCCAGTCCGGCCGGCTCCTGTTCGCGCGGCTCGACCGGGCGGCGGGGTTCCGCGTCGGCGACTTCGTGACGGTCGAGGTGGAGGAACCCACGCTCGACGGCGTGTTCCTCCTGCCCGCCACCGCGATCGACGGGGAAGCCGAACTGCTCGTCCTCGGCGAGGAAGACCGGCTCGAGGAATACGCGGCGACGCTTCTGCGGCGGCAGGGCGACGACGTGATCCTGCGCGCGCCGGATCTCGCCGGGCGCGAGGTGGTGCTGGCCCGAACCCCGGTTCTCGGCGCGGGCATCCGGGTGAACCCGATCCGTCCCGGCACCGGCGCGGGCGACGAGACGGCAGAGGCAGAACCGGAGCCCGAGACCATCCCGCTCGACCCCGAGCGCCGGGCGCGCCTGATCGCCTTCGTCGAAAGCAGCAGCTTCATGCCCGAGGACGTACGCCAGCGGATGCTGGAACAGCTCAGCCAGGACGAGGTCCCGGCGCGCATCGTCGCCCGGATCGAAGCCCGGATGGGGAGCTGAGGGGATGCGCGAGGTTCCCGCACGCGCCTCGGGCATCCTGTCCTACTTCACCCGCCACGCTACCGCCGCGAACCTCCTGCTCGCGCTTCTCGTCATCGCCGGTCTCGCCGCCGCGCCGAACCTGCGGGCGCAGTATTTCCCCGACGTGATCGTGCAGGAAATCGACGTCAGCGTGTCCTGGGACGGCGCCGGGGCGGAGGACGTGGACCGCGCCATCGTCGCGGTGCTGGAACCGACCCTGCTGGCGGTGGAGGGCGTGACCTCCGTCACCTCCCGCGCGCGGGAGGGCCGCGCGTCGATGGAGCTGGAATTCGAGCCCGGGTGGGACATGGGCCGGGCCGCCGACGACGTGGAACAGGCGGTCGGCGCGGCCTCGGACCTGCCGGAGGACGCCGACGACCCGGTGGTCAGCCGCTCGGCCTGGCGCGACCGGGTCACCGATGTCGTCATCACCGGTCCGGTGTCGCCGGAACAGCTCGGCCGGTTCGCGGACGAATTCGTCGGGCGGCTGTTCGCGGCGGGGGTGACGCGGGCCACGGTGACCGGGGTCTCGGCGTCGCAGGTGATGGTCGAGGTGCCGTCCTCGTCGCTCTACCAGCACGACATCACGATGGCCGAGATCGCGGCGATCATCGCGGGCGCCGCGGATACCTCGCCCGCTGGCGCGGTCGACGCCGCCAACGCGCGGATCCGCACCGGTGCGGAGCGGCGCAGCGCCGCCGACATCGCCGGGCTGGTCCTGCGCCGCAACGCCGACGGCTCGACCCTGACCATCGGCGACATCGCCACCGTCACCGCCCTCGGCCCCGACCGCGACCGGGCGCTCTTCGTCGGCGGCAACCCGGCGGTCTCGGTCCGCGTCGACCGGTCCGACCAGGGCGACGCCATCGGCATCCAGCACCAGGTCGAGGTCGTCGCCGCCGAGATGCAGGCGACCCTGCCGACCGGCGTGCAGATCGACCTGATCCGCACGAGGGCGGAGTTCATCTCGGCGCGGCTGGACCTCTTGATGGACAACGGGCTGATCGGGCTCGGCCTCGTTCTGGTGCTCCTGTTCCTGTTCCTCAACGCGCGCACGGCGTTCTGGGTCGCGATGGGCATCCCGGTGTCGATGCTGGCCACGCTCGCGATCATGTTCATCGCCGGGCAGACGCTGAACATGATCTCGCTCTTCGCGCTCATCATCACGCTCGGGATCGTGGTGGACGACGCGATCGTGGTCGGTGAACACGCCGATTTCCGCGCGCGCCGCCTGCGCGAGAGCCCGGTCAACGCGGCCGAGAACGCGGCCCGGCGCATGGCCGCGCCGGTGTTCTCGGCGACCCTGACCACGGTCATCGCCTTCGCCGGGCTGACGGCCATCGGCGGCCGCTTCGGCGAGATGATCGCGGCAATCCCCTTCGCGGTCATCGCGGTGCTGATGGCGTCGCTGATCGAATGCTTCCTGATCCTGCCGAACCACATGGCCCACGCGCTGAGCCATTCGCGGAAGGAACATTGGTACGACTGGCCGTCGCGGCAGGTGAACCGGGGGTTCACCTGGGTCCGTGACAGCCTGATGCGCCCGCTGATGCGGTTCGTGATCTGGGCGCGCTACCCGGTGCTGGCGGGGGCCATCGCGCTCCTGGCGACGCAGGCGGCGCTGTTCATCCGGGGCGACGTGACCTGGCGGTTCTTCAACGCGCCGGAACTCAGCTCGGTCTCCGGCAACTTCGCGATGCTCGACGGCGCGGGCCGGGACGACACGCTCGCGATGATGCGCGAGATGCAGCGCGCCGCCGAGGCCGTCGCCGCCCGCTACGAGGAGGAATACGGGCTGAACCCGATGGCCTACGTTCTCGCCGAGATCGGCGGCGGATCGGGCCGCGGCCTCGCCTCGGCCGAGAACAAGGACGCGGACCTGCTCGGCTCGATCTCGATCGAGATGATCGACGCCGATCTCAGGCCCTATTCGTCCTTCGCCTTCGTCGCCGACCTGCAGGAGGAAGTCCGCCAGCTTCCGCTGGTTGAGGAGGTCAGCTTCCGTGGCTGGCGCGGCGGTCCCGGCGGCGACGCCATCGACGTGGAACTGGTCGGCGCCGACATCTCGGTGCTGAAGGAGGCCGCGGAGGCGCTGAAGGCCGCGCTGGCGCAATACGGCGAGGTCTCGGCGCTGGAGGACAACCTCGCCTACGACCGGTCCGAGATCAGCCTGACCCTGACCCCGCAGGGCGAGGCGCTCGGCTTCGACATCGGCGCGCTCGGCAGCGTGCTGCGGAACCGGCTCGGCGGGATCGAGGCCGCGACCTTCCCCGATGGCGTCCGCACCGGCTCGATCCGGGTGGAACTTCCCGACGACGAACTGACCGCGGATTTCCTCGAACGGATGCTCCTGCGCAGCGCAGAAGGCGAATACGTGCCGCTCGCGGACATCGTGCGCACGACCGAGCGCACCGGTTTCTCGACCGTCCTGCGCGAGAACGGGACGGTCACCGTCTCCGTCACCGGCGACCTGTCCGAGGACGACCCGGCCCGCGCCGCCGAGATCATGGCGGAGCTTCGGGACACGATCCTGCCGCAGATCGCCGCCGATCACGGCGTCGGCTGGCAGCTCGCGGGTCTCGCGGAGCAGGAGAACGAGTTCCTGTCCGACGCGCTTCTCGGCCTCGGTCTCTGCCTCGCGGGGATCTACCTCGTGCTGGCCTGGGTCTTCGCAAGCTGGACCCGACCGATGGTGGTGATGGCGGTGATCCCGTTCGGGCTCATAGGCGCGATCTGGGGCCACGCCCTGTGGGACGTGCCGCTGTCGATGTTCTCGGTCGTTGGCCTGATCGGCATGACCGGGATCATCATCAACGACTCTATCGTCCTCGTGACCACGATCGACGAATACGCCGAGAACCGCGGCATCGTCCCGGCCATCGTCGATGGCGTGGCCGACCGGCTGCGCCCGGTCCTGCTGACCACGGCGACGACGGTGCTCGGCCTCGCGCCGCTGCTCTACGAGGGTTCGCAGCAGGCGCAGTTCCTGAAGCCCACGGTCATCACGCTGGTCTACGGGCTCGGCTTCGGGATGTTCATCGTGCTCTTCGTCGTGCCCGCGATCCTTGCCCTGCAACAGGATGTCGGCGTGCGGGTCCGGGCGGTGCGCCGGGTCGCGGTGGCGGCGGGGCGTGCGCCGGGCCTCGCCGTGACGGTCGCGGTGGCGGCGGCGCTGTCGGCGGTGCTGTTCGCGCTGACGCTCGGCGCCGAGCTGGTGACCGGCGCGCCGGTCCTGTCCGTTCCGGGCCTGCCCGGCGGGTCGCTGGTGCTGTTCATCGTCGGGTCGGCGCTGGTCTGCCTCGTCGCGGGCGCGGTCGGGGCCGCGGTGCTCGGTCAGCGCTCGGGGCGGCAGGCGGCGGCGGGCTGATCCGGGCTCAGCCCGCGCGGCAGCCCTGCCACTCGACCGCCCGCCCGCCATCGAGCAGCGTGATCCGCAGGCTCGACCGATCCAGCGCGAAGGGCCCCGCATCGGGCGGAACGATGTCGGCGCTGGCGGTCACGATTCCGCCCGCCCGCGCGGTCTCGGCGCCCGAGATCCAGATCGCCCGGTCGGGCAGTTCGAACACCACGACCTCGTTGCTGCCGCCGCCTTGCGGCACCGGCAGCCGCGCCTCCACCCTCAACCCGTCCGGGATCGGCCGCAGGCTGCAGGTGGCCGCGCCGGCCCCGGCCTCGGCGGCGGTCATCGGGTCGTCGGCGATGGCCGCGACGATGCGCGGGTCGCGCCGCCCCTCCGCCGGCAGGTCGGCCTCGATCCGGGCCGAGACCGGCACGCAGACATCGCTGCACACGCCAATCGCGGCCTCGCCGGTCAGGCGGGTTTGGCCCGGCGACAGGGCAAGCTCCAGCGGCAGGATCACGGCGTCGCTGTAGCCCACGGTGGTCAGGCCGTTCGAGGTGAAGATCTCGGGGCTCGGCCAGTGCTGCCCGACGATCTCGGCATCGAGCCGCAATTCGGGCGGGATGCCGCCCTCTCCGGGGCTGCGCCAGTAGGTCTTCCACCCCGGCGCGAGCCGAATTTCCAGCGCCGCGACATGGCTGCCGTCGTCCTGCCGCCAGCCCGGCAGCAGCCGCATCTCGACGATGCCGGACGGGTCGAACGCCTGCGCCGCGGCCGGCAGGGCGGGACCGGCGACGACAGCGACGGCGGTCGCGGCGGCGGTGGCGAGACGGGTGAGACGGGCAAGACGGCGCATGGGGTTCCATAGGCCGGATCCGGGCCCGCGGGGAAGTCACGTTTGAGCGACCCGCCGCCGCAGGCCCCGGCAACCCGCTTGAATGCAGGGGGCATCGCGCCCACACTCCCTGTCACCATGCCGACCGCCACAGCGCCCTCCGACCTGACCGGCCAGCTGCTCATCGCCATGCCCGGCATGGGTGACCCACGCTTTGCCGGGTCGGTCGTGTTCCTCTGCGCCCATTCGCCCGAAGGCGCGATGGGCCTGATCGTGAACCGCGCGATCCCCGAGATCACGCTGGCCGAGATGTTCGACCAACTCGGCGTCGAGGGCGACTGCGTGCCCGACCTTCCGGTGTGCTTCGGCGGCCCGGTCGAAACCGGGCGCGGCTTCGTCCTGCACCGGGCCTCGTACAAGGGCCGGGGCGGCGATGACGGCGACGGCACGATGCGGATCGACAACCGCTTCGCGATGACCGCCACGCTCGACATCCTCGAGGAGATCGCCAACGGCCGCGGCCCGCGCGAGGCGCTGCTCGCGCTCGGCTATGCCGGGTGGGGGCCGCAGCAGCTCGAGGCCGAGATCGCGCTGAACGGCTGGCTGACCTGCGACGCCTCTCCGACCGTGGTCCTCGGCCGGACGATGGACGGCAAGTGGGAGGCCGCGCTCGCCAGCATGGGCATCGACCCGCTCGTGCTGAGTTCCGAGGCCGGGCGCGCCTGAACCGCGGATCAGCCGCGGGCAGAGGCGGCGCGGCGCAGGCGGTCGTTGATCGCGCGACCGAGACCGTGGTCCGGCACCGGCGCGACCGCGATCCGCCCGCCATCCCCCGCCATCGCGTCCGCGGCGTGCAGCATCGCGAACAGGTTCGCCGCGGCCTCCACCATGTCGCCCACAGGCGAGAGGTTGAACTCCGCCTCCGGCCCGCGGCCGAAGCCGATCCGCACCGCGCCGGGATCGGACAGGTCGCTGTCGATCTCGACCGATGCGCGGGGGGCGTAGTGGCTGGCGAGTTGCCCGGGCGCGCTGACGGCGGCGGGGGTGGTGTCGGCGGGCAGGGCACCCGCGAGCGGCAGGAGCGCCTCGCGCGGCAGCCCGCCTTCCCGCAGCAGGACCGTTCGGAGGTCGTCGACCCGCAGGATGGTGGATTCGACCCCCACGGAACAGGGCCCGGCATCGAGGATCGCCGCGACCGCATCGCCGAGACCGTCCGCGACATGGGCCGCAGTGGTCGGGCTGATCCGGCCCGAGGGGTTGGCGGAGGGCGCCGCGACCGGCCCGCCGAAGGCCCGCAGAAGCGCCTGCGCCGCCTTGTGCGCGGGCACCCGGATCGCCACCGTCGGCAGCCCCGCCGTGACCAGCGGCGACAGGCCCGCGCCGGGCTTCAGCGGCAGGACCATCGTCAGCGGCCCCGGCCAGAACGCCTGCGCCAGGTCGCGCGCGGTCTGGGGCACATGGGCCAGGGCCTCGGCGGCGGCGAGGTCGGGGACGTGGACGATCAGCGGGTTGAACTCCGGCCGGCCCTTGGCGGCGAAGACCTGTGCCACCGCGCGGTCGTTCCTCGCGTCGGCGGCAAGACCGTAGACCGTCTCGGTCGGCATCGCGACCAGCGCGCCCTGCGAAAGCAGCGCCGCGGCGCGGGCGATCCCGTCGGCATCGGGGGCAAGGATTTCGGGCTGACGGCCGCTCATCGGTGACGTAACGTTTGCGTTGATCGGGCCGGACGGCCCCGGGACAAGTCAGGTGCGCATATCCCGAAGCGCCCCGCCGCGCAATTCGGGCCCCGCGCACCGCCAAGGGAGGACCTCATGCCATATCGCGCCCCGCTGACCGACCTGAGGTTCCTGATGGACGAGGTCCTGGGCATGGACCGCGTCGCCGCGACCGAGATGTTCGCGGAGGCCACGCCGGACACCGTCGCCGCAATTCTCGACGGCGCCGCCAGGCTGACCGAGGAGGTGCTGGCCCCGCTCAACCGCGTCGGCGACCTGAACCCGGCGCGGCTGGAAAACGGCGTCGTCCGCACCTCGCCCGGCTTCGCCGAGGCGTACCGCGCGATTGCCGATGGCGGCTTCACCGCGATCACCGCCGATCCGGACTACGGCGGGCTCGGCCTGCCGCTGACGCTGGCGACCGCGGTCAACGAGATGATGGCCTCGTCCTGCCTGTCGCTCCAGCTCAACCCGCTGATGACCCAGGGCCAGATCGAGGCGCTGGAGCATCACGCGTCGGACGAGCTGAAGGAACTCTACCTGCCGAAACTGGCCTCGGGCGAGTGGTGCGGCACGATGAACCTGACCGAACCGCAGGCGGGATCGGACGTGGGCGCGCTGCGCACCAAGGCGGAGCCGAACGGCGACGGCACCTACGCGATCACCGGGCAGAAGATCTACATCTCCTGGGGCGACAACGACTTCTCGGAGAACGTCGTCCACCTCGTGCTCGCCCGCCTGCCGGACGGGGTGCCGGGGACGAAGGGGATCAGCCTGTTCGTGGTGCCGAAGCGGATCCCGGACGCGGACGGCAACCCCGGCGTCGCCAATTCGCTCAAGGTGGTCAGCCTCGAACACAAGATGGGCCTGCACGGGTCGCCGACGGCGGTGATGCAGTACGACGGCGCCACCGGCTGGCTGGTGGGCGAGCCCCATGGCGGAATGGCGGCGATGTTCACGATGATGAACAACGCCCGGCTCGGCGTCGGCGTGCAGGGGCTCGGCGTGGCCGAGGGGGCCTACCAGCACGCGCTGGCCCACGCGCAGGACCGCAAGCAGGGCCGCACCCCGGTCGAGGGCGGGTCGGGCTCGATCATGGACCACGCCGACGTGCGCCGGATGCTCGGCGAGATGAAGGCGCAGGTCTTTGCGGCGCGGGCGATGGCGCTGGACCTCGCCATCGCGCTCGACCTCGCGCGGGCGACCGGCGAGGCCGACTGGAAGGCGCGCGCGGCGCTGCTGACGCCGCTGGTGAAGGTCTACGGAACCGAGACCGGGATCGCCGTGGCCGAGGCCGGCATCCAGGTCCACGGGGGCATGGGCTTCATCGAGGAAACCGGGGCCGCCCAGTATTTCCGCGACGTCCGCGTGACCGCGATCTACGAGGGCACGAACGGCATCCAGGCGATGGACCTCGTCGGCCGCAAGATGATGGACGGCGGCGCGGCGATCGCGGCCCTGCTCGACGAGATCGCGGCGACGGTCGCGGAGGCCGGGGACGAGGGCGCGGCGCTCGGCGCGGCGCTGTCGGACCTCCGCGGCGCGACCGAGGCGATGCTCGCGCTCGACCTCAACGACCGCTTCGCGGGCGCGGTGTCCTACCTGATGGGTTTCGCCCGCGTGCTCGGCGGCTGGTACCACCTGCGCGCGGCGATGAAGGACGCGGGACGGGCGCGGCTGGCGCGGGTCTACCTGCAGCGCATCCTGCCCCTGGCCCACGCGGACCTGGCGGCCGCGACCGGCGGGGCGGCGGATCTGTACGCGCTCACCGACGACGACCTGGCGGCGTGATGGCGTGATGGCGGACCCCGAGGGCTTCACGATGGAACGGCGCAAGGACGGCTCGGTCGCCGTCAGCCACCACGGCCGCGCGGCGGCGACGCTGCGCGGGGCGCAGGCGGCGAAGCTGATCGCGCTGGCCGACCGCGGCGACGAGGCCGCGTTGCAGGCGGCGCTGGCGCGGGTCACCGGCAACTACCGCCGCGGCAACGAGAAGCTGGCGAAGGGTCACAAGCGCAATGCCTGACGGCGGCCTGTCATTCCCCCTGACCGAACCGCCGGAACCCGGCACCGCCGCCGAGATCGCCGACGGCGTGCTCTGGTGCCGGCTGCCGCTGCCGATGCGGCTCGACCACGTCAACGTCTTCGCGCTCGACGACGGCGACGGCTGGACGGTGGTCGATACCGGGCTCGACTGGAAACGCTGCCGCGAAGCGTGGGAGGCGCTCCTGTCCGGGCCGATGGCGGGCAAGCCGGTCACGCGGGTGATCGTGACGCACCATCACCCCGACCACATCGGGCTCGCCGGCATGTTCATCGACCGCGGCGCGGAGCTCTGGACCTCGCGCACGGCCTACCTGATGACCCGGATGCTGGTGCTGGACGAGGAGGCGCTGCCCTCGGAACGCTCGCTCGACTTCTGGCGCGGTGCGGGCATGGCGCCCGGGATGCTGGAGAAACGGGCGCAGGAGCGGCCGTTCAACTTCGCCGATATCGTCGCGCCGATCCCGGCCGGATACCGGCGCATCGCCGCGGGCGACACGATCGAGGCCGGCGGGCGGACGTGGGACGTGCTGACCGGCCACGGCCACGCGCCCGAACACCTGACGTTCTGGGCGCGGGGCGAGCCGCTGGTGATCGGCGGCGACCAGCTTCTGCCGTCGATCTCGCCCAATCTCGGCGTCTACCCCAACGAGCCGCTCGACGACCCGGTCGGGGCCTGGATGGACAGTTGCCGCGCGCTCTTGCCGGCGGCGGAGCCCGACCAGCTCGTGCTGCCGGGCCACAAGCTGCCCTTCCGGGGCCTGCCCGCGCGGCTCGTGCAGATGATCGACAACCACGTCGAGGCGCTGGACCGCCTGCGCGCGCACCTGGCCGAGCCGCGAACGGCGGTCGACTGCTTCCGCCCGCTCTTCGGCCGCGAGATCGACGAAAGCGCCTTCGGGCTCGCGCTCGGCGAGGCGGTGGCGCACGTCAACCACCTGTACCTGCGCGGCGAGGCGGTGCGGGAACGGCGCGAAGACGGGGCCTGGCTCTGGCGTCTCGCCTGAGGCATGGCCGCGATACAACAGCCGCGCCGCGACCGGCCGACGCACCGGCCCGGGCGGGATGACTCCCCGCGGCGAATGCGGTATCCCGGCCCCGACAGTGCCTCGAACGGAGCTAGACTTTCATGGCCGACCAGTCCTTCAAGCCCGGCGAAATGGACATCACCGAGCAGGAAAAGACCTTCGATGGCTTCATGCGTTGGGTCGTCCGCGGTGCCATCGTCTGCATCGTGATCGTCGTGTTCCTGGCGATCTACGCGCGATGAAGTTCCTTCGACGGCTGGCCGGGACGCTCGGCCTGACCCTACTGCTCGCGGGCTGCGGGGCCGAGTCGGTCTGGGCGCCGGACGATTTCGTCGCCCGCTCGGCCTACGTTCCGGGCGGCGCGCCGACGGTTACGCTGCTGACCATGATTCACAACGGCAGCGGCGCGGGCGGGCATTCCTCGCTGGTGATCGACGGGTCGCAGCGGATCATCTTCGACCCGGCGGGGTCGTGGCACCACCCGAACATCCCCGAACGCAACGACGTGCTGTTCGGGATGTCGCCGGTCTATTTCGACTTCTACATGGATTACCACGCGCGCGAGACCTACCACGTCGTCGTGCAGGAACTCGAGGTCAGCCCGGCCACGGCCGAGGCGCTGATCGTCGCGGTCCAGCAATACGGCGCCGTGCCCTCGGCCCAGTGCGCGCAGTCGGTGTCCAACATCCTCGGCAACACGCCGGGCTTCGGCAACATCCGCTCGACCTGGTTCCCCAAGGCGCTGATGGAACAGTTCGAGCAGATCCCGGGCGTCCGCACCTCGCGAGTCTACGACGACGACAGCGACGACAACCTCGAAGTCCTGCAACGGCAGGCGCGGATGGAACAGATCCGGGCGCAGGCGCCGGGCGGGAACTGACGCGGGTTCACGGCAACCGGCGGTCATGGCCGCCGGTTTCCGCCTTCAGCATGGCCAGCAGACGGTCGAGGTTGGCGCCGAAGCTGCGCCAGGCCTCCGCCTCGCCCTCCGTGCCGGGATCGGCGGCCCCCGACAGGGTGAAACCGTGGGCGTAATCGACGAACAGCGCCAGCCAGTCCTCCGCCCCTTGCCGGTCCAGCCCGGTATCGGCCAGCGCGCCGCGCAGCGCCTCTGTGATTTCCTGCAACGGGCCGTCCATCGCCGACGGGGTGCGGAACACCGTCAGCACCAGTTCCGAATGCGCGGTGGCGCGTTCGGCGTAGCGGGTCACCAGCGCGGCGATGGTCGCGGCGGGGTCGCCGCCCGGGGGCGTGGCGATGCCCTCGAACACCCGTTTCGCCAGGAGCCCCACGAGCTCGTCCCGCGCGCCGACATGGTGGTAGAGCGCCATCGGCGTCACGCCGAGCGCGCGGGACAGCGCGCGCATGGTCAGGCCCCGGTGGCCCTCGTCGCGCAGGATCGCGAGCCCCGCGTCCAGGATGTCGTCCCGCGAGATCGCGACCGCCGCCCCGCCCGCCGGCCGCCCCGGCCGCTTCGCGCTCACCGCCGGACCCGGTAACTGCTCTGGGTCAGGCCTGAGGGGAAGGCGCGGGTTTCGAGGTGATCGAGCGGGATGTCGCGGTCGAGTGCGCCGAAGAGCGGTTTCCCCGCGCCCAGGATCACCGGGATGCAGGTGAGCACGATGTCGACGATCAGCCCCGCCCGCAGGAACGACTGGATCACCCGCCCGCCATCGACGTAAAGCCGGTTCCAGCCCCGCGCCGCGCAATGCGCGACCACCTCCCAGGGCGGCAGGTCGAGCACCGAGACGCGCCCGGCCAGCCGGTCCGGAATGTCCGCGTCGGTCATCGTGGCCGACAGCACGACGACCGGCAGCGGGTAGGGCCAGGGGTCGAACGTCACCACCTTGTCGAAACTGCCCCGGCCCATGACGATGGCGTCGATCCCCGCGATGAAGGCGTCGTAGCCGTGATCCTCGGCCTCGGCCCCCGGCAGGTGCAGCCAGTCGATGTCGTCGTCCTCGCGCGCGATGAGCCCGTCGATGCTGGTGGCGATGAAGACGTGGCAGCTTGGCATGGGTCGGCCCTCGGGGAATAAATATACAGCGTATAATAATCCCCGCTCCGGCCGGTCCGCAAGACCGCGCGGGGCCGGAAAAAACGAAACCCCCGGCCGGTCGGCGCGGGGGTTCTGCTTTCTTTCGTCCCGGACCCGGAGGCCGCGGGGTTCGCACGATGTCGCGGCTCTCAGAGAAGCCCTTCGCGCTGCGCCTTCTTGCGCGCGAGCTTGCGCGCCCGACGGATCGCTTCCGCCTTTTCGCGCGCCTTCTTCTCCGACGGTTTCTCGTAGTGCTGCTTGAGCTTCATCTCACGGAAAACGCCTTCGCGCTGAAGCTTCTTCTTCAGGGCGCGGAGTGCCTGGTCGACATTGTTGTCGCGAACGCTGACCTGCATGTTGGGTGTCACCACCTTCCTAAGTTTGAGTTGCAAGGGTTTGCAGGAGGTGGCCCTATAGCAAGGGCCGCCCTACATGTCCAGCACCGTCCGGGATTCGAGAACGAGGCTCATCATGTCCGATCCGAAAGACGACCTGCTCGACGCGGCGCTGGCGCACGTGCCCTTCGACGGCTGGTCGCAGGCCACCCTGAAGGCCGCCGCCGCCGATACCGGGACGGACCCGGCGGCGGCGCAGGCGATGTTCCCGCGCGGCGGCATCGACCTCGCCCGCGCCTTCCACGCCCGCGGTGACGCGGAGCTGAAGGCCGCGCTTTCCGGGGCCGACCTGTCCGGCATGCGGTTCCGCGACCGCATCGCCCATGCCGTCCGCAAGCGGCTGGAGATCGCGGAGCCGCACCGGGAGGCCGTGCGCAGGGGCATGACGCTTTATGCCCTGCCGATCCACGCGCCCGACGGCGCGAAGGCGCTGTGGGAAACCGCCGACACGATCTGGACCGCGCTCGGCGACACGTCCGAGGACTACAACTGGTACACCAAGCGGATGACGCTTTCGGGCGTGATCTCCTCCACGCTGCTCTACTGGCTCGGCGACCAGTCCGAAGGCCACGCCGCGACCTGGGCCTTCCTCGACCGCCGGATCGACGACGTGATGCAGATCGAGAAGCTGAAGGCGCAGGTGAATGAATCCAGGCTGCTGAAGCCGCTTCTGGCCGGGCCGAACTGGCTCCTGTCCCATGTCCGCGCGCCGATGCGGATGCCGGACGTGGACCTGCCGGGGCGGTGGACGATGGGGCCGGAGGACGCGCCGCGCGGCTAGAGTGGCAGGGTCGGGCGCGGAGCCGGGTGTCTTTGCAGCGAACGGCACGCCCCGAGCCGGGCAACGAGCCGCGCGTGGTCGGGCCGCCAGGCAGCGATCCAACCGGGAGGTTACAGCGGTTCATCTTTCAGGGTCAGGAGTAGCTGCCGGCCCCGACCGGTCCGCTCTTCCGCATTGAGCGAAGACCGGTTCAGTCTCTACTCCAAGCACCCCGCCCGACCCCGCCCCCCGGTTCCCTTGCCGCCGTCCGCCTGCTACGCAGACCCGAACCGAAGGGGAGCCGCCACATGTCCGGATCAATGCGCGTCGTCGAGATCTCCGAACCCGGCGGGCCCGAGGTGCTGGTGCCGGCGGAGCGCCCGGTGCCGGAACCGGGCGCGGGCCAGATCCTGATCGCGGTGGACCATGCCGGGGTGAACCGCCCCGACGCCTTGCAACGCGCGGGCAACTACGCCCCGCCGAAGGGCGCGTCCGAACTGCCGGGGCTGGAGGCCGCGGGGACCGTCGCCGCGGTCGGCCCGGGCGTCGCCCGGTGGAAGGTCGGCGACGCGGTCTGCGCGCTCCTGCCCGGCGGCGGATACGCGGAATACGCGCTGACCCACCAGGACCACGCGCTCGCCGTGCCCGAGGGCCTGTCGATGGCCGAGGCGGCGGCGATCTGCGAAACCCACTTCACGGTCTGGTCGAACGTGTTCATGCGCGGCCGGCTGCGGGCGGGCGAACGCTTCCTCGTTCACGGCGGGTCGTCGGGGATCGGCACCACAGCGATCCAGCTTGCCCGCGTCATGGGCGCGCGTGTCTTCGCCACTGCGGGCTCCGCCGACAAGTGCGCGGCCTGCGAACGGCTCGGCGCGGAGCGCGCGATCAACTACCGCGACGAGGATTTCGTCGATGTGCTGCGCGCCGAGGGCGGGGCCGACCTGATCCTCGACATGGTCGGCGGCGACTACATCGCCCGGAACCTGAAATGCCTGGCCGAGGACGGGCGGCTGGTGCAGATCGCGTTCCTGCAGGGACCGGTGGCCGAGATCAACTTCGCGCCCCTGATGATGCGGCGGCAGACCATCACCGGTTCCACCCTCAGGCCGCAATCCGACACGGCGAAGGCCGCCATCGCGGAGGAGCTTCGGACCCATGTCTGGCCGCTCCTGTCGGCGGGGCGGATCGCGCCGGTGATGGAGCAGGTGTTCCCGCTCGAACGCGCCGCGGACGCCCACGCGCGGATGGAAAGCTCCGCCCATATCGGCAAGATCGTCCTGTCCGTGCGCGGCGGCGAATAACCTTCACCCGCCTGTCACGTCCCTGTCATGGACCCCGGCCTATCCTGCGGGCGCAGATGCCGCTTTCGGGGGCTGTCCCCGTGCGCGCGAGTGCCACCTATGAAAATGACAGGAAGCCAGCGATGAAAGACATCGACGCCAAGCCGCAGACCTTCGACGACTGGGACGAGGCGAATTTCCCGCGCCCCGAGGTCCAGGAATTCGACCGTGTCGTCGAGCGCGCCATCTCCCGCCGCGGGTTCCTGGGTGGCACGCTCGCCTTCGGTTCCGGCGCGGCCGTGATGGGCACCGCCTTCCTCAAGGGCTCGACCGCGCTGGCCGAGGCGCATGGCGGCATGTCCCGCTTCGCCTTCAGCCCGATCGACGCCCAGACCGACGGCACCGTCCACGTCCCCGAGGGGTATAGCTGGGACGTTCTCGTGCGGTGGGGCGATCCGCTCTTCTCCGACGCCGAGGGCGACTGGTCGTCCGAGACCGGCGGCTCCGTCGCCATGTCCGACCGCGTGTTCGGCGAGAACACCGACGGCATGGAGATCTTCAACGTCGGCGGCCACGAGATCCTCGTGGTGAACAGCGAATACACCAACAACGACATCAACCTGCCGCACCTGGGCGAGGACGAGCTTCCGGCCTCCGCCGACGACGTGCTGAAGCTGCAGAACCTGCAGGGCGTCACGGTGATGGAACTCGCCGAGGCCGCCGACGGCAGCTGGTCGGTTGTCGTCGACAGCCCGTTCAACCGCCGCATCCACCACAACACGCCGATGACGATCGACGGTCCCGCCGCCGGTCACGCGCTCCTGCAGACCGAGGCCGACCCGACCGGCACCCAGTCGCTCGGCACATTCAACAACTGCGGCTCGGGCCGGACGCCCTGGGGCACCTACCTGACCTGCGAGGAAAACTTCAACGGATACTTCGGCGCCACCGGCGCGTTGCCGTCGGACGAGGTGATCGCCGCCGGTTACGCCCGCTACGGCATCAACGAGACCGGGTTCGACTACAACTACCACGCCCACGACCCGCGCTTCGACGTGTCGGTGAACCCGAACGAGCCGCACCGCGCCGGCTACATCGTCGAAATCGACCCGGCAAACCCGGCCTCGACCCCGGTCAAGCGCACCGCGCTCGGCCGGTTCAAGCACGAGAACGCGGCCTCGGTCGTGGCGCAGGATGGCCGCGTGGTCGTCTACATGGGCGACGACGAGCGCGGCGAGTTCATGTACCGGTGGGTCTCCGCCGGAACCTACTCGCCGGGTGGCGACACCGACGGTCTCCTGACCGAAGGCCAGCTCTACACCGCCGTCTTCAACGACGACATGACCGGCCAGTGGGTCGCCCTGACGCCGGAAGCGACCGGTATGGACGAGGCCATGATCGCCATCTTCACCCGTACCGCGGCCTCGGCCGTGGGGGCCACGACGATGGACCGGCCGGAGTGGATCGCCGTCAACCCGACCGCGGTCGAGGCCTATTGCTGCCTCACCAACAACTCCCGCCGGGGGGCCACCAACGACGACGGCTCGATCCGCACCAACGCGGGCGGCGACGAGATGGCGGTGAACGCGCCCAACCCGCGCGCGACCAACGAGTACGGTCAGATCGTGCGCTGGCGGCCCCATGACGACGACCACGCCGCGGACACGTTCGACTGGGATCTCTACGTCATGGCCGGCAACCCCGAGGTCGGCGAAGGCGCCTATGCCGGATCCGGGAACGTCACGGCGGGCAACATGTTCAACTCGCCCGACGGGATGCAGATCGACTCCGCCGGGATCATCTGGATCCAGACCGACGGCGACGACTCCAACGAGGGCGAGTTCGCGGGCATGGGCAACAACCAGATGCTCGCGGGCGATCCGGTGACGGGCGAGATCGCGCGCTTCCTGACCGGCCCGAACGGGTCCGAGGTCACCGGCCTGACCTGGTCGTCCGACCGCCGGACGATGTTCGTCGGCATCCAGCACCCGGGCGGCGACTTCCCGGACGGCGGCGGCGCGACCCCGCGCTCGTCCATCGTCTACGTCCGCCGAGAGGATGGCGGCCTCGTCGGCTGACACCGACGGACGGCGAAGATTCGGGGGGCGCGGCGCACCTGTGCCGCGCCCCCTTCGCGTTCCGCGACGCCGCAAAAGTCGCGGCAGGCTCCCCCCTCATGTCCCGTTCCGGCCCAACTCTGGCCCCATTCCCTTGGGATTGCTGCTTCGGGAGGACCGGTTCGAATCCGAGGGGCGGAAATGGACACCATCATCCAAATGGTCGCGAGCGTGCTCGACGTCGTCGTCGATACGTTCCTGTATGTCGTGAACCCGATGCAGCGGGTGTTCTGGCTCTACCTGGTCACGTCGGCCATCGCCGCGTTCTTCGTCTGGCGGGCGCTCCGCGCGCGCACCGACCACGCGACCGAACGCGATGCCGAGGCCGCGAAGGGGTCGTTCCTCCGCTTCCTGTTCCCGCGCCACGTCTGGAGCCATCCGTCGGCCTGGCTCGACCTGCGCTACGCCCTGTTCCACAAGGTGGTCTCGCATTTCCTGCTGCTCGGGCTGACCGGCTTCGCGATCTCACTCGGCTACCGCATCGCGACCGGGGGCGAGCGGCTGACCACGGTGCTGTCGCAGACCCAGATCACCACCGCCGCCGAATGGATCGTGGCGATACTGTTCATGATCGTGGCGGTCGCGGTGTCGGATTTCATCGCCTGGGCCTGCCATTACGCGCAGCACAAGGTCCCGGTGCTGTGGCAGTTCCACAAGGTCCACCACTCGGCCGAGGTCATGCACCCGATCTCGAACTACCGCGAGCACCCGGTCGACAACCTGACCTACGGCTTCTTCGTTGGGCTCGGCTATGGCGTGGTCTACGCGCTGGCGGTGACCTACCTGGGCTTCCTGCCGACGATGCCGACGCTCCTGGGCGTGCCGATCCTGATGTTCGTGTTCAACGTCGTGGCCTACAACCTGCGCCACAGCCATGTCTGGCTGAAATGGCCGGGCAAGTGGTCGGCGGTGTTCCCGTCGCCGGCGCATCACCACGTCCACCATTCCTGCCACCCCGACCACATCGACAAGAACTTCGCGTTCATGTTCCCGGTCTGGGACGTGCTGTTCGGCACCTACATCATGCCGGAGGACAACCGCGACGTGAAATTCGGCGTCCCGCCGGAGCAGGGCCGCGACCTCGACAGCGTGTGGCGGCTGTACTGGGTGCCGTTCCGCGACGCCTACCGCGAACTGACGCGCAGGAAACGCCCCGCCGCCGGTACCGCGCCGGACACGGACGTCACCCCGGACACCCCGTCCGCCCAGTTCCCGGCGGAGTGACCCGACAGACCCACGACCCGGCCCCGGCCTCTCGCGAGCGCCGGGGCCGTTGGTTTTCGGATCCCTTTGGCTGCCCTTCGCATCGGACGAAGCCGACCACAGGGGCCGGCCCCATCTCCGACCTGCTTCCATGCAGTCGGGCCCGGGCGGATTGAATGAAACGGGGCGCGTGGCCCCGATCCTCCCCACGCGGCTTGTCGAAACGACGCTCCCACTGAGCCAAGTCGATACGACCCGTGGCGGAGCCGCCGATGACACCCAAGGTCGCACCGTTCTCCAGTCTTCAGGAAAGTTCGCGGACGCCGAAAGACGCGGGCTCACGGCATCCTCGCAGAACGATCCTTGAAGTCCGGATCCAAGAACGCTTCCCCGTCCCGGCAACCCGGCAACCCGGCAACCCGGCAACCCGGCAACCCGGCAACCCGGCAACCCGGCACGCTCGCGCAATCCGGAACCTTACCGAGCACCTGTGCTTGCGCGCCGGCCCGGTTCGACTCGCCTTCGCGCACCCATGCTTGCGCGCGTGCCCGGCGCGACCTGCCCCCGCGAAACCGGACGGCTCCGCGGGGCACTTGTATCTCAGGCGGCAGAGGCCAGTCCGGTGCGGTGCGGGACGATCTGTGCGCTGATGGTGAACACCGCGATGTCCTCGGCCACGGCGTCGGCGACCTGCGCGAGGCTGTTCGCGGCCTCGGCGGTTTCCTGCACCATCGCCGCGTTGTCCTGGGTCACCCGGTCGAGCTGCGAGAGCGCGGTGTTGATTTCCGCGAGGGTGGAGGATTGCTCGGCCAGGCCCATCGCCACCTCGCGGATGTTTTCCGAGATCTCGCCGACACCGGCGAAGATGTCCGACAGTTCGGTGCCCGCCCGGCGCACGAGGCCGACGCCGTCGCCGACCTGGTTGGAGCTTTCGGCGATGAGCTGCTTGATTTCCTGCGCGGATTCTGCGGAGCGTTGCGCGAGGTTGCGGACCTCGTTGGCGACGACCGCGAAGCCGCGCCCGCTTTCGCCGGCGCGCGCGGCTTCGACCGCGGCGTTGAGCGCGAGCAGGTTGGTCTGGAACGCGAGATCCTCGATCACCGAGATGATCTTGGAAATCCGGCCCGACGACGCCTCGATCTTGTCCATCGCCTCGATCGCCTCGCGCACGACGGTGCCGCTGCTTTCGGCGGTGCGCCTCGTGGCCTCGGCGGTGTTGTTCACCGCGTCGGCGCGATCGGCGGCCTCGCGCGCGTTCTCGGTCAGGTTGTCGACGGCGGCGGCGGTCTCTTCCAGCGTCGCGGCCTGGTTCTCCGTCCGCAGCGACAGTTCCTCGGACGCGCTGATGGTGGAGCGGCTGGCGCCGTGGACCTGGCCCGCGGCATCGGTGATGCGGGCGACGAGCGCCTCGAGTTGCGACACGGCCTCGTTGAAGCCCTCGCCGATCTCCGCCATGCCGGGTTCGGGGCTGACCTCGATCCGGTGGGTGAGGTTGCCCGCCTTCAGCTCGACGAGCGCGGCGCGGATGTCGCGGATCGCCTTCTGGCTGTTGCTGACGACGGTGGCGATCTTCACCACCCGGTTGACCTGCCCGGCATCGTCGCGGATCGGGGCGTAGGTGGCCTGGATCCACACGACCTCGCCCGACTTGGCGACGCGCGGGAACCGGTCGGAGAAGCTTTCGCCGCTCTGCAGGCGGCGCCAGAACTCGGCGTAGTCCGGCTTGTTCACGAAGGTCGGGTAGACGAACATCGAGTGGTGCTTGCCGACGACCTCCTCCAGCGAGTAGCCCATCGTGTCGAGGAAGTTCTTGTTGGCGTGCAGGATCGTCCCGTCCGGCTTGAAATGGATCGTGGCCTGGGTGTTTTCGACCAGCTGGACGATCGCGCGCTCGGCCTCGGTCGCCGCACCGGGGGTGGCGCCGGACGGCCGGTTGAACTTGAACATGTCGGACCCTCGCAATGTGTGTGGACGCAGCCTGCGGGCGCGTTCTAGTCGCAAGGTGCTAACGAGTGGCTAAGACATCGCCGGGCTCAGCCGAAGCTCCGCCAGCCGGCGAGCCAGCGGGTCAGGGTGGTGACGACGCAGGCCGCCGCGAAGGCCCAGGCCAGCGGCGCGAACAGCCCCGGCAGCAGGCACAGAAGGGCCATGAACACGATCGTCTCCGCCCCCTCGGTCAGGCCGCCGAGGTAGTAGATGCCCTTCTGCGGGTAGTCGTGCGCCGTGAGCCCGCGCTTGCCCGCGATGATCGAGAAGGCGAGGAAGCTTGACCCGGTGCCGACGAAGCTGGTGACGAGCGCCGCGGCGGCCAGCGCGTTCGCGTCCGGGTCGTGGATCGCGAAGCCGAGCGGGAACAGAGCGTAGAAGACGAAGTCGAGCGCGATGTCGAGGAACGCGCCCCGGTCGGTCGGCCCGGCGATCCGGGCCACCGCGCCGTCGAGCCCGTCGGCCAGCCGGTTCAGCCCGAGCCCGAGAAGCGCGAGGCCGAAGGCGCCGGTGGCCGCGGCGGCGAAGGCGGCGGCGCCGATGACGAAGCCCGCGAGGGTGATCCAGTCGGCGGCCACCCCGCGACGGTGCAGCCAGCGGGCGGGCGGCGCCAGCAGGCGGCGTTGCAGGGGCAGCAGGGCGGCGTCGAACATCCGGGCTCCGGCGATGGGGCCGTTCGACCCTTCCCGCCGGAGCGCGCCCGCGCAACAGCCGATTTCCCGCGCGGGGGCCGCGGGGGGTCACATTTCCATGATCTCCGCGACCTCGACCGTGCCGCCGCCCTCGACGATGGGGCAGCCCTTGGCCATCTCGGCGGCCTCGTCCTGGCTCGCGGCCTCGACGATGGAATAGCCCATCGCCGGGTCCGGCCCGCCGTCATGGGCGACACCGCCGCTGCCGACGGTCCAGGATTTCAGCACCGGGTTTCCGCCATCGACGAGCTTGTTCCCGAGCCCGCCCATCCAGGTCATCCAGGCGTTCATCGCCGCCTGTTGTGCGTCCTCTCCCTCCGGCGCGCCGCCGCCGCCGTGGTAGACGTAAAGGTACTTCGGCATGTCGGGTCCTCCTCGTTATGCCGTGAACAGCCGTTGAAGTCGGCCGAGCGTGCTGCCCCATCCGCCACCCTGCCGCGCGACGCTGTCGGCGTCGGCAAGCCCGGTCTGGCGCAGGGTCAGTTCGGTGTGACCGTCCGCGGTCTCCGCCAGCGCGATGGTGACGTGGCTTTCCGGGCCGCGGCGGCCCTCGGGGTCGTGCCAGGCCCAGGTGAAGCCGACCGACCGGCCGGGGCGGACATGGGTGACATGCCCCGAGGCGGTCATCCGCCGCCCCTCGGTCGAGGTCATGCCGAAGCGCCACGGGCCCTCGCGGCCCAGGTCGAGATCCGCCGTGTCGTGCAGCGTGAACCCGTCATGGCCCCACCATGTCAGCAGGATCTCGGGCCGCGCGATGGCGTCCCAGACCTCGGTCGGCGGGGCGGGGATCGACCGGGTCAGTTCCAGGTCGGGCATCAGCCGGTCCCCCGTTTCGCGAACAGCGCGGCAAGGCGGTCGAGGTTGCCGGACCAGAACGCCTGCGCCTCGATCGACCAGGCCGAGATCTCGGCCAGCCCCTCGGCGCGGATCGAGTAGATGCGGTGCTGCCGGTCCACCCGCCGCTCCACCAGCCCCGCCTCGCGCAGGACCTTCAGGTGCCGCGACAGCGCCGGGGCGGAAATCGCCGCGACGTCGCCGAGCGCCCCGGCGTTCTGCGGCCCGTCCTTCAGCAGCCGTTCCACGATGGCGAGCCGGGTGGGATCGCCGAGCGCGGCGAAGCGGGCAGGGAGGTCGGTCTTGATTCCATCCATTGTTAATTAACAATCACGTTAATCAACGGGGGTCAAGCCGGGCGTCAGTCGCGTGCGGTTGCCTCTGTCCTGCCGGTCGCGGGGTCGAACAACCCCCCGCCGAGCGTTTCGTGGCCCCATCGCATCACCGCCAGCAGGACCGGCTCCAGCGACCGCCCGGTTTCGGTCAGTGCGTAGCGGTAGCGGACCGGGCGATCCTGGTAGGCTTCCCGCGTCACCAGGCCCCAGTCCGTCAGCCGTTTCAGCCGCTCGGACAGGAGGTTCGCGGGTATATGCTCGTCGCTCGCCTGGAGCGCGCCGAAGGTATGCTTGCCGTGCCACATGAGGTCCCGCACCACGAGCAGGGTCCACTTGTCGCCGAGGATTTCGAGCGTGCGGGCGATGGAACAGCGGGATCGGAAGGCGTGGTCGGTCATGGCGGGCTCCGGCGTCGGGACGGGGCCGGATAGCACGGTCACTTTAAAAACGAAAGTTTGACCCGGCCAGTGGCTTTAAATATGAAAGCGACTCGGAACCCCGGACGTGGAGCCCCCCGTGATCGCCATCGGAAACACCCCGCTCGTGAAGTTGTCGCGGATGGCCGGGCCGGACAGCGCCGAGGTCTGGGTGAAGTGGGAAGGCGCGAACCCGACCGGCAGCATGAAGGACCGGATGGCGCTGTCGATGATCGAGGGGGCAGAGCGGCGCGGCGATCTCGGGCCGGGCGGGCGCGTGGTCGAGTACACCGGCGGCAGCACCGGCGCGTCGCTCGCGATGGTCTGCGCGACCCGTGGTTACGCCGCGCATTTCGTGTCGTCGAACGGGTTCTCCGAGGAAAAGCTCAGGACCATGCGGGCCTTCGGCGCGGAGGTGGAGATCGTGGAGGCCGAGGGCGGGGTGCTGACCGCCGGCGTGATCGACCGGATGATCGCGCGGGCGAAGGTGCTGGCGGCGGCGCCCGGCACGTTCTGGCCCGACCAGGTGAACAACCCCGACAACCTGCGCGGATACCACAACATGGCGCGGGAGATCCTGGCGCAGATCGACGGCCGGGTGGACGAGTTCGTGATGGCGACCGGCGGCGGCGGCTGCATCTCGGGCAACGCCGAGATCCTGAAGGCGCACGACCCGGCGACCCGGATCGTGGCGGTGGAGCCGTTCAACGTGCGCAACGTCTCGGGCAGGCCGACCGGGGGCACCCACAGGCTCGAAGGGATCGGGCTGTCGTTCCTGCCGAAGATCCTCCGCCGCGACCTGATCGACGCGGTGGTGCCGGTGACGGACGCCGACGCCATCGCCTCCGCCCGGGCGCTGGCGCGGACGGAGGGCCTGTTCGGCGGCGTGACCTCGGGCGCGAACGTCTGGGCGGCGCTGGACCGGGCGCGGGCGCTCGGTCCGGGGCATCGCGTCGTGACCGTGGTGATCGACAGCGGCCTGCGCTACCTGCGCGGAGACCTCTACGGCTGACCGCTCAGACGCCGAGCGGCGGACCGGTGAAGGTCAGGTGATGCCGCGCCGCGCTCTGCTCGATCTCGCCCATGTCCTCGGGGATCCGGAACTGGCCTTCTGCCATCTCGGCGAAGAAGCCCTCGAACCCGCCGGGGGTCAGGATCACGAGATGGCGCGAGGCCAGCGCGGTGGCGCGGTAGGTGTGTTCCCTGCCGCGCGGGATGAACACCGCCGAACCGGGGCCGCGGGTGAAGGTCTCGCCTTCCAGCCAGAATTCCACGTCGCCCTCGATCAGGTAGAAGATCTCGTCGGCGTCGTGGTGGATGTGACGCGGCGGGCCGGACCAGGCGGGCGTGATGCTGTCGGTGATGCTGAGGCTGCCGCCGGTTTCCGCCGTGGACAGGAGCGGGCGGTAGGTGGTGCCGTTCCAGTCGAAGCTGCCGGGGCCGAGGACCATGTCCTTCATCGTCGTTCTCCTTGCTGCGGGCACGTCGCGGCCGGTTTGGCGCATCGGGTCGCGCGCCGGTCGGTGCCGTTCGGGCCATGTGGGTGGCGCCCCGTCACGCGGGGCTGGCGATGTCATAGCAAGTCGGGATACATACGAGAAATCGAATGATGATATGCGGGCCATCCATCGGATGAATTTATCCGGTTTCGACCTGAATCTGCTGAAGGTGCTCGACGCGCTCCTGCGCGAAGGATCGGTCACGCGGGCGGCCGACCGGGTCGGCCTGTCGCAGCCCGCGGCCTCGGCGGCCCTGTCGCGGCTGCGCCACGCGCTCGACGACCCGCTGTTCGTGCGGCAGGGGCAGGGGCTGGTGACGACCGACTTCGCCCGCGACCTCGCGCAGCCGCTGAAGGCGCACCTGGAGGCGCTGGAGGCGGTCCTGTCCGCGAAGGAGGCCTTCGACCCCGCCCGCTCCGCCGCCACCTTCCGCCTCGCCGGGATCGACTTCTTCGCCGAGATGCTGATGCCGCGCCTCGCTGCCGAGATCGCGGACACCGCACCGGGGATCCGCCTGCAACTGGTCGATCTCGTGCCCGAGAGCTACGTCGCCACGCTGGAACGCGAAGAGGTCGCCATCGCGCTCTTCCCGATGATCCAGATGCCCGACTGGGTGGCGAAACGGCCGCTGTTCCACTCACCCTTCACTTTGGTCGCGCGGCGCGGGCACCGGGCCATCGCTGCCGCAGGTGTCGCGCCCGGTTCGGTCATGCCGCTCGACCTGTTCTGCGACCTCAGGCACATCCTGTTCTCGGTCGAGGGCCGGTTCCGCGCGCAGGGCGACGAGGCGCTGGCGGCGCTCGGGCGGCGGCGCGAGGTGGCGATGACGATGAGCTCCTTCGCCGGGATCCTCCGCAGCGTCTCGATCAGCGACATGGTGGCGCTGGTGCCGGTGCAACTCGCCCGCGCACTGGCGGAGGAACGCGGGCTGGACCTGTTCGGCCTGCCCTACGACCAGCCGCCCCCGCTTCTGGGGATGATGTGGCACCGCCGCAACGACGGCCGGGCGGCGCATCGCTGGCTGCGTGACCGCATCGCCGCAATCCTCGGCCCGCTCAACGACGGGTTTGCCCCGCTGCCCGCGGACTAGTCGAGCAGCGCGGGCACCTCGCCCAGGTGCGCGGCCTCGCGGAAACGGGGGTGGTCGACGGGGGCCTCCGCGCGCTCGTAGTCCCAGGTCAGGTCATGGGGGACGTGGACCGCCCAGGCCCCGGCCTCCAGCGCCGGGATCACGTCCGACTTCAGCGAGTTGCCGACCATCATCGCCGTCTCCGCCCCGCTGCCGTGGCGCGCGAAGGCGCCGGCATAGGTCGCGGGCGTCTTGTCTGACACGATCTCGACGGCGTGGAAGAAGTCGCCGAGCCCGGACTGCGCCAGCTTGCGTTCCTGGTCGAGCAGGTCGCCCTTGGTGATGAGCACCAGCCGGTGGCTGCCCGACAGCGCGCGCACCGTCTCCTCCGCGTAATCCAAAAGCTCGATCGGGTGGGCCAGCATCTCCTTCCCGGCATCGAGGATCTCCGCGATCACCGAGGACGGCACGCGGCCCTCGGTCACTTCGATCGCGGTCTCGATCATCGACAGGACGAATCCCTTGATGCCGAATCCGTAGGCGCCGAGGTTGCGGCGCTCGGCCTCGGTCAGGTGCGCCCGCAGCTGCGAATCCTCCGCGTAATCCGCGAGCAGGGCGGCGAACCGGTCCTGCGTGAGCTGGAAGAACGACTCGTTGTGCCAGAGCGTATCGTCCGCATCGAAACCAATTGTCAGGATATTCCGGCCCATTTGTTCGGTGCGACGGCGCACCCCCCTCTTTTCTGAACGGCTCCCTGTCTTATATAACTCGGCCTGAGACCGACGCGACCCGGACGGATCCAAGGATATGAGCCAGCCACTGGTGAACATGGCGGACGAACCGGACCAGGACAACGACACCGCCGTCATCACCAAGACCAAAGCCAGGACGCAGCGGCCGCCGCTCTACAAGGTGCTGCTGCTGAACGACGACTACACCCCGATGGAATTCGTGGTTCACGTTCTCGAACGGTTCTTCGGCGTGTCCCACGCCCAGGCGGTCGAGATCATGCTCACGGTCCACAAGAAGGGCGTGGCCGTGGTCGGCGTGTTTTCCTACGAGGTCGCGGAAACCAAGGTGGCCCAGGTGATGGACTTCGCGCGCCGGAACCAGCACCCGCTGCAATGCACGATGGAGAAAGAGGACTGAAACGGTCCTCCCCCGCATGACACCAGACCGATGGACCCTCGCGCTCGACCAGGGCGCGATCACCCGGCCCGATGGCCGGGTCCTGGCGCTGAACGCCCGCGCCGAGGCCGACCTGTCGGCGCTCGGTGACGTCCACGCCGTGACCGGCTTCTACCCCGATCACCGCCGCCTCGCCGCGCGCGGGTTCGCCACCGGGACGGAACCCGAAGGCCCCTACGGCGCGGCGCTGGTGCAGATCGTGAAGTCGAAGCCCGCCACGCTCGCCGCCATCGCCGAGGCCCTCGCCCATCTCGAACCCGGCGGACTCCTGATGATCGACGGCCAGAAGGCCGAGGGGATCGAAAGCGTGCTCAAGACACTGCGGGCGGAACTGCCGGTGGACGACGTGATGTCGAAATCCCACGGCAAGCTCGCCTGGCTGACCCGCCCCGACGCCATTCCCGATACCGTCGCGGGCTGGCTGCCCGAGGCCGGGGAAACCGAACAGGGCTACGTCACCCTGCCCGGCATGTTCTCGTCCGAGGGGCCGGACGAAGGCTCCGAACTGCTCGTCGCGCTGGTGCCGCAGCTCAAGGGCCGGGTCGCTGACCTGGGCGCGGGGTGGGGCTACATCGCGGGCGAGATCCTGGCCGAGCAGGACGGGATCGAGACCTTCGACCTGATCGAGGCCGACCATGCCTCGATCCGCGCCGCCGAGGCCAACATCGCCGACGACCGCGCCCGGTTCCACTGGGCAGACGCCACCGCCTTCGACCCCGAGGCCCCCTACGACGCCATCATGTCGAACCCGCCGTTCCACACCGGCCACGCCGCCGACCCGGGCCTCGGCCGTGCCTTCATCGCCGCAGCCGCGCGGATGCTGAAGCCCTCGGGGCGGTTTTTCATGGTCGCGAACCGCCATCTGCCCTATGAAGCCGCGCTGAAGGCCGCCTTCGGGACAGGGCGCATGCTGGCCGATCTGAACGGATACAAGCTCTACGAGGCCGCGAAGCCGAAGCGCGCGCGGGCCTGAAGCAAGGATCACTCCCCCATGTCACTTTCCATCCAGGGCAAGACAGCCATCGTGACCGGTGCCGCCAACGGCGTCGGTCTCGCCATCGCCCGCTACTTCGTCGAACGCGGCGCGAACGTGATGTTCGCCGACCGCGACGAGGCCAAGCTGGCGGACGAATGCGGCGGCAACGGCGACAGCGCCGGGCAGAAACGCTTCTTCGCGGGCGACCTGCGCGAGAAGCTGACCGTCGCCAACCTCCTGTCCGCCACCATCGACGCCTTCGACCGCGTCGACATCCTGGTGAACGCGAGCCGTCAGCTGATGACGACCGACCCGCTCGACACCGCCGATACCTCGGTCGAGACCATGCTCGACCAGAACCTGTTCACCGCGCTCAGGCTCAGCCAGGCGGTGGCGCGGCGGATGATCGCGCAGGCGCAGGAAGACGGGCGGGAAGACGCGCCGGCGGGCTCGATCGTGAACATCTCGTCGATCGCCTCGCGCCGGACCCATCCCGAACTGCTCGGCTACTCGATCTCGTCGGCGGCGCTGGAACAGGCGACCCGCAGCCTCGCCGTGGCGCTGGCGCCGCACCGGATCCGGGTCAACGCGGTCGCGTTCGGCTCGCTCATGTCCGCCAGCCTTCAGGATTCGCTGACCGAGACCGACGGGCTGCGCAAGGCAATCCGCGCCTGCACCCCGCTCGGCCGGATCGCGTCGGCCAAGGAGGTCTGCGGCGCGGTTCAGTTCCTTGCCTCGGACGGGGCGGGTTTCGTGACCGGCGAAGTGCTGACGATCGACGGCGGCCGGACCCTGCTCGACAGCGTGAGCGTCGCCGCGCACTGACGCGCCGGGCGCGGGCGGCCGGGGCTCAGAGCGCCCGGCACCGCCCGCTGGCCACCAGCGCGCCATCGGTCTGGTACACCGCGTAACTGTCGTCCGGCGCGACGATCAGCCTTAGCCCGAGGGTCTGGTGGTCGCAGACCACGTCGCCGTCGCCGCTGACGAAGGTCCAGTCCCGCGTCGCGCCGGTCTGGCAGGTGCCCTGGATCGTGTCGACGCGGACCGCGAAGGGCACGCCCCGGTTCACGCCCGGCAGCGCCAGCTGGCATATCATGACCCGCTGGCCGAGCCCCGCGTTTCCGGGTCCGAACACCGATTGCGCCGCGGCGGCGGAGGCGCCGGCCACGACGATCAGCGCCGCCAGTATCGTCGGTATCCGCATCGCCCGCTCCCGCGCCCGGTGAACCCGGGGCGAAACGTCGCCGCTGCGGCCGCGCGGGTCAAGCCGTTCCGGGGCCGCGCCCCGCGCCGGCTCAGGCTCAGTTACCCTTGCCGTCGTCGTCCTCGTTCTCGTCGTCGTCCCCGCCGGCGGGCAGGTTGAACAGCGTGTCGGCGTTGACGAACGGATCGTCCTCGGGCACCGCGGATTCTTCCTCGTCACCCGACAGGGTGAAGGTCTCCAGCCCCGAGATCGCCGTCGGCATCCGCGGTTCGGGATCGGCGGCGAGGCTCTGCTCGGTCGAAACCAGCTTGCGGCGCTCGTCGTCCGACATGACCTCGCCCTCGCGCGCCTTCTTGGCATTGGCCTTCTGCACGGCGGCGTCGAGTTCCGACTGCTTGCACAGGCCGAGCGCGACCGGGTCGATCGGCTGGATGTTCGAGATGTTCCAGTGCGTCCGCTCGCGGATCGACTGGATCGTCGGCTTGGTGGTGCCGACGAGCTTGGAGATCTGGCCGTCGCTGAGCTCGGGGTGGAACTTCACCAGCCACAGGATCGAGGCCGGCCGGTCCTGCCGCTTCGACAGCGGCGTGTAACGCGGGCCGCGGCGCTTTTCCTCGCCGACGGCGGCGGGGTTGTGCTTCAGCTTCAGCGTGTAGGCCGGGTCCTTCTCGCCCTTGTCGATCTCGGACTGTTCCAGCTGGTTGTTGGCGATCGGGTCGAAGCCCTTCACGCCGGCCGCCACGTCGCCGTCCGCGATGCCCTGCACCTCGAGCTCGTGCAGGCCGCAGAAATCGCCGATCTGCTTGAAGGACAGCGTGGTGTTGTCGACGAGCCAGACGGCGGTGGCCTTGGCCATGATCGGTTTGTTCATCTTGTCGGCTCCGTTCGGATACGGGATCACTGGTGCCGGAAACCCGGCGGCGGGAGAACCCGCCCTTCCTCGGCAATGTCGGGGAAATCGGGGCGTATATATGCGGCACGGCCTTCGGAGGAAAGAGGAAATGCGGGTCCCGGTACTCTTGACGGTTCTGGCGGCTGGCCTGGTGGCGGGCCTCGCCGGGGGCGCGGCCCGCGCCGAGGGCGAACGCGCGGGCGACTTCGACTACTACGTGCTGGCGCTGAGCTGGACGCCGACATGGTGCGCGCTGGAAGGCGATGCGCGGGCATCCGACCAGTGCGACCCGGGGCAGGGCTTCGGCTTCACCCTCCACGGGCTCTGGCCGCAATACGAGGACGGCTGGCCGAGCTACTGCCCGACCGCGGAACGCCCGCCCTCGCGCTCGATGACCGCGGCGGAGGCCGACATCTACGGGTCGTCCGGCCTCGCCTGGCACCAGTGGCGCAAGCACGGTGTCTGCACCGGCCTGTCGGCGGAGGACTACTACCGCCTCGCCCGGCTGGCCTATGACAGCGTGGAACGGCCCGCGCTCCTGCGCAGCGTGATCCGCGACGTGCGCCTGCCGGCCTCGGTCATCGAGGAAGCGGTGCTGGAGGTGAACCCGGACCTCGGCCCGGACATGGTCACTGTCACCTGCGACCACGGCCGCATCGCGGAACTGCGCATCTGCCTGACCCGCGACCTGGAGCCGCGGGATTGCGGGGCCGACGTGGTGCGCGACTGCCGCCAGGACGACGCACTTCTGAGCCCGATCCGGTAGTCCGATCGCGGGGTCCGGGCCTCGTCGGGCCCCTTCGGAGCCGTCCTCGGCCCGGCGCGCCCCTTCGGGCCGCGTGCCTCCGGCGGGAATATTTGAAGGACAAAGACGAGCCGGGCGCCGCGCCCGCCCCTTCTCTATCCCCCAAGTATTCCCGGGGGGAGCCGAAGGCGGGGGGCAGCGCCCCCTTTCGTCAGAACGTCTTTCGTGCCGTCAGGGCGGCCGCGATGGTACCGTCGTCGAGGAAGTCCAGCTCGCCCCCGACCGGCACGCCCTGCGCCAGCGAGGTGACGGAGACGCCGGCGGCCTCCAGCGCCTCGGCGATGTAATGGGCGGTGGTCTGGCCGTCGACGGTGGCGTTGAGCGCGAGGATCACCTCGCTCACCTCCGGCCCGGCGGCGCGGTCCACGAGCCGCGGGATGCCGAGATCCTCGGGCCCCACGGCGTCGAGCGCCGACAGGGTGCCGCCGAGCACGTGGTAGCGGCCGCGGAAGGCGTGGGAGCGTTCCATCGCCCAGAGGTCCGACACGTCCTCGACCACGCAGATCTGGCCGTTCGCGCGGTCGGGGTCGGCGCAGATCGCGCAGGTGTCGCCGGGGCCGATGTTGCCGCAGGTCAGGCATTCCCGCACCGTCTCGGCGACCCGGCCCATCGTCTCGGCCAGCGGGCGCATGAGCTGCCCCCGCTTCGCGATCAGGTGCAGGGCCGCGCGCCGGGCCGACCGGGGGCCGAGCCCCGGCAGGCGCGCCAGCATCTCGATCAGCACGGCGATGTCGTCGTCCTCGGCCAAGCGCGGATCCTCAGAACGGCATCTGCATGCCGGGCGGCAGGCCGAGGCCCTCGGTCAGCTTCGCCATCTCGGACTGGTGGCGTTCGGCCGCGCGGGTTTGCGCGTCCTTGATCGCGGCGAGGATCAGGTCCTCGACCACTTCCTTCTCGCTCGGGTCGAAGATCGAGGGGTCGATCTCCAGCCCGACCAGTTCCCCCTTCGCGGTCGCCGTGGCCTTCACCAGCCCGGCACCGGATTCGCCGGTCACCGTGATGCGGGCCAGTTCCTCCTGCATCTCCGCGACCTTGCCCTGCATCTCCTTGGCCTGCTTCATGATCTTGGCCATGTCGCCCAGACCGCCAAGTCCGCCCAGTCCCTTCATCATCGTCTCGTCGTCCTTTCGGATTGGTCCATCAGTAGCAGCCGAACGCGGCGAGGATCTCGCTGCGGTCGAGTTCGTCCATCTCGGCGTAGCCCTCGGCCGGGAACAGGTTCAGTTCCTCGCGCACCAGCACCGCCCCGTCGGGGGTGCGCTGCCAGACCTGGTAGCCGCAGGCCAGCGCCACGTCCTCGGAATTGCCGGACAGGTCGAGCGTGGCATAGGCGCCCTCGGGCAGGCCGGTCGGGTCGAGGTACCAGGTGAGCGCCCGGATCTCCATCTCGGCATAGTCGAGCCCGTCGGCATCGGCGGCGCGCCACGCCTCGGTCAGCGTCCCGGCCGGGACGCGGTCGGTGTAGAGTTCCGACACCAGCGCCAGCGCCGCGCCGGTATCGCCGCGGGCGCGGGCGGCGAAGTAGTCCCGCGCCGCCGCCACCACCGCGTCGGCATCCGCATCGGCGGGCGCCGCCGTCTGCGCCGGCGCGGTCGCGGGCAGCGCGGCCAGGGTCAGCGCGACGAGCATGGCGGGCAGGGAACCGGGGCGGGGCGCGCGGGGCATCCTCATTCGTCCTCGAACGGGTCCCAGTCCTCGTCGACCTCGGGCAGCGCCTCGGCGGCGGCTTCCTCGGCGATGGCGGTATGGCTGCGGATGCCAGCGATGCGGGCACCGGGAAACGCGGCGCGGACCGCCTGCATCAGCGGGTGCGCCTCGGCCTCGGCGGTCATCGCGTCCTTCTCTGCGGCCTCCGCCTCGGCGATCGTGGGCGCACCGCCGCCGGCCTCGACCGCGACGGTCCAGCGCACGCCGGTCCAGCCGGTCAGGCTCTGCTGCAGGCGCTGCGCCATGTCGGCGGGCGCGCGGTCGGTGGGCGAGAACACGATCCGCCCCGGCGCGTAGGAGATCAGCCGCAGCCCGGTCTTCACCTCGACCAGGAGCCGGATCGAGCGGTTCGATTCGATCAGCCGCAGGACGTGTTCGAAGGTCGGGTAATGGGCCAGCGCGGCCTCCGGCCCGGTGGCGAGCGCGGCCTGCGCCTGCTGGCCGCCGTGGCTGCCGCGATGGACCGGCCCGCCGGAGGACGGCGGCGACGAGGGTGGCGGGGCGGGGGTGCGGGGCGGGGCCGAGGGGGCCGTTCCTGGTGCCGGCGGGTTGTCCTGCAGCGCCTTCACGAGATCGCCGGGTGTCGGCAGGTCGGCGACGTGGGTCAGCCGGATCACCGCCATCTCGGCGGCCATCATCGCGTTCGGGGCGAGGCTGACCTCCTCGATCGCCTTCAGGAGCATCTGCCACGTCCGGGTCAGCACCCGCATCGGCAGGCCCTCGGCCAGCGCCTGTCCGCGCGCCCGGTCCGACGGCGCGACGGTCGGATCCTCGGCCGCCTCGGGCGCGATCGACAGGACCGACAGCCAGTGGGTCAGTTCCGCGAGATCGTTCAGGATCGCGAGCGGGTCGGCGCCGTCGGCGTATTGCTGGCCAAGCTCCGCCAGCGCGCCCGCCGCGTCGCCCTTCATGATCCGCTCGAACAGGTCCATCACCCGGCCCCGGTCGGCCAGGCCCATCATCGCGCGGACCTCGTCGGCGGTGGTCTCGCCGGCGCCGTGGGAAATCGCCTGGTCGAGCAGGCTGACCGCGTCGCGGACCGACCCTTCGGCGGCGCGGGTGATGAGCGCGAGCGCGCCGTCCGAGATCTCCGCCCCCTCGTCGCCCGCGATCCGGCGCAGGTGGGCAAGCATCACCTCGGGCTCGATCCGGCGCAGGTCGAAGCGCTGGCAGCGCGACAGGACGGTGACCGGGACCTTGCGGATCTCGGTGGTGGCGAAGATGAACTTCACGTGGGCGGGCGGTTCCTCCAGCGTCTTCAGAAGCGCGTTGAAGGCGTTCACCGACAGCATGTGAACTTCGTCGATGATGAAGATCTTGTAGCGCGCGGAGGACGGCGCGTAGCTGACGGTGGAGATGATGTTGTCGCGGACGTCGTTGACGCCGGTCTGGCTGGCGCCGTCCATCTCCATCACGTCGGGGTGCCGGCCCTCGGCGATGGCCTTGCAGTTGTCGCAGACGCCGCAGGGTTCGGTTGTGGGGCCGCCGGTTCCGTCCGCGCCGGTGCAGTTCAGCCCCTTCGCGACGATCCGCGCGGTCGTCGTCTTGCCGGTGCCGCGGATGCCGGTGAGGATGAAGGCCTGCGCGATCCGGTCCGACTTGAAGGCGTTCCGCAGGGTGCGCACCATCGCCTCCTGCCCGATCAGGTCGGAGAAGTCCTGGGGCCGGTACTTGCGGGCGAGAACCTGGTAGGCGGGACTGTCGGGCATGTCTCTCCGGGAGGCGCGGGCGTCGGACCCGGAGACTAGGCGCGGGCGCGGCGGAGGTCCAGCACTGGACCGGGCATGCGCGCCGGGTTAGGCTGGACCCGGCCGCCACGGGGCGCGGCCGCCCGGTCCGCGGAAAGCCGATCCCGGCCCCCCCGACATCTTCGGAAAGACCCATCCGGTTTTTCTCTGGCCCAGGCGAGCGGACCCGTGGGCGATTGTCGGAGAAGACCCATGACAGATCCCCTGGACAGATTCCGCCGAAAGGCGAAGGACCTGCACCGCGCCCATTCGGCCGGCGACGGCCGCGCCCGGATGCGTATCGAGAGCGTGCGGCCGCGCGACGGCGGCACCGCGCTGAAGCACGCCGATTACCTGCACGTCATCGCGCGGGAGGAAGGCTTCGCCTCCTGGCCCGCGATGAAGCTGGCGGTGGAGACCCGCGGGCTCGATCGCGCGCAGAAGCAGGCGCGGCTGGTCCACGCCGTCGCCCATGGCCAGTTCGCGGTCGCCGACCAGCTTCTCGCCGACACGCCGGATCTTGCCGAGGGGCACATGGGCCTGGCCTGCGGGCTCTACGACCTCGCTGGCGTCCGGGCCGGTCTCGTGCATCCCGGTGCGGCGGTCGAGGCCGCGCCGGGCAGCGTGCCGCCGCTGATCCATCTCTGCCGGTCGAAGATGATCCATCACCGGCCGGGGCTGGAGGCCGACATGATTGCCATCGCCGAGGCGCTGGTGGCGGCGGGGGCGGACGTGAACGGCGGCGTTCCGGTCCATCCCGGCGCAGATCACCTGCTGTCGCCGCTCTACTTCGCGCTCGGCCATGCCGGGAACATGCCGCTGGCCCGCTGGCTGCTGGACCACGGGGCCGACCCGGACGACGGCGAATCGCTCTACCACGCGACCGAGCTCGGCCATCGCGACGGGGTGCGGCTTTTGCTGGAGCACGGGGCCGATCCGAAGGGCACGAACGCGCTGCTCCGGGCGATGGATTTCCACGACCGCGAGACGGTGGAGATGCTGATCGCCCACGGCGCACGGGCCGACGATTTCGACGGCGCGCCGGTCGGGGGCGAGGAGCCCTGGGTGGTGCCGGCGCTGTTCCAGGCTGCGCGGCGGATGTCGGACCGGGCGATGGTGGAGCTCTTGCTGGAGAACGGTACCGACCCGGCGCGGCGCTACATGGGCGCGAGCGCCTATGCCTACGCGCGGGTCTACGGCAACAGGTCGGTCGCGGAGGCGCTGGAGGCGCGGGGGCTGGCGGAGGAGTTGCCGGAGATCGAGGCGCTGCTGGCCGCCGCGGCGGATGGCGAGGTGCCCGAGGGCCGCTGGATCGACCCGGCGAAGCTGCCGGTGGCCTATGCCAACCTGGTCCGCGAGATTTTGTGGCTGCCGGGCAAGCTCGACCACGTCAAGCGGCTGGTGGCGATCGGCGTGCCCTACGACCGGCCGGACAGCGAGGGGCTGACGCCGGTGCAGATCGCGGGATGGGAGGGCCTGCCCGAGGTGCTGGCCTACATGCTGTCCCTGAAGCCCGACCTGTCGCACGTCAATACCTACGGCGGCACCCTGTTCTCGACCATCCTGCACGGGTCCGAGAACAACCCGTCGCGGGCGGGGCGGGATCATGTCGGCTGTCTCCGGCTCGCGCTCGAGGAAGGCGTCGCGCTGCCGCGCCGGGCGCTGTCGGCGGCGGGCGACCCGGAGGTGGCGGAGTTTCTGGCCGACTGGGCGGAGCGGCATCCGGGGCAGGTGGTGGAAGACGGCGTGGTCTGAGGCGCACGGCGGGTGGTTCGGGGGAGCGCCGACCTCGCGCCCCCCGTTCGGGGAGCCCTCGGCCGGCGCCGGGGGTTCCACCCCCGCCGCGGCTCCGCCGCTCCCCCCGAGGTATTTGGAAGGCAAAGAAACAGGCGCGGTCCGGGTTCGCCGGAGGACGGTCCGGGGGAGCTTTCGAGCGCTGTCGGGGACATGGGCCCGGCGGCGCGTTCGCGGTCATCCGCGGTCCCGGGATTTCAAGCGCGAGACCTCCCTTATCATCTTTCCGAAGCCCTTCGCCCGCGCGCGGGCCTCCGCGATGGTCTCGGTGCTCCGGGCCTCTTCCCGCCTGAGCTTGCGCCAGCGCGCCAGCCGGTCCGGGTCGACCGCGCCGCGGACGGCGCATCCGGGTTCGGCATCGTGGGCGCAGTCGGAGAAGCGGCAGTCCGGGGCGAGGTCCGCGATCTCGGCGAAGACGTCGTCGATCGCGCCCGCCGCGTCGACGAGGCCGAGTTCGCGCATCCCCGCGGTGTCGATCAGCCAGCCGCCGAAGCGGGTGCGGAGGAGGTCGCGCGAGGTGGTGGTGTGCCGGCCCTTCGCGTCGTCCTCGCGGATGCCCTGCGTGGCGAGGCCGAGCCCGGTGAGCGCGTTGGTGAGGGTCGTCTTGCCGACCCCGGAGGAGCCGACGAGCGCCATCGTCTGCCCAGCCTTCGCCCAGGGGGCGAGCGCCTCGGCCGCGTCCGGGGCGGTGGCGTCGAGTGCCAGCGCGCTGACCATCGGCGACAGCCGTTCGGCCCGTTTCGCATAGCCGCGCGGATCGTCCGAGAGGTCCGCCTTCGTCAGGATCACCAGCGGCAGGCAGCCCGCGGCGGCGGCCAGCGCGAGGTAGCGTTCCAGCCGCGCCTCGTTGAAGTCGGCGTTGCAGGACGTGACGATGCCGAGCGTATCGACGTTGGCCGCGATCAGCTGGCGGTCGCGGCCGGTGCCGGCGGCGCGGCGGGCGAGCGTGGTGTCACGCTCGATCAGCCGGGCGACGGCGGTCCGGTCGGGGGTCAGCACGACCCAGTCGCCGGTGGCGTAGTCGCCGGTGGGGCCATCGGGGCGCAGGACCAGCGGGCCGGAGGGCGACAGCGCATGGAGCCGGTCGCGCGCGACCGAGGCGATGCGGGCGAGGTTCGGGTTCGCCGCCTCGTCCGGGGTGAGCCTGGACAGGTGGCGGGCCGACCATCCGAGGTCGGCGAGGGTGAGGTCGGTCAATGTGGGAGTTCCCGTGACAACGCGAAGACGGGGCGGGGGCAGGGGCCTCCGCCGGTTCGGTCATCGGGCCGCGGGTCCTGTCAGACGCGCGCCCGGAGGGTGGATGCAATCTCCATGAAGCCTCCGGTGTTTCGGGGGGCGGGTGGCCCCTTGGGTCGTGTCGCGGACCAGGCCGCAGGTGCGCTTGGCATCGGTGCCGGCGTAGCGCTTGTCGTCTGACGTCGGCCCTCCCGGCGGTGAAACCGCCTGCCGGGCCCTCCGCGCCGCGCGCGGGCGCGCGACGCTGGAGTGAGAGGCTGGACAGCGACCCAAGCGGGTCTCGTTACGGCTGCTTCCTTCCGGACCTGACCGGGTTGGCGAGGTGCTTGCCCGCGCCAACCTCTCGACCCGGGTACTTAGGGCAGAGGGGCGTCTCATGCAACCCGGCTCGCCGCGGGCGGGGTCGCGTGCTAGCTTGATCCCAATGTTTGGCAGACGGGGGGCGGCGGGATGCGGCTCAGAGGTGTTCGGCGCAGCGGCAACGTGATCGACAGGCGCCGGTCGCGCGGCGGCGGAGCGGTCCGGGCCGGGGGAATCGGCGGGCTCGGTCTTGTCGCCGTGGTCGTGATCGCGCTGTTCGCCGGGGTCGACCCCGCCGTCCTGCTCGACGGTATCGAGGGCGGCGGGACCACGCAGCCGCAGGCGGGGCCGGCGGGCGAACTGACGGCGGAGGAAGAGGCCGCGGGCGATTTCGCCGCGCAGGTCCTGGCCACGACGGAGGATTACTGGGGCGGGGTCTTTTCCGACCAGCTGGGCCGTGCCTACCAGGCGCCGCAGCTCGTCCTGTTCTCTGAGGTCACGCAGTCGGGCTGCGGCGGGGCCAGCGGATCCTCGGGGCCGTTCTACTGCCCGGCCGACGAACGCGCCTACCTCGACACCTCGTTCTTCGCCTACATGCACAGACAGCTTGGCGCCGGGGGGGATTTCGCGGCCGCCTACGTGATCGCCCATGAGGTCGCCCACCACGTCCAGCAGGAGCTCGGCATCCTCGGGCAGGCCAACGAGATCCGGGCGCAGAGCAGCCAGGCGGAGTCGAACCGGATTTCCGTGATGATCGAGTTGCAGGCCGACTGCATGTCGGGGCTCTGGGCCTCGTCGCTCGACGGGATCCTCGAACGCGGCGACATCGACGAGGCGCTGAACGCGGCGCAGCGGATCGGGGACGACTACCTGCAATCGCGGGCCGGCCGGCAGCCGAACCCGCACACCTTCACCCACGGCACCTCGGAACAGCGGATGCGCTGGTTCCTGCGCGGCTACGAGACCGGCGACCTGTCCCAGTGCGACACCTTCGGGGCCAGGACCTTGTGACGCCCCGAACCCGCCCCTGCACGCGCCGCCCGATCGGTCTGCCCTACGGCAAGACCCAGGCCTGGTGGCCGCCGCCGGGGCATCCTTGACCGGACCGCGACCCTTTCTCCGATCAAGGACGACGACAGATGGACACGCTTCGTCTCGACCCAGGCCCCGAGGCCCTTTCGCTGTGCTGGTCCGATGGCCGCAGGCACGATCATCCCTGGCTCTGGCTGCGCGACAACGATCCCGCGGACCTGCACCCGGACACCCATGAACGACTCGGCGACCTTCTCGCGATCCCCGAGGACGTGCGCGGGGCGGAGGTCCGGCTGTGCGGCGACGCGCTGGAGGTGACCTGGGCCCATGACCGCCGGGTCAGCCGCTACCCGCTGACATGGCTCGCCGATCACGGGCCAGGGACGCCTCCGGCCGATCCCGCCGCGATCCCGCCCGAGGTCTGGACCGGGGTTGCGGGCGCGGGCGCGGTGCCGCGGCACGACGGCGCCGCGATCATGGCCGACGACGGGCCGCTCCTCGACTGGCTGCGCGACACCGCGCGGTTCGGAGTCAGCGTGGTCGAGGGCATCGCGGCGGAGCGCGAGGCGGGGCTGACGCTCGCCCGCCGGGTCGGGTTCCTGCGCGAGACCAATTTCGGCGTCAGTTTCGAGGTCCGCACGAAGCCGCAGCCGAACAACCTCGCCTATACCGCGCTCGGCCTGCCGCTGCATACCGACCTGCCGAACCAGGAGCTTCCGCCGGGGGTGCAGTTCCTGCACTGCATCGCCAACGACGCCACCGGCGGCGGGTCTGTGCTGGCCGATGGCATCGCGCTGGCCCATGCCTTGCGCGATGCCGACCCGGAGGCGTTCCGGATCCTGTCCACCGTGGCGATCCCGTTCCGGTTCCACGACGGCGAGCACGACATCCGCAGCCATCACCCGGTCATCAACCTGGACCACGAGGGCGAGGTGCACGAGATCAAGTGGTCGAGCCACCTGCGCGACGTGCCCGACCTGCCCGCCGGCATACTGCCCGCCTATTACCGCGCGTTGCGGAAGTTCCTGTCGCTGGTCGGCGACCCGGCGTTCCACCTGACCTTCCGGCTGAACGCGGGCGAGGTGCTGGTGTTCGACAACCGCCGGATCCTGCACGGGCGCGAGCCGTTCGACCCGGCGAGCGGGCTTCGGCACCTGCAGGGGTGCTACGTCGACCGGGGGGAGTTCCTGTCCCGGATCCGGGTGCTGAGTGCGGGGTAGGGGGGGGCGGAGCCGTGGGATCGGCGGGCCGCGGTGCGGCGATCCGTCCGGCAGGCTGCGGCGGTTGATCTCTCAAAGTCAGGAACAGCGGCCCGCTACTCCCTGGCTTCACCGCATCGCCGTGCCGTCGGGGCGGCCCGCCGATGGCGCGGCGGCCTGCGGCCTTGTCCCGCGCTCTGGTGCCGAGCGACTGCGGGCTTTGGCGCCGTGCGCAACCTCGCCGCTCCGCGACCCGCCGATGGCGTGGTTCGGCACACTACTGCGCGTCCGCCACCGCCTCCGTATCCTCCAGGCTCTCGAACCAGTCCCAGGCATCCGCCGCGATCACCGGGCCGATGTCGTAGAACCAGTGCGTGTGGCCCGGGATCAGGACCAGCTCGAACGGGTGCCCGTTGAAGGCCAAGTACTGCCCGACCGAACGCGCGCTGGCCGGGTTGAAGATCGCGTCTGAGGTGCCGAGGTAGTGGCGCACCGGCGCGCCGCCTTCGACCGCGTGGACCCAGTCGGGCGAGGGATAGCCGGCATGGACGGCGACGGCGCGCCACGGGCCGACGACCCGGTTGGCGATCACCTGCGCCCGCACCGCGCCGGCGGAATGGCCGAACAGGTAGATGCGCGAGCGGTCGACGTCGTAGCGGTCGAGCGCGGCGTCGAGAAGGCGATTGATGAATACAGGCTCCGGGTCGCGGCCGCTGGACGTGTCGCCCTCGATCGCGACGAGCACGAGGCCGTTCTCGCGCGCCGTCGCCTGCCACATGTCGATCATCGACATCGCCGACCGGTTGGCGCCCGCGAACAGGATCACCATCGGTCGCGGGCCCTCGGCCTCGCCGGGCGCGAAGCCGACCCAGTCGGTCGGGCGCAGGCCGTTCAGGAGGCTGTGGGTCTCCGCCCCGGCGATCAGCGGCGGGGTGTAGACCGTCCGGGTCGCCGCGCGGCGCAGGTCGCCGTCGTCGCGTTCGGAATAGGTCGCGGGGGAGACGCTGGCGCTCTCGGGCGTCAGCAGCGCCTCGTCCACCGACAGGGACGGCACCAGCGCCACGGCCAGCACGCCCGCGAGGCAGAGCGCGACGACGACGGTCAGGATGGTGAACAGCTTCTTCACGGTGGCCCCCGGAGATGACGTTTCGCCGAAAACTATCCGCGAATTGGGGTCATCTTGGGGAGCGATTGTGCCGACCGCGCGGCCTTCGGCTCAGCCCGGGCTACGTTCGGCCCATCCCGCGAAGATCCGCTCTGCCAGCACCACGACGTAGAACAGCAGGATGCCGAGGAAGGCGAGCATCAGCAGCACCGCGAACATCAGCGGGTAGTCCGCGCTGATGCGCCCCGAATCGAACAGCGCGCCAAGGCCGCGGCCATGGGGGCTGACGATCTCCATCAGGTTGGTGCCGATGAAGGCGAGCGTGACCGCGACCTTCAGCGCGCCGAAGAATTCCGGCAGCGTCTTGGGCAGCGCGATCTTCCAGAAGATCGTCAGGTTCGAGGCGCCGAGCGAACGCAGGATGTCGCGGTATTCGGGCTCCAGCGTGCTGAGGCCGATGGAGACCGAGACCGCGATCGGGAAGAACGAGATCATGAACGCGATCAGGATCGTGTTGAAGTCGTGCTGGCCCACGAAAATCAGCGCGACGATGGGCACCACGGTGGCCTTCGGGATCGCGTTGAAGCCGACGAGCAGCGGGTAGAGCCCTTCGCGCGCGATCCGCGAGAAGCCCATCACCATCCCGATGGCGGTGCCGACCACGATGGCGAGGCCGAGCCCCGCCGTCGTCCGCCAGAGCGTCTGCCACGAGGCGACGAGGAACAGCTCGCGGAACTGCCAGAACTTCGGCACCAGGTCCGAGGGAGAGGCCATGCGGTAATCCGGCAGGCCCGCCGCCCAGACCGCCCATTCCCAGAGCGCGAGAACCGCGACGATGAAGAGGATCGGAACGCCGACCTTGCGGAACGTGCTGTTCATCCCAACGCCCCCGGGATCGGTCCGCGATGGGCCGGTTTCGCGGGCGCGGCGGGCGCGGAGGCGGCGTCGCTGCGGCCCTGCGCGATCTGGATCTGCTCGCGCAGGACGGCGAGCATCTCGACCGCCTTCGGGGTGTAGAGATCCTCCAGCGTGCGCGGCGCGGGGATGTCGACGTTCAGGATGTGCTGCGCGTGAGCGGGACGGCCCGACAGCACGATGACCTGGTCGGCGAGGAACACCGATTCGCGCAGGTCATGGGTGATGAGAAGGCAGGTGAACGGCTCCTCCGCGCGGAGGTCGTGCATGGTGCACCACAGGTCCTCGCGGGTGAAGGCGTCGAGCGCGCCGAACGGCTCGTCGAGGATCAGCACCTCGGGCTTGTGAATGAGCGCGCGGCAGAGCGAGGCGCGCTGGCGCATCCCGCCCGACAGTTCCGACGGGCGCTTGTCCTCGAACCCGTCGAGACCGACGAGCTTCAGGAGCGACCGGGCACGTTCGATCTGCTGATCCTTCGACAGCTTGGTCTTCACGATCTCCAGCGGCAGCAGGATGTTCTGCAGGATCGTGCGCCATTCCAGCAGCACCGGGTTCTGGAACGCCATGCCCACGGTCGGCCGCGGCGAGGTGACCATGTGGTTCGACAGCCAGACCTGCCCCTCGTTCGGGATCATCAGGCCGGACACGAGGCGCGTGAGCGTGGACTTGCCGCAGCCCGAGGGGCCGACGACGGCGCAGAAGCTGTTTTTCGGCACCTTGATCGACAGGTCGTCGAGCACCGGCAGCGGACCCGCCTCGGTGCGGTAGGCGTGGGTGACTTCCCTGAGTTCGATGGTGTTCTCGGTCATGGCCTGCCCCCGAAACGCCTGCCGGTTTCCCGCGGGAACCCGTTGCCCGAAGGTCCCGCGCGGGGAACCTTCGGGCGGGTCGCGATCACTCGCTGATCATCCGCGCCTCTGCCGGCGGCAGGTAGGCGTCGGTGAAGTAGAGCGATGCGTCGGGCGCATTCTGGAACTCGTAGACGAGCTGCATCTGTTCCAGCGCCGCGGCCATGCGGTCGGGGTCGATCCCGCCGAGCCCGTTCTCGAGCGCCCAGTCGGTCACGATGTTGGCGTCGAGCGCCAGTTCGAGCCGGCGCTGTTCGAGCTCCACGTCGCCGGCCGGGTTGCGGTCGATCACCGCGGCGGCACCGGCGGCCGGATCGTCGATCGCGGCCTGCACGCCCTGCGCCACGGCGGTCAGGAAGCCGGTCACGATCTCGGGGTTCTCGGCGGCGAAGTCGGTGTTGACGATGATCGCGTTGCCGTAGAGCTCCACCCCGTAGTCGGAGAACAGGATCGTGGTGATGTCCTCCTCGGGGATGCCGAGACGGGCGAGGCTGAGGTAGGACGAGAAGTTGAAGCCGGTGACGGCGTCGACGTTGCCCTCGGCCAGCATCGGTTCACGGGTGGGGAAGCCCACGGGCTCCACGGTGATGGTCGACACGTCGATGCCGTTCACCTCGGCGAGGATCGGGAACTGCGCCCAGGCCCCGTCCGGCGGCGGCGCGCCGAGGGTGGAGCCTTCCAGGTCCTCGATGCCCTCGATGCCCTGGCTGACCCGGCCGACGATGGCGAAGGGCGGGCTGTCGTAGATCATCATCACGGCGGTGACGGGCGCGCCGGGGTTCTGGTCGAGGAAGCGGATCAGGGAGTTGATGTCGGCGAAACCCATCGGGAAGGCGCCGGTGGCGACCTTCGGGATCGCGTCGAGCGAGCCTTCGCCCGCGGTCACCTCGACCGACAGGCCCTGTTCCTCGAAGTAGCCGTTGTCGATGGCGAGGAAGTACGGCGCCGAGGGGCCTTCGAAGCGCCAGTCGAGCGCGAAGGGAACGTCGGTCAGGTCCTGCGCCAGGACCGGCGCGGCAAGAAGGCTGGCGGCGAAAGCCGCGGACAGCGGGCGGTGGAACATGGATGGCCCTCCCTGGGGGTCATGGTTTGTCATTGGCCGTGCGGGACGCCGCGCGGCGCGCATCCGCGGGGATCACAGATGCCCCATTGGTGGTCAATCTCGCGACGGGCCCTGCGGGGTCGCGCGGTCGAGTTTGCCCAAAAGCACGGCGAAATGCCCGCACTTTGTGCGGTTGCCGCTTCATTCGGCGCTGCGGCGACGGAACGGGCGGCGCGGCGCCCGGAATCACGCCGTTTGTCCCGCCGCGCCGATCAGGCTACGCAGGCAGGGCGGAACGCGGCGACGGGGCGAGGGCGGGCAGGATGGACACGGTGACTTTCGGGGCCTCGGGGCTCGACCGGGCGGCGCATCTGCGGGCCGACGCGGAGGAACTCGCCCGGCTCCTGTCCGACGGCGCCGCGGTGCTGCCTGTCTGGCGCGGCAAGCCGCTGGCCGATGCCGACGGCGCGCTGGTCTGGACCCGCGAGGGTTCGGCGCTGCTGGACCAGGCCGGGGCGGAACGGGTGTTTCTGGGGCTCGACGACGGGCAGGCGCGCTTCGCCGCCGACATCTCGGGCTGGACCGCCTCCGAGGCGCCGCCGTCGGGCGTGTTCTTCGACCCGAGCGTGCAGGTCCACCCCGACGCGCCGGACGGCAGCGGCTTCCACGAGTTGCGGGGCGCGCTCATGCCTCGCCTGTCCGCCCGCGACGCGGAACTGGCGGCGACGGCGAAAGCGGTCCTGGGCTGGCACGTCAGCCACCGGTTCTGCGCCGCCTGCGGGTCGCGCAGCATCGCCGAGGCGGGTGGCTGGCAGCGGATCTGCCCGTCCTGCGGCACCCGGCATTTCCCACGCACCGACCCGGTCGTCATCATGCTGGTGACCCACGGCGACGACCTGCTGCTCGGCCGGTCGCCGGCCTGGCCCGAGGGCATGTACTCGCTGCTCGCAGGGTTCGTGGAGCCGGGCGAGACGCTGGAGGCCGCGGCCGCGCGCGAGGTGTTCGAGGAGACCGGCGTCCGGCTCGGCCCGGTGTCCTACGTCGCCGGTCAGCCCTGGCCGTTCCCGGCCTCGCTGATGGTCGGGATGCGGGCCGAGGCGCTGACCCGCGACATCACGCTCGACCCGGTGGAACTGGACGATGCACTGTGGCTGTCGAAGGCCGAGGTGCTGGAGGCCGCCGAGGGCCGGCACGCGAAGCTGCGCCCGCCGCGCCGGGGCGCGATCGCGCAGCACCTGATCGAGATGTGGCTGTCCGGCCGGGTCGGGTGAGGCGATGAAGATCAAGGTCAGCCAGGACGCAGAGGCGCCCGCCGACAGGGTCTTCGCCGCGATCACCGACGCCGACCGGATCGAGGCGGTCCTGCGCGGGCGCGGGGTGCGGATCGACCGCGTCGGCGGCTGGACCGAACTCGGCCCCGGTGTTGCGTGGGAAGGCGAGGGCGAGGTGCGCGGGCGGCGGCGCGAGATCGCGGCGCGGGTCGTCGCGATGGTGCCGGGCCGGTCGCTGGAGCTTGAGGCGCGGATCGGCGGGCTTCGCGTGGCGCAGGAGATCCTGCTGGTGCCGCTCGGCCACCGGGTCACGCGGATCGGTTCGGTCACCGACCTGCGCCCCGACAGCCTCGGCGCGCGCCTGTTCGTGCAGAGCCTGAAGCTGGCCCGTCCGCGGGTCCTGGCGCGGATGCAGGCGCGGCTGGCGGCGGAAGTCGCGCGGGTGGAGAAAGGGTAGGCGCGCGCGGGCCGGGTGGGGCGCCTGTCCGAACCGGCCCGAAGGCGTTCCGTCGGCACGGCCCGCGGCGTTCGGCCATGCCCCCCGCGCGGTTCGTTACTGCTGGTTCGACATCGCCTTGCGCTGCCGCGCCCGTTCGAGGCCGAGCTGGCGTTCGCGCAGGATGATCGCCACGCCCGCCGCGCAGATGATCGCCGCGCCGAGCAGCATCCGGGGCGTCGGCACCTCGGCGAAGACGAAGTAGCCGACGAGAATCGCGAGCAGCATCGAGCTGTATTCGAACGGCGCGATCAGCGAGGCGTCGGCGTGGCGGTAGGACGAGGTCAGGAGGATCTGGCCGAACCCGCCGAGAAGCCCGGCAAGCACCAGGAGCGCGGCCTCGCCCGGTGCTGGAACGACCCACCCCCAGGGCAGCGTCAGGAGCGACAGGCCGGTCGCCGTGACCGAGAAATAGAACACGATCGCCGCCGTGCCCTCTGTCTGCACCAGCTTGCGGACGAAGACCTGCGCTAGGGCGGCGCAGATCGCGGAGGTCAGCATCAGCATCGCGCCGAGCCGCGCGGCGAGACCGGCGGCGGTCGGGTCCACGTTCAGGCGCGGCGACAGCACGATCAGCACCCCGGCGAGACCGGCGCCCACCATCGACAGGCGGAACAGGCGCACCGTCTCGCCCAGGAACATCGCCGCGAAGACGACCACGAGAAGCGGCGCGGCGTAGCCGATGGCGGTGACCTCGGGCAGCGGCAGGAAGCCGAGCGCGGCGAAGCTGAGACCCATCGCGGTGGTGCCGACCAGGCCGCGCCAGAAGTGCCCCATCGGGTTCGACGTCCGCAGGCCGGTGCCGAGATCGCCGCGGTAGACGAGCCAGCCGACGATGACCGGGATCGCGAACAGGGAGCGGAAGAACACGGCCTCGCCGGCCGGGACATGGCCCGAGGTCGACTTGATGATCGCCGACATCGCCACGAAGACGATCACGGAGGCGATCTTCAGACCAATGCCGCGCAGGGGGTTCATGCATCCGCCATACGTCCGCACCGCGGGGGGCACAAGCCGCCCGGGGCGCCACCGTGCGGCGCGGATCGCTCGGGCCGGGAAGGCGGCAGGTCGGGCATCGCGTGCCGGACCGGCCGGAAATCGCGGAATCGAAGCGGCGCCGCCTCTGGGCGGAGCGGTTCGGGGACGCCCCCGTGCCAGTGGGGGCGGATGCCGGCGGTTGGGTGACGCTTGGGAACCTTGGCCCTTTCGGGGCTGTCTTCGGTGCCGCGCGCCGGAACCGTCCATTCGAGTCGGTCGACCGGCTGCGGGTTCTACCGTGACAAGGCTAAATTCCGGTTAACCCAGAAAAGGCACATGGTCGCCGGTCGGCGGCGGACCTGCGCCGGCAGGGTATCAGGACTTGGGGTCGATCACGCCGTAATCGCCGGAGTTGGTGCCGCCATCGGCCTCGTTGAAGAAGCCATCGCCGGCGAGCCCGCGGCGCAGCAACTCGCGCACGGCGGCGGACCGACTCGGCATACGTTTCTGGAACCGGAAGTCGTCGAGCGCTCGCAGTTCGTCGTCGGTGACCATGATTTGCAAGCGTTCCAGACGCTTGGAGCCAGAATTCGGCATGACGAACCTTCGGGAGCCTCAATTTACTCAAAGATAGTATGACGGGCGTTTTTAGTGAAGCGTGCGATGTTTTCAAGGGAAGTAACCGACAAAATTCCCCCAAGTTCCCTCAAGCGCGCTGGGCGAGGTATTTGCATATAGCAAGCCCCTGAAAAGATTAGGAGTTACCGGATTCGTCCCTATAGTGGGGTCAGGAGGAACTTTAATGCTGCTCAGACCTCATGAACTGCAAGACGGAGGGCCACACATCGGACAGATCGCGCTGTTCAGCTCGGATGCGATCTTCGCGCTGGACCTCCGGCAGGCGTTCGAGGCGCGTGGCGGTTCCGTCTGGATCAGCGCGAATTCAGCCGATCGCCCCCCGCCCGACTGCCTCGGCCCGATCTCCGTGGCCATCGTCGACCTGATGCCGACGGACCCGCGGTCCGAGGTCCCGCTTGGCTGGCTGGCCGAACGCGGGATCCCGACCGTGGTGATCGCGCCCGAGGAAAACGGGCCGGTCGACCTGCCGGGCATCATCGGACGTCTTTCCAAACCGATCCGCGTCGACGACCTGCCGCCGCGTATCGAGGCCTGGCTGCACCGCGAGGTGACCCCCGAGGCCGAGCCTCAGTCCCGCACCGGGTCCGCGGGATAGGTGCCGAGCACGCGCAGCTCGGTCGTGAAGTAACCCAGCTCTTCCATCGCAAGCCGCACGGAGCGGTCCTCGGGGTGGCCCTCGATGTCGGCGTAGAACTGTGTCGCGGTGAAGACGCCGTCGACCATGTAGCTTTCCAGCTTGGTCATGTTCACGCCGTTGGTGGCGAACCCGCCCATCGCCTTGTAGAGCGCGGCGGGGATGTTGCGGACGCGGAACACGAAACTGGTCATCATCCGGTCCGACCGGCGGGTCATGTCGGCCTGCCGCGACATCATCAGGAAGCGGGTGGTGTTGGTGTCGTGGTCTTCGACGTGGCGGGCCAGCACGTCGAGCCCGTAGATCTCGGCGGCCAGTTCCGAGGCCAGCGCCGCGGCATGCCGGTCGCCGCGTTCGGCCACGTCGCGGGCGGCGCGGGCGTTGTCGGGGCTGACATGGCCGCGGATGCCGTGCTGGCGCAGGAACCGGCTGCATTGCGGCAGGAGCACGAGGTGGCTCCAGGCCTCGGTCACGTCCTCGACCTTCGCGCCCTTCACGCCGAGGAGGTTGATGTGCACCCGCACGAAGGCCTCGCCCACGATGTGCAGGCCGCTGTCGGGCAGAAGCCGGTGGATGTCGGCGACGCGACCGTAGGTGGAATTCTCGACCGGCAGCATCGCCTCGTCCGCGACCCCTGTCTGGACCGCGTCGATCACGTCTTCGAACGTGGGGCAGGGCATCGGCTTGAGCTCCGGGCGCGCCTCGCGGCAGGCCTGGTGGGAATAGGCGCCGGGTTCGCCCTGGAAGGCGATCTTTGCGGTCATTGCGGTCTCCCCTCCCGTTGCGGGCGTTTGGTCGCGCTCCCTACACCTTGCCAGCCGCGCCGGGAAGGCGATAGATACGGCGAAAATCGGCGCGGCAACGGGACCTCTGATGTTTGACACCATGACCATCACCAAGATCGGCGGCGGCTTCCTCGGGGCCGTGCTGGTCTTCATGCTGGGCGGCTGGGCGGCTTCGGGCCTCTATTCGACCGAACCCAGTGCCGGCGGCCACGGCGAGGAACACGTGCCGGGCTACTCGATCGAGGTCGCTTCGAGCGACGCCCCCGCGAGCGACGAGCCCGCGGTTCCGTTCGCCGACGTCTACGCCGCGGCGGATCCGGACGCGGGCGCGCGGGTGTGGCGCCAGTGCCAGGCCTGCCACGCGCTCGACGGCGCGAACGGCGTCGGTCCGCATCTCGACGGCGTGGTCGGCCGCGACATCGCCTCGGTGGACGGCTTCGGCTACTCCGACGCGCTCCTGGCGCTGGAAGGCAACTGGGATCCCGAGCACATCTCGGAGTTCATCCTGTCGCCGCGCAACTACGCGCCGGGCACCGCGATGAGCTTCAACGGGCTCTCGGACGTCGAGGACCGGGCGAACGTCATCGCCTACATCGAACAGCAATCGCAATAAGCGGTTCATCCCGCGCCGCGGCCGTCCCCGGGCGGCCGCCTTCGCGCGCGGATTTCGGGCGTTCCGCCTGCCGGGCCGGCGGCGTTAACCAGAAATCCACCCAGATGACAAATTCTCAACTTGAAGGCGGGCTCCCCGGCCCAATACCCTTCCGTGACCCCGGAACGGGGATGATGCGAAGAATTCGTAACGGAGGATGCCGATGATCGGTCCCAAGACGGCGGCCCTGTCCCTGACGTCCACCCGCGCGGCGGAGAAAGGCAGGCTCCTCTCGGCGCTGACCCTCGCCACGCTCCTCTGGTTCGGCCTTGCCGCCATCGCGCTGGCCCAGGACACCGAAGCCGGCGACACCGATGCCGGCGGCGACGGCGAACTGACCGTCGCCTCGGCCATCGCCACCTTCGGCGAACTGAAATACGGCGAGGATTTCGAACACCTCGACTACGTGAACCCCGACGCGCCCCAGGGCGGCGAGATGTCGTTCTCCTGGGCCTCGGGCGGGTTCGATTCCATCCACCCCTACACCAACCAGGGCCGCGCGGCGGTGCTGTCGTCGATCTTCTTCGAGTCGATGCTTACCAACACCGCCGACGAGATCGGGTCGTCCTACTGCCTGCTCTGCGAAAGCTTCGCCTACCCCGAGGACCGGTCCTACGTCATCTTCACCCTGCGCGACAACGTCACCTTTTCCGACGGGACGCCGATGACCGCCGACGACGTGCTGTTTTCCTACGAGATCCTGCGCGACGAGGGCCTGCCGTCGTTCCGCGCCTCGATCCCGCGCACCATCGCGGGCGCCGAGGTGGTGGACGAGCGGTCGGTCCGGTTCGACTTCAACCCCGAGGCGCCGCTCCGCATCCGCATCCAGAGCGCCGGCGGCCTGCCGGTGTTCAGCCGCGCCAGCCACGAGGCCTCGGGCCTCGATTTCGACGAGGCGCGGCTGGAACCGCTGATCGGGTCTGGTCCCTACACCCTGGGCGAGGCCGTGTCGGGCCAGCGGGTCGTCTACACCCGCAACCGCGACTACTGGGGCGACGGGCTGCCGATCAACGTGGGCCAGAACAACTTCGACTCGATCCGGATCGAGTATTACGGCGACTCCGTCGCCGCGTTCGAGGGCTTCACCGCCGGCAACTACCACTTCCGGCAGGAAAGCAGCTCCGTCACCTGGGCCAACTCCTACGACTTCCCGGCGCTCGACCGCGGCGACGTGGTCCGCGAGGAACTGCCCGACGGCACCATCGCCAGCGGCCAGAGCTTCGTCATCAACCTGCGCCGCGAGAAGTTCCAGGACGCCCGCGTGCGCGAGGCGATCGCGCTGATGTTCAACTTCGAGTGGACCGACGAGACGCTGTTCTACGGGCTCTACTCGCCGATCGACTCGTTCTGGGAGAACACCGACCTGGAGGCCTCGGGCCTGCCCGAGGGCGCGGAACTCGCCGTGCTGGAGCCGTTCCGCGACGGGCTGCGGCCCGAGGTGTTCGACGAACCGGCCTTCGCCACCCCGCCGTCGAACCCGTCGAGCGCCTTCGACCGCCGCCAGGCCGTCCGAGCTGTGCGTCTCCTGGAAGAGGCCGGGTGGGTGCCGGGCAACGACGGGCTGGTCCGCAACGCCGACGGCGAGACGCTGGAGGTCGAGTTCCTGAACGCCAGCCCGCTCTTCGACCGGATCATCAACCCCTACGTCCAGAACCTGCGCAACATCGGCGTCGACGCGCGGCTGAACCGGATCGACGACGCGCAGCTTTCCGAACGCCAGCGCAACGCCGATTTCGACATCGTGACCGACCACTTCCCGATGACCTACGAACCGTCGTCGAGCCTGCGCCAGTACTTCGGATCGCTCGGCGCGGACGAGTCGCTGTTCAACGTCATGGGTCTCGCGGACCCGACCATCGACGAACTGATCGAGGTGGTGATCTCCGCCGAGACGCAGGAGGAACTGGAACCCGCCGTGCGTGCGCTTGACCGGGTCCTGCGGTGGGAACGCTTCCGGGTGCCGCAATGGTTCAACGCCAACAGCTGGGTGGCCTACTACGACTACTACCGCTACCCCGACCCGCTGCCGCCCTACTCGCTCGGCTTCCTCGACTTCTGGTGGGTCGATCCCGAGGCGCAACAGGCACTGAGGGACCGGGGCGCGATCTGACGCGATGGGCGCCTATATCCTAAGACGACTCCTGCTCATCATCCCGACCCTGCTCGGGATCATGGTGATCAACTTCGTGCTGATCCAGCAGGTGCCGGGCGGGCCGGTCGACCAGGTGCTCGCGCAGCTGGAAGGCGAGGGCGACGCTTTCGACCGGTTCTCCGGCGGCGGGTCCGAGGCAGGGGGCGGCGGCGGCGATCTTGAGCGCGCCGGGGGCACCTACCAGGGCGCCCGCGGCCTTCCGGAACGGTTCATCGAGGAATTGGAGATCACCTTCAACTTCGCCCGCATCGTCTGCGATCCGGGCTACGAGGGCGAACCCGACCTGGACGCCGAGGAATGCCGGTCGGAGCGCATCCCCGGCATCGAGCGGTTCTTCCTGATGATGTGGGACTACCTGCGCTTCGACTTCGGCCAGAGCTTCTTCCACTCCGAAAGCGTGGTCGAACTCGTGGTGCAGAAGATGCCGGTCTCGATCACGCTCGGCCTCTGGACCACGGTGATCGCCTACCTCGTGTCGATCCCGCTCGGCATCCGCAAGGCGGTGAAGGACGGCACCCGCTTCGATACCGCCACCTCGGGCGTCATCATCGTCGCCTACGCGATCCCCGGCTTCCTGTTCGCGATCATGCTGCTGGTGCTGTTCGCCGGCGGTCGCTACCTGCAATGGTTCCCGCTCCGCGGACTGACATCGCCCGCCGACGTGTGGGAAACGCTGAGCTGGTGGCAGAAGATCATCGACTACTTCTGGCACATCGCGCTGCCGGTGCTGGCCTCCACCATCTCGGCCTTCGCGACGCTGACGCTCCTGACCAAGAACAGCTTCCTCGAGGAGATCAAGAAGCAGTACGTGATGACCGCGCGCGCCAAGGGCCTGACCGAGCGCCGCGTGCTCTACGGCCACGTCTTCCGCAACGCCATGCTGATCGTCATCGCCGGTTTCCCGGCGGTCTTCGTCAGCGTGTTCTTCGGCGGATCGCTCATCATCGAGACGATCTTCACCCTCGACGGGCTCGGCCGGCTCGGCTTCGAGGCGGTGGTGAACCGCAACTACCCGGTCGTCTTCGGCACGCTGTTCGTGTTCTCGCTCATCGGCCTCGTGGTGGGGCTCCTGTCGGACCTGATGTACATCTGGATCGACCCGCGGATCGACTTCGAGACGCGGGAGACCTGAGATGGCCGTGCGCGAAGCCGATCACGAGATGCCGGCGCTGCCCGCATCGGGCGGGGGATGGCTCAGCCCGCTGACCCGCCGGCGGCTGCGCAACTTCCGCGCCAACACCCGCGCGTACTGGTCGCTCATCATCTTCTCGATCCTGTTCGGCCTGTCGCTGTTCGCGGAGTTCCTCGCCAACGACCACCCGCTCGCCCTGCGCTACCGCGGCGACATCTACACCCCGGTGTTCAACTTCTACCCCGAGACCACCTTCGGCGGCATCTTCCGGACCGAGGCCGTCTACCGCCACGCCGAGATCCAGTGCCTGATCATCTCGGGCGGGCTCGACGCGTGCTGGGACGCGCCGAACGACGTGATCGCGGAGGTGGAGGCCACCGGCACCTGGGACGGCGAGGCGGTCGAGCAGGGCTGGATCCTGTGGCCGCCGATCCCCTATTCCTACAACACCATCAACGACCTGCCCGGCCCCGCGCCCTCGGCGCCCGACGCCGACCACTGGCTCGGCACCGACGACACCTCGCGCGACGTGCTGGCCCGGGTAATCTACGCCTTCCGCCTGTCCGTCCTGTTCGCGCTGATCGTGACCGCCGCGTCCTCGGTGCTCGGCATCCTCGCGGGCGCGGTGCAGGGCTATTTCGGCGGCTGGATCGACCTCGTGTTCCAGCGCGTGATCGAGATCTGGGGATCGACGCCGAGCCTCTACGTCATCATCATCGTCGCCGCGATCTGGGAGATGAACTTCTGGCTGCTCGCCGGGCTCATGGTCCTGTTCGGCTGGATCGGCCTCGTCGGCGTCGTGCGCGCGGAATTCCTGCGCGCCCGCAATTTCGAATACGTCCGCGCCGCCCGCGCGCTCGGGGTCGCCAACCGCACCATCATGTTCCGGCACGTCCTGCCGAACGCGATGGTCGCGACGCTGACCTTCCTGCCGTTCTCGATCACCGGCACCATCGGCGGGCTCGCCACGCTCGACTTCCTCGGCTTCGGCCTGCCGTCCTCGGCGCCGTCGCTCGGGGAACTCACCCTTCAGGCCAAGCAGTACCTGCACGCGCCCTGGCTCGCCTTCACGGCGTTCTTCTCCTTCGCGATCATGCTGTCGCTGCTGGTGTTCATCTTCGAGGGCATCCGCGACGCCTTCGACCCGCGAAAGACGTTCCGATGAGCGTGCTCGAGGTCCGCGACCTGTCCGTCACCTTCCGCCAGGAAGGCCGCGCCGTGGAGGCCGTGCGCGGGGTGTCGTTCTCCGTCGACGCGGGCGAGACGCTGGCCATCGTCGGCGAATCCGGCTCCGGCAAGTCGGTCACGGCCCTGTCGACGGTGTCGCTCCTGCCCGAAAGCGCCGCCGTCTCCGGCTCCGTCCGCTACCGCGGGCAGGAGATGATCGGCGCGTCCGAGGCCAAGCTGCGCGAGGTCCGCGGCAACGACATCAGCTTCATCTTCCAGGAGCCGATGACCTCGCTGAACCCGCTCCACACGATCGAGAAGCAGCTCGCCGAGAGCCTGTCGCTGCACCAGGGACTGTCCGGCACGAAGGCGCGCGACCGGATCATCGAGCTTCTGACCCGGGTGGGCATCCGCGATCCCGAAACCCGCCTCGGTGCCTACCCGCACCAGCTGTCCGGCGGGCAGCGGCAGCGGGTGATGATCGCGATGGCGCTGGCCAACGGCCCCGACCTCCTGATCGCGGACGAGCCGACCACGGCGCTCGACGTCACGATCCAGGCGCAGATCCTCGAACTCCTCGCCGAACTGCAACGCGAGGAGGGGATGAGCCTCCTGTTCATCACCCACGATCTCGGTATCGTGCGCCGCTTCGCCACCCGCGTCTGCGTCATGCAGCAGGGCGAGATCGTGGAGCAGGGGCCGACGGCGGAGATCTTCGCGAACCCGCGGCATCCCTATACCCGCAAGCTACTCGCCGCCGAACCCGACGGCGCGCCCGACCCGGTGCCCGAGGCGGCCGAAGAGGTCGTCGCGACCAGGGACCTCCGGGTCTGGTTCCCGATCCAGCGCGGCTTCCTGCGCCGGACCGTGGGGCATGTGAAGGCGGTGAACGCCGCGACGGTTTCGGTCCGGGCGGGCGAAACGCTCGGCATCGTCGGCGAATCCGGGTCCGGCAAGACCACGCTCGCGCTCGCGATCATGCGCCTGATCTCCTCGGACGGGCCGATCGTGTTCATGGGGCGCAACGTGCAGGGCCTGCGCTCGACCGCGCTGCGCCCGCTCAGGGCCGAGATGCAGATCGTGTTCCAGGATCCCTACGGCTCGCTGTCGCCCCGCATGAACGTGGAGCAGATCGTGGCCGAGGGGTTGACGGTCCACGGCGTCGAGGGCGGCCGCAGGCCGCGCGAGGTGGTGGCCGAGATCCTGGCCGAGGTCGGGCTCGACCCCGCGCACATGGACCGCTACCCGCACGAGTTCTCGGGCGGCCAGCGCCAGCGCATCGCCATCGCCCGCGCGATGATCCTGAACCCGCGGCTCGTCGTGCTCGACGAGCCCACCTCGGCGCTCGACCGGACGGTGCAGGTTCAGATCGTCGAACTCCTGCGCACGCTCCAGCGGCGGCACGGCCTCGCCTACCTGTTCATCTCCCACGACCTGCGCGTTGTCCGCGCGCTGTCGCACAAGGTCGCGGTCATGCGGCAGGGCGACATCGTCGAGGCCGGCCCGGTGGAGCAGGTGTTCAGCCATCCCCGGACGGACTACACCCGCCTCTTGATGGCCGCCGCCTTCGATCTCGAAACCGGCGGCGACGCGGCCTGACGGCCCTCTCTTTGCCTTCCGAAATACCTCGGGGGAGCGGCGTCAGCCGCGCCGGGGCAGCGCCCCCGTGCGCCGGCCGACGGCTCCCCGGTTCACCGGGGGGCTCGAGGCCGGTGCAACCCCCGCCCCGGTCTCAGGACGGGCCGAAGGTCACGCATTCCATCGCGCGGGCGGCGAGCCGGGCGCAGGCGCGGGCGGCCTCGTCCTCGGTCATCCCGGCGAAGCGCGCCTCGTAGCCGTCGCCGCGGTTGGCGACGTGCCGCAACGCCTGGTCGAAGGTGCCAAGCTCGGCCAGCGCGGTGGTGAGCAACAGCCGCTCGGCGTCGTTCTCGGTCGGGTACCGGCCGAGCGACACGCCGAAGAGACGGCTGCCGTTGGAGGAGGAGCGGGTCACGACCTCGGGCTCCAGCGGCGCGGCGCGGGCGACCACGTCCGACACGTCGATCGGCCGGGGCCGGGGCCGTGCGGCGGACACGGATCCGCCCGACAGGAGCACGATGCCGTCCTGTTCCGGCGTGGCGGCGAAGGCGGCCTGCGGTACCGCGTCCGCGACGGCGGCCTCGACCGCGGCGAGAAGCGTGTCGCGCGGTGCGGGTTCCGGGGCCGGAACGGGCGCGTCCACGGCGGCGATCTCTGCCACGGCGGTCTCCTCGCCTTCCAGGCTGTCCGGTTCCACCACCGCGTCCGGGGCGGCCTCCGCGACCTCGGTCACCGGGGCTTCCGCCTCCGGGGCGGCGTCGGGCAGGACGCTGTCGCGGGGCGGCGGCGCGGTCGCGGCGAGCTCGGGCAGGGCCTCGGCAAGCGCGGCCGGCGCGTCCTCGGCACCGGGGACATCGGCGACGGCAGCGGCCACCAGGTCCGTTTCGGGTTCGGCCGCCGGCGACGGTTCCGGGTCCACGGCCGCGGCCAGCGCCGCGCCGACGGAATCCTCGATCGCTGCGACGAGTTCGGCGGGGATGTCGCGGCCCGGGCGTGCCACCGGGCGCGGGCTGCGCGATACCGCGCCCGACATCCGGATCACCCGGCCCTGGGTGCCGCCAAGCTCGTCGTCCTCGCCCTCGTAGGCGGGCGCGGCGGGCGGCCGCACCGTGGCGTTGGCCGGGGCGCGGGCGAAGCCCATGTCGAGGAGTTCCATCACCCGCTGGTTGCGCGACGCGGCGGAGGTGCCGCCGAAGACGGTGGCGATGATCCGCACCCCGTCGCGTTCCGCCGAGGACACGATGTTGAAGCCGGCGGCGTTGGTGAAACCGGTCTTGATGCCGTCCGCGCCGCGGTAGTTCGCCAGCACCTGGCGGAACGTGCTCGGCACCGTTCCGACCGGCCCGGCATAGGTCGAGCTGCGGCCGAAGATGTTGTAGTACTGCGGGAAATCGTAGAACAGGTGCCGCCCGAGGATGGTCATGTCGCGGGCGGTCGACAGGTGCTCGGAATGGGTCAGCCCGTGCGGGTTGCGGAACGTCGTGCGGGTCATCCCGAGTGCCTGGGCGGTGCGGTTCATGCGCCGGGCGAAGGCGGCCTCGGAGCCCGAGATCGCCTCGGCGATGGCGGCGGCGGCGTCGTTGGAGGACCGCACCGCGGCGGCGCGGACGAGGTAGCGCAATTCCACCCGGCTGCCGGCCTGGAAGCCGAGCGCGTAGGCGGTCGCCGCGGCTTGGCGGGAGATCGTGACCTCCGTGTCCATGCTGATCTCGCCGCGCTGCACCGCCTCGAAGGCGATGTAGAGCGTCATCATCTTGGTCAGCGACGCGGGGTGGAGCCGGGTGTCGGCGTTCCGCGAATGCAGCACCTCGCCGGTGCGCGCATCCATGACCATTGCCGCGTATGGCGCGGCGAAAAGCGGCTGGCTCGCCATCGCGAGCAGCATGAAGAGGCCCGAAAGGACCGTAAGTAACCAACGATGTTTCACGCGGGACCTGCTCTGTCTGCCTCGTGCGTGCCGTCTGACGCGGCGTTTGTGGAGAAAACTCTACGGAAATCGCGGGCCGGAATCCACTGGAAAAACAGAATGTTTGCGGCGAATTTGCCCCATCGGCGAGATGTCGCGTCGCGCGCGGGGCAAGACGCAAGATATGACGGTGGCGAAGGATCGGAGGTGACCATGACCGAGGCGATGGCAGCGGAGAAGTCGCGGGCGTCGACGTGGTTCCGCGCGCTCAGGGACGAGATCGTGGCGGCGTTCGAGGCAGTCGAGGACGCCCAGGGGGGCGACGCGCCCGCCGGGCGGTTCGAACTGCGCGAGACCCGGCGCGGCGACGGTGCCGCGGACGAGGGCGGCGGGCTGATGAGCGTGATGCGCGGCGGCCGGGTGTTCGAGAAGGTCGGCGTCAACGTCTCGACCGTCTACGGCACGCTCGGGCCGCGCGCGGTCGCGGCGATGGCGGCGCGGAAGGACCTGTCGGACCTGGCGGAGGATCCGCGGTTCTGGGCCTCGGGCATCAGCCTGGTCGCGCACATGCAGAACCCGCGGGTCCCGGCGGTCCACATGAACACGCGAATGTTCTGGACCCCCCATGCCTGGTGGTTCGGCGGCGGCGCCGACCTGAACCCCTGCATCGAGTACGACGAGGACACCGCGCATTTCCACGACACCCTGCGCGCGGCCTGCGAGGATCACGACCCGGACTATTACCCGCGTTTCAAGGCCTGGGCCGACGAGTATTTCTTCATCCCGCACCGGGGCCGGGCGCGGGGCGTCGGCGGCATCTTCTACGACGACCTGAACACCGGCGACTGGGAGTCCGATTTCGCCTTCACCCAGGCCGTGGGCCGGGCGTTCCTGCCGGCCTTCCTGGGCGTGGTGGAGCGGCGGCGGGGCGAGGCCTTCACCGAGGCCGACCGCGAGACGCAGCTAGTCCATCGCGGGCTCTATGCCGAGTACAACCTCGTCTACGACCGGGGCACGAAGTTCGGGCTGGAGACCGGGCACGACCCGACCGCCGTGCTGATGAGCCTGCCGCCGGTCGCGAAGTGGCCATGACGGAGGGGGGCGCTGCCCCCCGCCGCCTGCGGCGGCCCCCCCGGGAATATTTCGGGGATGAAGAAGCCGGTCAGGGCGCGGCGAGCATCTCGCGGTAGATGCGGACGAGGGCGGCGGCCTCGCCCTCGATCCGGAAGCCCGAGACGACGTGGTCGCGGGCGGCGCGGGACAGGGTCTCGCGCAGTGCGGGGTCGTCGAGCAGGCGGGCGGCGGCCGCCGCGATCGGGCCGGGGCGACCCGGCTCGACGAGCGTGCCGGTGGTGCCGTCCGCCACCAGTTCCTCGAACGCGCCGACGCGGGTGGCGATGACCGGAACGCCGCAGGCCATCGCCTCGAGCGGGGTCAGGCCGAAGCCTTCCCAGAGCTGCGGCGCGACGAACACGTCCAGCACGCGGTACCAGTCCGCGATTTCGTGGACCGGCACTTCCGGCCGGAACAGGATCCGGTCGCCGAGCCCCTCGACGTTCGCGCGCCGGTGCAGTTCGGCGGCGAATGCGCGGTGCTTGTCGGTGGCCCGGCCCATGACGATCGCGGTGGCGTCGGGCCGGTCGCGGAGGGTCCCGATCATCGCCTCGACGAAGACGCCGGTGCCCTTCTGCGCGCGGATGCGGCCGTAGCAGCCTATCAGCGGCCCCGGCGGCAGACCCATCCGGGCCTTCAGCGCGGCCTTGTCGTCGGCGGGGCTGAAGCCGTCGGTGTCGATGCCGTGCAGGATCACGTCGGCGGGGCGGTCGAGATAGCGGGCGGATTTCGCCGAGGTCGCGATCACCCGGTCCATCCGCGCGATCAGCCATTTCGAGTAGCGTGTATGCCGCCGCTGCGAGGCGGAGGTGAACAGGAGTTTCAGCCGCTTGCCGAGGAGGTGGCGCAGGGCGAGACCGGCCAGCATCTCGGTGTTGCGGCGTGCGTGCCAGACGCGGGCGCCGGAGGGGCCGCCGCGGGGCATGGTGATGCAGGCGGCGGGCGCGATGCGGGGGACGTGGGGCGGCATCTCGGGCGCGACGGCGGCGATGGCGATCTCGCGCGCCTGGAGCGGCACCAGCCGGACCACGGTGGCGGTGACGCCCGAGAGCCTGCGCTTGAAGTTCGGGGCCAGCACGTCGAGCGTGGCGGGATCGGGCGCGTCCATCGCCGTCAGGCCAGCACGGCCGTCGGCATCGCGGGCAGGCCCTCGTCCGCGAGCGAACCGCCGAGCGCGATCACGGCGGCGAGGCGCCCGACCTCGTCGGCGCATTTCGCCCCGGCGCCGCAGCCGCCGGCGGCGAGGATCACGCGCTCGGTCAGGCGTTCGATGTAGGGCAGGCCGGTGCGGGTGAAGGACACCGCGCAGGCCTCGGTATGGGTGGGGCCGAGGGCGAGGCCGGGCAGGAGCGCGAGGAGCGCGGCGAGCAGCCGTTCCCCGACCGCGGCGCTGCCGGGCGAGCGGAACCACGTCACCGCCTCGGCGGCATCGGTCAGGGTCGGGCCGTCGCCCTCGCCGCCGATCTTGAGCCGCCACTTGCCGTCCAGGTAGCGCACCGGGGGCAAGAGGTAGAGCGTGTGGTCGCGACCCGCGGGCCAGACCACCAGCGAGGGCATGGTCGCGAGGCGGTCGCGCTCGGCCTCGTCGACCTCGGCCAGCACCACGGTGCGGGCGTAGACGGTCATGGCCGCGGGCCGGGGGAGGAGGCTCGACAGCGCGGCCCAGGCGCCGGTCGCGACGATGACCTGCCCGGCGGCGACGTGGCGGCCGGTTTCCAGCGCGACGCCGGTTCCGGTCAGGGCGAGCGCGGCGGCGTCCACGACCTCGGCCCCGGCGCGCAGGGCGAGGGTTTCGTGGGCGGCGCGCATGGCGCGGGGGTCGACCGTGCCGCCATCGGGGTCGAAGGCGGCGAGGCTGCCGGGATCGAGCCGCAGCATCGGGAAGCGCTGGCGCGCGGTGGTGTCGGAGTAGCGCTGGTGGGCGAAGCCCTCGTCCGTCGCGGTGCCGAGGAAACCGTCGGCGTAGTCGCCGGGCAGGCCGGCCATCAGCCCGCCGGATCGGGTGTAGAACGGGATGCCGCTTTCGGCCTCCAGCCCCGCGTAGCGGTCGATCGAGCGCGAGGAGATCCGGGACCAGAACGCGGTATCGGCGATGCGGCGGGTGATCCGCCCGGCGTCGTGGTGGCTGGCGAAGGGGCCTTCGTGTTGAGCCCGGTCGGCGGGTTCGCCCGGCCCGATCAGCACCACCTTCGCCCCCTGCCGCGCCAGATGCATCGCGGCCGCCGTGCCCCAGAGGCCGCGGCCGACGATGGCGACGTCGGGGGTCATCCGCGCACCGCCTCGATCAGGCGGTGCACGTTGTCGGGATCGGCGTCGGGGGTGATGCCGTGGCCGAGGTTGAAGACGTGGGGCCCGCCCGACAGCGTGTCGCGGATATGCCGTGCGGCCTCGGTCAGGGCCGGGCCGCCCTCGACCATCAGGCGGGGGTCGAGGTTGCCCTGCACGCAGGTCTCGGGTTGCAGCCGTTCGGCGGCCCAGGCCGGGTCCACGTCCTGGTCGATGGCGATGCAGTCGGCCCCGGTGGCGGGCGCGAAGCCCGCATAGGCCTCTCCGGCGCCGCGGGGAAAGACGATGACGGGCAGGCCCGGATGGCGCGCCTTCAGGGCCGACACGATGCGCGCGGCCGGGGCCTTCGAATAGCGGTCGAAGTCGTCGCCCAACAGCGACCCGGCCCAGGAATCGAACAGCTTCACGACCTCGGCCCCGGCTTCGACCTGGGCCGAGAGGTATCCGATGGTGGCCTCGGTAATGCGGTCGATCAGCGCCTCGAACGTTGCGCGATCGGCGGCCTTCAGCGCGTGGGCGGGTCCCTGGTCGGGGGTGCCGCGTCCGGCGATCATGTAGGTCGCCACGGTCCACGGCGCGCCGGCGAAGCCGATCAGCGCGACCTCCGGCGGCAGTTCCCGCGACAGGATGCGGACGGTTTCGTAGACCGGCGACAGGTGGTCGTGGATCGCGTCGGCGGGCTTCAGCGCCGCCATGTCGCCGGGGCCGGTGATCGTCGACAGCCGCGGTCCCTCGCCGGTCTCGAACCACAGGTCGGCCCCGAGCGCCTGCGGCACCAGCAGGATGTCGGCGAACAGGATCGCCGCGTCGAAGCCGAACCGCCGGATCGGTTGCAGCGTCACCTCGGCGGCGAGGTCGGAATTGTAGCAGAGCGAGAGGAAGTCGCCGGCCTTCTCGCGGGTGGCGCGGTACTCGGGCAGGTAGCGGCCGGCCTGGCGCATCAGCCAGATCGGCGGCACCGGCAGGGTCTCGCCCGCGAGCGCGCGCAGCAGTGGCTTGCCTGTGGTCATGGATCGTCCGTTTTGCCTTGCGCGCACCGTTCCGCCCCGGCCAGATGATGTCAAGTTGCCGCGAAGGAGGCCCATGTTCCCCGACCTGTCCCCCGTCACCCCGACCCCTGCCAGCCCGCTCCGGATCGGGACCCGCGGATCGCCGCTGGCGCTCGCGCAGGCGCACGAGACCCGCGACCGCATCGCCGTCGCCTTCGGGCTGGAACCCGAGGCGTTCGAGATCGTGGTGATCCGCACCACCGGCGACGCGGTTCAGGACCGGCCATTGAAGGAGATCGGCGGCAAGGGGCTGTTCACCAAGGAGATCGAGGAGGCGCTCCTATCCGGCGCGATCGACATCGCGGTGCATTCGATGAAGGACATGCCGGTGGATCAGCCCGCCGGGCTCGTGCTCGACTGCCTTCTGCCGCGGGAGGATCCGCGCGATGCCTTCGTGTCGCTCGGCGGCGGCGGGCTCGGGGACCTGGCGGCCGGCGCGGTTGTCGGCACCTCCTCGATCCGGCGACGGGCGCAATTGCTGGCGCGGCGGCCGGACCTGGAAGTGGTGGAGTTCCGCGGCAACGTGCAGACGCGGATGCGCAAGCTGGCCGAGGGCGTGGCCGAGGCGACGTTCCTCGCCGTCGCGGGGCTGAACCGGCTCGGCCTGTCCGACGTGCCGCGCCTGGCCATCGCGCCCGAGGACATGCTGCCCGCCGTTGCCCAGGGCGCGATCGGGATCGAGCGGCGGATCGACGATGCCGCGACCGCGGGACTGCTGGAGGCGATCCACGATGGCACCACCGGCACCCGGCTCGGCGCGGAGCGCAGCCTGCTCGCCGGGCTTGACGGGTCGTGCCAGACCCCGATCGCGGGTCTGGCCGAGATCCACGGCGGCGAGATCCGGCTGAGGGCGGAGATCCTGCGGCCCGACGGGTCCGAGGTCCTGTCCGACGATCGCACCGCCCCGGTCGCGGAGGCCGAGGCGCTCGGCGCCGCGATGGCCCGGGACCTGCGGCAGCGGGCGGGCCCGGGCTTCTTCGAGGACGCGGCCTGATCTTGTAGGGGAACTGCGATGGGATTTCGGGACGAGGTGAACGCGATTTGCGGCGCATTCCCCGGGGCCGAGGTGTCGGATCCCTGGGGCGGCGGGCACGACGCCTGGAAGGTCGGCGGCAAGATGTTCGCCTGCATCGGCGCGGTGATGAAGGGTGTTTCGGTCAAGACCGACAGCGTGGAGACGGCGCGGATGCTGATCGACGCGGGCGTGGGGGTGAAGGCGCCGTATTTCCACGCCTCGTGGATCCTGCTGCCCGAGGACGTGGCGGCGGACGAACTGCGCCATCGACTGGAACGCAGCTACGACCAGGTGCGGGCGGGCCTGACGAAGAAGGCGCAGGCGTCGCTGGCCCCGCGCGCGGGCGCATGAGCGATCCGGTCTTTCCCGACCTCGACGGCCGGTCGGTCTTCATCACCGGCGGCGGCAAGGGCATCGGTGCGGCGCTGACCGAGGGCTTCCTGCGGCAGGGCGCCAGGGTGGCCTTCGTCCAGCGGAGCGACGCGGCCGGGTTCGCCGACCGGATGGCCGAAGAGACCGGCAACCGGCCCCTGTTCCTGCAATGCGACGTCACCGATACCGCCGCGCTTCGGGCCGCGATGGCGCGGGCGGCGGAGGCACACGGGCCGGTCACGGTGCTGGTGAACAACGCCGCCAACGACGAACGCCATGCCACGCTCGACGTGGACGAGGCGTTCTGGGACTGGTCGCAGGCGGTCAACCTCAAGAGCTACTTCTTCGCCTGCCAGGCGGCGATCCCGGGGATGCAGGCGGCCGGCGGCGGCGCGATCGTCAACTTCTCGTCCATCAGCTACGTCATGGGCGCGTCGGGTTACGCCGCCTATACCTCCGCGAACGGCGCAATCACCGCGATGACCCGCAGCCTCGCGCGCGAGTTCGGGCCGGACGGCATCCGCGTCAACGCGCTTCTGCCGGGGTGGGTGCTGACCGAACGGCAGCTGGAGAAGTGGGCCGATCCCGACAGCCTCGCCGCGCACCTGGACCGCCAGTGCCTGAAACGGCACCTGGAGCCGCGCGACATGGTCGGCGGGACGCTGTTCCTCGCCTCGGACGCCAGCCGGGCCATGACCGGGCAGGCGCTGGTGATCGACGGCGGCGTGGTGGTGACGGGCTGAAGGCTTGCCGCGCCGGTCGGCCGGCGGGATGATATGGGAAACCGGGGGGACGGGATGGCCGCGATATTCGACGACCGTATCTGTGAACTGGGCGAAGGCGTGCTGTGGCACCCCGAACGCGGGCAGCTTTACTGGTTCGACATCCTCGCCGGGCGGATCCTGGCCCGCCACGGCAGCGAGACACGGCAATGGGATCTCGGCCGCATCGCCTCCGCCGCCGGGTGGATCGATGCCGACACGCTGTTCGTGGCGACGGAAACCGGGCTTTGCACCTTCGACATCGGCACCGGCGCGCTGGACGAGGTCGCGCCACTGGAGGCGGACAATCCCGCCACGCGATCAAACGACGGCCGCGCCGACCCGATGGGCGGGTTCTGGATCGGCACGATGGGCAAGAAGGCGGAGCGCCATGCGGGCACGATCTACCGGTACTACCGGGGCGAGGTCCGGGCGCTGTTTCCGAAGATCACGATCCCGAACACGATCTGCTTCTCGCCCGATGGCCGAACCGCCTACTGGTCCGATTCCGTCCCGCGCCGGGTCTACAGCCAGGCGCTCGACGCCGAGGGCTGGCCGGTGGGCGAGCCCTCGGTGTTCTCGGACCGCGAACCGGACGGGCACAAGGCCGACGGCGCGGTGACGGATGCCGAGGGCAACGTCTGGATCGCCGAATGGGGCAGCTTCCGCGTCGCCTGCTATTCGCCCGAAGGCATGGAACTGGAGGTGTTCGAGATGCCCTGCCGCCAGCCCTCCTGCCCCGCCTTCGGCGAGGACGGTTACGGCGCGCTCTACGTCACCTCCGCCCGCGAGGGCCTGGGCGAGCGGGCGGACGTGCATGACGGGCTGACCTACCGGATCGAGACCGGGGCGCGGGGCAAGCCGGAACCGCGCGTGATCCTGTAGCGGCGTGTTTTTCCGGTTGACCTGCAAGGGGGCTTGGCTTACCTGCCGCCTCCGTGGCGGAGTAGCTCAGTTGGTTAGAGCAGCGGAATCATAATCCGCGTGTCGGGGGTTCAAGTCCCTCCTCCGCTACCAGAAACCTCCCCGCGCGTGTCCTCCAACCGCATCGCTCACGTCGCCCGCGCGTCGTCGATCCTTGGTACGCAGGCCCGGATCAGCGCGGTGGCGTCGGGCAGGTTCTCGAGATTCCGCGCCAGCCCTTCGGCCTCCGCCACCTGTTTCCGCGGCAGCGGTCTGGCCGCGACCGAGGCGCATTCGCGGAACTTGCCGCAGATGTCATCCCATCCCATCGGGTTGTCGGCGTTGCCCGGAACCCTCGTGCCGGTCCGGGTCCAGGTGCGCCCGTCCCGCGCCACCATGTCGATCCGGCCGGGCGGCATTTCCCGGCCCCAGTCCAGCCCCGGGTCGGGGGCGAGGGTGACGTGCCTCGCGAGGTTCAGCACCGCCGGATCGCGAAGCCCGTCGGGCGTGAAATCCCCGACGCCGACGCCGCCGCGCAGGGCGGCCACGGCGACGAGGAAGGGCAGGCTGAACTTGGCATCCGCGAGGGTGGCCGGGGCGCGCCGCTCGTCCAGGGGTTCGCTCATCATCCGGTGGAAGTCGCCGACATGGAGCCGGATCTCCGCGATATCGGCGGGGGCGAGGGCGTGTTCGCCCACGATGTCGATCACCGCCTTGATGTGTCCGTGGGCGGTGCCGACGCAGGGCCAGCGCTTGTAGAGGGTGGCCGCGCCCAGAAAGTCCCGGCCGAGCCCGGCGAGGATGGCATCGCGGTCGTAGTCGCCGCCGAAGTAGCAGGCGATGACGCCGTTCGGGCCCTCGAACGCGCGGTCGATGCCCGACACGCCGCGCTCGGCCATCAGCGCCGACAGCACCGCCCCCTTGGCGGAGAACCCGGCATAGAGCCCGCGCAGGTCGCTGCCCCGGCCGGCGACCATCTCCAGCACCCCGCTCGATTGCAGGGTGGCGATTCCCATCGCGTCGGCCATCTGGCCCGGGTCGAAGCCCATGACCCGGCCCGCGGCGGCGGTGGCGGCGAAGACGCCCATGACGGTCGAGAAATTCCAGTCCTTGCGCCAGCCGACATGCCGCAGCATCCGCGCGAAGATGTCCTGCCCCGCCGCCACCGCCGCGACGAGGTCGCGCCCGCTGACGCCGCCCTGCCGTTCGGCCACCGCGAACACGGCCGGGACGATGCTGCTGCCGCTATGCTGGCCCCAGGGCGTCTGGTCGTCGTAGTCGAGACAATGGGCGAGCCCGCCATTGGCGAAGGCGGCCATGACCGCGGGGGCCTTTCCGCCCGATGCGAGCAGGGTGGCCTGCGGCGCGCCCCCGGCCTCGGCCACGATCCCGAGAACCGCATCGGCGGCGGGTTCCAGCCCGGTCGCGGCGAGGCCGACGCCGATCGAATCGAGGAGCGTCATCTTCGCGGCTTCCCGCGCGGCGGCGGACAGGCTGTCGTGATCCAGCGTCGCGGCATGTTCCGCGAGAACGTGGACGAGATCGCGCTGCATTCCCGTGAACTCCCCCCTGTCGGGCCGGCCCGGCGCCATGCCGGTTGCCAGCATTCCCCGCTTCGGCGGCGGACGCCACGGATCATAGGCTCGGCCTCAATCTCCTATCGGCGGCGGAGGGGCGCGGGGCGGCGGGGCGCGGGATAGTATCGGCCCCGGTTCGACGGCGGCGGCACAGGGAGACAGCCATGCAACCGGTCCAGGATCCGGCCCTGCCGGACTTCGTACACTCGCTGCAGAGGTTCGACACCTACGCCGAGATCGAGGAGATCAAGAAGTCCCGCGACTTCGTCAACGCGGGCGCGGACGAGCGGACGATCTTCCTCGAGGACACGCTCATCATGGCCGAGGGCCAGCGCCACGACGAACTGAAGCGGCTGTTCGCGCCGCTGATGTCGCGGCAGGCGCTGGCGTACTACGAGCTTCAACTGATCGAGCCGGTGATCCGGAAGTCGATTGCCGAATGGATGTCGAAACGCGATGCGGACGGGCTCGTGCGGACCGACCTGGTGCCGTTGATCCATGCGGTGCTCACGCGGATCTCCGCGCGGGTGACGGGTGCCGACGGCGTCGACACGCCGGAACGGACGGAGGTGTTCCGCGACCTCGTGCTCGACGTGTCCGCCGCGACGACGGCGAGCTATTCCTCCGCCTCCGATCCCGCGGGGGTGATCCGCAAGGGCCGGGAATCGCTGCAACGGCTGGTGGACGATTTCCTCCAGGTCTCTCTCGACCGGCGCAAGGACCTCGCGGCGCGGCACAGCGCGGGCGAGATCCCGGCGGAGGACCTGCCGCGCGACATGCTGATGTCGCTCTGCCTCGCCGACGACCTGTCGCACCCCGACGACGCGGAGAAGATCCCCTACATCTGGCGGCAGTCGGCGTTGTTCCTGACCGGGTCGATCAAGACCACCAGCCACACCCTGCCGCATGTCTTCATCCATATCGACGAATGGGTGAAGGAGCATCCGGAGGACCGCGAGAAGCTGACCGATTCCGAGTGGCTGCACCGCGCCGCCGCGGAATCCTTCCGCCTGCACCAGACCACCCCCGCGCGCTTCCGCAAGGCCGCCAGAGACATCGAGCTGTCGAACGGCCGCAGGATCGCCAAGGGCGAGATGATCGCGCTGCATCCCGCCGTGGCCAACGTCTCGGACGAGGTGTTCGGCCCCGATGGCCGCTACTTCAATCCCTACCGCGCGATCCCCGACGGGATGCGCCCCTGGGGCCTGACCTTCGGCATGGGGTCGCACAGCTGCATCGGCCAGAACCTCGTGACCGGGATCCAGAACAAGGGCGACGAGAAGCACGGCACCCACGGCACCGCGGTCAGGCTGCTGCGGGCGATGTACGAGCTCGGCGCGGAGCTCGACCCCGACAACCCGCCGAGGCGGCCGGACGACAACCTGCATGACACCTGGGAATCGGTGCCGGTGGTGCTGCGGAATGCGTGACGCGGGCGACTACGGGCGGCGGGGCGGGCGCGCATGACCGGGCTGTCCTCCCCGATCGACCTGCGCGGCCAGGTGCTGCGCAACCGGGTGATGATCTCGCCCATGTGCACCTATTCCTGCGCCGCCGACGGGCTGGCGACGGACTGGCATTTCGTCCATTACGGCCGCTTCGCGCTCGGCGGGGCGGGCATGGTGATGCTGGAGGCGACCTCGGTCGTTCCGGAGGGGCGGCACTGCTACTCCGACCTCGGCATCTGGAGCGACGCGCATGTCCCGCCGCTGGCCCGGATCGCGGGGTTCATCCGGTCGCAGGGCGCGGTCCCGGCGATCCAGTTGCAGCACGCCGGGAGGAAGGGCAGCGCGCGGCGGCCGTGGCATGGCGGCGGGCCGATGTCCGACGAGGACCTGCGCGACCGGGACGAGGCGCCGTGGCAAACCGTCGGCCCGAGCGCGGTCGCCCTCCGGCCCGACGCGCCCGTCCCGCGCGAACTCGACGAGGCGGGGATGGACGGGATCCGGCAGGCCTTCGTCGATGCCGCCCGGCGCGCCGTAGACGCGGGCTTCGGCGCGGTCGAGGTCCACGCCGCGCACGGATACCTCCTGAACCAGTTCCTGTCCCCGATCGCCAACCACCGCACCGACGGGTGGGGCGGCAGCCTCGCGAACCGGATGCGGTTCCCGCTGTCGGTGGTCGAGGCCGTGCGCGCGGCGATCCCGGACGACACCGCGCTGATCGTCCGGGTGTCGGCCGTCGACGGCGTGGACGAGGGCTGGACGCTCGGGGAATCGGTGATGTTCGCGCGGGAACTGCGCGCGCGCGGCGTCGACGCCATCGACTGTTCCTCGGGCGGGATCGGCGGGGCTGCCACCATGAACCGCCTGGCCCGGTCGCCCGGTTTCCAGGTCCCCTTCGCCGAGGCGATCCGCCGGGAAGCCGGCATCGCGACCATCGCCGTAGGGCTGATCCTGACACCGGAACAGGCGGAACGGGCGGTCGCGGGCGGGCGCACCGACATCGTGGCGATCGGGCGCGAGGCGCTGGCCAACCCCAACTGGCCCAACGCCGCGCTCACCGCGCTCGGCGGGTCAGGCGACTACGATCACTGGCCGCCCAATGTCGGCTGGTGGCTCGGCCGCCGGGCCGACATCATCCGGGGGTTCGAGGCCGAACCGGACGCCGCGCTGATCCTTGCCGGGACCGACCCCGGCCCGGGGGCCTGAGCGATGGGCATGCTGGAGGGAAAGGTCGCGCTCATCACCGGCGCCGCCAACGGGCAGGGCGCGGAGGAAGCCCGGCGCTTCGCGGCGGAGGGCGCGGCGCTGGTGCTGACCGACATCGACGAGGGCAACGGCCGCCGCATCGCCGACGGGATCGCGGCTGCCGGCCATCGCGCGGTATTCGTGCGGCACGACGTGGCCGAGGAGGCGGACTGGCGCGAGGCGATCGACCGGGCGGTTTCCGGCTTCGGCGGGCTGCACATCCTGATCAACAACGCCGGGGTGGTGCCGCGCAGGACGTTGCAGGACACCGGGCGCGGCGACTGGGACCGGACGCTCGCCGTCAACCTCACCGGCCCCATGATCGGGATGCAACTGGCCGCGCCGGTCATCCGCGACAGCGGCGGCGGGTCCATCGTCAACGTCTCGTCCGTGGCCGGGCTGATGGCGCATTACGATGCCGCCTACACCGCCAGCAAATGGGCGCTGCGCGGGCTGACCAAGACGGCGGCGGTGGAGTACGCGCCGTGGGGGATACGGGTCAACTCCATCCATCCCGGCCAGATCGAGGGCACCGCGCTGTTCGGCAGCGCCTCGCCCGAACTGGCGAAGTCGCTCAGGGCGAGCATCCCGATGGAGCGGGCGGGCACGCCGCGCGAATGCGCGGACCTTGCGCTGTTTCTGGCCAGCGACGCGTCGTCGTTCATCACCGGCGCGGAAATCCCTGTCGACGGCGGATACGCGGCGGGATCGACGATGTGGATGCGACAGCAGCTCAAGTCGCGGCTGACCGATGGCTGAGCGGGACGCGAGGCAAGGTCCGGCCCATCGGACAGCCGTGTCGAACGGGCGCCGCCAAAGCCTTTTCCGATGCCAGCACAAGGCGGAAGCGGCGCGGACGCGAGTAGAGACCGGCCGCTCGGGCGGCTAGTTTCGGGATTGGACACCGGGAACGGGAGACGAGGTTCATGCAGGCCGGAAAACCGCTGAAAGGAATCCGCGTTCTGGAACTCGGGGCCTACATCTCGGGGCCCTATGCCGGGTCGCTTCTCGCGTCGCTCGGGGCCGACGTGGTGAAGGTGGAGGCGCCGAAGGGCGACGATTTCCGCCGCGGCGTCGGCGTCGAGAGCCACTATTTCGTCCAGTACAACGCGGGCAAGCGGTCGCTCGCGGTGAACCTCAAGGATCCGCGCGGGGTGGAGCTCATCAAGTCGATGCTGCCGCGCTTCGACGTGCTGATCGAGAACAGCCGGCCGGGCAAGACCGAGAAGCTCGGGCTCGGGCCGGAGGTCTGCCACGCGATCAATCCCGGCCTCGTCTATTCCTCCGCCAGCGGCTTCGGTGACGGCGGCGCATGGCGCGACCGCGCGGCCTACGATTCCATCGGCCAGAGCATGGGCGGCTTCTACTCGGTGATGAGCGAGGCGGGCGCGCCGCAACTTTCCGGCACCTGCGTCGGCGACCTCATCACCGCGATCTGCGCGGCGATGGGTATCCTCGCCGGGCTGGTCGGGCGCGGGCTGGACGGCGAGGGCAGGGGGACGCTGACGCAGACCTCTCTGCTGGAGGCGATGTCGTCGCTCACCATCGACGCGATGACCCAGTACCACGAGACCGGAACCGCCCCGACCCGGCAGTCGCGCCATCCGCAGGCGCAGAACTTCTGCCTGATGACCGGGTCGGGCGACGCGATCACGCTGCACATGTCCTCGTCGCAGAAGTTCTGGCACGCGCTGACCCGCGCGATGGAGCGCGAGGATCTCGCCGCCGATCCGCGCTTCGCCGGCTACTACGACCGGATGGCGAACTACTTCGAGCTGAAGCCCGAGGTCGAGGCGGAGTTCCGCAAGCGGACGCGGGCGGAATGGGAACAGCGGCTGATCGCCCATGACGTGCCCTTCGCGCCGGTGCTGACGATGGAGGATCTCGCCCACCATCCGCAGACCGAATGGCTGAAGATGCTGGAGCCGCCCCGCGACGGCAAGACGCTGGTCCGCGGCCCCTGGCGGTTCGACGGCGTCAGGCCCGACCGCGCCTTCACCGCGCCCGAGGTCGGGCAGCATAGCCGCGAGGTGGCGTCGGAGTTCTGCGGCGGCGACGAGCTTGAAACACTGATCCGGGACGGCGTCGTGATCCAGCACGACGACCTGTGCGAGGCCGATGGCGTATCTTGACACGATCTTCGGCGTCGCCGGGAAGACGGTGCTGGTCACCGGCGGCGGCCGCGGCATCGGCGCCTCGATCGCCGAGGGCTTCGTGAAGGCGGGGGCGAAGGTCTACATCTGTTCCCGCAACCCCGAAACATGCGCTGAAACGGCGGCGGGTCTTTCCGGGGACGGCACCTGCATCGCGCTGCCGGTCCGCGGCGACATCTCGGACGCCGGGGGGCGTGCCGCCATCGTGGCGGAGATGTCCGCGCGGGAGGAACGGCTCGACATCCTTGTGAACAACGCCGGCGCGCTCTGGGCGGCGCCGCTGGCGGAGTATCCCGAGAGCGGGTGGGACAAGGTGTTCGACCTGAACGTGAAGGGCCTGTTCTTCCTGATCCGCGACCTCGTGCCCCTGCTGGAAGCGGCCGGCACGAAGGACGATCCCGCGCGGGTCGTCAACATAGGGTCGATCGACGGGTTTCATATCCCCAAGCACGAAACCTATGCCTATTCCTCATCCAAGGCGGCCTCGCACCAGCTTTCGATCCACCTCGCCGACCAGCTCGCGCCGCGGAACATCACGGTCAATGTCATCGCGCCGGGCATGTTCCCGTCGAAGATGATGCAGGGCACCATCGACCGCGTGGGGGAGGAGAAGATGCTGGAAAAGGTGCCGCTGAAGCGCCTGACAGGGCCGGACGACATGGCCGGAACGGCGATCTTCCTCGCCTCGCGCGCCGCGTCCTACATTACCGGGGCGGTGATCCCGGTCGACGGCGGGACGGCGACGACGCTCTGACCCCGGTCCGCTCCGCGGCCTCCGCGCGAAGCTCGGCGTCGTGTTCGCCGAGGCTCGGGGCGTGGCGGCGGATGCTGCCCGGCGTGTCCGACAGCTTCACCGGGATGCCGAGCGCCTTCAACCGGCCCGCCCTGGGGTGGTCGATCTCCTCGACCATGCGACGGGCCTCGATCTGCGGATGGGTCAGGAGTTGCGCGTGATCGAGTACCGGGCCGCAGGGAACGCCCGCCGCGTCCAGCCGCTCGATCCACCAGCCGGTCGGGTGCCGCGCGGTCTCGTCGCTCAGGATGCCGATCAGCGCGTCGAGGTTCTCCACCCGGTCGGGAACCGTGCGGAAGCGCGGGTCGTCGACGAGGTCCTCGCGCCCGGCGACGCGGCACAGCGCGGCATAGGCCTTCTGCATCCCCGCGCCGACGGTCATGTGCCCGTCCGCCGTCGGCAGAAGCTGGTAGGGGGCGACGCCGCGATGGGCCTGCCCGACCCGCGGCGGCGCCTCGCCGGTGACGAAGAAATGGTTGGCCTCGTAGTGCTGCATCGCGGTCGCGGCCTCCAGCAGCGAGGTTTCCACGAGCTGCCCGCGGCCGGTGCGGTGCCGTGCCTCCACCGCGGTCAGGAGACCGGTGGTCATGAACAGCCCGGCGGCGAGATCGCAGAACGGGATCGGCAGCCGGTGCGGCGGCCCGTCCTTCGGGCCGTTGACCGACATCAGCCCGGACATGCCCTGCGCCATCACGTCGAACCCGCCGTGGCGACCGAGCGGGCCGGTCGGGCCGTAGCCCGAGATCGACCCGTAGATCAGCCGGGGGAAGCGGTCGTGCATCGTATCCCACCCGAACCCGAGCCGGTCCATCACGCCGGGGCGGAAGGATTCCATCAGGATGTCCGCGTCCCGCAGCAGGCCGAGCAGGACCTCGCGGTCGTCCGGCTGCTTGAGGTCGAGCACCAGCGACCGCTTGTTGCGGTTCCACATCATGAACGGGGTGCTTTCGCCGTTCACAAGCGGCGCGACCTGCCGCGTGCCCTCGCCCCCCGGCGGTTCCACCTTGATGACGTCGGCGCCGTGATCGGCCAGGTTCATGCTGCAGAACGGCCCCGCGAGGTTCTGCGTGAGGTCGATGATCCGCAGTCCGTCGAGCGCGCCGGTCATCCCGAAATCCTCCCTGCCGCCGTGCGTCATGCTAGGCCCGCAGGGGCAGGCGCGGCAGCCCGACGACCCCTATGAGCGGCAGAGGGACGTCCAACGCGGTCGCCCGCAGGCTTGCCGGGCCGCGACCGCTGGACCAGAGTGATCCGCGGGCCGTCCCCCCGGCGGGCCAAAGGAACAGGAAGAAGCGATGACGCGCGCGCCAATCCCGCCGGAGGTCGAGGACGGATGGGTCACCGACCACGACGGCATCCACTTCATGGAGCGCAACGGCCCGATCTGGTACCGGCGCGGCGAGGACCGGGTCGAGGTCGGGTTCCTCGCGGTCGAGGAAACCCACGGCAACAACCAGGGCATCATGCACGGCGGGATGATCATGTCGTTCGCCGACTTCGCGCTCGGGCATGCTGTCTGGTACGCCCATGACCGGGCGCCGGTGGTCACCATCCAGATGGACGTGAAGTTCGTCGCGGCCGGCATCGCCGGGGACTGGATCCACTGCACGCCCGAGATCGTGCGGCGCACGCGTTCGATCACCTTTATCCGCGGCGACATCCTGTCCGGCGACCGGCTCGTCGCAACGGCGAGCGGGGTGTGGAAGGCGGTCGGGAAGTAGCCTTCAGCCTTTCCTGGGGCCGGTCCCGGCGATCACGCGCCAGGTGTCCCAGGTTTCGTCCCCGAGGCCGTCGACCAGGTCCGCGACCCCCGCGATCATCGGGTAGTCGCCGTCGCCTGCATGGGCGAGGTCGCGGGCGATCGCCATGTCCTTCCGCAGGATGCCGACGATCCCGTCATGGGTCGCGCGGTCGGCGGTCTGCGCGGCCATGAGGCGCGCGGGCAGGGCGGGATCCGCCGTCAGCCAGTTGCGCCCGGTGCTGACCTCCATCGCGCGGATCATCACCTTGGTCGACAGCCCCTGGCCGAGCCCGAGCCGCAGAGCCTCCGCCATCAGGGGCTGGATCGCGTGGCACAAGATGTTGTTCACGATCTTGACCGACTGGCCCGCACCGACGCCGCCGCAGGCGATGACGTTGGTGGCGAGTGCCGAGAAGACGGGGTCGAGCGCCGCGATGTCTGCCGCCTCGCCGCCGGCCATGATGGTCAGTTCCCCGGCGGCGGCCCTGTCCGCACCGCCGCTTACCGGGGCATCGACGACCGCGATGCCGGCGCCCCCGAGCGTGGTGGCGATCTCCCAGACGGTTCCGGCGGGCACGGTCGACATGATCGCGAGGCGTGTCGCGGGACCGGGCCCCGACCGCGCCGACGCGATGTCGCCTGCGACCGCGCGCAGTTGTGTCTCGGTCGAGACCACCACCAGCACCGCGTCATGGGCCGCGCACTCCGCCGCATCCGGGGTGGTCGCCGCGCCCATCGCCGCCAACGCGTCGCGCCGGGCCGGATCGCGGTCGCAGACCGTGAGGTCGAAGCCCCGGTCGAGAAGCCGTGCGGCCATCGGCGTGCCGATGTTCCCCGCGCCGATCAGCGCGCATCGCGGCCCGCCCGTCATGACGCGCCCTCGCGGGTCGCGGCCGATGGTGTGCCGTTCCTCGGCATCTCCGCGATGCGGTCGTTCGCCGTCGTCATATAGGCTCCCGCTGATGGTCCGGTCGGCCGGCCTGATGGCCCGCGCGGCAAGGTTGACCCAACCCGCGCCGCCGAACAATCGTGGGTCCAAGGGGCCTATGGCAGCCATTGGCCGGAAGGGGAGGAGACCATGACGCCCGCAGCCGCGCTCAGGGCGCTGATCGCGCGACCGACGCCCCCGGTGATCCCGCTGGTGATGGACCCGCTCAGCGCGAAACTCGCCGAGGCCGCGGGGTTCGAGGGTCTCTACCTCGGCGGCGGAACCCTCGGCTACACGATGGTATCAACCGAGGCCGCGCTGCCCCTGCCCACCATGTGCCACCTCGCCACTGCGATCCGCGCGGCGACACCCCTGCCGATGATCCTGGACGGGCAGTGCGGGTGGGGCGACCCGATGCACATGGATTACACGATCCGGCTGGTGGAGGCCTCGGGGCTGGCCGGGATCGAGATCGAGGACCAGTTGCAGCCGAAGCGCGTGCATCACCATGTCGGGACCGAACACCTCGTCCCGCTGGACCTGATGGTCGAGAAGATCCGGGTGGCGGTCGAGGCCCGGCGCGACGCGGATTTCGTCATCGTCGCGCGCACCAACGCGCTGCGCGGCCCCGGCGGTCTGGACGAGGCGCTGCGACGGGCGGAGGCCTACCGCGCCGCCGGGGCCGACATGCTGCTGTTGCTGCCGCGGACCCCGGAGGACGCGCGAGCGGTCGGTGAACGGGTGGACGCGCCGCTGTTCTACATGACCGGCGGATGGGACCTGCCCGGCATCGGCATGACCCCGTCCGAGCTTCACGATCTCGGTTACCGGCTGATCATCGACGCGATCACGCCCTTCTATGCCCGGTTCCGGGCGACGCGGCTGGCATACGAGGCGCTGGCCGGGTGGCAGGTCGATCCCACGTTCGGCGGCGATTTCGCGACCGAAACCGGGATACTCCACGACGTCATCGGGCTCGACCGGCTGCTCGAGATCGAGCGGCGGACGGTGGAGCGGTGACGTCGCCGGAGCCGGAGGGCCGGGTCCGGGGCGAGGCCGAGGGGCGGACCGGCTGGATCGTGTTCGACAACCCCGCCCGCCTGAACGCCCTGTCCGAGGCCATGTCGGCGGAGGCGCTTGGCCATGTGACCGCCTTCGCCGCGGACGACGACATCCGGGTGCTGATCCTGCGCGGGGCCGGAACGCGGGCCTTCATATTGGGCGGCGACATCTCGAAATTCGGGGACAGGACCGGCGACCCCGGCCAGGACCGGCAGCATTTCGAGGCGCTGAAACGCGCGCTGGCCGAGACCGACAAGCCGGTCGTCGCGATGATCCACGGCTACTGTCTCGGCGGCGGGCTCGGGCTCGCGCTGGCCGCGGACATCCGGCTGGCCGCATCCTCTGCGCGGCTCGGCATCCCGGCGGTGCGCCGCGCGCTCGGCTACCCGCTGGATCATCTCGTCACGCTGGTCAGCATCGTCGGCCCCGCCGCCGCGAAGGATCTCATGCTGTCCGGCCGCCAGGTCGAGGCCGACGAGGCGCTGCGGATGGGGCTCGTCAGCCGCGTGATCCCGACCGAGGCACTGGAACGCGAGACGCGGGCCTATGCCGAGACGCTGTCCGGCAACGCCCCGCTGACGATGCGCGCTGCGAAACACGGGATCGACGCGCTGATGCGGCCGACGGAGGAGCGTGACATGGCGCGGTTGCAGCGCATGGTCGACGCCGCGACCGACAGTGAGGACCACCGCGAGGCGATCCGCGCCTTCATGGAAAAGCGCAGGCCCGTGTTCCGGGGGCGGTGACCCCGCGCCGGGGCGGGGTCAGTCGAACACCTCTTCCGCGACCCGCGTCGCGTTCACCGCCGAGGGCCAGCCGGCGTAGAACGCGACATGGGTGATCAGCGCCAGCAACTCGTCGCGGCTGAGACCGTTATCCTGCGCGAAGCCGAGGTGGAACTCCAGTTCCTTCGTGCGGTACATCGCGGCCAGCATGGCCACCGTCGCGATGCTGCGGTCGCGCTTGGACAGCCGGTCGTCCGCCCAGACCTGGCCGAACAGGACTTCGGTGTTCAGGGCCTTGAGGTCGGGCACGAGGTCGAGGGGGTGCTTGTCTTCGGGCATGGGCGTGGTTCCTGAGCTGAGTGGCGGCGGCCCGGGCCGGTGCGCGGGCGCGCCTTGACCCGGCCAGCCGACCGGCCCGGGCGGCGGCGGTCAAGGAACGGATCGGCCTCTAGGCGCAGCGCGTGCCTGCCATCGGAAACGCCTAGCGCCCGCGGCGCGGCGTCAGTGGCGGCCGTCGATCACCTCCACCCCGCGGACGGCCAGCCGCCGCGCCATGTCGCCGTGCCGCCCGGCATCCGCCCCCGCCGCCGTCCCGAGCCGGACGCGATCCGCGATCCCGACCCAGATCACCGAGAACCGAAAGAGCGCGAAGGCCTTGTGGAACGGCAGCAGCGGCGAGGTGCCGGGGTTCCGCGCCATGTAGCGTTCGACGAAGTCCTCCTCCGACGGAAGGCCGAGCGCGGCGTGGTCGAGCCCGAGGATGCCGCCGTACTCGTCCGGTGCGGTGTGCCAGGCCAACGCGCAGAACCCGAGATCGGCGAGCGGGTGGCCGAGGGTCGACAACTCCCAGTCGAGGATCGCGGCCACGCGCGGTTCGGCGGGGTCGAAAATCACGTTGCCCATGCGGAAGTCGCCGTGGGCAAGGCTGACCGCGCCGTCGTCGGGCGGCAGGTTGTCGGTCAGCCAGGCGCCGAGCCGGTCGAGTTCCGGGATCGGGCCGCTCGGGCTGTCCTGCCACTGGCGCGACCAGCGCGCGATCTGGCGTTCGAAGTAGTTGCCGGGTCGGCCGTAGTCGCCGAGCCCCACCTCGTCGGGGCGGACGGCGTGCATCGCCGCCATCGCGTCGGCGAGACCCATCCAGAGCGCCCGCCGCTCACCGGGATCTGCGCCGGGCAGGGCGCAGTCGTCGAACACCCGGCCCTCCACCCGGTCCATCAGGTAGAACGGCGTGCCGAGCACCGCGGGGTCATCGTGGTAGAGCACCGGGCGCGCGATCGGAACGCCGGTCGGATGCAGCGCCGACTGCACCCGGTATTCCCGGTCGATGGCGTGGGCGCCTTTCAGGATCGGCCCGTTCGGCTGCTTGCGCAGCACCATCCGCCGGTCGCCCCAGGTCAGGAAATAGGTCGGGTTGGACTGCCCGCCCGAGATCCGGTCCAGCTCGAACACGTCGGACGGCCCGAGCGCGTCGGCAAGGAAATCGCGCAGCCGCCGCGGGTCGAAATCGATGCCGCCGGGCGCGGTCATTCGCCGGCCTGCCATTCCCAGAACCCGCGGCCCTCCTTTTCTAGGTTGCGGTGCAGGACCATCTTGTGGACCTCGTCGGCCCCGTCCACCAGCCGCGCCTGCCGGGCGTAGCGGTAGATCCATTCCAGCACGGTATCCTTGGAATAGCCCCGCGCGCCGTTGACCTGGATCGCGGTGTCGGCGGCCTGGTGAAGCAGGTTCGCGACATGGACCTTGGCCATCGAGACCTCCTTGCGGGCATAGCCGCCGCGGTCGAGTTCCCACGCCGCCTTCATCACCAGCAGCCGGCCGACCTCGATCTGCATGGCCAGGTCCCCGAGCATCATCTGGATACTTTCGCGGTTCGACAGCCGCTCCCCGAAGGCGAAGCGGTTGTGGGCGTATTCGCTGGCGATCTCGACGCAGCGCTTGGCGAGCCCGAGCCAGCGCATGCAGTGGGTCAGCCGCGCGGGGCCAAGCCGGATCTGGGTCATCTTCAGCCCGTCGCCTTCCTCCATCAGCAGGTTCTCGGCGGGGATCTCCATGTCCTCGTAGACGATCTCGCAATGGCCGCCGTGTTCCTCGGGGCCCATGATCGGGATCCGCCGTTCGATCCGGAAACCGAGCGCATCCCTGCCGTGCAGGAACGCGGTGAGGCCCTTGCGCGGATCGTCGGAGGTGCGGGCGACGAGGATGAAGTGCTCGGCTTCCTCGGCCCCGGTGATGAACCACTTGCGCCCGCGGACGACGTAGCGGTCGTTCCGCTTCTCGGCGGTGGTCAGCATCATCCCGCCGGGGTCGGAGCCGGAGCCCGGATGCGGCTCGGTCATCACGAAGGCGGACCGCACGTCGCCGCGCACGATCGGTTGCAGCCAGCGGTCCTTCTGCGCCTCGGTCGCCACCTTTTCCAGCACCATCATGTTGCCGTCGTCCGGCGCGGCGGAGTTGAACACGACGGGCCCGAAGATCGAGCGGTTCATCTCCTCGTAGCAGACTGCCATGCCCATCTTGCCGAGCCCCTGGCCGCCGGTTTCCTCCTTCAGCTGCAGACACCACAGCCCCTCGGACCGGGCCAAGTCGCGCACGCGCTCCAGCACGTCGAGCCGGATGTTGTCGTGCGCGTCGAAGTTCGACCGGTCCTCCTCGAGCGGCAGGACCTCGCGTTCGACGAACCGGGCGATCCGGGCGCGGTAGTCCTCGATGCGGGGGGAGATGGTGAAGTCCATGTGGCAGACCCTCGGTTTGCGAAGCGGGGGGCGGGCGGGTGGCCGGCCTAGAGCGATGAGACGAGGTGGCCGCCGTCGACGACGATCTCTGTCCCGGTGATGAAGGCGCCGTCGTCGGAGGCGAGCAGCAGGAGCGCGCCGTCGAGATCGGACACCTGGCCGAGCCGCCGCTGCGGCACCCGCCTGATGAGCGCCTTGCCCGCGTCGGAGGCGAAAAAATCGCGGTTCAGGTCGGTTTCGATGTAGCCGGGGCAGAGCGCGTTGACGCGGATGCCGTGGCGCGCCCATTCCAGCGCGAGGCTGCGCGACATCTGCACCACGCCCGCCTTCGCGGTGGCATAGGCGGACAGGTTGCCCGCGACGCGGTGGCCGAGGATCGAGGCGATGTTGACGATGCTGCCCGGGCGGCCCGCGTCGACCAGCGCCCGCCCGGCCGCCTGCGCGACGCGGAACACGCCGTTCAGGTCGGTGTCGATGACCCAGGTCCAGTTCGCCTCCGTCGTCTTCAGCGCCGGGCCGTCATGGGTGACGCCGGCGTTGTTGATGACGATGTCGAACGGGCCGGACGCGAAGGCGGCGGCGACGCTGTCGGGGGAGGTGACGTCGAGTGCGACGGGTTCCGCCGTTCCGCCCTCGGCCGAGATCGCGTCGCACAGGTCTTCCAGCCGGTCGACCCGCCGCGCCGCCGCGCTGACCGCCGCGCCATGGCGCGCCAGGACCGCCGCGAAATGGGCGCCGAGCCCGGAGGAGGCGCCGGTGACGAGGGCACGCCGCCCCGCGAGTTTGCCGGTATCCGCCATGCCCGCCCCCTCAGTAGGATTTCGGCAGGTCGAGCACGCGCTCGGCGATAAACGACATGATGAGTTCCCGCGTCACCGGCGCGATCCGGGGCAGCATGATTTCCCGGAAATAGCGTTCGACGTGGTATTCCTTGGCGTAGCCGAAGCCGCCATGGGTGCGCACCGCGCGGTCACAGGCATCGAAGGCGGCATCGGCGGCGAGGAACTTGGCCGCGTTCGCCTCCGCGCCGCAGGACTTGCCATCGTCGTAGAGCCGGCCGGCGTGCCAGACCATCAGGTCGGCGGCCTCAAGCGCCATCCAGCTTTGCGCGAGCGGATGCTGGATCGACTGGTTCTGCCCGATGGGCCGGCCGAAGACGACGCGCTCGGCGGCGTAGTCCGCGGCCTTTTCCAGCGCCCGGCGGCCGACGCCGATGGCCTCCGCGGCGACGAGGATGCGTTCGGGATTGAGGCTGTCGAGCAGGAGCTTGAAGCCCGCGCCTTCCTCGCCGATGCGATCCTCCTCGGGGATCACCAGCCCGTCGATGAAGATCGAGTTCGAGTTGACCGCGGCGCGGCCCATCTTCTCGATCGGGGTGACGGAGATCTTCGAACGGTCGAAGTCGGTGTAGAACAGCGTCATGCCGTCGATCGGGCGCTTGCTGTCCTCGTAGGGCGTGGTCCGGGTCAGCAGCAGGATCTTGTCCGCCTGTTGCGCGGTCGAGGTCCAGACCTTCTGGCCGTGGACGATGTAGTTCGATCCCTGCTTCACCGCCTTGGTCGAGATGTGGGTGGTGTCGAGCCCCGCGTCGGGCTCCGTCACGCCGAAGCAGGCGATGTGCTTGCCCTCGACCAGCGGCGGGATCATCCGGTCCTTCTGGTCCCTCGTCCCGTGCTTCACCATCGCGTGCGGCCCGAAGAGGTTGATGTGGATGGAGGAACAGGCCGCCATCGCCCCGGCCGAATTGCCGAGGATCTGCATCATCAGCGCGGCATCGGTCACGCCGAGATTCGCGCCGCCGTATTCCTCGGGCATGGTGATGCCGAGCCATCCGGCCTCCGCCATCGCCTTGTGGAACTCGTGCGGGAACTCCGCGCGGCGTTCCTTTTCCAGCCACCAGTCGTCGTCGAACCTGTCGCAGAGCGCGCGAACGCTGTCGGCGATCTGCATCCGCTCCTCGGTGGCCTCTATGCCGGCAGGCAGGTCGCTCTTCCTCATGTGCTTGGCTCCGTGATGTTCCGGCGGGCGGCGTCAGGGACGCCGGTTGAACAGGCCCGCCTTGGACAGTTTTCCGGGCAGGGGATGCCCGACGATTTCCTCGGCGAGGCGCGCGGCCTCGACCAGCGCCGCCAGGTCGATGCCGGTCTCGACGCCCATCCGGTCGCAGAGAAGCGCGAGTTCCTCGGTCGCGACGTTCCCGGCGGCGGAGCGGTTCCCGGCGAAGGGGCAGCCGCCGAGACCGCCGACCGAGGCATCGAAACGCGCGACGCCGAGTTCCAGCCCGGCCATCGCGTTGGCGATGCCGAGCCCGCGGGTGTCGTGGAGGTGAAGCGCCACCGGGTAGTCCGGCCAGCGGCTTCGCACCGCGTCGACGAGCGCGCGCACCTGCACCGGGTCCGCGGCGCCGATGGTGTCGCACAGCGTGATGCAGGCGGGCGGGGTGCCGGCGTCCTCGCAGATCGAGACGAGATCGGCGGCGCGCTCCATCGCCTTCGCCACCGGGATATCGCCCTCGTAATTGCAGCCGAAGGCGGTGAACAGGTAGACCGGCCCGGACCCGAGCCCGTGGTCGGAATAGAGTTGCCTCAGCTTCCGCTGCCCGTCCAGCTGCTGTTCCGGCGTGCGGTTGTTGTTCTTCAACAGGAACGTGTCCGACGCGCTGCCGCTGGTGAGCGCGGGGGTGTGAAGCCCGCTGTCCCGCGCCTGCAGGAAGCCTTTTTCGTTCAGCCACATGCAGCCGTGGATCACGCCGTCGCGCTTCGCGATCCCGGCGGCGATGTCGAACACGTCGGCCATCTGCGGCACGACCTTCGGGTTGACGAAGGAGGCGCACTCGATTTCCGGCACGCCGGTCTCCGACAGCGCGTCGATCAGGCGGATCTTCTCTGCCGTCGGGATGCCCGGCGGCTCGAACTGGAAGCCCTCGCGGGGGCCGACCTCGGCGATGTGGACGCGGGCGGGAAGGTCGCTCATCGGCCGGTCCACTCCGGCGCGCGCTTCTCGGCGAAGGCGGCCAGCCCTTCCTTCGCGTCCCCGGTCAGCGGCATCAGCCCGATCTGGGATTCGAGGAAGGCGATGGATTGCTCGAACGTCATGCCCGAGGTCGCGGACAGCGCGTATTTCCCGCGCCGGATCGCGGTCGGGGATTTCGACACGACCCGGTCCACCAGCCAGTCGGTCTTCTCGTCCAGCGTCTCCGGCGCGGCGACGTAGTTGACGAGATCGCAGGCCAGCGCCTCCTCGGCCGTCAGCATCTCGCCCGTGTAGCACATCTCGGCGAACTTCCGGGCCGGCAGCAGGGATTGCAAAAGCGCCGCGACCTGCATCGGGAACAGCCCGACCTTGACCTCGGGCAGCCCGAACTTCGCGGTCGACGCGGCCACGGCCATGTCGCAGATGGCGAGAAGCCCCATGCCGCCGGCGAGGCAGAACCCGTTGATCCGCCCGATCACCGGCACCGTGGCCCGGCGCCCGGCACGCAGCAGGTTGGCGTAGTTGGAGATCGGCTCGGAATAGTCGAAATCGAAGACCCCGCCACCGAGATCCGCGCCCGAACAGAACGCCTTGTCGCCCGCCCCGGTCAGGACGATGGCGCGGATGTCCGGGTCGCGCGAGGCGTCGTCGAACGCGGCGCTGAGCGCGAGGATCAGCGCGTCGTTCACCGCGTTCCGGCGCTCGGGGCGGTTCAGGGTCAGGCGCAGGACCGGGCCGCGCCGTTCGGTCAGCAGGATATCGTCAGAAGTTGACATCGTGCCCGCCCTTCAGCTCCAGCATCTCGCGCGCCTCGTCGGGGGTGGCGATCTCGAACCCCAGGGTCTCGATCATCTCGCGCGCCGCCGCGACCTGCGCGGCGTTGCTCTCGGCGAGCTTGCCGCGGCCGAGCCACAGCGAATCCTCCAGCCCGACCCGCACGTTCCCGCCAAGCATCACCGACTGCATCGCGATCTGCATCTGCCGCGCCCCGGCGCCCAGAACGGACCACTGGTAGTCGTCGCCGAACAGCCGGTCCGCGGTACGCTTCATGTGCAGCACGTCCTCGGGGTGCTGGCCGATGCCGCCGAGGATGCCGAAGACCGACTGGATGAAGAACGGCGGCTTGATGAGGCCGCGGTCGGCGAAATGGGCGCAGGTATAGAGATGGCCGATGTCGTAGCACTCGACCTCGAACCGCGTGCCGTTGTCGGCGCATTTCGTCAGGATCGTCTCGATGTCCCTGAAGGTGTTCTTGAACACCCGGTCGTCCGAGGTGCGCAGGTAGTCCTCTTCCCAGTCGTGCTTGAACTCCTTGAACCGGTTCAGCATCGGGTAGAGGCCGAAGTTCATCGAGCCCATGTTCAGGCTCGCCACCTCGGGCTTGTAGTGCAGCGCGGGGCCGAGCCGTTCCTCGGTCGTCATCAGGGTGGAGCCGCCGGTGGTGATGTTCAGCACCGCCCCGGTGCGCTGCTTGATGACCGGCAGGATGCCCTTGTAGGCGTCGACGGACTGGTCGGGGATGCCGTTCTCCGGGTTCCGGGCATGCAGGTGGATGATCGCCGCGCCGGCCCCGGCGGCGCCCACGGCGGCGTCCGAGATCTCCTCCGGTGTCACCGGCAGGTGCGGCGACATCGATGGCGTGTGGATCGACCCCGTCACGGCGCAGGTGATGATGACCTTGCGCGTCTTCTTCTTCTCCGTCTCCGACATGCTCCCCTCCCTCGGGACTGTGCCGTTTCAGCTCAGGCGCGCGGCCTCGTCCCGCAGCGCCGCCCGGTCGTCGGGATGCGCGATCTCCGCCAGCGCCAGTGCGCGTTCCCGCACCGACTTGTTGCGCAGCGAGGCCGCGCCGTGTTCCGTCACCACGATGTCGACGAACGTGCGCGACAACGAGACGATGTGCCCGTCGAGCCGGCTGACGATCCGCGGGCGGCCGGAATTGGTCTGCGACCGCAGCCCGAGGATGAACATGCCGCCCTCGACCTGTCCGCCGACCGCGAAGTCGACGAGGCCGCCCATGGACCCCGATTGCCGGCCGCCGATCGTCTCCGCGTTGACCTGTCCGAGAAGGTCGATCTCCAGCGCCGAGTTGACCGAGACCACGGTCTTGCGCCGCACGAAATCCTCCGGCCGGTGCGTGGTCAGCGCGTCGGCGAGCGCGACCGCCTCGTTGTCCGCGACCCAGTCGTAGAGCGCGCGCGAGCCGAAGATGTCGCCGGTATGGGCCTTGGGGTTCTCCGCCGTCGCACAGCCGGCCTCGATCAGGCTGACAGTCGGGTCGGTGAAGGTGTTGATGAAGCGCAGGTCGCGCGCCCCCCTGTCGATCAGCGCGTTCGCCGCCGCGAGGGGGATGCCACCGACGCCGAGGCTCAGCGAGGATCCGTCGGGGATCATCCCCGCGATCTGCCGCCCGATCTCCGCGTCGATCGCATCTAGCGGGCGATTGGGGTATTCCATCAGCGGTTCCGCCGCCTCGACCAGCACGTCGATCTCGGAGGCGTGGATGCGGGAATCGCCACGCGTGCGGGGCATCGCCGGGTTGACCTGCGCGATCAGGGTCTTCGCGCTTCCGGCGATCCCCCTGGCGGCGGTGCAGCAGACGCCGAAGCTGTGATAGCCCTCCGCGTCGGCGGGCGAGACATGGATCAGGCCCACGTCGAAGCTGGTTTCGGCGAGGTAACGGGCGGTCTGCGCCCAGGTGAAGGGAAGGTATTCCGCCGTCACGTCGCCCGCGGTCTTTCGCAGAAGCGTGCCGGGCAGGAACCAGGTCTTGAAGCGGATGTTCTTCGCCGCGGGGCCGGACAGGAACCCGTAGCCCGACAGCAGCATCCCGCTGACCACGGTCAGGTCCGTGATCTCCGCCGCACGGTCCCAGAGCGCCGCCGTCAGGGCCGTGGGTTCGGCGGACAGGTGCGGGAACGCGACCGTCATGCCGGGTTGCACCCGGGCCAGCGCCTCCGTCGCGGTCATGGTCGTCGGGGTCTTCGTCATCGGCTCATCCCGCCTCGGCCCGCGGTTCGGCCAGCACGCCCGCGGCGATCAGGCGGTCGACCTCGTCCGCCGCCAGCACGGTCAGCGCGACCTCGCGCGTGTGGGCCCCGATCTCGGGCGCGTCGCCCGACTTGCCGCCGCGTTCGCCGTCGAAGCGCCACGGCGCGCGCGACAGCCTCAGGCCGTCGGGGCGGGGCGGGTCGTACATGTCGAGCCACTGCATTTGCGGGTGCTCGGTCAGTTCCAGCCCGGTCACGAGCGGCGCGTGGGGCACGTCGTTCGCCGTCAGCCGCCGCAACCACTCGTCGCGGTCGTGCCTGGCGAATTCCGCCTGCGCGATCGGGCGCAGTTCGAAATAGTTGGCACGGCGGTCGTTGTAGGTCAGGAACCGTGGGTCGCCGATCAGGTCGGCGCGGTCCATCGCGCGGGCGAAGCCTTCCCAGAACTTCTGGCTGCCGGACATGTGAACCGTCAGCGCCGCCCCGTCCGCGCATTTCAGCGCGAAGCTCTGGGCGCTCGGGTGGCGGGATTCGCGGTGCGGGTTGCGGCCGGTCTCGAACGCCTGGGTCATCGCGTCGACGGTGATCGTGGTCATGGCCTCCAGAAGCGAGGACCGTACTTCCGTCCCGGTGTCGTCGTCGCTGCGGACCCGGCCGAGCAGGCCCGCGAGGATGCCGATGACCGACACCAGCGCCGTCGCGAGATCGCCGATGCAGGTGCCGGCGAGCTTGGCTTCGCCCTCGTCGCCCATGATCGACAGGAACCCGCTCATGGACAGGCCGATGGTATCGAAGGCGGCGCGGTCGCGCCACGGGCCGCCGTCGCCGAAGCCGGAAACGGAGGAATAGACGATCGCCGGGTTGATCGCCCGCACGGTGTCCGCGCCGAGCCCGAGCCGTTCCATCACGCCCGGGCGGCTGTTCTCGATCAACACGTCGAAGCTGGGCAGGAGCGCTTTGACCAGCGCCAGGCCGTCCGGCGACTTCAGGTCCACCGCGAGGCTCTTCTTGCCCGCGTTGGACTGGATGAAATAGGGATCGGCGGTTCCGAGCCCGCGGCGGAACGCGTCTCCGCCCTTCGGCGGTTCCACCTTCACCACCTCGGCGCCGAGCATCGACAGGATGCTCGCGGCATAGGGGCCGGCGATGAAGGCGCCGAAATCTAGGACGCGGATGCCTTCGAGGGGTCTCGACTTAGCCATGTGCCGCCTGCCGGTCCTGTCGGGTCATTTCTCGCCCGCCCCCGCGACGGGCAGGAAGTAGGGCAGCGCGAAGCGGTCGTCGAAGCGCACGACCCTACATTGGAGCGCCATGCCGATTTCCAGCGCGGCCTCGGTCCCCTTCGGGATGCCGCTGACCATCCGCACGCCTTCCTCCAGGTCGACGAGCGTGATGACGTAGGGCACCTGGTCGGCTAGCATCGGGTGGACCGGGTGTTCGGCCACCGCGAAGGATTTCAGCGTGCCGCGGCCCGAGGCCGGTTTCCAGCCGGTGTCGAACGACCGGCACCGCGGGCAGATCGGCGACGGCGGATGGTGCGCGCCGCCGCAGTCGTTGCAGCAGTTCAGGTGCAGCGTTCCGGCGGCGAGGTGCTTCCAGAACGGCTGGTCGAGGTACTCGTCGGACGGGCGGATGACCGTCATGCGCGACCCAGGATCATCGAACTGGCCCCCCTGAGCGTGACGAAGGCGGTTTCGGCCTCCACCTGGTTGTGGGACTCGCCGCGAAGCTGGCGGACCCCTTCGGCGATGGTGTTGAGCCCGTGGAAATACCCTTCGGACAGAAGTCCGCCGTGGGTATTCACCGGCAGCCTGCCGCCCGGCCCGTTGCCGCCGGAGGTGAGGAAATCTTGCGCCTCGCCACGACCGATGAAGCCGAAGTCCTCCAGCGCGAGGGGCACCATCATCGACGTCGCGTCGTAGAGCATCGCCACGTCGATGTCGGAAGGCGACAGGCCGGCCTTGCCGAACAGCTCCTCCCCCGCCGCCTCTGGCACGAGGCTGTAGGCCTTCTCGGCATAGAGATACATCGGCACCGAGCCGGGAAAGATGTACTGGCCCGCCGACAGCACGTCGACGGCCTTCGCGCTCAGACCGCGTGCCCGCTCGCGCGAGACGATGACCAGGGCCATCGCGCCGTCGGTTTCCAGGCAGTAGTCGTAGACCCGGAGCGGCGCGGTGATGACGCGGCCCGCCCGGTAGTCGTCCATGTCGAGCGTCCGGTCTTTCAGGAGCGCGCGCGGATTGCGGTTCGCGTAGGCCCGCTGCGTGACCGCGACCGACCCGAGCATCTCGGTGAACCGGTCGTCGGTCAGCCCGTAATGCCCCTTGTAGGCCTGCGCGTAGAGCGCGTGGTGCTGGCCCGGCACCAGGAGGCCGAAGGGCGCGGAGTAGATGTCCCCCGGCGGCTCAGGCTGCCGCGACACGAGCCAGCCGTCCTCCTCCGCCAGCACCCGCTCGCCGCGGCCGTAGCGCACGCCGGAGCGGGCGTTGAGGGTGCGGTAGAACACGATGCAGGATGCCAGCCCGGCCTCGATCGCGGCCGAGGCCTGCGCGACCGCGCCGCAGCAGTTCACGCCGCCGAACTCCGTCTCGCCGTAGTAGTTCAGGTGGTCGAGCCCGAGCGCGTTGACGATCGCGGCCTCGGTGGTGTGATCCCAGGTGTAGCGCACGAGGCCGTCGATATCGTCGACCTCCAGCCCGGCATCGGCCACCGCGGCAAGGATCGCCTCGAGCGCGAGCTTCAGCTCGCTCCGGCCGGAGTCCTTCGAGAACTCGGTCTGCCCGATGCCGACGATGCTGGTCTTCATCCCGTCGCCGCCCGATGATGGTTCATCGCCAAGTCTCCCCCCGTGGCGCGTTCGATCCGGACTCTACTGACCAACTGCTCAGTCGTATACGCGGGCCGGCGATGTCCCATGCCGTCCCGAGGTGAAGTATAGCCGTAGCCTAGACGAGCCGCCCGGATCGCCCCGCGATGGCGGTGCCCGCTTGACCGGGGCGCGGGCGTGCGGTTGCAACGGTTCTGTCCGACGACAACGGCTGCGGAGGTCAGACGGGCATGGACTACCTGGCGGAACGCGTTGCGGGCATCCGGTCCTCGATTTCCGAGGGTCGGGGCGATCTGGTTCGGGACAACCGCCAGAAGATGGTCAACGCGGCGACGCGGCTGTTCCTGAAAAAAGGCTTCCACAAGACCTCCACCCGCGACATCTCGGTGGAACTCGGGGTCAGCCACGGCAATATCTACCAGTACATCTCGCGGAAGGAGGACATCCTTCTGCTGATGCTGGAGCTTGCCGTCGACGACTACAACGAGGCGCTGTTCGGCATCCGCGACGAGGATATCCCGCCGCACGACAAACTGCTGCGCGCCATCGACACCTACTACCGGATCCTCGACCGGCACCGCGACAAGACCAGCGTGCTCTATGTCAGCACCGCCACCCTGAACGCCGCGGACCGCGCGGTGTTCGACCTGGTGGAGCTCGACGTCACCCGGTTCTTCGAGGCCATCGTGGCCGAGGGGGTGGGGGCGGGCGTGTTCGCGGCTGCCGATGCCTTCCTCGTCGCCTTCGACGTCGTGTCGCTCGGGCACATGTGGGCGCTGAAGCATCACCGGTTTCGCGGCCGCCTTTCGCTCGACGATTACATCGCGGCGCAATCGTCCCATGTCCTGCGGATGCTCGGGTGACGGCGGCCGATCCCATCCCGGTCTGCGCGTGGGCGTCCCGTGGCCTCCCCGCTTGAGCCGCTGAAGCACCGGCCCTTCCTGGTCTACTGGCTGGCCGGGCTGTCCGCGAATTTCGGCTGGCAGATCCAGCTCGTCGGCGCGTCGTGGCTGATGGTCCTGCTCGGCGGCACGCCGCAGCAGGTGGCGCTGGTCCAGACCTTCGTGGCGCTGCCGGTCATGGTCCTGTCGCTGCCGGGCGGGGCGATCACCGACCGCGTCGGGCAGCGGGCCACGGTGCTCTGGGCGCAGTCCTTCCTGCTGGTCGTGTCCGTCGCCCTCGCCGTCCTCGCCTGGTTCGAGGTCCTGACGCCGGTCCTGCTCCTGCTCGGGACGCTCCTGATCGGGTCGGGACGGGCGCTCTACTATCCCGGCTGGCAGTCGATGGTGCTTGACTTCTTCTCGCGCGACGAGGCCCCGGCGGCCTTCGCGATAAACAACGGCAACCTCAACATTGCCCGCAGCCTCGGCCCCGCCATCGGCGGCGCCATCGTGGCGACGGCCGGCGCCTTCCTTGCCTTCGTGGTGAACGCGCTCGCGAACATCAGCGTGCTGGTCGTCGCGCGGGGCTGGAGCAAGCCGGACCGCGCCGACGGCCTGCCGCCGGAGCCGTTCTGGAGCGCGATCGCGGCGGGCATCCGCTACATCAGCCTGTCGCCCGCGCTTCTGACGCTGATCCTGCGAAGCTTCGTCTTCAACCTCGCAGCGATCGCCGCGATGGCGATCCTGCCGCTGGTCGCGCATGACGTGATCGGCGCGGGGCCGGAAGCCTACGGCCTCCTGCTCGGCGCGTTCGGGGCGGGGTCCGTGGCCGCGACGCTCATGTTGCAGCCGTTGCGCGCGCGGGTGCCGCTGGAGACATGCATCACGGGCGCGTTCCTCGTCTTCGCCGCCGCGCTCGCGACGCTGGCGTTCAGCACGAACCTGGCGCTGTCGTTGGTAGCCACGGCCTGCGCCGGGGTGTGCTGGATCGTGGTGCAGGTCAGCTTCGCCTCCACCAACCACGTCTCGTCGCCGCGATGGGTGATGAGCCGCAGCATCGCGATCTACCAGACATTCGTGTTCGGCGGGGCCACCATCGGCAGCCTGCTCTGGGGCTGGATCGCGCAGTCCTTCGGGACGCCGGCGGCGCTGTATGCCGCGGCGGCGACGATGGCGGCAGGCGCGACGCTCGGCCTGTTCCTGAAGATCCGGACGCCGGATCTCGCCGGTCTCGACCCGCAATCGGACTGGGTTCCGCCCACGCCGCGTGTCGACATGGTCGCGAAAAGCGGGCCGATCGTCACGACGATCACCTACCGGATCCGCGAGGAGGACACCGCCGCCTTCCTCGAAGCCATGCGGGTCAAGCGCCGACACCGGATGCGCGACGGCGCGGCGCGCTGGACCCTCTCGCGCGCCATCGACGACCCGATGATCTGGATCGAACGCTTCAAGGTCGCCACCTGGGCCGGGACGCAGAGGCTGCATTCGCGCCGCACCGTCGCGGGCGGTCAGGCGATCGAGAAGGTTCGGCAGCTGCACCAGGGCCCGGGCCGGCCCGAGGTCCGCTACGAGATCGTCCGCGACCCGTGGTCCCGCCGCGACCCCGCCGGTGCTCCCGTCCCGGCCATATAGGGAAGCGGGGGCCGGGCCTTCGGGTCTCCCTATCGGAAACACGCCGCCCCGGCATTGAGTGCGCGGCCAACCTCGGCGAGACTGGACGGGCACCCGTATGACACCCCCGTGGACCGTCGCGGTCCGCGCCCGCGCTCGTGAAAGGGTCCGCCAGATGAACGAACACAGCGGCGTTCTGCCCCCGGAAGACGAGATCGTCCATGTCGGCGACCGGCCGGTGCGTCCGGACGGGGTTCCGAAGGTGACCGGCGCGGCCTGCTACGGCGGCGACTACGCGCCGCCGGGGATGATCTGGGGCAAGGTCCTGCGTGCGCCCCACGCCCATGCCCGGATCCTGCGGATCGACACCGCGCGCGCGGCGGCCCTGCCGGGGGTGAAGGCGGTCGTGACCGGGGCCGATTTCCCCGACTTCCCCGACGCGTACCACGGGATCGAACGGCTTCAGAAGAACCTGCACCACGACGTCCGCAACGTGATGGCGAAGGAAAAGGTCTACTTCCACGGCCAGCCCGTCGCCGCCGTCGCGGCCAGCGACGAGGCGACCGCGAAGGCGGCGCTCGCGCTGGTCGAGGTCGAGTACGAGATACTGCCGCACGTCATCACCATCGACGAGGCCATCGCCGACGACGCGCCGCTGGTCCACGAGACGATGATCACGCGCAACGTCACGCCGACACCGACGAAACCGTCGAACATCACCCGCCGCTACGCCGCCTCGCTCGGCGACGCGGATGCCGGGTTCGCCGAGGCCGACGAGGTGGTGGAACTGTCCTTCGCCTCGGTCCCGGTCCACCAGGGCTACATTGAGCCCCATGCCTGCGTCGCGGAACACGCCGCAGACGGCACCGCGCATCTCTGGGTGTCGAGCCAGGGCCATTTCCAGATGCGCGACCTGACCGCTGTGCTGAGCGGGATGTCGAACGGCGACATCCGCGTGACCCCGGCCGAGATCGGCGGCGGCTTCGGCGGCAAGACCAAGGTGTATCTCGAACCGGTCGCGATGATCCTGTCGCGGAAGAGCGGCCTGCCGGTGAAGATGACGATGACCCGCGACGAGGTGTTCCGCGCCACCGGCCCGGCATCGGACTCGAAGATCCGGGTGAAGATCGGCGCGAAGCGCGACGGCACGCTGACCGCCGCGGAGATCGAGCTCTACTACAATTCCGGCGCCTTCCCCGGCGCGCCATTCATCAACGGCGTGCTCTGTGCCTTCGCCCATTATGCGATCCCGAACCAGCGCGGGGTCGCCTACGACGTGGTGTCGAACCGCGCCATGACGGCGGCCTACCGCGCGCCGGGCTCAACGCAGTCCTGTTTCGCCGTCGAGGCGGTGCTCGACGTCCTGTCGAAGAAGCTCGGGCTGGACCCGATCGACCTGCGGCTGAAGAACGCGATCAGGGTCGGGGATGCCCAGATTGGCGACCGGACCATGTCGCACGAGGGCTTCGCCGAGATCCTGACCGCGCTGAAGTCCCATCCCGGCTACACCCGCCCGCTCGGGCCGAACCAGGGCCGTGGCGTCGCCGCCGGGTTCTGGCACAACATGTCAGGCCATTCCGGCGCGACCTGCATGGTCAGTTCCGACGGCACGGTGACGGTCGCCTCCTCCAGCCCCGACATCGGCGGCAGCCGCGCCTCGATGGCGATGATGGCGGCGGATACCTTCGGCATCCCCTACGCCGATGTCCGGTCCGAGATCCACGACACCGCCTCGGTGCCGTTCGGCGACGTGACCGGCGGCAGCCGCGTCACCTTCGCCACCGGCAAGGCGATCGTCGGCGCCTGCGACACGGTCATCACGCAACTGAAGGAACGTGCGGCGCAGATCTGGGGCGTCGACGCGGAAGGCATCGAGTGGAAGGACGGCGCGGCGCACCCGTCCTCGACCAACGTGGGCGGGTTCGAGCCGCTGACGCTGAAGGAGCTCGCCGCCAACGCGCAAGCGACCGGGGGGCATTTCGGCGCCTCCTACGGCAAGACGATGTCCGGCCACGCGCCGGGCCTGTCGGCGATGTTCTGTGACGTCGAGGTCGATCCGGAGACCGGCGCTGTGAAGGTCCTCGACTTCGTCAGCTGCCAGGATGCCGGGCGGGCGATCCACCCGTCATACGTCGAGGGCCAGATGCAGGGCGCGGTGGCGCAGGGCATCGGGTGGGCGCTGAACGAGGGCTACGTCTACGGCCCCGACGGCAAGTTGCAGAACGCGGGCTGGCTCGACTACCGGATGCCGGTCGCATCGGACCTGCCGATGATCGGGACCGTGATCGTCGAGGTGCCGAACCCGCACCACCCGTTCGGCGTGAAGGGCGTGGCCGAGGCCAGCATGGTCAGCGCCGTGGCGGCTGTCGGGAACGCGGTGTCGAACGCGGCGGGGCGCCGGATGACGACCCTGCCGATGAACCCCGAAACGGTGCTCGCCGCGCTGGACGAGCGCGGCCCGGAGCCCTGATCCGGACCCGCCGTCAGTCCCGGTGCCGCGCGCCGAGATCGCCGTGCCGGTAGGAGGCGTCGGTCCTGTCGCGGGCGCCGTGGGTGTTGTCGGCGCCGACCTCCCGCGCGGTCTCCACAACTTCGTCGAGCCGCGACCAGTCGTCGACCACGCGGCGTGACTTCACCCGCCAGCGGCCATCGCGTTTCTCGAACCGGTCGAGGTAGCGGCCGGCGCGGGCGCGGGTGTAGATGCGCCCATCCTCCTCTCGCCGCTGGTAGGCGACGAAGTAGGTCTCCACGTCCGCGACGTCGCCCCTGAGGTCGATCAGCATGTTGCCGAGGTGGTGCATGGATCCGGTCACGGCCGGGTTCTCGCCGCTGCGCTTCAGTGCCGACATCACGGCGGCCTTGTCGCCGCGGAAATTGCCGTGGTCGTCCTCCGCGTCGTCGTGGAAGGACGGACCGATCAGGTCGAGATCGGCGCGGTCGACGCCGCGGGCATAGGCGTACATCGCCTGCCGGATGTCCTCGCAGTCGCGCAGGTAGCGGACCTCCTCGGTCAGCGCCTCGATGGTCCGCGTCATCCGCCCGAGCGTGTCATCGGTGTCCGTCATGGTGTGCCAGTGTCCTCTTGGCCGGTCGGCGCGTCCGGGTCCGTCACGAAGGAGGGAAGCGCGGTCGCCTTGCGCGTCCGCAGGTCGACCGCGAGAAGCGCGATGTCGAATTCCGCCAGCCGATCGCCCGCGTGAGTCAGGAGCAGGTGACGCGTGGTATAGGATTTGCCCTCCGCGCGAACCATGCGGGAACGCGACCGGACGAAGGTTCCCGCCGCGCAGGCCCCGTGCCGGGCGAAGCGCATCTCGACCAGCATTCGCCCGATCCCCTCGGTGTCGGCCAGGTCCGGGGTGAAGCCGAGCCTTGTGCCGTGGTGGTGCGACGACACCGCCAGCCAGCGCACGAGGCTTTCGTAGTGCAGGGACCCGTCCGGCATCACGTCCCCCGGCCGAACCGCGCCGAGTTCGAGGACGAGATCGCGTTCGGGGTCATCGGTCCAGGGATCGGCCGCGGGGTCAGACAGGCCCCGCGGCAGAACCTGCGCCCGCAGCACGTCGGGCAGGGCGGGAAGGCCGGGGTTGAGCACGCTGCCGGTGTCGAAGGCGGTCGCAGCGATCCGTCCGCCGCCCCGGACCACGTGCGCGGTCGCGGGCGTCCCGTCCTCCGTCGCCAGGGCGAACGACCGGACCTCGACCGCCTCGCCGCTCCGAAGCTCGCGATGGAACCGCATGTGCCGGGCGGGCACGACAGCCGCCCCCGGCCCGGAACGTCCGCCGAGCGCCGCGGCGACCTCTGCCGCCGACTGCACCGCGCGGCAGTAGCAGGTCGTGTTCCAGTGCCCGTTGAAGTCGCATTGCCACGCGTCGACGCGGGTGTGGAATGTCGGCGTCCCGGTCTCCGGCATCGCCGCGTCAGCCCGCCTTCGCGGCCTGGTCCGCCTGGAAGATCGGCAGCCCGGCCTTCGCCGAGTTCACGCCGCAGGGCCAGCCGCCGTAGAAGGCGAGTTGCACGACGAGGCCGCGCAGTTCGTCCGGCGTCACGCCGTTCTCGATCGCCTTCTTCATGTGCGCCTCAAGCTCCGCGTTCTTGCCGAGCGCGCCGAGGATCGCGCAGGTCACGAGGCTGCGGTCGCGCGGGGAAAGTTCCGGCTGTTTCCAGACATCCTCGTAGAGCACGTCCTTTCGCAGGCGGCTGAACTGCGGGACGGCCTTGTAGAAATCGAGCTCTTCCATGTCGTGCGTGTCCTTGTGCGGTCGGGCGGCGTTTCCTGACGGTGGTAGCGAGTCCGGCGGCGTCGCGGCAATGCCCGGCAGCGGCGTCGGGCCGGGCCATAGGCGTCGCCTGTGATGGCGCCCGGGCGTCGGGGGCGCCGCGTCAGACCTTCGGCACTCCGGGCGCCGTGGCCCTGCCGCCGCGGCCGAGCGACCGTTCCCGCCACAGGATCGCGAGACCCGAGACAATCAGGATGAGGCTGCCGATCAGCGTGTTGAGTTCCAGCACCTCGCCGAACATGACGTAGCCGAGCAGGGCCGCGAAGATCAGCGAGGCGTATTCGAACGGCGCCAGCGTCGAGGCGGGCGCCGCGCGCAGGCTTTCCGACAGCGCGATGAGGATCCCGCCGCCGATCGCCCCGATCAGGAGCAGGAGGCCGAACTGGCCCGCGTCCGGCATCACCCATCCGAACGGCATCGTCAGGGCCAGTGCCGCCGAGGAGTAGATGCCGAGCCAGAGCGAGATGGTGGCCGAGGATTCCGTGCGCACCAGTTGCCCGACCACGAGGATGTTCGCGGCGAAAGTCGCCGCGCCGGCGATGGCCGCGATCACGCCGATGGTCTCGGATTGCGTCAGCAGCCCGGCCCCGCCTGTCAGGAGCGTCAGCTTCGGCCAGGAGATGACGAGCGCGCCGGTGAAGCCGACGGCGACCGCGATCCAGCGGAACAGGCGCACGGATTCGCCAAGCAGCACCGCCGAGAACGCGACCACGAACAGCGGCTGCGTGTATTGCAGCGTCACCGCGTCGGGCAGGGGTAGGGATTGCACGGCAACGAAGGTCAGGCCGGTCGTGGTCATCGACAGCACCGCGCGCAGGAGGTGGCCGAACGGCCGGGACGTGCGGATCGACTCTATCAACTCACCGCGCCACCGCAGGTAGATCGCGATCAGGACGAGCGCGATGAAGGCGCGGAAGAACATGATCTCGGTGACGGGAAGCCCGTGGATCGCCTTCACCACGGCCAGCATGGTGGTGACGAGAAGGACGTGCAGGATCTTCAGCGCGATGCCCTTTCCGGGACGGCTGCCTGTATCGGCCCCGGCCGCCGCGTCCTGGCCGGTGCCGGCCCGGCCCATTCAGGACCCGGCCACGATCTTCGACCCGGCGATCCGGTCGATGGCGACCGCGGCCGAGTTCACCGGTTCCTGCGCGCCGACGAGGTTCATGGCGAGCTGGTACATCTCGCGCGTCAAGGCGCCGAAATACATCGGGATCCCCGCGTCCTTGCCCGCCCGGCAGGCGAGGTCGATGTCCTTGTGCATGAGTTCCAGCGTGAAGCCGGTCCCGAGATCGCCCCGTTCGACGACCGGGCCGACGCCTTTCTCGAGGAAGACGTTGCGCGCGCCCCCGGCCATGAGGATGCGGACCGCGTCGACCGGCGCGATACCGTTCTTCTGGGCAAGCGCGAGGCATTCCATCGTCAGCACCCGCTGCGCGCCCGACAGGAGGTTGTTCACGAGCTTCATCGTGTGGCCCGCGCCGACGCCCCCGGCATGGAACACGTTCGGGCTTATGTCGTGCAGGATCGGCAGGGCCCGTTCGTGGTCGGCGGGGTCGGCGCCGACCATGATGGCGATGGTCCCGGCCTCGGCCCCGGCGGCGCCGCCGCTGACCGGGGCGTCGATCAGGGTCACGCCGCGGGCCGCGAGTTCCGCCGCCATCGCCCGGGTCTCGGCGGGGTCGCCGGTCGTCTGGTCCACGATCAGGGTGCCGGGGCGAAGCGCGGTCGAAAGCCCCCCGTCGCCGAAGATCGCCGCGCGGACATGGGCGGACTTGGGCAGGCAGAGGAAGATCACCTCGCAGTCCCGGGCGAGATCACCGAGCGATCCGGCCGCCGTCGCGCCCTTGTCCGTCAGCCGCGTCATCGCCGCTTCGGACAGGTCGAAGACCGTCAGCGGGCGGGACAGTTGCAGGCGGCGGGCAAGGGCGCCGCCCATGTCGCCGAGTCCGACGTATCCGATCTTCATGCCGCGTCTCCTCCGCTCGCCGTCGTGGCGGATACCGCCGCCCCGATGTCTCTTTCCGTGGGTCCAGGGCGGGATCAGCTTCGCCCCATGACCTCCCGCACCGCGTTCGCGTCCAGCCCGAACGGGTCCAGACCCGCGCGTTCGCGTTGCAGGTCCAGCACCGACTGCGCGTCGCGCGTGCCCCAACCGCGGTCGAGCGCCTCGGTCATTTCCGCGAAGGCGGCCTCGGACAGCCGGCTCGGGACACCGACCTGCCGGGCGAGTTCGATCGCGAGCCGCACGTCCTTGTGCAGAAATCGAAGCTGGAAGGTCGCGGGATCAAGGTTGCCGGGCAGCCAGCGTGCGTGAACAATGTCGAAGCTCCGCGCCCGCCCGGTCGCCCCGGCGCGCATCGCCTCGTAGAGTTGCAGCGGCTCCAGCCCCGCCTTGATGCCGATGGTCATCGCCTCGGCGATCGCCTGCATCATCACGGTCGAGCAGAGGTTGTGGCAGAGCTTCGCGACCGATCCCGCGCCGATCCCGCCGACGTAGCGCGCCTGATCGGCCATCGCATCCAGCACCGGGCGGAAACGGTCGAACACCGCGCGGTCGCCGCCGACCCAGATCGCCAGTTTCCCGCTCGCGGCACCCGCCGGTCCGCCGGAGACCGGCGCGTCGAGGAACGGGATGCCGTGGCGTGCGAGCCGGTCGTGAAGCGCCCGGACCTCCATCACGCCGTTGGTGGAGAGGTCGAACCAAGGCGTGCCGGGCGCAAGACCCGCGATCAGGCCCTCGTCGCCCTCGGCGACCGCCGCCACTTCCGGCGGGCCGGGCAGGGAGGTGAACACCGCCTCCACCCCGCGGGCGAGCGCGGCGGGGCTGTCGGCCCAGTCAGCCCCGGCGGAGACATGGCCTTCGGCCGCCGCCCTGTCGATGTCGTGGACGACGAGAGCATGGCCCGCCTTCTGCAGGCTGGCGGCCATGCCGCTGCCCATGAGCCCGAGACCGATGAAGCCGATCCTCATGCCGGCCGCCCGTCCGCGCGATGCCCGCGCGACGTGTTTCGCCGGTATCCGGACCCGCCCCGCATCGGTTCAGGCGAGGCTGTCGGCGTAGTCCTTCGGGATCCCGATGGACTTGATCTCGACATAGGGCTCGAACCCCTCCCGCCCGCTTTCGCGGCCGATGCCGGATTCCTTCACGCCGCCGAACGGGGCGGAGAACCCGAACGGCGCGCCGTTCACCTCCACGACCCCGGTCTTGACGCGGTCGGCGATGGCGACGGCATGGGCGGGGTCGGACGAGAACACCGACCCGCTCAGCCCGTAGGGCGAGTTGTTGGCGATGGCCACGGCGTCGTCCTCGTCCTCGTAGGCGATGACCGACAGGACCGGGCCGAAGATCTCCTCCTGCGCGATGGTCGCGTCCGGGTCGACACCGGCGAAGAGGGTGGGGCGCACGAACCAGCCGTGGTTCAGGCCCTCGGGGCGGCCGAGCCCGCCGACGACCGCCTTCGCGCCTTCCTTCATCCCGATGTCGATGTAGCGCTCGACGTTCTGCTGCTGCTTCTCGCTGACCATCGGGCCGATATGCGTCTCGGGGTCCAGCGGGTCGCCGACGGGCATCGAGCGCACCATCCCGGCCAATGCCTCCACCACCTCAGCCTCGCGCTTCCGCGACACCAGCACCCGCGTCTTGAGCGTGCAGATCTGGCCCGAGTTCCGGAACGACAGGAGCCGCATGGCCTCGACCGCCGAGGGCACGTCGGCATCGTCGAGGATTATCCCCGCCGACTTGCCGCCGAGTTCCAGCGTGATCGGCCGCAGGAGTTCTCCGCATTTCGACGCCAGGTGACGGCCCGCGGCGGTCGACCCGGTGAAGGTCACCTTGTCGACGCCGGGATGGGTGACGAGGTATTCCGCCTCTACCCGGTCGCAGGTCACGACGTTCACGACCCCCTCGGGCAGCCCGGCCTCGGCGATCAGCTCCGCCAGCATGTAGGCGCTCAGCGGCGACAGCGACGCGGGCTTCAGCACCACGGTGCACCCCGCCAGCAGCGCCGGGCCGAGCTTCTGCACCGTCGTCATCATCGGCGCGTTCCACGGCGTGACCAGCGCCGCCACCCCCTTGCAGTAGCGCCGGACCAGCGCGTTGCCGGTGGCGGATCGGCGAAGCTCGCTCCAGGGATACTCGTCCTCGGCGATGCGGGTGTGCTCGTCGAACATCATCAGCGGCACGGTGGTCTGGATGGTGCGCGCCTGGGTGATCGGGCTGCCCATCTCTGCGGTGATCGCCTGCGCCATCGCCTCCTGCCGGTCGGCGAAGACGTCACGAAGGCGGCGGACGGCGGCTATCCGGTCGGCGACCTCCATTCGTGGCCAGGGGCCGCTGTCGAAGGCGCGGCGGGCCGCGGCGACGGCGGCGTCGATGTCCGCGGTGGTGCCCTTCGGCACCCGCGCGATGACCTGCTCGGTGAAGGGCGAGATCACCTCGATCCGGTCCGTCCCGGTCGTCTCAACCCACTTCCCGCCGATGAAAAGCGTGTCCCGGCTGTAATCGGTCTGCATCGCGGCACCCCCCTTCGGTCGGTCGTGTCCTCGCCCCGGCCGGACGGCGGGGGCATCGTGGTCGCGGCGGTCCCGCCAGTTCAGTACCGCCCGCCGGTGACGTGCAGGACGTCGCCGGTGATGTAGCTCGCGCGGTCCGAGACCAGGAAGGCAACGGCGTCCGCGACATCCTCGGGCAGGCCGATCCGCGGGACCGGCGTGGTCCGGATCGCGTTCTCGCTGATCTTGTCGAACTGCGGGTGGCCGCGGACGAAGGGCGTGTCGATCATCCCCGGCGCGACCGCGTTGCAGGTGATGAAGTTGCGCCCGTTCTCCAGCGCCATCGCCTTGGTGAACCCGATCAGCCCGGCCTTGGCGGCGGAGTAGTTCGCCTGCCCCGGATTGCCGAGATGCGCCCGCGACGACATGTTGACTATCCGGCCCCACTTGCGCCCGGTCATCAGCGGCAGCACCGCCTTCGTGCACAGGAACGCACCCTTCAGGATCACGTCGAGGACGACGTCCCAGTCGGCCTCCTCCATCCTGGTGATCCGCATGTCGCGGGCGAGGCCGGCGTTGTTCACTAGGATGTCGGCGCCACCGAATTCCTCCGCTGCGCGGTCGACCATCGCGGCGACCTCGTCCGCGTCGACCACGTCGGCCCTAACCCCGATCGCCGCCCCGCCAGCAGCGCGGATCACCTCGGCTTGCGCCTCGGCGGAGGCGAGGTCGATGTCCGAGACCACGACCTTCGCGCCCTCGCCCGCCAGCCGCGCGGCGATGGCCGCGCCGATCCCGCTGCCCGCGCCGGTCACGATTGCCGATTTTCCCGCGAGTCCGAGGTCCACCCCGCGTCTCCCCTCCTCCAGCCTTCGGGGTCGAGTATGGCCAGACCGGCCCGCCCGACAATGGCCGCGGCCCCGACCCCGCGCTTCACGATACCCCCGACAGGCGCAGGCTTTGGCGGGCGGCGCCCCGCGTTGACAGGCCCGACCGCGCCGGGACTACTCCGGCCGCGGGGAGGACCAGAGCCGATGACACAGACCGACGTGACGCGCGGCCTCGCGGAATTCTGCGCGGGCCTGCGCTACGAGGACCTGCCCGAAGCGGTGGTGACCGAAGCCAGGCGGCTGATCCTCGATACCATCGGCTGCGGGCTCGGCGGCCACGCGGTCGAGAAGGGGCAGATCGCGGTGGCCCATGTCCGGCGCATGGGCGGCACGCCGGAGGCGTCGATCCTAGGGGTGCGGGGAAAGGTCCCGGCGGCGACCGCCGCCTTCGCCAACGGCGACCTGATGAACGCGCTCGACTGGAACGTGCTGATGCCGCCCTCGCACGTGCCGCCCTACGCGATCCCGCCCGCCCTCGCGCTGGCCGAAGCCGGTCAGAGGTCGGGCCGCGACCTGATCGTGGCGGCGGTGCTGGCGATGGAGGTTTCGGGCCGCGTCGGCACCTCGCTCGGCGGCCTGCGGGCGACGAAGGGGGGCTATCCGCTGAAGGTCTGGGGGATCAGCGCGAACCAGGTCGGCGCGACGGCGGGGGCGGCGCACGTGCTAGGGCTGGACGCCGACCGGATGCAGCACGCGCTCGGCCTCGCGGGCTACCACGCGCCGCTGCCGACGCACGTGAAGTACAATTACACCAAGGAGGTCGGCTACGCGAAGTTCGCGCCCTCGGGCTGGATGGCGCAGGCGGGCGTCACCACGGCGCTGCTGGCCGAGGCGGGCTATCGCGGCGACACTTCCTTCCTCGAAGGCGACATGGGTTTCTGGGCGATGAACGGCGCGCCATTCTGGGACCCGGCGAAGATCACCGACGGGCTCGGACAGGACTGGGTGTTCCTGAACGCGGCCTACAAGTACTGGCCGACCTGCGGCTTCTACCAGTCGCCGCTCGATCTGTTCACACGGATGATCGCGGAGCACGACCTGGCTCCGGACGAGATCGAGGAAGTCGTCTACCACATCGAATCCTTCGCTTCGATCCCGAAGTACCTGACGACCGAGCCGAACGACCATGTCGAGGCCGCCGCGAGCGGGCCCTACGTCATGGCCGTCGCCGCGCACCGCATCCCGCGCGGGCCCTGCTGGCAGGACAAGGCGCTGCTGGATCATCCCGGCATCCGTGCCTTCATGCGCAAGGTGCGCCACGCGGTGAACCCGCGATCCGAGGACCTGCGCCGTCTCGACATCGAGGAACGGGGGCTGCCCTACCTGAGCCACCGGCCCGCGCGCGTCACTGTCCGCGCGCGCGGCCAGGTCTTCGACGCGAGCGCGGACTTCGCGAACTGGCTGTCGATCGGGGTGGAATCATGCCGCCCGACGGATGACGGGCTTGCGGAGAAGTTCCGCGCCAACGCCGAAGGTGTTCTGGACGAGGTCCGGACCGCCCGCGCCATCGAGCGGATCATGGGGCTGGAGCAGGAGCCCGACCTTGCCGGCCTGATGGCGGACCTGTCGGGCTGACGGGTCAGGCCCGGCCCTTCGCCCGCTCGGCGTCGAGCCAGGCGACGAGCCGCCGCATCCCTTCCTCGATATCGACCTGCGGCGACCATCCAAGCTCGGCCTTCGCCTTCTCCACCGAGATGCCGAGCCGCGTGACGACCGGGTTCGCCACCTTCGCGTCGTCCGCCCTGTATTCGGGCGTGAGTTCGGATCCGCAGGCCTTCAGCAGCGCCGCGACCAGTTCGTTGAACGACGTGTCCCGCCCGCTGGCGATGTTGTAGGCGCCGCTGGCATCGGCCTCCATCGCCATCAGGTTCGCCCGCGCGACATCGCCGATATAGACGAAGTCGGTGACGTTGGTGCCGTCGCCCTCGATCACCGGCGACTGGCCCGCGCGGATGCGTTCCCAGGCATTGACGATTCGCGTCGCGTCGATCGCGCGCTTGTGCTGGTTCTCTCCGTAGAGGTTCGAGTACCGCAGCGCCGCGTAGGCCAGCCCGTGCTGCCGGTGGTAGAGCTGGCACAGCCCTTCGCCCACGATCTTGGAGCCCGAATAGAGCGCCAGCGCGGGGCCGAGGCCGTTCCAGTCGAACGGCGCGTTCTCGGTGCAAGGGTCGTCGCCGATGCGGCCGTATACCCCGATGGAGGAACTGAACACCACCTTGCCAACACCGCGGACGCGGGCGACCTCCAGCACGTTCTGGATGCCGCGGACGTTGACGTCGAGCCCCATCCACGGATTCGCCAGCATCGGCCCGCCGAGGAACCCGGCGACGTTGAACACCCCCGACGCGCCTTCGAACGGGTCGTGAAGCTCGTTCATCCTCAGCATGTCGCCACGCAGGAACGTGCATCGCTCGTCGGTCACGAGATCCTCGACCGCGGAGGCCGATCCGAGCGCGAGGTTGTCCATCAGGATCACCTCGCCCGCGCCCGCGTCCAGAAGCCGGCGGCCGATGTTGGACCCGAGAAGGCTCGCGCCCCCGACGACGACGAACCTGTTTCCGTTGATCGCGGGCATCCGGCGGTCCTCCCCTGCGCGCTTGCGGGACAAGCGATAGCGCCGCCGTGCCGGGGCGGTCAAAGCGGCCCCGGCGAAGGCGGGGCCGTCCATAGCTGCGGCCTATGCCGGTGCGGGGGCCGCCCGTATGCCCGCGGGATTGGCGTTTTGCCGGGGTCGGCGCGCCGGTAGACTCCCGCTGAACGGCGCAGGGCATCGTGGAGGCAGACATGGAGATCACCCGCAACGGTTCGCAAGCCTCGAGCCTCGGCGGTCCCGAGAACTTCACCGGCCATGCCCGGCGGGATCCGATCCACACCTCGGCCGCGCCGTCACGGCTCGCCGCCGGGTACGTCACCTTCGACCCCGGTGCGCGCACGACGTGGCACACCCACCCGGTCGGCCAGCTTCTCATCATCACCGCGGGCGCGGGCCGCGTCGGCACCTGGGGCGGTGCGGTCGAGGAAGTGAAGGCCGGCGACGTGGTCTGGTTCGCGCCCGAGGAAAAGCACTGGCACGGGGCGGGGCCGGATACCGGGATGACCCATATCGCCGTCACCGAGATGGAAGACGGCAGCGCCGTCGACTGGCTGGAGCCGGTGACGGACGACCAGTTCCTCGGCCGCTAGGGAGGTCGCGATGCAGACCAAGCGCCTCGAAGGCCGGGACGAGCCGATCCTGGAACCGGACCTGCCGATCCTCGATTCGCACATCCACCTCTTCGACCTGCCCGGCAACCGCTACATGCTGGAGGACTACCTTGCCGACGCGAACGCGGGCCACAACATCGTCGGCTCGATCTACTGCGAGACCCAGGCCTTCTCGCGCCCCGACGGGCCGGAACACCTGCGCCCTCTCGGCGAGGTGGAGTTCGCCAACGGCGTCGCGGCGATGTGCGCGAGCGGGGTCTACGGGTCGTGCAAGGTCGCGCACGGGATCATCGGGCACGCCAACCTGACCCTCGGTTCAGTCGTGGGCGAGCTTCTGGACCGCTGCATGGAGGCCGCGCCGGACCGGTTCCGCGGCATCCGCCACGTCGCGGTCGAGCCACCGGACGACCGCGCCTACAAGTACATCATGACGTTCCGCCCGCCGCGCGGCGTGCTGGAAACGCCGGGCTACCCGCTCGGCCTCGCGGAGCTGGAAAAGCGGAACCTCGTCTTCGACGCCGCCGTCTGGCACCCGACCGTGCCGCGCCTGATCGAGCTGGTGGACCAGTTCCCGAACCTGACCTTCGTCCTGAACCACATGGCCTGCGCCGTCGGTGTCGACATGTCCGACACCGAGAAGGCGGAGCTGTTCACCACCTGGAGCACGAACCTGCGCGAGATCGCGAAGCGGCCGAACGTCGTCTGCAAGACCGGGGGCCTCGGGATGCCGTTCTGGGGCTTCGGTTTCGAGGAACGCGAGGATCCCGTGGGGTCCGGGGAACTGGCCGCGGCCTGGCGGCCCTTCCTGGAAACCGCGATCGAGGCCTTCGGCGCCGACCGCTGCATGATGGAAAGCAACTTCCCGCCCGACGGGCGCTCGGGCGGCTTCGTGCCGACCTGGAACGCCTACAAGATCCTGACCGCCAACGCCTCGGACGACGAGAAGGCGGCGCTCTACCACGGCACCGCCGCGCGCGTGTACGACCTGGAGATCTGAACGGGGCTAGAGCAGGGCGCGCGTCATCCCGCCGTCGAACTGGATCGTCTCGCCGGTGATGAACCCGGCCTGCCGCGAGGCGAGGAACGCGACGGTGCCGCCGAATTCCTCCAGCGTTCCGGCACGCTTCAGCGCGGTTCCGGCGACGCGGCTGTCGAGGTCGTGGAACCGGGTGAAGGTCGGGGTCAGGACGGTGGCCGGCGCGATCGTGTTGACGGTCACCCCGTGCGGCGCGACTTCCTCGACCAGGTGTTTCAGCGCCGACTGCACGCCGGCGCGGAAGATCGTCGACACCGCGTGGCGCGGCATGGGCTGCTTGACGCTGGCCGAGGTGATGCCGATCAGCCGTCCCCACCCCTTGCCGAGCAGGAGCGGGGTCAGGTGCCGCAGCACGAACAGCGCGGATCGAAGCTGGTCGTCATAGGCCCGGTCCCACCTGTCATCCTCGGTCTCGGCCAGGAAATCGCGCATCGGGCTCGGCGGTCGCGGCGTGTTCAGCACGAGGATGTCGGTCCCGCCCGCCTCCGCCACCCGGTCTCGCAGGGCGATCACATCCGCCTGCTGCGTGACGTCGCCCGCGATCCCCTCGACGCCCACGCCGTGCAACGATCGTACCCGCGCGGTCTCGCGGTCGAGCGTTTCGGGGTTGCGGGCGAAGATCGCGATCTCCGCGCCCTCCGCCGCCAGCGCCTCGGCCGCCGCGAGCCCGAGCCCGGAACTGCCGCCGATCACCAGCGCCCGCTTGCCGCCGATCCCGAGATCCATCCCGCCCTCAGCCCTTCAGGGCGCTTTTCTTCAGCATCATCCCAACGCGCCTGAACATGACCACCATCTCGTCGCGCTGGTTGTAGCCGCGGGATTCGAACTCGACGAGGCCGACATCCGGCTTCGACTTCGACTCGCGTTTCGACAGCACCTCGGTCTCGGCGTGGATCGTGTCGCCGATGAAGACCGGGTTGGGGAACTTCACCTCGGAATAGCCGAGGTTTCCGGCGGTGGTGCCGAGCGTCAGGTCCATCGGCTGGATCCCGGCGACGAAGGACAGCGTGAAGTTGGAATTGACCAGCCGTTTCCCGAACATCTGCGTCTTGCAGTATTCGTCGTCCATGTGCAGCCAGGCCATGTTGTAAGTCAGGGTCGAGAACAGGAGGTTGTCGGCCTCCGTCACGGTGCGGGTGATCGCGTGGCGATAGACCGTCCCGGGCTCCAGTTCCTCGTAGTATTTCCCGGTCGCGAGCTCCTGGTAATTCACCGGCACGGGGCATCCTTTCTGGTCGGGCTTGGGTTGCCATAGGTGGCCCCTATCCAGGTTTGCCACGGCAACGGGGCATCCGTAGGGTCGCGTCATTCAATCCCATCCGCCCGGAAGGCGACAGATCCCCAAAGCCATGACCGATGATAGCCAAAGCCTAGAGCGCGCGGTTGCCCGCTTCGTCGTGAACTACGGCCCGGACGACATCGACGACGCCACCCGCGCCGCCGTGAAGGGTCTCATCAAGGACCAGTTCGCGATCCAGATCGGGGCCTCGGTGCTGCCGTGGTCGCGGCAGACGCTCGACTTCCGCAACCCGCGGCCCGGCAAGGCGACCATCGTCAACCACCCGGAAAAGGCCGCCGCGGTCGATGCCGCCTACCTCAACGCGAGCTACGGGCACGGCTTCGAATACGACGACTTCTTCGGCAACGCCCATCCCGGCTGCGCCGTGGTGCCCGCCGCCTTCGCGCTGGCCGAGGAACTGGGCACGGACCTGGAAACCACGATCACGGCGCTTGTGGTCGGTTACGAAACCTATGTCCGGATCGGTCGATGGGGATCCCCCGCCGTGCTCAACCAAGGCTGGCAGCCGCACGCGATCTGGGGCGGCTTCGGCATCGCGGCACTGGCCGCGAAGATGTACGGGCTCGACGAGGAGCAGACCTTCCACGCGCTCGCAATCGCGCTCAGCCACGCCAGCGGGCCGACCGAGTACGCGTCGAGCGGCGGGTCGATCAAGCGCGTCCACGCAGGGATCTGCGTCCGCAACGGGATCGAGTCGGCGGAACTGGCGCGGGCCGGGATCACCGGGCCGCGGAACTTCCTGACCGGCAACCGCGGGCTCTACCGGATGTTCTGCGACAAGGAGGTCGGGCCGGAGGCGATCGCGGATTTCGAGCCCGGCGCGCCGAACCTGATGCCGGGGTTGAGCTACAAGGCCTATTGCTGCTGCGCCTGCACGTTCTCGTACATCGAGGCGATGCACCACGTTCAGGGTCGCGCGGCGGAGATCGAACGCATCGATGCCCGCGTGCAGACGATGGTCAATTCCATCGTCGGCACCAGGAACGCCAACATCTACACGCCCCGCAACATCGAGGAGGTGCAGTATTCGCTGCCCGCGCAGATGGCGCTGTCGGCGCTCGGCAAGGGCAACGGGTTCCAGGCCCATCACGCGATCCTCGAAGGCCGGCTCGATCTCGGCCCCGGGTCCGAGGTGCGTGATCTCCTGGAAAAGGTGAAGATCGAGGTCAGCCCCGATCTCGACGCGAAGTACAAGCACTTCGTGGCCGACGTGACGGTGCATTACGCGGACGGGACTTCGGAAAGCTACTTCGAGGAACAGTCGAAGGGTTCGCCCATGAAGCCGTTCACGCCCGAAGAGCACATGAAGAAGCTCGACGACCTTACCGAGACGGTGATCGGCAAGGCGCAGGCGGACAGGCTCTGGGGGATGGTGGAGGAACTCAGGCCCGATCAGGCCGTGTCCGGGATAACGGCACTCCTGGTGCCGGGCGCCGGCTGAGATGAGCCGGCGGCGTCAGGCGCCGGCGCGGTCCGCCGGCGCATGTCTTTCGGTCAGGCGCTGCGGCGCAAGAAGACGCGGCCGAAGAACGCCTTCGCAACCGCGGCACGCTCCCGTTTCGCGTTCGCAAGAAGTCTGGCGTCGACTTGTCCGTACATCGGATCATCCCTTGGAAATCGTTGAACTCTTGCGCCGTAACCTAGTCCGCTGCGGCGCAGGCGGAAGGCGCGCGTCCGAAGACCCGCCATGCATCACGCTCATGCCTGACGGGTCCGCGGCGGTGCGGGGTGCCGCATGACCGGCGTTCTCGACGGCATCCGCGTGCTCGATTTCGGCCGCTGGATCGCGGGGCCCTATTGCGCCCATATCCTCGCGAGTTTCGGGGCCGACGTGGTCCGGGTGGAACGACCCAGGGGCGAGGACGACCGCTACCTGATGCCGGTGACGGCCCACGGCGAGGGCGCGCAGTTCCTGCAATGCAACGGCGGCAAGCGCGCCCTGTCGCTCGCGATGACCGCGCCCGAAGGCCGCGACGTGATGCGCCGGCTGATCGCACGGGCGGATGTCGTGGTGGCCAACTACTCGCCGAACGCGCTGAAGCATTTCGGGCTCGACTACGAAACGCTGACGGGGATCCGAGCCGACATCATCCTCGCCACCGCCTCGGCCTTCGGTACCGACGGCCCGATGGCGGAGCGGATCGGCTTCGACGGGGTCGGGCAGGCGGTCAGCGGCGCGATCTACCTGACCGGCGAGCCGGGCGCGCCCTACCGCGCCGCCACGGCACCGATCGACTTCTCGACCTCGCTGTCGCTGGCCTACGGCACGCTGGCCGCGATCATCGGGCGGATGCGCACGGGTGAGGGCGCGCACGTCGAGGCGTCGCTGGTCGGCACCTCGCTCAACATCACCAACCAGATCCTGATGGAGGAGGCGACCGGCTTCCGGCACCGCGAACCGACCGGCAACCGCAGCCCGATGTCGGGGCCGTCGGACATCTTCCGGGCCTCGGACGGCTGGTTCATCATGCAGGTGATCGGCCAGAAGGTGTTCGAGCGGTGGTGCCGGCTGATCGGCCGCGAGGACCTGGTCGCCGATCCCCGTTTCGCCAGCGACGACCTGCGCGGCGAGAACGGCGCGGAGCTGACCCGGATCATGCAGGACTGGTGCGAGGGCCGGAGCCGCGACGACTGCGTGCGGATCCTGAGCGAGGCGAACATCGGCTGCGGCCCGGTGCTCGCGCCTTCCGAGGTCTGTGACGACGCGCTCGGCCTGCGCAGCACGTTCCTGCACGAGGTTCCGTTCCCGGGTTCCGACCCCGTCCCGATCGTCCCGCCGCCGGCGCGCCTGTCGCGCGGATCGGTCCCCCTGGACCGGCCGCCGCTTCTGGGGGAGCACAGCGAGGCGGTGCTCGCGGACTACGGCTTCACCGTCGACGAGATCGCCGCGCTGCGGGCCGGTGGCACGATCTGAGGAGGAAGGCACGATGCCGACACAGGACGAGATGGTGCAGGAGCTCTGGGACCGGGAGCAGATCCGCCAGTGCCTGCACCGCTACACCCGCGGGGTCGACCGGTTCGACCGCGAGCTGATCCTTTCGGCGTTCCATCCCGACTGCATCGACGAGCACGGCAAGTTCGTCGGCAACCGGGAGGAGTTCGTCGACTGGGCGCTGAACATGCACGAGAAGGCGCAGCTGACGCACCAGCACTGTCTGCTGAACCATACCTGCGAGATCGACGGCGACACCGCCCATGCCGAGACCTACTTCATGTTCGTGGCGATGAACCGTCGCGGCAAGCCGCTGACAATCGGCGGCGGTCGCTACGTCGACCGGCTCGAGAAGCGGGACGGGGAATGGCGGATCGCGGCGCGCGTCACCGTGCGCGACTGGTCGAACCTCGACCAGGTTCCCGACATCTCGGACCTGAGCACGATGACCTCGACGGCGGCGCTCCTGTCGGACGTGGAGCGCGCGTTCATGAACGAGGGCCGCGGGCCGGCGCGCGACCGCACCGATCCGTCCTACGACCGTCCGCTGACCATCGACCCGGCCCGGCGCGAGAAGTACCTCGCGCTGTTCGACCGTAACGACACCTGAGCCCGGAGGCGCGCCATGAAGGCCATCACGTTCGACACGTTCGGGGGCCCCGAGGTCCTGAAGGTTTCCGAGTTGCCGGACCCCGTCGCGGGGCCGGGGGAGGTGCTGGTCGACGTCGCGGCCTCCACCGTCAACCCGACCGACCTGATGATGCGGAACGGGGCGCAGGCCGCGATGATGGAGCACCTGGCCCCGCCCTACATCGCGGGCATGGAGTTTTCCGGCACGATCCTCGATCCCGGGCCCTCGGGGCTCGGCAAGGGCCAGCCGGTGATCGGGGTGGTGAACCCGCGCACGCCGAAGGGCGGCTCCTACGCCGAGGTCATCGCGGTCCCCGCTGCCTCCGTCGCGCCGCTGTCGCCGGCCGCCGACCTGATCGGGGCCGCGACGATCCCGATGAACGCGCTGACCGCCGCGCTGTCGCTCGACTTCCTCGGCCTCGAACCGGGCCAGACGCTGTTCGTGACGGGAGGGGCGGGGATGCTCGGCGGGTCCGCGATACAGCTTGGCCGGGCGGCGGGCCTGACCGTGCTGGCCAACGTGTCCGACGCCGACCGGGTGCTGGTCGAAAGCCTCGGCGCAACCCACGTCCTGCCGCGGGACGAGGGGCTGGAGGAGGCGGCGCGCGCGATCTGCCCCGATGGCGTCGACGGCATGATCGACGGCGCGCTGATCGGGCAGACGCTGTCGCATCTCGTGAAGGACGGCGGCGGGATCGTCTCGCTTCGGGGAAGCTACAAGATCGAGGACCCGCGGCTCAGGGTCCACAACGTGTCCGTGCTGAAGGGCATGGAGGACACCGAGACGCTCAAGCGGATCGCGGACCTGATCGGGTCCGGCGGTCTGGTTCCGCGGGTCGCCGGTAGCTACGTCTGCACCGAGGCCGCCGCCGCCCACGCGGCCACCGAGGCGGGCGGACGGCGCGGGCGGATCGTGCTGCTGTTCTGAGGCCCGGCGCCTAGGTCCAAGCCTCTTCGAGGAAGTCGCACATCACGTCCAGGACAGCGACCACCATGTCGTCGCCGTCGGCCGTCCGGCACCCGGCCGCCTTCGCCGCCTTGATGATCTTGGTCTCGCCGTGCCCGGCCACCACGTCGCCCACGAACATCGAGGCATCCAGCTTGTCCGGGTCGATCGGGATCGGGTCGTCGTCGGCCATCCCCATCGAAGTCGCGTTGGACACGATGTCGAACCCCGTCGGGTCGTTCGTTTCTGCCACGCGCACCCGGTCGCCCGCCTTGTCCTTCAGCAGGTCGACGATCCGCTGCGCCCGGTTCCGGTCGAGGTCGTAGACCGCGACCTCGCCAGCGCCGTTCTCGAGCATCGAGATCACGACGGCGCTGCCCGCGCCGCCCGCGCCGAGCACCAGCACCTTCGCACCCTCGACCTTCGCGCCGCGGTCGATCTGGGCCTTCACGAAGGCATCGCCGTCGGTGGTGTGGCCGTGCCACGACCCGTCCTTGTTGCGCCGGATCGCGGAGACGACACCGAGCATCCGCGACACCTCGGACAGCGTCGCGCAGTAGTCGACCCCGGTGATCTTGTGCGGCATCGTCAGGCTCAGCCCGTCGACGTTTCCGGTCACGGCGAGACCGTCCATCGCCACCTTCAGCTTGCCCTCCGGCACCTCCATCGGCAACGAGATGCAGTTCATCCCGCGCTTGGCCATGTGCTTTGACAGCCAGTCGGGCGACCGGGCATAGATGATGGGATCGCCGAGCAGCGGGTAGAGCCGCGTCCGGCCGTTGAGATTGATGGTCATCGGATCTCCCTTCAGTCCTTGCGCCGGAAATCCGGCTTGCGTTTTTCGCGGTGCGAGGCGAGCCCCTCGCGCACGTCAGGCCCGCGGAAACCGAGGAATTCGAGCCCGAGCGACGCGTCGAAGATCGCGGCGTTCTGCTTGTAGAACAGGTTCATCGACCGCTTGGTCCACTGGATCGCCTCCTGCGCGCCGTTGTTGAGCCGGCTCGCGACCTTGCGCGCGGTGTCGAGCAGGGCGTCGTCGTCGGCGACCATCGAGACGAGGCCGATCCGCTCGGCCTCCTCGCCCGAGATCGATTCGCAGGCCATCAGGTAGTATTTCGCCTTCGCCATCCCGCACATCAGCGGCCAGACCATCGCCGCGTGGTCCCCCGCCGCGACGCCGAGCCGGGTGTGGCCGTCGACGATCTTGGCGGTTCGGGCCGCGATCGAGATATCCGCCAGCATCGCGACGATCAGCCCCGCGCCGACCGCGGGCCCGTGGATCGCGGAAATGACAGGTTTGGGGAAGTCGATCATGCCGTGGACGAGATCCTGGCATTCCCGCAGGACGCGGGTCAGCGTCTTGTAGCTGGCGAGCTGGTCATCGATCAGGTCGAAGCTGCCGCCCGCGGAAAACGCCTTGCCCGCGCCGCGGACGAGGACGACGTTCACAGCGTCGTCGCGGTCGATCACCCGCCAGACATCCGCGATGTCGGTATGCACGTTCGCGTCGACGGCGTTCAGGTTCGGTCCGTCGAAGATGATCTCCAGCACGCCGGGTTCGTTCATCTCGAACGACATGGCGAAGCGGTCGTATTTCTCAAGCACGCTCATCAGGCGATCCTTTCGAAGACGGCGGCGAGGCCCTGGCCGCCGCCGATGCACATGGTTTCGATCCCGTAACGCGCCTCGCGCCGGTCCATCTCGCGCAGGAGGTTGGCGAGGATGCGCACGCCGGTCGCGCCGACGGGGTGGCCGAGCGAGATACCGGATCCGTTGACGTTCAGGCGCGGATCGTCGGCAGCGAGGTTCCACGAGGCGAGGCAGGCCAGGACCTGCGCGGCGAAGGCCTCGTTCAGCTCGACCAGGTCCATGTCGCCGAGCGTCAGCCCGGCCCGGTCGAGCGCCTTCTCGACCGCCGGCACCGGGCCGATCCCCATCCGCTCCGGCCCGACCCCGGCGAGCCCCCATGCCTTCAGCCGCCCGAGCGGCCTCAGGCCAAGCGCCTCGGCCTTCTCGGCGGTGGTCACGATGCAGGCGGCGGCGGCGTCGTTCTGGCCGCTGGCATTGCCGGCCGTCACCGTCGCCTCGGGGTCGGACTTCCCGAGGATCGGGCGCAGCGCCGACAGGCTTTCGGCGGTGGCGTCGTGGCGGATGTGTTCGTCGGTGTCGAAGACGACCTCGCCCTTGCGGGTCCTCAGCGTGACCGGAACGATCTCGTCCCGGAACGTGCCGGCCTTCGATGCGGCCGAGGCCTTGGCGTGGGAGGCCGCGGCGAAGTCGTCCTGCGCCTCGCGCGGGATAGAGAATTCGCGGCGCAGGTTCTCGGCGGTCTCCAGCATTCCGCCCGGCACCGGGTGGAACCTGCCGCCCGAGGTCACGCGGCCGCGGCCGATCCGGCAGTAGAGTTCCGAGTCGCGGCCCTTCAAGCCCCATCGCGCACCGAGCGTGTAGTACTCCGCCTGGCTCATCGATTCCGCGCCGCCCGCGATCACGAGGTCCGCGGCGCCGGTCTGGACGTACATCGAGGCGTTGATGACCGCCTGCAGGCCCGATCCGCAGCGCCGGTCGATCTGCGTGCCCGGAACCGAGATGTCGAGCCCGGCATCGAGCGCCGCGATGCGCCCGATCGCGGGCGCCTCGCTGCCGGGATAGACCTGGCCGAAGATCACGTCGTCGATGTCACCGCTCTGCACGCCGGTGCGCCGGACAAGCTCCTTCACCACGGTCGCGGCGAGTTCGGTCACGGGGACGTCGCGCAGGGTCCCGCCGTAGCCGCCGACCGCCGTGCGGATCGGTTCGCAGATGACTGCATCGCGCATGTGTGTCTCCTTCCCTCAGTAGGATCTCGGCAGGCCGAGCACCTTGTCCGATACGAAGTTCAGGACCATCTGCTGGCTGATCGGCGCGATCTTGAGGTGCCGCGCCTCCATCCAGAAGCGCGAAACGTGGTACTCGGTCGCCATGCTGTAGCCGCCGTGGAACTGCATCGCGCGGTCGGCCGCCTCGAACCCGGCATCGCTGGCGAGGTATTTCGCCGTGTTCGCCTCGGGGCCGCAGGGCTTGCCCTCGTCGAAGAGCCGCGCGGCCTTCTGGGTCATCAGGTCCGCTGCTTCCAGCCGCATCCAGCTGTCCGCGAGCGGATGGGCGACGGCCTGGTTCTTGCCGATCGGGCGGTCGAACACGATCCGGTCCTTGGCGTATTGCGTCACGAGGTTCAGCGCGCCGCGGCCAAGCCCGATGCAGGTCTGCGCCACCGCGATCCGCTCCGGGTTCAGCCCGTCCAGCAGGCAGCGGAACCCCTTGCCTTCCTCGCCCACGATCTCGTCGGGGAACACCTCGAAATCCTCGAACACGATCTCGTTGGAGTCGACCGCGTTGCGCATGATCTTGTCGATGCGGTTGATCTGGACGCCGGTCTTGTCCTTCAGCCGGGTCAGGAACAGGGTCATGCCGTCGAACGGGCGGTCCGGGTCGCGCGCCGCGGTCCGCGTCAGCAGCAGGATGCGGTCGGCGTTCAGCGCGTTCGAGATCCAGACCTTGCGCCCGTTCACGAGGTAGCGGTTGCCCTCCTTCCTCGCGAAGGTCTTGAGCCGCGAGGTGTCGACGCCGTTGTCGGGCTCGCTGACGCCGAAGCACATCATCTCCTCGCCGCTGACGAGCTTGGGCAGGAATTCCGCCTTCATCGCGTCGGACCCGTGGTGGATCACCGGGCCGGGCGGGAACACGAAGTACTGGAAGATCGAGTTGGCGTTGAACCCGCAGCGCTGGCCGAGCTCGTCCAGCACCACGCCGGCCTCGGTCAGGCCGAGCCCCATGCCGCCGTATTCCTCGGGCATCAGGATGCCGAACCAGCCGCCTTCGGCCAGCGCGTCCTTGAAGTCCCAGGGATAGGACTTGGACGCGTCCTGCCTGCGCCAGTACTCGAGGTCGAACTCCTCGGTGATCTTGCGGATCGACGACCGGATCAGGTCCAGTTCGGATTGGTCGAGTGCCATGTTTCCCTCGCCTGTCTCAATCCATGACCGGTATGACGTCGAGCGGCGTCGCCGCGTCGAGCGCCGACATGTCGCCCGCCGGCTCGCCCAGGTAGCGCGCGCGGATCGCCCGGCGCATGATCTTGCCGTTCTTGGTCTTCGGCAGCGCCGCCACCGGAACGATCCTCGACGGCACCATCGCCTTGCCGACGAGCCGCGCGACCTGTTCGCCCGAGGCCGCGGCGTCGAGATCCCCGGCCCCGTTAAGCGTGACAAAGGCGACGATGCGCGATCCCCGGTCCGGGTCCGGCACCCCGATCACCGCGGCCTCGGAAATCCGCGGGTCCGCGACCAGCGCGGATTCGATCTCGGCCGGGCCGACGCGGCGGCCGGCGACCTTGATCGTGTCGTCCGACCGGCCGCGGATGTGCCAGTAGCCGTCGGCGTCCACCTCCGCGAGGTCGCCGTGAACCCAGGTGTCGGGCCAGCGGTTCCAGTAGGTGCCCAGGTAGCGGTCGGGGTCGCGCCAGAAGGCGTGCGTCATGCCGGGCCAGGTGTTGCGCACGACAAGCTCGCCGATGCCGTCGGTCGGGTTCCCGTCCGCGTCCAGAACGTCGACGTCCATGCCCAGGATCGGGCCCGCGAAGCTCGACGGGGCGATCGGCGCGATGGTGTAGTTGGTGATGATCCCGCCCCCGGTCTCGGTGCCGCCGGAATAGTTCAGGATCGGCAGCCGGCCCCGCCCGACGGTGTCGAAAAGCCATTGCCAGGTCGGCGTGTCCCAGGCCTCGCCGGTGGAGGTGAAGGCGCGGAGGGAGGAGATGTCGCGCGACGGCGCGCCGCCCGCCATCGCCGCGCGGATGCCGCGCGCGGCGGTCGGCGCGAGCCCCAGGACGGTCACGCCGTTCCGCTCCACGATGTCCCAGAGCCGGTCGTGGTCGGGGTGGTTCGGCAACCCCTCGATCCAGACGATGGTGGCGCCGAAATGCAGGGTGCCGAGCACCATCAGCGGCCCGAGCATCCAGCCCATGTCCGCGATCCAGCCGAGCCGGTCGTCGGACTGGATGTCGAACCCGTAGCCGAAGTCGTGGGCAGCCTTGGTCAGGAAACCGGCGTGGCTGTGAACGATGCCCTTCGGTGCGCCGGTCGTGCCCGATGTGTAGATGATCATCAGCGGGTCGTTCGGATCGCATGGCTCCGCCGGCACCGGGTCGAGCCCGCGGCCGAGCGCGGACCATTCGAGGTCGCGGTCCTGGGTGGCCGTTTCCTGGCCGTCATGGCGGATGACGATGACGTGGCGAAGCGACGGGCACAGGTCGGCCGCGGCGTCGGCGGTGTCCTTCATCGCGACCCGCTTGCCCCGGCGGGTGGTCCCGTCGACCGTCACCAGCGCGACCGCCTCCGCCGCGTTCAGCCGCGCGGCCAGCGGTTCCGGCCCGTAGCCGGAAAAGGCCGGGACGCCGATGGCGCCGATGCGGGCGCAGGCGAGCATCGCGACGGCGGCCTCGGGGATGACCGGCATGAAGAACGCCACCCGGTCGCCCTTGCCGATGCCGATGGAGCGGAGCCCGGCGGCGATGCGTTCCACCTCCGCGCCGAGTTCGCCGTAGCTCATCTCGCGCCGCGTGCCGCTGTCGCCCTCGTAGATCACCGCGGGACGGTCGCGGGTGATGGCGTCGGCGGCGTGGCGGGTCACGCAGTTTTCTGCGGCGTTGATCGCGCCGCCGGTGAACCAGCGGGGAAAGGCGTGCCCGGCAGAGGTGTCGACGAACCCGGTCCAGGGGGTCGAGAACTCGATCCCGAGATCGTCGAGCGCCTTGCGCCAATACTCCTCCGGTGCGTCGATCGAATGGCGATGCAGGTCGGCGAGCGTGTCGAAGCCCCATCGCCTCATCGCGCGGGCGAGTCGGCTGCGGGCGAGGTCGCGGTCCGACGGCCGCCAGGCGGCGGAGGCATCCGATCCGAAGGCCAGCCGGCCCTTCATCGGGACTTCAGCGCCGCGTGCATCGCGATGACCTCCTTCGCGGTCTTCACGTGCGCCAGGTCGATATGCATGCCCTCGTAGGCCACCGCGGCGAGGCCCTCCTTCAGGCCGGCCTCGAACGCGTCGATCATGCCCTGGTAGAAGGCGACCTCGCCCTCGGTCGGCATGAAGACCTCGTTGGCGATGGCGACGTGCCTGGGGTGGATCGCCACCATCCCGCGGAAGCCGAGCCGCTTGTTGGACCGGGCGAATTCCCACGCGCCGTCGTCGTCCTTCAGGTCCTGCCACAGCCCGACGAGCGGGAAGTCTTTGCCCGCGGCGCGCACGGCCAGGACCGCGCGGGACCTGAGGTAGAGCGTCTCCTGACCCTCCGGGGTGAACTCGAACCCGATGGAGCGCGACACGTCGGCGTCCCGCGCGGTGCCGGCGAACAGGGTGGCGCAGCGCGGCGACGCGGCGAGCATGGACTCGCAGGCGCCGTAGCCCTGCGCGGTTTCCAGCGGGATCACGATCTCGATCGTTCCGGGCGCGACGCCGTTGCGGCGCTCGAAATGGTCGATCAGCGCGTCGACCCGCACGATGTCCGTGGCGCCGTAGGTCTTCGGGGGCAGGACGCCGGTCAGGCCCGCGACCGCCACCGCCTCCAGGTCGTCGCCGGTCATCCCGCTTTCCAGCGCGTTCAGGCGGACGTAGACCCCGACATCGGGCGACGCCTTCGCGAGTTCCGCGATGGTCTCGGCGACGATATGCCGGGTTCCGGATTTCATGTCCTGCGGCACGGAATCCTCCAGGTCGAGGATCACCGCGTCGGTGCCGGCAGCCACGGCCTTTTCCGCCCATCCCTGTCGATGGCCGGGAACGAAGAGCATGGAGCGTGTGGGTTTCATGGGCCCGGTCCTCTGGCTGCGAGGATTCCCTAGGCGCTATTCCGCATCGAATAAAGCGCGGCCGGGCGGCCGCCTGCGCACCACAAAGGCGAAACCGATAGCAGCCCGAAACGGCCCCGCCCCGCGTTGACCGGCCTCGCCCGCGAATGCCTTACTGGCAGCCGTTGGACGCTGGAGACGGGAATGCGGCTGAACGGCAAGTCTGCCCTTGTCATCGGCGCCGGTAGCATCGGGGACGGATGGGGGAACGGAAAGGCCTGCGCGGTCCAGTTCGCGCGGGAAGGCGCCTCGGTCGTGTGTTTCGACATCGACCGGGCGGCGGCCGAGGCGACGGCGGAGATCATTCGCGGCGAGGGCGGGGGCGCGGTCGCGGTGTCGGGCGACGCCACCCGGTCCGACGACCTTCTTTCGGCGGTGAACACGGCCACCGCGTCCTTCGGCGGGTTGCACGTCCTTCTCAACAACGTCGGCACGATCATCATGGGCGGCGTGGTCGAGTTGTCCGAGGAGGACTGGGACCGCATCTTCGACATCAACCTGAAAAGCTGCTTCCTCGCCATGAAGCACGCGATCCCGGTGATGGCGGAGGGTGGCGGCGGCGCGATCGTCAACGTCTCGTCGATCTCGTCTCTGAGATACCTGAACACGCCCTATGTCGGCTACTACACCACCAAGGGCGCGATGAACCACATGACCCGCGTGACGGCGGCGCAGTACGCGCCGAGCCAGGTGCGGGTGAACGCCGTTCTGCCGGGGCTGATGGACACGCCGATGGCGCGCGACAGCGCGATCCGCAACCGCGGCATCCGGCCCGAGGACATCGACGCGGCATGGCAGGAAAAGGCGTCCCGCGTCCCGCTCGGCCGGATGGGCGACGGGTGGGACATCGCCCACGCGGCGGCATTCCTCGCCAGCGACCAGGCGAATTTCATCACCGGTCAGTGCCTCGTCGTCGACGGGGGGCAGACGCTGTGCGGCTAGGAACGAGGGGAGACGTTCGATGGAAGCATTGAAGCGACTTGTCGCCAGGATGGAGATCGAGGACTGCATGAAGCGGTACGCCCGCGGTGTCGACCGCCGCGACTGGGCCTCGGTCCGGGCGTGCTTCCACGACGACGCGATCGACCATCACGGCGAGTTCCACGGTGACGGCGACGCCTTCATCGAATGGGTCAGCACCCGGCACGCGAACGTGCCATTCTCGATGCACTACATCCTCAACTGCCTGGTGGAGTTCCACTCCGAGACGGTGGCGCATGTCGAAACCTACTTCTGGGCGATCCAGCGCCGCGAGGACGACGATGGCGGCACCGATCACGAGGTCTTCGGCCGCTACATCGACCTGTTCGAACAGCGCGACGGGGCGTGGCGTGTCGCGGGCCGCCGGGTCGCCTACGACTCCACGCGGACGCAGCCGAGCACGAACCATCTGCGCAGGATGCAGGGGGTGCTCGGGCGGCGGGACCGGCAGGACCCGGTGTTCCACCCGCAGCAGGCGGCGGAGTAGCGCGGTGCCGGGTGGCTTAGGCGGCGGTTCGGTCAGGCGGTGGCTCGCCCCGGCCCACGACGCGCGATAGGCTGGTTCGACCGCGCGGGCCGACCGCCGCGGGGATGGGAAAGGCTGGAGGGATCGTGATGCGATACGCGGCTCCGGAAACGGTGGACGAGGCGGTGGCCCTGCTGGCCTCGGCGGAAGGCGGGGCCTACCCGCTTGCCGGCGGAACCGATCTCGTGGTGCAGATGTCGTCGGGGATGCGGGCCCCCGCGCTCGTCGTCGACATCAAGCGGATCGGGGACCTGGGGCGGATCGTCTCCGACGCGTCGGGCATCCGGATCGGGGCTGCGGTCTGCGGCGCGGAGATCACCGGCAACGCCGAGATCGCGTCGAAATGGCCCGGGTTCGCCGAAGCGATGGACTACATCGGATCGATGCAGATCCAGAGCCGGGCGACACCGGCCGGCAACCTGTGCAACGCCTCGCCCGCCGCGGACTGCGTGCCGGGCATGGTCGCGGCCGGGGCCACCGTGACGGTCGCGGGGCCCGGCGGCCGGCGCGAGATCCCGGTCGAGGAGGTTCCGGCGGGACCGGGCCGGACGACGCTTGCGCCGGGGGAATTCGTCATCTCGGTCAACCTTCCGCCGAAGCCAGCGCGCACCGGCGACGCCTATGTCCGGTTCACGCCCCGGACCGAGATGGACATCGCGGTCGTCGGGGTCGGCGTCTGCCTGACGCTGGACGAGGGCGGCACCTGCACGGCGGCGCGGGTCGCGGTCGGGGCAGTCGCGCCGACGGTCCTGCTGGTGCGCGAGGCCGGTGCGGCACTGGTCGGAACGCCGGTCGACGATGCCGCGATGGACGCGGCGGCAGAGGCGGTGCGGGCGGCCTGCCGGCCGATCGACGACAAGCGCGGAAGCGCCGCCTACCGCACCAGGATCTCCGGCACCATCTTCAAGCGCGCCGCCGGGGTCGCCCTGGCCCGCGCTCGCGCCTGAGAGGAGTCGTTTCGATGGCGAAGAAGCTTCACGTCACCACCGAGATCAACGGCGCAGAGACGGAGTTCCTGGCCCGCCCCGACCAGACGCTCCTGTCCGCGCTGCGCGACGAACTGCACCTGTTCGGGACCAAGGAAGGCTGCGGGTCCGGCGATTGCGGGGCCTGTTCGGTCGAGGTCGACGGCCGCGTCGTCTGCTCCTGCACCATGCTCGCGGCGGAGGCGGAGGGGCGGCGGATCACCACGATCGAAGGCGTCGCGCAGGGCGGCGAATTGCACCCGCTCCAGCGTCATTTCCTGAAGGAAGCGGCGCTTCAGTGCGGCTTCTGCACCCCCGGCCTGATCGTCGCGGCGCGCAACCTGCTCGACAGGAACCCCGACCCGACGGAACAGGAAATCCGGTTCTGGCTGGCCGGCAATCTCTGCCGCTGCACCGGCTACGACAAGATCGTGCGCGCGGTTCAGGCCGCCGCGGCCGAGCTTCGCGAAACGGCGCCCGCCGACTGACCGGCGCCGCCCACGGGCCCCGCGATGGCCCGCCCGGTTCCCGCTCCCCGCGAAGGCCCCGGCCCCCGCGACCGGGATCGCGTGCTTCAAGTATTTGTAAGCCTCCGGCAATGGGTCTATCACTTGTCATAGGCTATGCCTATGCAGACTCGGCAGGGGGGAGTGCGGAGGATGTCCATCAACGATGACGGCGAAAGTCTGAAGCTCAAGCAGCTGTCGTATTTCCTGAGCCTCGCGGAGCACGGCTCGATCTCGGCCGCGGCGAACGCGCTGAACATGGCGCAGCCGTCGCTGTCGGAAAACATCGCCAAGCTGGAACGCAAGCTCGACGTCCAGCTCGCGATCCGCGGCTCGCGCGGGGTCCAGCTGACGCAGGCGGGCACGCTGCTGGCCGACCGCGGGCAGGAGATCCTGAAATCCGTCGACGACCTGGTGGAGGCGCTTCGCCTGCTCGGCTCCGACCCGCGCGGGCCGGTCTCGGTCGGTTTCCCGCCGTCGCTCAGCATCCTTCTCAGCGTGCCGCTGCTGGAATCAATCCACAGCGAGTACAGCGACATCCGCCTGCACGTCGCCGAGGCCATGTCGGGGGACATCCTCGACTGGCTGGCCAACGACCGCATCGACATCGGCTGCGTCTACGAGATCAGCGACAGCAGCGTCTACATCCTCGAACCGCTTCTGACCGAGGAGCTTTTCCTCGTGACCGCGCCCGACAACTGGGACGACGAGTTCGGGCCGGACGGGATCGCGAAGAAGCCGATCACCGCGTCCGACCTGCAGCACCTGCCGCTGGTGCTGACCAGCCAGGCGCACGGCGCGCGCAAGCTGCAGGAACGGTTCGCGCGGGCCGAGGGGTTCAGCTTCAACGTCACCGCGACCATCGATTCCCTGCCGCACATCGTCGAGATGGTCAGCCGCGCCAGCGCCTATTCGCTCCTGTCCCACGGGGCGGTGTTCAAGCAGGTGGCCTCCGGCGACATCGGCCTCGTGCGGATCGCGGAGCCGTCGATCCGGCGCACGGCCTACCTCGTGCGGAAGCGCGCGCGCCCGGTGTCCCACGCCAGCACCATCGTCGAGGGCATGATCGGCACGATCATCCGCGAGATGGTGGAACGCTACAACATCGAGGCGCAGCTCGCGCCCCGCAAGGACGGCTGAGCCGGCGGGCACGCGCCGGGGCCGGAGGCGTCGGGCCAAAGGTTCTGCCGGGGGCGCCATAGGCGGTGGCTAAGCGGCCCACAGGGCCGTTGGACGAGGCATCTGTTGCTGACGGGCGGGCGGCTCAACTAGAAATTCGGAACCGGTCATAGGGAGGGGACCATGAGACGCAATCCGCTCGTCTGGGTTTCGGATGTGCTGCTGACAGTCACGGCGATCCCGGTCCTCGTCATGATGGTCCACGTCACGCTCGACGTCACACTCAAGTACATCGGCTTCCGCCCGATCCAGGGAACGCTCGAGATTACCGCGAACTACTACATGGTCGCGATCGTCGTTCTGCCCATGGCCTTCATCGAGTGGTCGCGCCAGTCCATCGCGGTCGACCTGTTCTACCAGATGATGTCCTACCGGGTTCAGGTCGGCGTCACCTTCCTCGTCCTCATGCTCTGCGCGCTGACCTATGGCGGGCTGGCCTGCATCTCGTGGCCGGATGCCGTCGAAAGCTTCGAGCGGCGCGAGATCGCGATGGGGTCCAGCAACATCTACATCTGGCCGTCGCGGTTCCTGCTGCCGATCGCGCTCGGCATCACGACCCTGATCTGCCTGCTCCACGCCGTCCGGCTGCTGGTCAACCCGGAGGCGAGGGTCGCGCTCACCGCGATCCACGCGCCGGACCCCGAAGCCGAGGTGTCCTGAGATGTCGCTCCTGGAAATCGGTTTCGCCAGCGTCGGGCTGGTCCTGTTCCTCATCGCGCTGCGGCTTCCCATCGGGATCGTGCTGCTGCTGGTGTCCTTCGTCGGCTGTTGGGTCGGGCTCGGCTTCAACGTGGCCTGGGGCCTGTCGCAGGCGATCCCGTTCGACTTCATCGCGAACTGGGGGTTCAGCGCGGTGCCGATGTTCCTCCTGATGGGGTACATCGCCTCGAACGGCGGGCTGACGGACGGGTTGTTCCGGGCGCTGAAGATCCTGCTGCGCCGGGTTCCGGGGGGCCTCGCCTGCGCCGGGGTCGGCGCCTGCGCCCTGTTCTCGGCGGCGTCGGGATCGTCGGTCGCAACCGCCGCGGCGATGTCCAAGATCTCCGTGCCGGAGATGCTGAAGCAGAAATACGACAAGGCCCTGGCCACCGGCACCATCGCCTCGGCCGGGACGCTCGGATCGCTGATCCCGCCGTCGATCCTGATGATCGTCTTCGCGATCTTCGCCAACGTGTCGATCGGCAAGCTGTTCATGGCCGGGTTCATCCCCGGCCTCCTGTCCGCGGCCATGTACATGGGCATGATCGTGACGCGTGTGAAGCTGAAGCCGACCCTCGCGCCGATGGTGGAGATGGAGGTCACGCGGGAGGAGACCTGGGCCGCGATCCGCGATGTCTGGCCGCTGCCGACCCTGATCCTCGGCGTGCTCGGCGGCATTTTCCTCGGCGTGTTCACCCCGACCGAGGCCGGCGCGGTCGGCGCGGCCATCGCGATGGTTCTGGCGGCGTTCCGGCGGCGGCTGACCTGGGGCGTGGTCAAGACGGCGGTGCGCGACGCGGCCATCGGCACCAGCTCGGTGTTCCTGATCGCGGTCGGCGCGACGCTCTTCACCAGCTTCATGGGCCTGACCGGCGTGCCGCGCGTGGTGTCCGCGACGATGCTGTCCATCGGCGACGACCCGATCACGCTGATCGTGATGATCGCGGTGGTCTACATCATCCTCGGCATGTTCGTGGAATCGATCGGGATCATGCTGCTGACGCTGCCGATCGTGCAGCCGATGCTGCAGACCGCGGGTGTCGACATGATCTGGTTCGGCATCATCGTCGTGAAGCTGCTGGAGATCGGGATGATAACCCCGCCGGTCGGGCTGAACTGTTACGTCATCAACTCGTCGCTCAGGGGGGCGGTGCCGTTGACGACCGTGTTCCGCGGCGCGCTCTGGTTCATCCTGACCGACCTCGTGACGCTCACGCTCATCATCGCCTTCCCGGCCATCGCGCTGTGGCTGCCGTCGGTGATGCTCGACTGACCTTCGTTTAAGGCGACCGCACCCGAGGGGCGCGTCCGGTCCGGGCGCGCCCCTTTGCCGTCCGGGCCCCGCCCGCGGCTCAGCGTCGCCAGCCTATAGGGGGTGCAGGGTGAACCGTTGGCCCCAATGTTTTTGGCCGAAACGGGCCTCCGGTCGCCTAATGTCGGGTCGTTGAATTCGGTCGGTGCCGGTCCCGCATTTCGGGATCACCTGCCTCGGCCCACTCAATCTCAGGGATTCAGGAGGAGGATCTGACATGAACACCGCACGACAGCTTCTGATGGTCACCGCCATCGGCCTTGGCTCCGCCACCGCGGCCTCGGCCCAGGACTACCGCATGACGACCTACGCGCCGCCGAACGAGGCCGCGTCCATCCACCAGACCTACATTGCCGAACAGCTCTGCGAGCGTACCGGCGGCGAACTCTGCTTCGAGATCTTCTACGCCAGCTCGCTCGTTCCGGCTGCCGGCCAGCTTGCCGCCATCGGTGACGGCGTCGCCCATGCCGGCTTCCAGGCCGCGGGCTATATCCCGTCCGAGCTGCCGCTGAACAACGCGCTGACCGCCTACGGCTTCCTGGAGACCAACGCCACCGCCATCGGCATGGCCTTCGCCGACTGGGGCATGCACAACGAACGCGCGCTGGCCCAGTACGAGGAAAACAACGTGGTGCCGTTCGGCGGCTTCTCGACCCCGGTCTACCCGTTCATCTGCAACACGCCCGACCCGATCACCTCGCTCGACCAGTTCCAGGGCCTCAAGGTCCGGTTCCCGGGCGGCGCCAACGCGCTTCTGACCGAGCATCTCGGCGGCGTGGCCGTGAACGTCCCCGGCAACGAGCTCTACCAGGCGCTGCAGACCGGCGTCATCGACTGCGCGGGCATCCTCGCCGGGTTCCTGAACATCGACAACAGCCTGCAGGAAGTCGCCACCAGCGTGACGCTGGCCAACTTCACCGGCAGCTACAACTCGGCCGTTCACCTGGCCAACCTCGACTTCTGGCGCGGGCTGACGGACGAGCAGCGCGCGATCTACCTCGAAGTGACCGCCCGCGCCTCGGCGATGATGCAGATCCACTTCAACACCAACAACGACCAGGCGATCGAGACGGCCCGCGAGTACGGCATCGAGTTCGTGGAGCTTGACGACGAGTTCCAGGCCGCGGTGCAGGAATGGGTCGACAACGGCGTCGGCGACATGGCCGGCATCGCGACCGAGGTCTACGGCATCCAGGATCCCGAGGCCTTCTTCGCCGAGTTCCAGCCCTACGTCGACGAATGGCACGAGCTCATCAACAGCATGACCGACGTCAACGACGTCGACGAGCTGACCGCGCTCATCGAGGAGCACATGTACGGCGACCTCGATCCGTCGACCTACATGATGGAGTGAGCCACACGGCCCAGTTCCGGTAACGGCAGGGGGAAGCGGGTCGAACCGCTTCCCCTTTTCCTTTTCGCGCCGCGCCAGCCCGCGCGCCCCCCGAATGGCATTCCCAACTGACACGCTAACATGCTAGCATGATTCATGTCGGGACGGAGAGACCCCGGCGGCGACGGGGGAGAGGCCATGTCCGCACGCATCACGGGCGTCACTACCCATGACATCCGCTTCCCGACCAGCCGGATGCTCGACGGGTCGGACGCGATGAACCCGACGCCGGACTACTCCGCGGCCTACGTCGTCCTGCACGTGGACGACGGGCCTGACGGGCACGGGATGACCTTCACCATCGGGCGCGGCAACGAGATCTGCTGTGCTGCAATCGAAGCCGTCGCGGCGCTGTTGGTCGGGCGGGAGACGGAGGGATTGTTCGCGGACATGGGCGCGGCCTGGCGCGTGGTGACGGGCGACAGCCAGTTGCGCTGGACCGGGCCGGAGAAGGGGGTGATCCACCTCGCCGCTGCCGCCGTGATGAACGCGCTCTGGGACATGTACGGCAAGGCGGCGGGCAAGCCGGTCTGGCGGCTGATCGCGGAGATGGACCCCGCCGAACAGGTCGCGCTCGTGGACTGGCGCTACCTTGCCGACGCCCTGCCGCCGGAGGAAGCGCGGGAGCGGTTGCAGGACAAGGCCGGGGGCAAGGCCGCGCGGATCGCGGAGATGGAAGCGACGGGTTACCCCGCCTATACCACCTCCGCCGGGTGGCTCGGGTATTCCGACGACAAGATCCGCTCGCTGATGCAGGCGGCGATTGCCGATGGCTGGACCCATTTCAAGATGAAGGTCGGCGCGAACATCGACGACGACGTGCGCCGCGCCCGCCTGATCCGGGGCGAGATCGGGCCGGATCGCTACCTGATGATGGATGCGAACCAGGTCTGGGGCGTCGAGACGGCCATCGCCAACATGGGCCGGCTGGCGGAGTTCGACCCGTGGTGGATCGAGGAGCCGACCAGCCCCGACGACATCCTCGGCCACGCCCGCATCGCGCGGGAAATCGCGCCGATCAAGGTCGCGACGGGGGAACACTGCCACAACGCGGTGATGTTCAAGCAGCTGATGCAGGCCGACGCGATCCGTTTCGCGCAGGTGGATTCGTGCAGGCTCGCCGGGCCGAACGAGATCCTCGCCGTGATGCTGATGGCGGAGAAGTTCGGCATTCCCGTCTGTCCGCACGCGGGGGGCGTGGGGCTGTGCGAGCTGATCCAGCACATGAGTTTCGTCGATTACATCTCGGTGTCGGGGAGCCTCGAGAACCGTGTGCTGGAGTTCGTCGATCACCTGCACGAGCACTTCCTCGATCCGGTACGGACGAGGGACGGCCGCTACCTGCCGCCGCAACGTCCGGGATTCTCGGTGGAGATGAAGCCCGGGAGCATCGCGGAGCACCTCTATCCGGGTGGGGCGGTTTGGGCGTAGGCGATGGCCTCGAACCCGCGACTGCACCGGCGCGGAATCAAGGCCGGGGCCCGCCGCCTATCGACCAAGAGCGGTGAACTCGGCGTCATGCCGTGGCAAGTCGGGGGCAACCTCGTAGCCGCTACAGCACCGGCGCGGGACAAGGCCGAAGGCCGCCGCGCATCGCCGGGCCGCCCCCCGGCACGGCGATGTGGTGAAGCCTGGGACTAGCGGGACGCTACTCCTGACGTGGATGGATAAACCGCCGCAGCATCACGGTCGGATCGCCGCACCGCGGCCCGTCGATGCGCGGCTCGGCACTCTGGTTTGCACCTACGATCCGGGACGAGCAAACCGGTAGCGGTGTCTCGCATCCAGATCCTGAATACGGAACCGAGTGCCTTTGCAACCCGGTCCCGCCAACGCTCACGCGTTCCAGGCCACCGTCCGCTGCCGCTGGACCCCGAGCCCTTCCACGGAAAGTTCCATCACCTGCCCCTCGCGCAGGTAGACCTGCGGCTTCTGCCCCATGCCGACGCCCGGCGGTGTTCCGGTGGAGATCACGTCGCCCGGTTGCAGGCTCATAAACTGGCTGAGGTAATGCACGAGGTGGCGCACGCCGTAGACCATCGTGGCGGTCGATCCGTCCTGGTAGCGGTGGCCGTCGACCTCGAGCCACATCCGCAGGTTCTGCGGGTCCGGGACCTCGTCGGCGGTCACCAGCCACGGCCCGATCGGGCCGAAGGTGTCGGCCGACTTGCCCTTGACCCACTGGCCCGAACGCTCCTGCTGGAAGGCGCGCTCGGACAGGTCGTTGGTCAGGCAGTAGCCCGCGACGTGATCCATCGCGTCGGCCTCGTCGACATAGCGCGCCTCCTTGCCGATCACGACGCCAAGCTCCACCTCCCAGTCGGTCTTTTCCGACCCGCGAGGGATCCGGACGTCGTCGTTCGGGCCCATGATGGCGCTGGTGGCCTTCATGAAGATCACCGGTTCCGGCGGCACGTCCATGCCGCTTTCGGCGGCGTGGTCGGCGTAGTTGAGACCGATGCAGATGAACTTGCCGACGGATCCGACGCAGGGCCCGATCCGCGGGTCGCCGCCGGCCAGCGGCAGGCTGGCCGGGTCGAGCGCGGCGATCCGCGCCAGCCCCTCGGGCGTCAGCACCTCGCCAGCGATGTCGGCGACCTCGCCCGACAGGTCGCGGACCCTGCCGTCGGCATCCAGCATCCCCGGCTTCTCGGCGCCCGGCGCCCCGTATCGCAGAAGTTTCACGTCACTCTCTCCTCAGACGTTGGACCAGCCGCCATCGACGGTGATGGCCTGGCCGGTCATGAAGGCGGATTCGTCGCTGGCGAGGTATACCGCGAGCGCGGCGATTTCCTCGGGCGTGCCGATCCGTCCCATCGGCTGTCGGGCGATGAAGGCCGCCCGCGCGGTGTCGTAGTCGCCCTGCGCCCGCATCCGGCCCTGCAGGCTCGGGCTGTCGACGGTGCCGGGGCAGATCGCGTTGGCGCGGATGCCCCGGGTCACGAAATCCGCGGCGACGGACTTGGTCATGCCGACCACCGCCGCCTTGGTCGCGCCGTAGACGAAGCGGTTCGGGGCGGCGATGATCGACGACACGACCGAGGCCATGTTCACGATCGACCCGCCGCCCGCCTCGATCATCGCGGGCAGGAAGGCGCGCATCACGGTGTAGGCGGATTTCACGTTCAGGCCGAAGCTGAAGTCGTAGTCCTCGGGCGGGCAGTCTAGGATCGTGCCGTGGTGGACGAAGCCGGCGCAGTTGAACAGGATGTCCGGTGCCCCGGCATCGGCCGCGAAGGCGCTGACCGCGTCCGCGTCCGTCACGTCGAGCTGCGCGGTGCGGCACCCTGCCTCGGCGACGGGGCCGAGCGCGTCTGCGTTGATGTCCGTGGCGATCACCTCGGCCCCTTCGGCCGCGAAGGCCAGCGCCACGGCCTGCCCGATCCCCGCGCCTGCGGCCGTGGTGACCGCGCGCTTGCCCTTCAGTCTCATCGCTCTCTCCCCGCGCGCCGGGCGGCATTGCCGCCGATGGGCGGAGCCGCTAACATGGTAGCATGTTACCCTCGCCCTCCGACCCGGTTCAACGCGAAAACGGCGACGCCCCGAAGCTGACGCCGCTAGACGCCTATCCGGGCTCGCTTGCCGGGAAGGTCTACCAGAGCCTGAAGGACGCGATCCTGTCGCTTGCCGTCCAGCCGGGGGAGATCCTGCGAAAGGGCGAGATCTGCAGCCAGCTCGGCATTTCCCGCAGCCCGGTGTCGGAAGCCGTGACACGGCTGGCCGGCGAGGGGCTGGTCGACGTGGTGCCGCAGGCCGGAACCTTCGTGTCGCGGTTTTCGATGGACGAGATCCGCGAAGGCGCGTTCCTGCGCGAGGCGCTCGAGCTCCAGGCCGTGGAACTGGTCGCGGAGACGGTGACGGAGGAACAGCTCACGCTCCTGCGCCGCAACCTCCGGGTGCAGGAGGCGCTGGTCGCGGACGGCGACTTCGCCGGGTTCTACAAGCTCGACGCCGAGATGCACGAGCTGATCCTGTCCTTCACCGGCTACCGGCGGCTCGCGCAACTGGCGGAGACGAGCTGGCTCCAGGTCAACCGCGCCCGCCAGCTCATCCTGCCGAGCCCGGGCCGCGTGGCCGAGACGCTGGAGGAACACAAGCGCATCGTCGCCGCGCTGGAGGCCGGCGACCCGGCGGAGGCGCGGGCGGCGACGCGCAACCACCTGCGCCAGCTCATCCGCTACCTCGAACCGCTGGAGCGCGAACACCCCGAGATGTTCGACGGCAAATGACCCTTCCGAACCGCCCCCGCTACGCCGCCCGCCTCAACGCGTTCAAGGCGCCCGGCAAGTCCTCCGTCTTCGACATGCTGGACGGTGCGGCGCGGGTCGGCGGGCTCGACGCCGCCGATCTCAACTTCCCCGACCATTTCGACGGCACGACGCCAGCCGATCTGTCGCGGAAACTGTCCGATTGCGGGATGGCGTTGAACGGCCTGGCGATGCGGTACTACACCGACCCCGGCTTCCGGCTCGGCGCCTTCACCCATCCCGACCCCGCCGTGCGCCGCGCCGCCATCGACCTGACCAAGCGCGGCATCGACGCCGGGGCCGAGATGGGCGGGCGGCTGATGACGCTGTGGATGGGCCAGGACGGGTTCGACTACGCCTTCCAGGTGGATTACGCGCGGGCCTGGGACGACACCGTGGCCGCCATCGCCGAGGTCTGCGATCACGCGCCAGACGTCGATATCGCGATCGAGTACAAGCCGAACGAGCCCCGCGCCTATGCGCTGATGCCGGATATCGGCACGACCCTGCTCGCCTGCCGGGAGGTGGCGCGGGACAACCTCGGCGTGACGCTCGACTTCGCCCACGTCCTCTACGCCGACGAGATGCCGGCCCATTCCGCGGCCCTGATCGCGCGGCATTCGCGGCTGATGGGGCTTCACCTGAACGACGGATACGGAAAGCGCGACGACGGGCTGATGGCCGGCACGGTGCACCCGGTGCAGACCGTCGAGCTGCTCGTGGAGATGAACCGGCAGGGCTACGACGGGGTGATCTACTTCGACACCTTCCCCGATCACGGCGGCCTCGACCCGGTGGAGGAGGCGCGGACCAACATCGCGCTGGTCGAACGGCTGCGGCAGGTGGCGGACGACCTGTCCGGGGACACCGCGCTGGCCGATGCGATCGCGCGGCAGGACGCGGCCACATCCTCGCGCATCGTCGCCGCGGCGCTCTACGGCCGCGCATGAGCCTGCTGGTCGTAGGCGCGCTTCACTGGGACGTGGTGGTGGACGCCCCCCGGATGCCGCGGATCGACGAAACGCTCAGGGGCAGCGCCGTCGACTACCGCTTCGGCGGCAAGGGCGGCAACCAGGCGGTCGCGGCGGCGCGGGCGGGCGCGCGCGTTGCCCTCGCCGGGCGGATCGGCTCCGACGCGCCGGGGCGGTCCATGCGGGATATTCTTGTAGAGGAAGGCATCGACGTGTCGGGGCTCCGGCAGGGGCCGGGGGCATCGGGGATGAGCGTCGCGATCACCGTCGAGGGCGGCAGCTACGGCGCGGTCATCGTGTCTGGCGAGAACCTGGAGATCGACGCGGGCGCGGTCGCGATCCCCGGCGGCTGCCGCGTCGTCCTGATGCAGAACGAGGTTTCGCCCGGCCTGTTGCCCGCGATGGCCGACAAGGCGCGGGATGCCGGGGCGGAGCTATGGCTGAACGCCGCACCGGCCGAAGGGATCGCACCGGAGACGCTGGCCGCGACAGACCTGATCTGCGTGAACCGGGTCGAGGCGGCGGACCTTTCGGGGCTTCCCGAAGGGACCGATCCCGTCCAGATCGCGTCCGAACTCGCGGCCCGCGCCCCGCGCGCGAAGCTGGTCATGACGCTCGGTGGCGAAGGCGTTGTGTATGCCGCGCCCGGCGAGGTGCCGCGTCATGTCCCGGCGCGAAGGGTCGAGGTCGTCTCGACCCACGGCGCGGGGGACGTGTTCCTCGGCACGCTTGCGGCGGCGTGGCTGGCGACACCGGACCTCACCCGCGCCGTCGACGCCGCGCAGGCCGCCGCGGCGAGGCACGTCTCTCAGAGCCGGTAGAACCGCGCCGCCGTTCCGCCGAAGACCTCCGCCCGCTCCGCATCGGTCAGGTGCGCCGTCAGCGCCTCCGCCGCGGCGCGCCAGTCGGAATAGCTGGCCTCCAGCTGGCACACCGGCCAGTCCGACCCCCACATGACCCGCTCCGCGCCGAAGGTTTCGAGTACGTGGCAGGCATAGGGTTCGATCTTCTCCAGCGACCAGCCGTCGCATTCGGTGACGAGACCGGAGAACTTGCAGAACGCCCCCGTCTCGGCCAGCGCCGCCATGCCGTCCGCCCATTCCGAGAAGCCGGTATCGGAATGGTCGCGGATCTGCGGTTTCATGCAGTGGTCGATGACCACCCGCATGTCCGAATGGCGCGTAAATATCTTGTAGAAGTTTTCGAGGTGCCGGGGGAAGCCGAGCGCGTCGAGGGCCAGGTCGTTCTCGACCACCGCCTCGAAACCCCACTGAACGTCGTCACGCAGCATCCAGTCCACGTCCGGGATGTCCTGGATCATCGGCCGGACGCCCTTGAACTTTGGATGACCCGCGAGCCGGGCGAGGGTCGCGCGATCCGCCGGGTTCTCGAAATCGACCCATCCGACGACCCCCGCCACCGAAGGCGTGGCATCCGCGATACCCAGCATGTACTCGGTTTCCACCACCGTCGCGGCGGCCTGCACGAGCACCGTTCGATGGATCCCGTGGCGCGAGAGATCCCCGATCAGGTCGTCGGGGGAGTAGGGCCGCGCGAGGATCGGGTTGTCCATCGGCATCCAGTCGTAGTCGCCGCGGGCGGGGTTCCAGTAATGCTGGTGCGCGTCGATCATCTCGGGTCCTCCACCGGGGCGTCCGCCCGCATCAGTCCGTCCGCCTTCAAGTCGGCCCAGAGCGCGGTCGGGATCTCCGCCGATGCCGCGGCGAGGTTGCTGTCCATCTCGGCCAGTCCCTGCCCGCCGGGGATCATCGACACGACCGCCGGATGCCGAAGCGGGAACTGGAACGCGGCATCGACCAGCCGGACGCCGTGTCGCGCGCACACGGCCTCGATCCGGGCCACGCGGTCCATGATGACAGGCGGGGCGGGATCGTAGTTGTAGAACGCACCGGGCTTCGCGCCGGTCGCGAGGATGCCGGAATTGTAGGGGCCGCCGATGACGATCCCGATCCCCCGCGCCTCGGCCAAGGGCAGGAACGTCTCCAGCGCCTCCTGTTCCAGCAAGGTGTAGCGGCCGGCGAGCAGGAACAGGTCGAAGTCGCCGCGTTCGGCGAGATACTGACACGGCTGCCACTCGTTCAGACCGGCCCCGATGGCGCGGACCGATCCCTGGTCGCGAAGCTTCAGCAGCGCCTTGTAGCCGCCTTGCAGGAACTCGGTCATCCGGGCTTCCAGCGCCTCCGCCGTGCCGTGGTTGGCAAGGTCGAGGTCGTGGGCATAGAGGATGTCGATCCGGTCGATGCCGAGCCGTTCAAGGCTGAACTCCACCGACCGCATCACGCCGTCGTAGGAATAGTCGTAGACCTCGACCCGGTTCGGCACGTCGAACCACTTTCCGACCCCGGTATGCTCGCCCGGCGGACAGGGCCGCAGCAGGCGCCCGACCTTGGACGACAGGACGTAGGCATCGCGGTCCTTGCCGCGCAGGAACGGGTTCAGCCGGGTCTCCGACAGGCCGAGGCCGTAGAGCGGCGCGGTGTCGTAGTAGCGAATGCCGGCATCCCAGGCCCGGTCGAGCACCGCGCGGGCCTCCGTCTCGGGTACCGCGCGGTAGAGATTGGCGATCGGCGCAGCCCCGAATCCGAGCTCCGTGAAGGTGAGCCCGCCGTCCCCCCGGCGGTCCCAATGCCTTGTCCTCAACGTCATCGCGACCCTCCCCTGCGCAACTGACATGCTAGAATGAAATGCGGTGGACTGCACCCCCGTTATGCGCGAAGGTCGGCCCCGAGGGAGGGCCATATGAGCCGGTTTTCAGAGCTTTTCGGGACCGCGAAGCCGGTCATCGCGATGGTGCATCTGGGCGCGCTTCCCGGTGCGCCGCTGCACGACGCGGACAAGGGGATCGAGGGGATCGTGGCCGACGCCGCCGCCGATCTCGACGCGCTGCAATCGGCGGGCGTCGACGCGGTGATGTTCGGCAACGAGAATGACCGCCCATACGAACTGACGGTCGACACCGCCTCCACCGCGACCATGGGCTACGTCATTGGCCGGCTGCGCGACAAGATCGCGGTGCCGTTCGGGGTGAACGTCCTGTGGGACCCGATGGCGACGATGGCGCTGGCCGCGGCGACGGGGGCGAGCTTCGCGCGGGAGATCTTCACCGGGGTCTATGCCAGCGACATGGGCGTCTGGTCCCCCGACGCGGGTGCGGCGATCCGCTACCGCGACCGGCTCGGGCGGAAGGATCTCGTGACGCTCTACAACGTCTCGGCCGAGTTCGCGGGGTCGATGGACCCGCGGCCGCTGGCGCAGCGGGCGCGGTCGGCGGTGTTCAGTTCGCTTCCGGACGCGGTGCTCGTCTCGGGCCAGATCACCGGCGAGGCGGCGCGGATGGAGGACCTGGAATCCGTCAAGGCCGCGTTGCCGGACACGCCGGTCCTGGCCAACACCGGCGTGAAGCACGAGACGGTGCAGGACGTGTTCCGCATCGCCGACGGCTGCATCGTCGGATCGGCGCTGAAGCACGGCGGCGACACATGGGCCAAGGTCGACCCGGAACGGGCATGGGACTTCATGCAGAAGGTGAGGGCGGTGCGGTGACGGGCGTGCTTCGGGATCTCCTGTCCGAGCTGATGGGGATACCGGGCCTCGCCGGGCACGAGGGACGGGTGGCCGGGGCGATTTCGGACCGGCTCCGGTCGCTTGCCGGGGTGGAGCCGCGGAGCGATGTGCTCGGCAACGTCTGGGCGACGTTCGACGGCGATCCCGGCGCGCCGTCGGTCATGCTGTTCACCCACATGGACCAGCTCGGCTTCGTCGTGCGGCGGATCGAGCCCGACGGCTTCCTGCGGCTGGAACGGCTCGGCGGGGTGCCGGAGCGGGCGCTGGCCGCGCAGGCGGTGACGATCTGCACAGCGTCCGGCGACGTGCAGGGCGTGATCGCGAACCGGAGCCACCACGCCACGCCGCCCGACGAAAAATACCGCGTCCTGCCCTACAGGGAACTTTACGTCGACGCGGGTTTCGACAGCGCGGACGAGGCCGCAGCGGCAGGGGTGAAGATCGGCGCCCCGGTCGTCTACACGCCGCGCGCGATGCCGCTCGGGGCCAACCGCGTCACCGGCACCAGCGTCGACGACCGTGCCGGATGCGCCGTCCTGATCGAGCTCGCGAAACGGCTCGCGGCGCGCGACGGCGGGCCGACCGTCCACCTCGCCTTCACCACGCAGGAGGAATTCAACCTCCGCGGCGCGCTGCCGCTGGCGCAGCGGCTGCAACCGGGGATCGCGATCCAGATCGACCTGATGCTGGCCTCGGACACGCCGGACGCCGGCGATCTCGGCGAGATGCGGCTCGGGGCGGGGCCGGGGATGAGCCTCTATTCCTTCCACGGGCGTGGCACGCTGAACGGCGTGATCCCGCACCCGGGGCTGGTGGCGCTGGCGGAAGAGGCGGCGGAGGCGGAGGGACTGACCCTGCAACGGTCCGCACAGACCGGCGTGCTGACCGATCTCAGCTACGTCCAGCTTGTCGGCGAGGGCGTCGCGGCGCTCGATCTGGGCTATCCCATGCGCTATTCCCATTCCGCGCTCGAGGTCTGCGACCTGCGCGACCTCGAAGGGCTCGTCGTCCTGCTAAACGCGCTTCTCGCGCGGATCGGGCCGGAGTTCAGACTGGAGCGTTTCGGATGACCCTGACCCTCGGCATCGATATCGGCACCTACGAGACCAAGGGCGTTCTTGTAGATGAAAGCGGCAAGGTGGTGGCCGAGGCGCGTCATGGCCACGAGATGATCGTGCCGCGCCCCGGTTGGGCCGAACACCGCGCGGAAGAGGACTGGTGGGGCGATTTCGTCACCGTGACGAAGGCGCTGCTGGCCGATGGCGGCGTCGACCCGTCCGAGATCGTGGCCGTCGCCTGCTCCGCCATCGGGCCCTGCATGCTGCCGGTGGACGCGGACGGTGCGCCGCTGATGAACGGGGTTCTCTACGGTGTCGACACCCGCGCGATGGCCGAGGTGGAGGACCTGACCGACCGGATCGGCGGCGACACGATCCTCGACCGCTGCGGCAACGCGCTGACCTCGCAGTCGGTGGGGCCGAAGATCCTGTGGCTGAAACGGCAGCAGCCGGAGCTTTACGCCCGGACCGCGAAGATCCTCACCTCGACCAGTTTCATCGTCCATCGCCTGACGGGCGAATACGTCATCGACCACTACACCGCCGCGAACTTCTCGCCGCTCTACGACGTGGCGACGCAGGACTGGTGCTTCGACCTCGCCGACGACATCGCGACGCCCGACATGCTGCCGCGACTTCTGTGGAGCGGCGAGATCGCGGGGCGGATCACCGACGCCGCCGCGGCGGAAACCGGGCTCGCGCCCGGCACGCCCGTCACGGCGGGCACCATCGACGCGGCGGCGGAGGCACTGTCGGTCGGCGTGCGCGATCCCGGCGACATGATGATGATGTACGGCTCCACGATCTTCATCATCGCGCTGACGCCCGAGCGGGTGCGCGACGGGCGGCTCTGGTACGCGCCGTGGCTGTTCCCCGGCGAACACGCGTCGATGGCGGGGCTGGCCACGTCCGGTACGCTCACCCACTGGTTCCGCGACCAGTTCGCGAAGGAGCTGCCGCGCGACGGCGCCTTCCCGACGCTCGCCGCCGAGGCCGAGGCGATCCCCGCGGGGGCGGAGGGGCTGCTGTTCCTGCCCTACTTCTCGGGCGAGCGGACGCCGATCCATGACCCGCACGCCAAGGGCGCGATCTTCGGCCTGAACCTGACCCACACCCGCGGCCACGTCTTCCGCGCGGTGCTGGAAGGCATCGCGCTCGGCACGGCGCATGTCACCGAGACCTATGCCGAGGCCGGGGCACCGCCGTCGCGGGTGCTGGCCGTGGGCGGGGGCGTCAACAACGCGATCTGGCTGCAATCGACCTCCGACGCCTCGCGCCTGCCGCAGGACATCTGCCGGGCGACGACCGGTGCCAGCTACGGCGACGCCTTCCTCGCCCGCGTGGCCATCGGCGGGGCGGAGCCGGGCGACATCACGGACTGGAACCCGGTGGAGCGGCGGGTGGAACCGATGTCCTCGCCGCTGCCGGGCATGTTCCCGCTGTTCCGGCGGCTCTACGAGCAGACGAAGGACATCGCGCGGGACCTCTCGGCATGACGCTGCAGGCCCGGGCCGGGGCAGTGCTGGACGGGATCGCCGGCGCCCTGTCGCGCATCGACGAGACCCAGGTCGCCCGCGCCTGCGAAACCATCGGCGCGGCGCGGACCGTCATGCTTTACGGCTGCGGGCGCGAGGGGTTGATGATGCAGGCCTTCGCCATGCGGCTGCACCATCTCGGGCTGGCGGTGTCGATGCAGGGGGACATGGCCGCGCCGCCGCTCGGCCGCGGCGACCTGTTCGTGGCCAGCGCGGGGCCCGGCCACCTGTCGACGGTCGAGGCGCTGATGCGGACCGCGCGGATGGCGGGGGCCGATGTCCTGTTCCTGACCGCGGTGCCGGACGCGCCCGCGGCCACGCTCGCCACCCATCACCTGGTGATCCCCGCGCAGACGATGGCGAACGATGCCGGAGCGTCGGAGGACAGCCCGATGGGCTCCGGCTACGAAGGCGCGCTGTTCGTCCTGTTCGAGGCGATGGTCGCGGATCTCGCCGCCCGGCTCGGCCAGGATGCCGCGTCGATGCGGGCGCGGCACACGAACATGGAATAGGGCTACTTCACCGCGCCGGCGGCCATGCCCTTGATGATGTAGCGTTCCAGCACGATCCCGATCACCACCAGCGGCAGGATCGCCGCGGTCGACAGGGCGGCCATCGACCACCAGTTGATGCCCTGCGATCCCGTCTGCGAGGCGACCATCACCGGCAGCGTCACCGCCTCCGTCGAGGTCAGCAGCGCGGCGAAGAAATACTCGTTCCACGTCAGGACAAGGCACAGGATGAAGGCCGCGACCATGCCCGGCAGGGCGATCGGCAGGATGATGGTCAGGAACGCGCCCCAAATCGAGAGGCCGTCGACCAGCGCGGCCTCTTCCAGTTCCGTCGGGATGGACCCGAACTGGTCGCGCATGATCCAGATCACGATGGGCATGACCGTCAGCGCGTACAGCAGGATGAGACCGAGCCGCGTGTCGAGCAGGTCGACCTCGCGGTAGAGCACCAGGAAGGGCAGGGCGAGGACCACCGGCGGCAGGATCAGCTGGCTGAGGAAGAAGAAAGAGATGTCGTCGTTCTTCATGAAGCCGAAGCGGTATTCGAACCGCGACAGCCCGTAGGCCGCGAGCGAGCCGAGCGCGAGCGCCAGGGCCGAGGCCCCGACCGAGACGACGGTGGAATTCCAGAACCGCAGGAAGAACTGTTCTCGCACCGTCGAGGCCGCGCCGATCGTGTCGGGCGATAGGCCGAGCGACCGCCAGCCGAGCCATTGCGGCGTGTAGTCGATCCACGGGATCAGGTTCCCCTGCATCACGTCGGGCGCCATCTTGAACGAGGTCGTGATGGTCCAGAAGATCGGGAACAGGCAGACCAGCGTCCACAGGATCAGGACGCCGTAGACCGCGATCCGACCCAGGTACCAGCGCGGGCGGAACCGGGTATCGGCGTCGCTGTCGTGGAAGATCTGGGTGTCGGTCGCAGACATTCTCGCCTCAGGTCCGGGGCCGCATCCAGCGGGCCACGAGCTTCATGAACAGGGTGAATCCGATGATGATGAGCACGAGGTAGACGATGGCCAGCATCGTCCCGTAGCCCACGTTCGACCGGTCGCGGTATTCGCGGAAGATGAAGCTGGTCACGCTGTCGGTCGCGCCGCCGGGGCCGCCCGAGGTGACTGTGATGATGATGTCGGCGAGCTTCAGCTTGAAGATGATGCGGATCATGATCGCGGTCAGCGACACCGGCAGCATCAGCGGGAAGGTGACTTCCCAGAACGTCTGCCACGGCGTCGCGCCGTCGACGCGGGCGGCTTCCTGCAGGTCCTTCGGGATCGCCTGAAGCCCCGCGAGCAGCATGATCATCATGAACGGGATGAAGGTCCAGGCGTCCATCGCCTCGATCAGGTAGGGCGCGATGTCGGGGTCGCCGAAGAAGCTCGGGCGTTCCCATCCGAGCCAACGGGCGAGCCGGGCCATCGGGCCGAACCGGGCCTCGAACATCGACTTGCCGACCATCCACGACACCGCGACCGGCGACAGCATCAGCGGGAGGAGGAAAGCCACGCGGAAGAACTTCCGCGCCCGAATCTCGGAATTCAGCAGGAGCGCGAGGCCGAACGCGATGACGTATTCGACGATGATGGCGAGGCAGTACCACACCATGTTGCCGAGCGCGTTCCAGTAGAACCCGTCGTTCCACATCTGCCGGATGTTGTCGAATCCGTTGAAATTCTGGCCGGAAACCGAGGACAGGTTCCAGTCGGAGAAGGCGATGGTCAGCGCAAAGATGAGCGGGAAGACCACCATCGAGATGACGAAGATCGTCGCCGGCACGATGAAGAGCTGCCGCTTGCCGCGCTCGCCGTGGCGGATCACGAGGCTGGCGCAGTAGGCGATGACGAAGACGAGGTAGGCGTAGAGCGTCGGCCTCCAGCTGTCCATTTCCTCGACCGTGCCGAAGCTGCCCATGACCTGGAACAGCGCGACCGCGACGAGCAGAGCGGCGGCACACCAGACGAGGATGCGCCCGAAGCGTTCCCGCGCGGGGCTGATCTGGTCGTTGGTGACGACGTAGAGACGGTCGGTCGCATCGGACATGCTAGCATGTTAGATGCAGGTTCGGCCGGGGGGAAGGGCAAAGAGCGGCCGCCGGGGCCCGGAAATGTTAGGCCCGGGGCGCGCGGGCCCCGGGCCTGTTCGGCTGGTGTGGATCAGGCCGCCGCGCGCCGCCTGCGCGCCGCGACGCCGAGCCCGGCGATGCCCGCGGCCAGCAGCACGGCCGAGGCCGGAAGCGGGACCGGCGCCAGCGTGACGCCGAAGGTCGTGGCCCGCAGCGTGAACGACCCGTTCGCCGCCGCGAAGGCGTCGTTCACCGCGATGGCGAAGGTCAGGTTCAGGTTCGCGAGGTCCTCGATCGCGTCGACGTAGAGGTCGGAGCCGAAGGCCAGCGGAAGGCCGGTCGCGTCGACGAGGTTTGCGGCCATGTAGTCGAGCATCGCCTGCGAGATGCCGTTGACCGGGTCGAGCGCGAAATCGTAGCCGAAGACGACCGAGGTGATCGGCTCCACCCCGAGATCGTTGAGGCCGGAGGCCGGGTCGGTGCCGCGCAGGAATTCCCAGCCCGTCGCGCCCGCCCAGGCCATCACCAGCGGGTCCGCGGTGCCCGGCGCGTAGTCGTAGAGGAGCCCGTCGGGCACCATGTCCTGCGACAGCCAGTTGCCGAAGAGATCCGCGTAGGTGCCGTAGTAATCGCCGGAGGAGATCGAGTCCTCCGCCTGCGCGACGTCGAACCCGGCACGGGACATGGTGTCGAAGAAACCCGGCAAGTTCAACGGGTTGGGGTTCAACGGCTCGCCGCCGAACAGGCCGAAGGGATACTGGCTGAACGACGAGACGTCGTCGGGGCCGAGCTCCACCCCGTCCGCGGTGGTGGCGAAGCGGAGGCCGTCGCCGTCGGTGGAGGCGGTGAAGCCCGAGCCGACCCCGGTGCCGAGTTGAAGCTCGAAACCCGTCAGCTCGCTGCCGGTCACGTTGATGAGCCGGTGCAGCACCTCGTAGATCGCCTCGCCGGTGCCGTCCGCCGAGACGTCGAACACGAGGTCGATGGAGCCTTCGCCCGTGACCTGCTGCTTGATCCGCCGCCCGGACTGGAAGCCGCTGGTGCAGGTCGCGGTGCTGGAGGCGAGGATGCAGCCGTCGTAGACGGCGAAATCCGTCTGGTCGATGCGGATGCCCGGCGTGTCGGATTCCGGAGCGATATAAACCACTTGGCCGTTCGTCACGGCCCCGGCGGGCACGCCGCCGGACACGTCGCGGTCATAGACCACGCTGGCCCCGCCGATGTCGTCGGTCGGGTCGGTGTCGGGCGCGCCGACGATGACATTCGTGGTGTTCCAGCCGTCGATGGTTGCCGCCACCACCTGCGCCGGCAACAGCGCGGTGCAGGCCAGAAGCCCGCCTGCGATCATCCTGATACGGGTCAAACCGATACTCCCCCTTCTCGAAACCGTTTCAGGTGAAATGATTATCGAGACATTCAAATTTGTAAATGTGTTGTGCGGCTGGGGCGGCAATCTGTCCCGGCGGGGGGGGGCGAAGGCTGCGTCGAGGAGTGCCGGGTTGTCGGGAAACTCGACGCCGGTGTCGGGATTTCTCGACGGGTGTGTCGGAAATCTTCGACGCGGGTGTCGGAAATCGTTCGGTTCGGCACCTTGGGTGCCGGTCCGCCCAGGCGCGGGAACCGGCGAGCAGGTGTCGACGAGCGCCGGTTCGACGGTCTTCGGCTTTCGCTCCGCGCGGGGAGGGGCGGTGATGCTGGAGGGCCGATAGATCGGGTGCCAGTTCTGTGATGCTGGATGGCCAGCGGTCTGTGAGCCTCCGCGGGGTGGGCTGCATGTCTTGGGGTCTGGTTGCTACTGGCTCCGGGCCCGAGTGCCGAGCCGCGCGTCGGCGGGCCGCGGTGCGGCGATCCTCCGGCGGGGCTGAGGCGGTTTATCTCTCAAGTTCAGGAATTGCGGGGAGCTATTACCAGGGGTCACCATATCGCCGTGCCGGGGGGCGGCCCGGCGATGCGCGGCGGCCTTCGGCCTTTGTTCCGCGCGGGTGCGAAGCGGTGGGTGGAGGGACGGTGCCGGAGGGCGGTGCAACGGTGCTCGGCGGCCTGCGGCCTTGCCGCTCGCGGTTCGCACCTTCTGCGAGCCTGCCCCGATCTTCTACAAAAATGAGGCGGCGCCTTTCGGCACCGCCCCGACCCACCCCTCGCTCCCGTGAGGGGTCAGTGTCTTCGTTCAGAGCCCGAGCGAGGCCCGGTAGAGCGCGACCTGGCTGTCGCGGCCGATCTGGTCGGTGATGCCTTCCCAGGCCGCCGCGATCGCGTCCGCGGTTTCCTGCGCCGATCCGTACTGGCCGGCGAGGCCGCGCACCAGTTCGTCCTCGGCGATCGAGTAGTACTGGAAGATGCCCGGGATGCGGGGTTCGATGGCCGCGTTCGGGTGGTTGTAGCTGTCGAGGTTGGACGACAGGTAGTCCTCCACGAAATCGGCGTCGTAGCCCGCGCCCACCCACTCGTCGTAGTTGAAGTTCGAGTTGCGGTAGGGCTGGAAGCCCGACGGGTAGGCCGAGCACCAGAGCGACAGGTCCTTGCCGCCGAGATGCGCCGCCGCCGACCAGGCCGCGGTGCGGCGGGCCTCGTCGCCCGAGACGCGGTTGGTGACGTAGATGCCCCAGCCGATATAGGCGTTGTTCGGGGCCTCGTTCGGGGTGTCCTCCCACGCGCCGGCCTGGCTGTTGTAGACCCGCGTCGCGCCGGGGTTGGTGGAGAAGCCGACGACGTCGCCCACGACCGAGGTGTCGGAGGTGCGCGCGTTCGATCCCACGTCGCCCCACCAGGTCAGCCCCATGCCGGTGCCGGCGAGGAACTGCTGGAACGCGGTGGTGTTCGGGTCGGCGTTGAGCTGGTCCGGCGGATACGCCCCGTCGACGCCGATCAGGTCCATCACGTCCTGGATCGCCTGCACCCAGGCCGGGTTGTTGACGCGGGGTGTCATGTCCTCGGGGTCGAACAGCCACGCGGGGTCGTTCGGATGCTTGGCGTAGGCCGTCGCGCGGTCGGCGAGGAAGTAGAAGCCGAAGCCGCCCCAGGTGTACTTGAGCGGGTCGAGGAAGCCGTAGGCGTCGAGCCCGGTCAGCGGGTCGGACTTGCCGGCGAGGAAGCGGGAATGGGCGTTGACCTGTTCCCAGGTGGTCGGCGGCGCCCAGTCGGAGCCGTCGCCTTCCGCCGCCCAGGCGGCCGCGAATTCCTCGTTCTCGTAGTAGTCCTTGCGGTAGGCGAAGGTGTGGCAGTCGCCGTCGATGGACACGCGGTAGACCTGGCCGTCCCAGGTGCCGACGGGTTCCTTGAGGTAGTCGACGTAGTCTTCCATGTCGATGTCGGCCGCGACCCATTCGGGCATCGGGTCGAGAAGGCCGCGCCCGGCGGTGTCGCCTTCGAACGGCGCGCCCATCTGGAGGATGTCGAAATCCACCGTCCCGGTCGCGATCGACTGCTGGAGCCGCGCGTTGTAGTCGGCCTGCGCGAGGTCGATCCAGTTGATCGTGGCGCCGGTATAGGCCTCCCACGGGCGCAGGAAGCCGCGGAACAGGAAGTTGTGCAGGTTCTGGTTGTTGAGCCCCATGAAGGTCAGCTCGACGCCCTCGAACTCGCCCTCGGCGAAGCGCGCGCGGGTGGTGCCGAGGCACATCTCGCCGACGCGCTGCCAGTCGGCGTCGGTGGGCGAGCCCATGCCCACGCCGGGAATCTGGAGGATGTCGGCGCGGACGTTGCCGTGGGCCTCGGCCCTTGCGCCGCGGGGCATCAGACCGGTGCCGCCAAGCGCGGCCAGCGCGCCGAGGCTGGCGCCACCCTGCAGCATCCGGCGGCGGTTCATCTGCATGGCGACGAGGCGCCGATAGTGTTCGACCTTCATTGTAGTCCTCCCTGACGGACGGTTCTCCGTCCCCGTTTTCCCACCGTCCGCGCCGGACCTTCGACAGGTCTCCTCCCGGTGCGGAACCGCGGGGCGCGCGTGAAACGGCGCGGTCCGCGACGGTCTCCGATGCCTTGACTGTCTCAATGCCCCCGCCGCGAGTCAAGCATCTAACATGCTAGTCAGGTCAGATGTGGACAGGCCAACGGGGCTGGGCTAGGCATTGATCCAGGGACGGACGGCGCGGGGAGGCACATGGCCGAGGTTATCGTCAGGGACGTGCGCAAAGCCTACGGCGCGGTCGAGGTCATCCACGGCATCGACATCGAGGCCGGGGACGGCGAATTCGTGGTGCTGGTCGGCCCGTCGGGCTGTGGCAAGTCCACGCTTCTGCGGATGATCGCGGGGCTGGAGGAGGTCACCTCGGGCGACATCCTGATCGGCCCGCGCAAGGTCAACCACCTGAGCCCCTCCGAACGCGACATCGCGATGGTGTTCCAGTCCTACGCGCTCTACCCGCACAAGACGGTGGAGGCGAACATGGGGTTCTCCCTGAAGCTGAAGAAGATGGACAAGGCGGAGGTGAAGTCCCGCGTCGCGAACGCCGCCGAGATCCTCGGGCTGACGCCCTATCTCGACCGCTACCCGCGCGCGTTGTCGGGCGGCCAGCGCCAGCGCGTCGCGATGGGCCGGGCCATCGTCCGCGACCCGCAGGTGTTCCTGTTCGACGAGCCCCTGTCGAACCTCGACGCCAAGCTCAGGGTGCAGATGCGGACCGAGATCCGCGAGTTGCACCAGCGTCTGCAGACCACGACCGTCTACGTCACCCACGACCAGATCGAGGCGATGACGATGGCCGACAAGATCGTGGTGCTGAACGGCGGCCACGTCGAGCAGATCGGGTCGCCGCTGGAGCTTTACGACACGCCGAAGAACCGTTTCGTCGCGGGCTTCATCGGCTCGCCGGCGATGAACCTGATCGAGGGCACGGTCGCCTCGGTCGGCGCCGACGGCGCGACGGTGACGGCGGGCGGGACCGATATCGCGATCCCGGCGGTTCCGGGCATGAGCGCGGGGCAGGCGGTGACGCTGGGCCTGCGGCCGGAGGACCTGAAACTGGGCGACAGCGGGTTGCCGGCCTCGATCCGGGTGGTGGAGCCGACCGGGTCCGAGATCCACGTCGTGCTGGATTTCCAGGGCCGCGACGTGACCGCCGTGTTCCGCGAGCGCCACGCGTTCCGGCCGGGCGAGCCGGTGCACCTGACCTTCGACCCCGGCGCGCTTCACGTCTTCGACGGCGAGACCGGCGCGCGGATGGGCTGAGCCATGCCGGTTGTCCTGTGCTACGGCGACAGCAACACCCACGGCACGATGCCGATGGCCGATATCTCGGACATGGGCCGGTTCGATCCGGACGTGCGCTGGCCCGGCGTGATGGCGGAGGCGCTCGGCGACGGCTGGACGGTGATCGAGGAGGGCCTGCCGGGGCGCACGACTGTCCATGACGACCCGATCGAGGGCGCGTGGAAGAACGGGCTGGCGGTGCTGCCCGCGGTGCTGGAGACGCACCGGCCCATCGACCTCGTGGTGATCCTGCTGGGCGGGAACGACCTGAAGGCGCGGTTCGCCGTGACCGCCGCCGACATCGCCGAGAGCTGCGGGCGGCTGGTGCGCGAGGTTCGGGGCAGCAGCGCGGGGCCCGCGGGGCGTGCGCCGCGGGTGCTGCTGGTCGCGCCGCCGCCGCTCAGGGAGGTCGGGTGCCTGTCGGGGATGTTCGAGGGCGCGGAGGCGAAGGCCGCGGGGCTCGCCCCGGCGATCGCCGCCGTCGCCGAGCGGCACGGGGTGGCGTTTTTCGACGCCGGCCGCGTGGCGGCGGTCGATCCGCTCGACGGGGTGCATTACTCGGAGGACACCCACGGTGCGCTGGGACTCGCCATCGCCGACGAGGTGCGCGCGGCATTGCAGGGCTGACCGCGCCGCGCTTAGGGTTTCGCGGAACAGGGAGGATTACGGATGCTGAAGGGGATCGACCCGCGACTGAACGCGGAGGTGCTGCATTGCCTGCGGGCGATGGGCCACGGCGACGTGCTGGTGCTGGCGGACACGAACTTCCCGTCCGACCAGGTGGCGCGGCACACGGTCTACGGCGAGCTCTTGCGCATGGACAACCTGACCTGCGCCGAGGCCGCGAACGCGATCCTGTCGGTGTTCCCGCTGGACACCTTCGTGGACGACTTCGCCGCGCGGATGGAGGTGGTGGACGCCCCAGACGAGGTGCCGCCGGTCCAGGCCGAGGTGCAGGCGGAGATCGACGCGGCCGAGGGCGAGCCGCGCCAGATGGTGAGCGTGGAGCGGTTCGAATTCTACGACCGCGCGCGCGAGGCCTATGCCGTGATCCAGACCGGCGAGCGGCGGTTCTACGGCTGTTTCCTGTTCCGCAAGGGCGTGATCCCGCCGGATGCCTGAGAGAATGGAGGCCTGAGCCATGAGCCATGACATCGTGATCCTCGGCGTCTTCGTCGCCGATACCGCCTACCGCGCCGACCGGCAGCCGAAGATGGGCGAGACGATCCTCGGGCATTCCTTCGTTCTGGGACCGGGCGGCAAGGGGTCGAACCAGTCGGTCGCGGCGGCGCGGGCGGGGGGCGACGTGGCGTTCCTGTCGAAGCTGGGCGACGACGACTTCGCGGACATGGCGATGAAGACCTGGGCCGATGCGGGCGTGACCCCGGTGGTGACGCGGGTGGCCGATAGCTACACGGGGGCTGCCTACATCTTCGTGGAGCACGGCACCGGCAACAACGCGATCATCATCGCGCCGGGGGCGGCGGCGACGATTTCCGTGGCCGACATCGAGGCGCAGGCGGAGCTGATCCGCAACGCGAAGGTCTTCGTCACGCAGCTGGAACAGCCGATCGACGCGGCGGAGCGGGCGCTGGAGATCGCGCGGGAGGGCGGGGCGGTGACGATCCTGAACCCGGCCCCTGCGGCGGAGCTGACCGACCGGCTCCTGTCGCTCTGCGACTACGCCACCCCGAACGAGAGCGAGACCGAGGCGCTGACCGGGATGGCCGTGACCACGCCCGAGGAGGCCGCGAAGGCGGCGGAGGCGCTGATGGCGCGGGGCGTGGGCAAGGTGATCGTGACCCTGGGCGAGAACGGCGCGCTGTTCCACGACGGCACGACCGCGACCCATGTGCCGGCGCTGAACGCGGGCGCGGTGGTGGAGACGACGGGGGCGGGCGATGCCTTCAACGGCGGGTTCGCCGTGGCGCTGGCGGAGGGCAGGTCGCCCGAGGACGCGGTGGCCTTCGCGAACGCGACCGCCGCGATTTCCGTCACGCGGCCGGGAACGGCGCCGTCGATGCCGGCGCGGGCGGAGATCGACGCGCTGCTGGCGCGGGGCTGAAACGGCGGCCCAGAAACCAGATGGGCCCGGCTATTTCTAGCCGGACCCGGTACCAAGACGTTACCCCAGAACTCGTCACAATACTTTTTTAGCTTAAAAACCCGTTTCAGCGAACCTGTCTTTTTAGTCAGGGTCGGAATGGGAAAGATTACAAATTCGATAACTTGTGGGGCTAATGAATCGAAATCCGCCCTCAATTCAAGGGGAAAGACAAGACTGTTTCCCCCGTAGCGCCTTCGCAGGTGCGGCGGCGGCCCGGGTCGCGCATCGTGCGTGTCTGAAGGGCCTTGGAAACAATGCGTTCCCTGCCCGTGCCTTGAACGGTGGCCTGGTCCGGTCGCCGGTCCCTCCCGGGCGGCCGGAGTGTCCGACGCCCGGGAACAATTCCGCGGATTGGCCGGAATTGGAATTGGGCGATGATGATTTCACCTGGAATTGTTTCCCGATCCGGAACCGGCCAATTCCGGTTCCCGGGCGGGATCAAATCCCGTCGACCGTTTCCACGCGGGAAATGTCGAATGGCCGGTCGTGTTCGAGCGACGGGACCTGGCCGCGGGCGCGGGACACGGCGGCGCGGTCGATGTCGACCAGGCCGAGCCCGGTTTCGGTGCCGCCCATGTCGAGCGCAACCTCGCCCCAGGGGGCGACGACGAGCGAGTGGCCGTAGGTTTCGCGCCCGTCGGCGTGGCGGCCGACCTGCGCCGCGGCGACGACCCAGGACCCGGTTTCGATGGCGCGGGCGCGGAGCAGGATTTCCCAGTGCGCGCGGCCGGTCGGGACGGTGAAGGCGGAGGGGTAGAAGATGACCTCGGCCCCGGCCTTGGCGTAGGCGCGGGCGAGCGCGGGGAAGCGGAGGTCGTAGCAGATCGCGAGGCCGAGCACGCCGAGCGGGGTGTCCACCACGACGCCGGTCCGGCCGGGCGCGAACCGCTTTGATTCCCCGATCGGGGCGCGGCCTTCGAGGGTGACGTCGAAGAGGTGGATCTTGTCGTATTCCGCGACGATGGCCCCGCCGGGGCCGACGAGCGCGCTGTGGTTGAGGAACCGGCCCCCGGGGCCCCTGACCGGGGTGGAGCCCGCGTGGATCCAGAGCCCGTGCGCCGCCGCCGCCTCTCGTGCGGCGGCGAGGAAGGGGTCGTCGGCGGCGTCGACGACCTGCGTCTGCGCGGTCTTGAAGTCGGCGTTCATCAGCCCGGCGACCTCGGGCAGGCAGAGCATGTCCGCCCCGCCCCCGGCGGCCCGCGCGGCGAGGTCGCGCAGGGTGTCGATGTTGGCCGCATGGGTGTCGGCCGAGCACATCTGGGCGATGGCGAGCTTCATGTCCGGGTCAGGGTCCGTTCGACCGCGTCCTTCCAGCCGGCGTAGCGGGCGTCGCGCGTGCCGGGGTCCATCTGCGGTTCGAAGCTGCGGTCGAGCGCCCACATGGCCCCGAAGCCGTCACGGTCGGGGTAGACGCCCGCGCGCATGCCCGCGAGCCAGGCCGCACCGAGCGCGGTGGTCTCCAGCACCTTCGGCCGGTCGACCTGCGCGCCGAGGATGTCGGCGAGGAACTGCATCGCCCAGTCCGACGCGCTCATGCCGCCGTCGACGCGGAGGACGTGATCGCCGCCCGCGCCCTGCCAGTCGGCGCGCATGGCCTCCCACAGGTCGCGGGTCTGGAAGCCGACGCTTTCGAGCGCGGCCTTCGCGATTTCCGCCGGGCCGGAATTGCGGGTCAGGCCGTAGATCGCGCCGCGGCAGTCGGGGTCCCAGTACGGCGCGCCGAGGCCGGTGAAGGCGGGTACGAGGTAGAGCGACTGTTCGGGATCGGCGCTTTCGGCGAGCGGCTGGGTTTCCGGCGCGGAGCGGATGATCTTCAGCCCGTCGCGGAGCCATTGCACCACCGCGCCGGCGACGAAGATCGAGCCTTCGAGCGCGTAGGTGGGCGTGCCGTCGAACTGGTAGGCGATGGTGGTGAGCAGGCGGTTGCCGCTGGTCACGGGCGTGTCGCCGGTGTTCAGGAGCGCGAAGCAGCCGGTGCCGTAGGTCGATTTCAGCATCCCCGGCGAGAAGCAGGCCTGCCCGATCGTCGCCGCCTGCTGGTCGCCCGCCACGCCGAGAACGGGCAGGGCGGCGCCGAACAGGTCGGGCCGGGTTTCGCCGAAGTCGGCGGCGCTGTCGCGGACCTCGGGCAGGAGGCTTTCGGGGATGCGCAGGAGATCGAGGATCTCGGGGTCCCAGCGGCCGTCGCGGATGTTGTAGAGCAGCGTGCGCGCGGCGTTGGTCGCGTCGGTGACGTGGGACGCGCCGCCGGTCAGCCGCCAGATCAGGTAGCTGTCGACGGTGCCGAAGGCCAGCTCGCCCGCCTCCGCCCGCGCCCGGACGCCGTCGACGTTGTCGAGGATCCACGCCAGCTTGGTGCCGGAGAAATACGGGTCCAGCAGGAGGCCGGTGCGTTCCTGCACCATCGGCTCGTGCCCGTCGGCCTTGAGCTTCGCGCAGAACTCGGAGGTGCGGCGGTCCTGCCAGACGATGGCATTGTGGACCGGCTTGCCGGTGTCGCGGTCCCAGACCACCACGGTTTCGCGCTGGTTGGTGATGCCGATGGCGGCGATGTCGGCGGGGCGTAGCCCGGCGCGTTCGATGGCGCCGCGGCAGGTGGCGGCGGTGGAGGCCCAGATGTCCTCGGGGTCGTGTTCCACCCAGCCCGAGCGCGGGAAATGCTGCGGGAACTCCTCCTGCGCGGTGGCGACGGGCGCGAGGTCCGGCCCGAACACGATCGCGCGGCTCGAGGTGGTGCCCTGGTCGATGGCCAGGATATGGGTCATCGCTTTCCTCCCTAGACGATGCGGGTTCAGCCGAAGCGGTTCGGCCCCGGGTTCCCCTTCGTCGCGAGGAACACGATCAGCATGATCCCGTAGGCCACCGCGGCGATCACCAGCGCGCCGATCACGATCAGGACGCCCTCCGGTTCGCTGCCCGGCGACGCGCTCGCCACGGCGCCAACGATCAGGAGCACCAGCACGATGAGGCCGAGGTAGAAGCCGCCGATCCACCAGCCCGACCGGTCGGTGTCGTGGAGCCGGCGGAAGGCGACGGCGAGGCTGGGGAAGAACGTGCCGAGCGTGACCAGCGTATTCAGCGGCGACACGTCGGGCATGTTCGGGAACAGGAGCGCGTCGATCAGCGCCGCGACGAAGCCGATCACGAACACGAAGAGCGCGAAGAACCAGTATTCCGAGCGGCTGGCCCGGCCCGAGAAGGTGAAATAGTTCGAGAAGCAGACCGAGATCGCCTCGCCGAAGCTGCGCGCGGGGGCGCCGACATAGAGCCCGTCGGGGGTGGTGTGCCCGCCGGCGCCGGTGTCGGCGCCGTAGCGGGGCGGAGGCGGCACGGACGCGGACGCGGCCGGGGCGGAGGGCGGCAGCGGCGGCGCGCCCGCGCCGGTTTCGGGCAGGGGCGGCGGCATCTCGGCCTCGCCGGGGACGTCGAACTGGGAGGCGGCGGTCATCCACCCGTCGAGCCCGGTCTTCCAGACCAGGGTCGAGGGGATGATCTCCCCGGTTCCGATCAGGCGCTGGATCTCGGTCTCCTCGACCGGGCCGTGCCGGGTCGTGCCGTCGGAATAATACCAGGTCGCCATCTCAAATCCCCTCGTACCAAGACGTTTCCGTATTCCGCCGATAGATCAGCGCGGATGGCGCAGCGTCAACCCTCGGGCGGTGTCCCGTGATCGGGCGTGATCGGGGCGGCGGCGGCCATGAAGGTCTCGATCGCGGCCACCTCGTCCGCGGTCAGGCGCAGGCCGAGCTTGGTGCGGCGCCAGATCACGTCGGCGGCCTCGCGCGCCCATTCGCGGTCCATGAGCCAGCGCAGCTCCGCCTCTGTCAGCGTGGCGCCGAAGTCGCGGCCGAGATCGGCGGCGGTGGCGGCGTCGCCCAGGATGTCGCGGGTCTCGGTGCCGTAATGCCGGACCAGCCGTTCCGCCCAGGCCGCGTCGAGGAACGGGTAGTCGCGGCGGAGGCCGGCGATCAGGTCGGCCACGCCGGTCACCGGGAAGTCGCCGCCGGGGAGGGTGACGCCCGCCGTCCAGTCCCCCGGCAGGCCGGGGAAATGCGGGGCCAGCTTTGCCAGCGCGCCCTCGGCCAGCTTGCGGTAGGTGGTGATCTTGCCGCCGAACACGTTCAGGATCGGCGGCCCCTGGGTGTCGAGCGACAGGACGTAGTCGCGGGTCGCCGCGGTCGCGGACTTGGCCCCGTCGTCGTAGAGCGGGCGGACGCCCGAATAGGTCCAGACGATGTCGTCGGTGGTGATCTGCCGTTCGAAATACTGGTTGGCGAAGGCGACGAGGTAGTCCCGTTCCTCGTCGGTGCAGCGGGCGTCGCGCGGGTCGCCGTGGTGTTCGGCGTCGGTGGTGCCGATCAGGGTGAAGTCGCGTTCGTAGGGGATCGCGAAGATGATCCGGCCATCGGTGCCCTGGAAGAAGTAGCACTTGTCGTGGTCGTAGAGCCGTTTCGTCACGATGTGGCTGCCGCGCACGAGCCGGACCCGTTCGGACGAGTTCATGCCGGCGACGCCCGCGACCACCTCGGCCACCCAGGGGCCGCCCGCGTTGACCAGCGCCTTCGCCCGGACCTCCTGCACCTCGCCGCCGGAATTCAGCGTCACGCGCCAGAGATCGCCGTCGCGGCGGGCCGAGGCGGCGGTCGTCCGGGTCATCACCGTGGCCCCGCGCGCCGCCGCGTCGCGGGCGTTCAGCACCACCAGCCGCGCATCCTGCACCCAGCAGTCGGAATATTCGTAGGCGAAGCCGAAGCGGTCCTGGAGCGGGGCGCCCTCGGGCGTGCCGGCGAGGTCGAGCCGCGCGGTGCCGGGCAGGATCTTCCGCCCGCCGAGCGTGTCGTAGAGGAACAGGCCGAGCCGGATCAGCCAGGCCGGGCGGCGGCCCTTCATCCACGGCATCGCCACCGACAGGAGCCGCGAGGTCGGAGTGTCGCTGTCGAAGCGCATGTCGGGCGAGAACGGCAGCACGAAGCGCATCGGCCAGGAGATGTGGGGCATGGCGCGGAGCAGAGTCTCGCGCTCGATCAGCGCCTTGCGGACGAGGTCGAACTCGAAGAATTCGAGGTAGCGGAGGCCGCCGTGAAAGAGCTTCGTCGAGGCCGAGGAGGTCGCGCCGGCGAGGTCCTGCGCCTCCACCAGGCAGACCCTGAGCCCGCGCCCGGCGGCATCGCGCGCGATGCCGCATCCGTTGATGCCGCCGCCGATGATGAGAAGGTCGTAGTCGCCCGCCAAGTCCGAATCCTGCTGCACCTGCACAATCGACCCTAGGGCGTTACGCCGCGAATGCCACCCCGGCGGGCGTCATTCGCCGGCCGTCGCGGTGCCGGTTCCGCCCCGCGCCGCGTCCGCGCGGGCCAGCAAAGCCTCGACCGAGGGGCCGATCGCCTCGACCATCAGCGCCACGCCCGCCGCCGTCGGGTGAATGCCGTCGGGCTGGATTAGCGCCGCCGGGTCGGCCCCGGCGGACAGCGCGTCCTCGACCCCCGCGACGAAGCTGTCGACGTGGATTGCGTCGTGTTCGGCGGCGAGGTCGGGGTAGATCGACTCGAACGCGGCCTTGTAGTCGGGGCCGTAATTGCCGGGCGCGGTGAGACCGGCGAGCAGGACCGGCACCCCGGCCGCGTCCGCCGCGGCGAGGATCCCGTCGAGGTTGGCGCGCGCGGTTTCCGGCGGGATGCCCCGGAGCAGGTCGTTGCCGCCGAGCGCCACGATCATCGCGTCGACCTCGGGTGTGAGGGTCCAGGCGACGCGGGCCAGCCCGCCGGCGGTGGTATCGCCCGACACGCCCGCGTTCAGGACCACCGCGTCGTGCCCCCGTGCCCCGAGCCAGGCCTGCAACTGCGGCACGAAGCCGTCGCCGGGCGGCAGGCCGTATCCGGCGGTCAGGCTGTCGCCGAGCGCGGCGACGGTGATCCCGTCGGCCGGGGCCGCGGCGGGAACGGCAAGCGGGGCCAGCGCCAGCACCGCCGCCTTGCAGAGCCGGGCCGCCGTCCCATATCCCTTGAACGGCCAACGGATTTCCTGGATGACCGACGCGATACTCTCCCTCACCGACGCGCGCCTCACGCTGACCTCCCACGCCGGGCGGGTGGACATCCTGCACGGCATCACGCTGTCGGTCGCGGCGGGCGAGACGCTGGCGCTGACGGGGCCATCGGGATCGGGCAAGTCGTCGCTCCTCATGCTCATGGGCGGGCTCGAACGGGCCACCGGTGGATCGGTCCGGGCGCTCGGCGCGGATCTCTCGGCGATGTCCGAGGACGCGCTGGCCCGGTTCAGAAGGGACCATATGGGCGTCGTGTTCCAGTCCTTCCACCTCATCCCGACGCTGACGGCGGTCGAGAACGTCGCGGTGCCGCTGGAACTGGCGGGCCGAGTCGACGCCTTCGACGCGGCGGCGGCGGAGCTGGAGGCGGTCGGGCTGGGCCACCGGATGCGGCACTACCCGGCCGAGTTGTCGGGGGGCGAGCAGCAGCGCGTCGCGGTCGCCCGCGCCGCCGCGCCGCGGCCCGAGATCCTGCTGGCCGACGAGCCGACCGGCAATCTCGACGCCGCCAACGGGGCGGCGGTGATGGAGCTGATCCTCGGTCTTCGGGAACGCCACGGATCGACGCTGGTCCTGGTGACCCACGCGCCGGAACTGGCGGCGCGCTGCGACCGGGTGGTGCGGCTGTCGGACGGACGGGTGGCGGGGGACGAGACGCGGGATGCCGCCGCCACCGGCGCGGACATGGGCGGGAAGGCGGCGGTCCCCCGCGCCGACTTGCGCGGGAAAGCGGCGGCCACCCGCGCCGGCTTGCGCGGGAAAGCGGCGGAATGAGGTTCGCGCTGCGGCTGGCCCTGCGCGAGTTGCGCGGGGGGCTCGGCGCGTTCCGCGTGTTTCTCCTGTGCCTCGCGCTCGGTGTCGCGGCGATCGCCGGGGTCGGGCTGGTGCGGATGGGGCTGGAGGCCGGGCTGACGCGGGAGGCCGCGACGATCCTCGGCGGCGACGCGGAGATGCGGTTCACCTACCGCATGGCGGCCGACGCGGAACGGGCCTTCATGGACCGGATCGCGGCGGAGGTGTCGGAGACGGTCGATTTCCGGTCGATGGCGCAGGCGGACGGGGCCAACGCGCTGACCCAGGTGCGCGGGGTCGACGGGGTATGGCCGCTTTACGGCAGTGCCGGGCTGTCGCCGGAGATCCCGGTTTCCGAGGCGCTGGCGGGCGACGGCAGGCTGCCCGGCGCGATCATGGACCCGGTGCTGGCGGAGCGGCTGGGGATCGCGGTGGGCGACACGTTCCGGCTGGGCGTGCAGGATTTCCGGCTGTCGGCGCTTCTGACCTTCGAGCCTGACGCGGGCGGGTCGGGCTTCAGCCTCGGGCCGCGGACGGTGGTGCCGATGGACGGGCTGGCGGCATCGGGGCTGCTGGCGCCGGGGACGCTCTACGAATCGAACTACCGGCTGCGGCTGCCGCAGGGTGCGGACCTGTCCGCGCTGGAGGCGGAGGCGGAGGGGCTGTTCGCGGACGACGGCCTGCGCTGGCGCGATACGCGGAACGCGGCGCCGGGGATCGCGCGCTTCGTCGAGCGGATGGGCGCGTTCCTCGCGCTGGTGGGTCTTGCCGGGCTGGCAGTGGGCGGGGTCGGCATCTCGGCCTCGGTCCGGGCGTATCTCGACGGCAAGGTGACGACCATCGCCACCCTGCGGACGCTCGGCGCGGAGACGCGGGTGATATTCGCCACCTACCTCGTGCAGGTCGCGGCGCTGACGCTGGCGGGGATCGTGCTGGGGCTGGTCCTCGGCACCGCGCTGCCGGTCCTGTTCCGGCCGCTGATCGAGGCGCGGTTGCCGGTGCCGGTGGAATTCGGCCTCTGGCCCGGGCCGCTGGCGCAGGCGGCGCTTTACGGGGCGCTGACGGCGTTCCTGTTCGCGCTCTGGCCGCTGGCGCGGACGGGCGAGGTGCGGGCGGCGGTGCTCTATCGCGACGGATCGGCCCCGGCACGGCGCTGGCCGCGACCGGCCGTGGCGCTGGCGCTGGTCGCGCTGGCGGCGGCGCTGGTCGGGTCCGCGGTCTGGCTGTCGGGGATGCCGGGGCTGGCGCTGGGCATGTCGGCGGGGATCGTGGCGGCGCTGGCGGTGCTCGTCCTGTCGGCGCTGGCCGTCCGGGCGCTGGCGGGGCGCGCGCGGGGCCGGGTGCGCGGGCGGCCGGGCCTGCGCCTTGCCCTCGCCGCCATCGCGGGGCCCGGATCGGAGGCGGTGCCGGTCACGCTGTCGCTGGGCCTCGGGCTGGCAGTGCTGGCGACGATGGGGCAGGTCGATGCCAACCTGCGGGCCGAGATCGCCCGCGACCTGCCGGAAATCGCGCCGAGCTACTTCTTCGTCGATATCCAGCCGGACCAGTTGCCCGGCTTCCTCGACCGGACCGGGGGCGACCCGGCGGTGACGCGGGTGGAGACCGCCGCCAACCTGCGCGGCACCCTGACCCGGATCAACGGCCGCCCGGCGGAGGAGGTCGCGGGGCCGCACTGGGTCCTGCGCGGCGACCGCGGCGTGACCTATTCCGAGACCGCGCCACCCGCCGGTGAGATCCTGGCGGGGGACTGGTGGCCGGACGACTACGACGGCCCGCCGCTGATGGCCTTCGCCGCGGAGGAGGCGGAGGAAATGGGGATCGGGATCGGCGACGAGATCACCGTCAACGTGCTCGGCCGCGACATCACGGCGACCATCGCCGCCCTACGCGAGGTGGACTACGCGAGCGCGGGCATCAGCTTCGTCATGTCGTTCTCCGAAAACGCCCTGGCCGGTGCGCCGCGGACCTACCTCGCCACCGTCTACATGGAGGGCGAGGACACCGCGACCGAGGCCGCGCTGGTGGGCGATATCCTCGACGCCGCGCCGAACGTGACCGCGATCCGGGTGCGCGACGCCATCGACCGGGTGACCGACGCGCTGGAGGGCATCGCGGCGGCGACGACGGTGGGCGCGGGGGCGACGCTGCTTCTGGGCTTCGTGGTGCTGATCGGCGCGGCGGCGGCGGGGGAGCCCGCGCGGGTCCGCGAGGCGGCGGTGCTGAAGGTGCTGGGGGCGGAGCGGGGGCGGATCCTCGGATCGTTCGCGCTGCGGTCGGCGATCCTGGGCGCGGCGGCGGGCACGGTGGCGGTGGCGGCCGGGGCGCTCGGCGCCTGGGCGGTGATGCGCTTCGTGATGGAGAGCGGCTACCGGTTCGAGCCGGTCTCGGCCGCGGCGATCGTCGCGGGCGGGGCGGCGACGGTGCTGGCGGCGGGGCTCCTGTTCGCGCTGCGCCCGCTTTCCGTGCGCCCGGCGGGGATCCTGCGGGCGCAGGACTGACCCGCGCCACGCCCGCGCTTGCCAGCACCGGGCCGAGCGCGCATCTGTAAGGCCATGAAGCGGCCGTTCTCGTTCCTCAGGCGCAGCGCGCAGGCACCGGTTCCGGAACCGGAGACGCCGGATGCCGGGCCGCGGCCGGACCGGCCGGTCTACGTCGTCGGCGACATCCACGGCTGCGCCGACCTGCTCGACCCGGTGCTGAACCTGATCGACGACGACATCGGCCGGATCTCGGCCCGGGACCCGCATCTGGTGTTCGTCGGCGACTACATCGACCACGGGCCGGGATCGGCGGAGGTGCTGGCGCGGATGCAGGCGCTGGACGAGGAGTTTCCCGACCACGTCACCTGCCTGATGGGCAACCACGAACGGATGCTGCTGGATTTCCTGTCCGACCCGGCACACCGGGGCGCGCGCTGGTTGCGGGCGGGCGGCGCGGCGACGATGGCGAGCTACGGGCTGGACGACCCGAGTGCGGCGGAGGCGCCGACGCCCGCGATGTACGAGGCCGCGGCGCGCGCGCTGGCCGCCGCGCTGACCCCGGACCTGGCGGCCTGGGTCGCGGCGCTGCCGCTGAGCTGGCGGTCGGGCAACCTGTGGGTCGTCCACGCCGCCGCCGACCCGATGCACGCGATGGAGGCACAGAGCGCGCGGGTCCTGCTGTGGGGGCATCCGGAGTTCGGGATGGAGGCGCGGGCCGACGGCGCCTGGGTCGCGCATGGCCATACCGAGGTCGACGCGCCGCTGTTCGATGCCGGGCGGATCAACACCGACACCGCCGCCTGGCGGAGCGGGTGCCTGACGGCCTGCGCGATCCGACCCGACGGCAGCCACCGCTTCCTGACCGCCCGGCGCTAGGCGGCACCCCGCCATCCCCAAGGGCGCGGTTGGCGGAACCCCGCCCATCGGGGCCGCGAAAGCGGGTCGGGGGCCGAGATCTATGGTTTGTTAACCAACGTCACCCAAAACCTGCCCAAAATGGCAGATTGCCTCCGGAGGCGCATCGGATGAACACTGTGTTCAACCTGCAGGCGAATAGCGGGCGGATCGGGCACATTCGGAGACGGTCGGGGAGGATGGGCCCCGATCCTTTCGATTATCGAAAAATCGGTTCGGTCGAGGCCGCCACCGCGCGGGCAGAGCGAGGGGCATGATGGGCATGACGGGTGCAATCGAGAGGCTGAGCCTCGCCGAGATCGAGGCGCTGTCCCGCGACGTGCTCACGCGCGCGGGCGCGTCCGGCGACGCGGCGCGGGCGGCGGCCGGCGCGGTGCGGATGGCGGAGCGGAACGGCTGCCGGGACCACGGGCTCGACCGCGTGATCGGCCTGGTCGAAGGGCTGCGCATGGGCGCGATCGACGGCAACGCCGCGCCGCGCCCGGTGCGGGACCAGGCCGGGCGGCTGCGCGTGGACGCGGGCCGGGGCCTTGCCGACGCCGCGCTCGATGCGGGTTTCGCGGAACTGGTGGAGGCCGGGGCCGGCGGCGGCGCGGCGGTGCTGGCGGTGTCGAACGCGGGCGACCGCGCGTTCCCGCAGGTCTGGGCCGAGCGGCTGGCCGACCACGGGCTGATCGGGATCGCGCTGCCGGACCTGGGCGCGGGGTGCCTCGCGCTGCCGCGCACCTCCGGCGGGGCCGGGCCGGTGA